>NZ_JCAXEV010000017.1:0-238 GCF_059758495.1 Oceanobacillus sp. GQ8 | reverse complement strand
AAATGGAGCCTAGCGGGATCGAACCGCTGACCTCCTGCGTGCAAGGCAGGCGCTCTCCCAGCTGAGCTAAGGCCCCGTATAATATAGAGAATAGATGGTGGGCCTGAGTGGACTCGAACCACCGACCTCACGCTTATCAGGCGTGCGCTCTAACCAGCTGAGCTACAGGCCCATCTAAATTCTTATTGAAAGAATTCACTCTCTCAAAACTGAACTAAACAACTAGTATGTCCTTACC
>NZ_JCAXEV010000016.1:0-240 GCF_059758495.1 Oceanobacillus sp. GQ8 | reverse complement strand
TCCAGCTTCAACAACTAGCGATTAGCGTGACTTCCTTCACCTTCGTCTGATAAGTCAACCTCGATTCCCTAACGGTCATCGTGTTTCCTTTATCTCCTACGGCTCAGTCCAGTCCGTACATCGCTGAACAGTTGTTTCAGCATTCTAATTGATGTCGTTGTTACTCTTATTTAGTTTTCAAGGTACAAGTGAGAGAATTGCTCCCTCAAAACTGAACCAAACAACTAGTATTTCCTTACC
>NZ_JCAXEV010000015.1:0-387 GCF_059758495.1 Oceanobacillus sp. GQ8 | reverse complement strand
TCTAAAGAATTTCTTTGTAACTCCGTGTGGAGTGTCCTACAACCCCAGAAAGCAAGCTTTCTGGTTTGGGCTGATTCCGTTTCGCTCGCCGCTACTTGGGAAATCGCATTTGCTTTCTCTTCCTCCGGGTACTGAGATGTTTCAGTTCCCCGGGTCTGCCTCCGATACCCTATGTATTCAGGTAACGGTACTGTTCCATTACGAACAGTGGGTTCCCCCATTCGGAAATTCCCGGATCAATGTCTACTTACGACTCCCCGAGACATATCGGTGTTAGTCCCGTCCTTCTTCGGCTCCTAGTACCAAGGCATCCACCGTGCGCCCTTATTCACTTAACTAAGTTACAGTAAATAAGCGTGCTAATTTCTTAGCCTTGCTTTATTTCAA
>NZ_JCAXEV010000014.1:0-560 GCF_059758495.1 Oceanobacillus sp. GQ8 | reverse complement strand
TGGTGGCGTGTACAATTTGGGGATATTTATGGATATGTAAAAAAAGCCCATACAGGGTATGCTACTAGTTCAGAAATAGCAAATCCAAATAAAGGTTATACGGGTACATCTCATAAACTAGTTCCTACAAAACAAGTGAATGTATATGATAATAGTTCGAAAGACTTGATTCCTTTTGGAACAATTGAAAAAGGTACTGTTTTTCCAATAGCATCTGATTATGGAAATTGGTGGCGTGTAAGTTATTTAAATCGAGTAGGTTATATAAGGAAAAGTGAAGTTGAAATTCAATATGCCAATTTTAACAGCTACTTCAAAGCAAATGAGGACCTACCAATATATGACAATCGCGGGTCTGGTAAATTAAAAAGGATAGGAGAAATTAAGAAGGGTGAATCATACTCTATAGTAAGTGATTATGGCGATTGGCACCGAATTCAATTTGGCGACATTTATGGATACGTTTCAAAATTTAGTACAAGTCCATCCACAAAAAGCTCGATAAAAAACTTAAATGATGGGTATAAAAACAGTTCACGTTCTTTTAAAACATTAAAAAA
>NZ_JCAXEV010000013.1:0-1037 GCF_059758495.1 Oceanobacillus sp. GQ8 | reverse complement strand
CTGTTCAGTTTTCAAAGAGCAATAATTAATTGGTGGAGCCTAGCGGGATCGAACCGCTGACCTCCTGCGTGCAAGGCAGGCGCTCTCCCAGCTGAGCTAAGGCCCCAATATTTAAATGGTCGGGAAGACAGGATTTGAACCTGCGACCCCATGGTCCCAAACCATGTGCTCTACCAAGCTGAGCTACTTCCCGAAAGAATGGCGCGCCCGAGAGGAGTCGAACCCCTAACCTCTTGATCCGTAGTCAAACGCTCTATCCAATTGAGCTACGGGCGCTTATAGTGCCGAGGGCCGGACTCGAACCGGCACGGTAGAACCTACCGCAGGATTTTAAGTCCTGTGCGTCTGCCAATTCCGCCACCCCGGCTTGGGCATGGAGCGGAAGACGGGATTCGAACCCGCGACCCCCACCTTGGCAAGGTGGTGTTCTACCACTGAACTACTTCCGCAGCGTAAGTATTTTAATTAAGTAATGGTGCGGGTGAAGGGACTTGAACCCCCACGTCCGAAGACACTAGATCCTAAATCTAGCGCGTCTGCCAATTCCGCCACACCCGCAAAAGTGTTTGAGTGGTGAGCCATGAAGGATTCGAACCTTCGACCCTCTGATTAAAAGTCAGATGCTCTACCAACTGAGCTAATGGCTCGTACACATTTGAAATGAATAGTGGTGCCGGCCAGAGGACTTGAACCCCCAACCTACTGATTACAAGTCAGTTGCTCTACCAGTTGAGCTAGGCCGGCAAATGGTGGAGGATGCAGGGCTCGAACCTGCGACCCCCTGCTTGTAAGGCAGGTGCTCTCCCAGCTGAGCTAATCCTCCAATGCACATATAAAATGCGCAAATTATAATATTCAATTCGCCTGGCGGCGTCCTACTCTTGCAGGGGCAAAGCCCCAACTACCATCGGCGCTGGAGAACTTAACTTCTGTGTTCGGCATGAGAACAGGTGTGACCTCTCCGCTATTGCTACCAGACCATCCTAAAAACAAGGACAAGATATATTATATGCATTTTCATCAAAAAATGCAAGGGT
>NZ_JCAXEV010000012.1:0-1642 GCF_059758495.1 Oceanobacillus sp. GQ8 | reverse complement strand
GAAGATTCTCCGAAGAGAATCCTCGGCGTTCCGATTCTATCCTTAGAAAGGAGGTGATCCAGCCGCACCTTCCGATACGGCTACCTTGTTACGACTTCACCCCAATCATTGGTCCCACCTTCGGCGGCTGGCTCCAAAAGGTTACCTCACCGACTTCGGGTGTTACCAACTCTCGTGGTGTGACGGGCGGTGTGTACAAGGCCCGGGAACGTATTCACCGCGGCATGCTGATCCGCGATTACTAGCGATTCCGGCTTCATGCAGGCGAGTTGCAGCCTGCAATCCGAACTGAGAATGGTTTTATGGGATTTGCTTGACCTCGCGGTTTTGCTTCCCTTTGTTCCATCCATTGTAGCACGTGTGTAGCCCAGGTCATAAGGGGCATGATGATTTGACGTCATCCCCACCTTCCTCCGGTTTGTCACCGGCAGTCACCTTAGAGTGCCCAACTAAATGCTGGCAACTAAGATCAAGGGTTGCGCTCGTTGCGGGACTTAACCCAACATCTCACGACACGAGCTGACGACAACCATGCACCACCTGTCACTCTGTCCCCGAAGGGAACTTCCTATCTCTAGGAATAGCAGAGGATGTCAAGACCTGGTAAGGTTCTTCGCGTTGCTTCGAATTAAACCACATGCTCCACCGCTTGTGCGGGCCCCCGTCAATTCTTTTGAGTTTCAGCCTTGCGGCCGTACTCCCCAGGCGGAGTGCTTAATGCGTTAACTTCAGCACTAAGGGGCGGAAACCCCCTAACACCTAGCACTCATCGTTTACGGCGTGGACTACCAGGGTATCTAATCCTGTTCGCTCCCCACGCTTTCGCTCCTCAGCGTCAGTTACAGACCAGAGAGTCGCCTTCGCCACTGGTGTTCCTCCACATCTCTACGCATTTCACCGCTACACGTGGAATTCCACTCTCCTCTTCTGTACTCAAGTCCTCCAGTTTCCAATGACCGTTCGCGGTTGAGCCGCGAGATTTCACATCAGACTTAAAGGACCGCCTGCGAGCGCTTTACGCCCAATAATTCCGGACAACGCTTGCCACCTACGTATTACCGCGGCTGCTGGCACGTAGTTAGCCGTGGCTTTCTGGTTAGGTACCGTCAAGGCTGGGTCAGTTACTACCCAACTTGTTCTTCCCTAACAACAGAGTTTTACGATCCGAAAACCTTCATCACTCACGCGGCGTTGCTCCGTCAGACTTTCGTCCATTGCGGAAGATTCCCTACTGCTGCCTCCCGTAGGAGTCTGGGCCGTGTCTCAGTCCCAGTGTGGCCGATCACCCTCTCAGGTCGGCTACGCATCGTCGCCTTGGTGAGCCGTTACCTCACCAACTAGCTAATGCGCCGCGGGCCCATCTGTAAGTGACAGCCGAAGCCGCCTTTCAACTTTCCTTTATGCAAAAGAAAGTATTATCCGGTATTAGCCCCGGTTTCCCGGGGTTATCCCAGTCTTACAGGCAGGTTGCCCACGTGTTACTCACCCGTCCGCCGCTCATTCCACAAGCGTCACCCCCGAAGGGGATCAACTTGCTTCCTGCGCTCGACTTGCATGTATTAGGCACGCCGCCAGCGTTCGTCCTGAGCCAAGATCAAACTCTCCAAAAAAGTTTGTATCATGTCGACACCAATCAACATGA
>NZ_JCAXEV010000011.1:0-1788 GCF_059758495.1 Oceanobacillus sp. GQ8 | reverse complement strand
AGGCTTATGCATTTAATATGCATAAGCCTTTTTTTGTGTTTTTAGATTGGAATTGTAATTATGAACCATGAAATCTAAATAGGGACTTAGAAATTCTAGCAGCAGTAAATAGTTCCTACCTGGTGCGTATTTAGCAAACTTCATTGTTAAATTATGATCAGCATTTATTCGCTTTATAAAGAACGTGTTAAACCTTTTAACCCACCTAATATAAAGATAGGAGGAGAGAACTGGAGGAGAGTAGAAGATACTCTAATTATAATTAAAAGTACGGAACAGATATGTAATGCTTCATTAATACATATGTAAAAAGATTTGAAAACAACAGAACGTTTCACAAAGGAGAGACCTTTGCCACAGCTTATAGGGGATATGTAAGATTGATATTAGTACTTGGATCGGATAATTAGGATTGCTACTAACGTCTCGTTTCTAAAAAAACATGAGGAGTTATTTTTTATTTCGATTTATAAGCTCAACGCGAGAGGAAGAAACAAATAATTATACAAGTATGACTTCTGAACAAATATCGAATCAAAAAGGAGAAAGCAAATGAACTACCTAAGTAGGTGTTAATACTTCAGGTTAAATCTAAGAAGTAATTATAGAATTTACTCTAAAGATCCTTCTAATCTGGAATAAGTAATCTTATAAACCAACCATGCAATCATATGTTAAAAACTCTTTAGACGGCTAACCAGAAATAAGGTAGTAAGGATGTTTAAGGATGGCAGAAATATTACTCGGAATTTAGGTAAAGAACTTTCTAACATGAAATTAAAATACATTAGTTTTAGCGGAGTAATAATTATAGTTGAAAAGAAGCAAAGAAGAAAAAGTAGCATATTATTATGGAATCATCCTTGTAGTGGGTGTTTGGTTTAAATCAATTATGAAAAGGAACTGATTATCATTAGTAATTATAAAACAACAGAGGACCATTGGTCGGAAAGCCCATATGGAGAGGAATAGAGCAATTTGATACTACTACTATTAATGACGTTAAAAAATTCTCAGTCTGGTATATCCATAACTCTTAACCACGAAGTTTAAAAAAATTATACATTATTGTGTTATTACAATATTGAAGTTCAGGTATTACAAACTTATTGCTAAATTACAAAAGGCTTTAAGGGTCTGTCGCTCGTTCACGCAACTGAAGAAGTAACAATTAAAGCGTAAGTTGCTGTTGTGCATTAGCATTTTTCGGATTTTTAGAGCTACAAAATAGTAGGGAAGAAAAACTAAATTAATATTGTCGAACAAATCAACTTTAAAGAGTGGAACCAGTAATGCTGTGAAAAGTTTACGTTAGCCTTTTAATTGTTCTCGACAAGTGTATACGCAGAGTAACCATCAACTGAAGGTAAAAACTTTAGGTGAAATGACTGTAGAAAGCGGAAATCCATTTTATGTCATATAATCTTTAGTTATAGTGAGAAAACCTACTTTTACTTTACCTTCTGTCATAAGTGATAACTCCAATTCTTCTTTCTCGAAATTGAGTCGAATGAGTAGCTATATATTTTATTTCCACTATAATCAGTACTACATGGTTAACCACCATCTAGTAGAGTTGATAAACATTCTTTTTTATTTTTTTCTAAGAAACTATTGACACCTTGGTTGAAAAAATGCTATATTTATCAAGTCGCCAAATTCGACAGCAATCGACAACTTCATTTAAACATTAAAAAAAGTTGTTGACAGGTTGATTCAGAAGTGGTATGATATAAAAGTTGCTTCGAAAAAGCAACGCAAACAAATTGCTCTTTGAAAACTGAACAA
>NZ_JCAXEV010000010.1:0-2540 GCF_059758495.1 Oceanobacillus sp. GQ8 | reverse complement strand
GAATCGATCTGGAACGATCAGCCATAGCAGGTAAGAGCCCTGTAATCGAAAAGGAATTTCCTCCGGAGTGTATCCTGAGTACGGCGGAACACGAGAAATTCCGTCGGAATCCGGGAGGACCATCTCCCAAGGCTAAATACTCCCTAGTGACCGATAGTGAACCAGTACCGTGAGGGAAAGGTGAAAAGCACCCCGGAAGGGGAGTGAAAGAGAACCTGAAACCGTGTGCCTACAAGTAGTCGAAGCCCGTTAATGGGTGACGGCGTACCTTTTGTAGAATGGACCGGCGAGTTACGATCGTATGCAAGGTTAAGTGGAAGACACGGAGCCGCAGCGAAAGCGAGTCTGAATAGGGCGATTTTAGTATGCGGTCGTAGACCCGAAACCGTGTGATCTACCCATGTCCAGGGTGAAGGTCAGGTAACACTGACTGGAGGCCCGAACCCACGTATGTTGAAAAATGCGGGGATGAGGTGTGGGTAGGGGTGAAATGCCAATCGAACACGGAGATAGCTGGTTCTCTCCGAAATAGCTTTAGGGCTAGCCTCAAGGAACGAGTACTGGAGGTAGAGCACTGATTGGACTAGGGGCCCTCACCGGGTTACCGAATTCAGTCAAACTCCGAATGCCAGATACTTAGACTTGGGAGTCAGACTATGGGTGATAAGGTTCATAGTCGAAAGGGAAACAGCCCAGACCGCCAGCTAAGGTCCCAAAGTATACGTTAAGTGGAAAAGGATGTGGAGTTGCCCAGACAACCAGGATGTTGGCTTAGAAGCAGCCACCATTTAAAGAGTGCGTAATAGCTCACTGGTCGAGTGACTCTGCGCCGAAAATGTACCGGGGCTAAACGTATCACCGAAGCTGCGGATTGTTCTTCGAACAATGGTAGGAGAGCGTTCTACGGGCAGTGAAGTCAGACCGTGAGGACTGGTGGAGCGCGTAGAAGTGAGAATGCCGGTATGAGTAGCGAAAAAAGAGTGAGAATCTCTTTCACCGAATGCCTAAGGTTTCCTGAGGAAGGCTCGTCCTCTCAGGGTTAGTCGGGACCTAAGCCGAGGCCGAAAGGCGTAGGCGATGGACAACAGGTAGATATTCCTGTACCACCTCTTGAATGTTTGAGCAATGGGGGGACGCAGTAGGATATGGAATGCGCACCGATGGATGTGTGCGCCCAAGCAGTGAGAATGTTGGATAGGCAAATCCGTCCAACTGAGTTCAAGCTGTGATGGGGAGGGAAATTAAGTACCGAAGTTCCAGATTTCACACTGCCAAGAAAAGCCTCTAGTGAGTTCAAAGGTGCCCGTACCGCAAACCGACACAGGTAGGCGAGGAGAGAATCCTAAGGTGAGCGGGAGAACTCTCGTTAAGGAACTCGGCAAAATGACCCCGTAACTTCGGGAGAAGGGGTGCTCCTTTTTAGGAGGAGCCGCAGTGAATAGGCCCAAGCGACTGTTTAGCAAAAACACAGGTCTCTGCGAAGCCGAAAGGCGAAGTATAGGGGCTGACACCTGCCCGGTGCTGGAAGGTTAAGGGGAAGCGTTAGGCGCAAGCCGAAGCGTAGAACCGAAGCCCCAGTAAACGGCGGCCGTAACTATAACGGTCCTAAGGTAGCGAAATTCCTTGTCGGGTAAGTTCCGACCCGCACGAAAGGTGCAACGACTTGGGCACTGTCTCAACGAGAGACCCGGTGAAATTATACTATGCGTGAAGATGCGCATTACCCGCGACAGGACGGAAAGACCCCGTGGAGCTTTACTGTAGCCTGATATTGAATGTTGGTACAGCTTGTACAGGATAGGTGGGAGCCTTCGAAGCGTGAGCGCTAGCTTACGTGGAGGCATCCGTGGGATACCACCCTGGCTGTACGAACCTTCTAACCCAGGACCGTAATCCGGTTCGGAGACAGTGTCAGGCGGGCAGTTTGACTGGGGCGGTCGCCTCCCAAAAGGTAACGGAGGCGCCCAAAGGTTCCCTCAGAATGGTTGGAAATCATTCGTAGAGTGTAAAGGCACAAGGGAGCTTGACTGCGAGACCTACAAGTCGAGCAGGGACGAAAGTCGGGCTTAGTGATCCGGTGGTTCCGCATGGAAGGGCCATCGCTCAACGGATAAAAGCTACCCCGGGGATAACAGGCTTATCTCCCCCAAGAGTTCACATCGACGGGGAGGTTTGGCACCTCGATGTCGGCTCATCGCATCCTGGGGCTGTAGTCGGTCCCAAGGGTTGGGCTGTTCGCCCATTAAAGCGGTACGCGAGCTGGGTTCAGAACGTCGTGAGACAGTTCGGTCCCTATCCGTCGTGGGCGTTGGAAGTTTGAGAGGAGCTGTCCTTAGTACGAGAGGACCGGGATGGACACACCGCTGGTGTACCAGTTGTTCCGCCAGGAGCATAGCTGGGTAGCTACGTGTGGCAGGGATAAGTGCTGAAAGCATCTAAGCATGAAGCCCCCCTCAAGATGAGACTTCCCATCACTTCGAGTGAGTAAGATCCCTCAGAGACGATGAGGTTGATAGGTCCGAGGTGGAAGCGTGGTGACA
>NZ_JCAXEV010000001.1:0-947155 GCF_059758495.1 Oceanobacillus sp. GQ8 | reverse complement strand
TACTCTTATTTAGTTTTTAGGGTATAAATTAAAAAAAACCTTGCATTTTTTGAAGAAAATGCATATAATATATCCTGTCCTTGTTTTTAGGATGGTCTGGTAGTAATAGCGGAGAGGTCACACCTGTTCTCATGCCGAACACAGAAGTTAAGTTCTCCAGCGCCGATGGTAGTTGGGGCTTTGCCCCTGCAAGAGTAGGACGCCGCCAGGCAAATTTAAAAAAGGTTATGCATACAAAATGCATAACCTTTTTTGTTTGGTATATACAAAGATGTCAGCAGCCTGTTAAGCAGGCCTGCTGACATCTCTTTATTGTTTCGTAACTATTTCCCCATTAATTAACACTGTTTCAACTTTACTACGCAAATCAAACAAGTCACCGTTCCAGATGACGAGATCTGCATCTTTACCGGTTTCAATGGAACCAACTTGGTCTTCAACACCAAGATGCTTCGCAGCATTGCTTGTGAGCATTTGCAATGCTTGCTGTTCAGTTAAACCATGTTTTATTGCATGAATTGCACTTGTTACTAAGTATTCAATTCCTACTACAGGATGATCAGTTGTGAGAGAGCACGAAATCCCAGCATCCATGAGTACTTTCGCAGTGGACCAACCTTTATCCTTCAATTCTACTTTTGAACGAGTTGACATCGTGGGACCAACCGAAACACATACGTCATGCTTTGCGATATATTCGGCAATCTTATGACCTTCCGTACAATGTTCGATGGTAATGTCTATATTAAACTCCTTTTTAATACGTAAAACTGTTACAATATCATCTGCGCGATGGGCGTGCACCCGTAACGGTATTTCCTTTTTTAATACCTTCGTAAGATTTTCGAGACTTAGGTCTCTCTCTATTTTCTCTTTCTCCATGTAATTCTGTGTTTCGATTAGTTTCTCCCGAAGCCTTGCTGCAACACCCATACGGGTGGTCGGCATCTTTCCTTTACCACCATGAAACATTTTAGGATTTTCCCCTGTAGCTGCTTTCATTCCTGAAGGAGCTCGCAGGATCATTTCATCCACGATATTTCCGTTTGTCTTTAAGACAGCCATTTCACCACCGATAACATTAGCGCTTCCTGGCATTATTTGAACGGTAGTGATTCCTGCCTTTCTGGCATCGGCAAAACCAGTTTCCATTGGGTTAATTCCGTCAATTGCTCGAACCTGCGGTGAAACTGGATCGCTAGTCTCGTTAAAATCACTACCTTCACGACCTACCCCTTCCTCTGATACACCTAAATGGGTATGTACATCTATTAAACCAGGTGTGACTATCTTTCCTTCTGCATCAATCACTTCATAACCATGTGGAATAGCTACGCCCGATTCAATCGATTCAAATTTTCTATCTTTTACGAGAATAGTGTGGTCTTTTAGTACATTTCCATTTCCGTCATAAATAATAGCATTTGTAATTGCATACATATTGAAACCTCCAAATATTAGTGAAAAATAAATTTAGAATATAATTACGAATTTAATCTATTATTGATAATAAATTATTTTGGCAATATTGTACAGGATTTGAAAAATGGTACTATACTTTAAAGATAGTCATGATTTATCCCGCCTCAACTGGCAGTAAAACCCCCACCAAATGAAGTGTCACTTTATTATTTTAATCTATAGTGTGGTCAGAAAGTAGTTCGTCTTGAAGGATAGTAGCAATAATTCTCCCTGCTGTTTTAGGAGCCGTTTTCCCTGGTAAACCTAATGCGTGCAATGCATGTATCCCTTGTTGTTTTGCAAAGTTAAAATTCGTTCCTCCGGGGTTTGATGCAAGATCAATAATTAATCCGCTTTGTTTCATTTTTAGTATTATACTGTTTGTAAGAACAGGTGCGGGGATTGTATTAATAAAAATGTCTGTCTTGCTAGCATGTTGCTCAAGGTCTGACATATCTATTGCTTCTATTCCTAACTCATATAAGCGTGCAAAGGCCGCTTTTTTTCTGACGGCTACGGTTACGTTTGCTCCAACAGCTGAAAATAACCGGGCTACAGTTACACCAACCCTTCCAAAACCAAGGACGGTAATAGTTGCACCATGCACCGTTTCTATTGTATTCTCTATTGCTAGTTTTAAGGCTCCTTCAGCTGTTGGGATGGAGTTATATATGGCAAGATCATCTCTGGAAAATAGAGTAGTTAGTTTTCGATTTGCCGATTTAGCCATCTCTTTTAGTTGGTGCCTTGCAGTTCCACTATAAATCCTACAGTGATCGGGCGTCTTTTTAAGTAACACATCGTTTATTTTCACTGGTTTATCAGAGTATGGAGA
Source organism: Oceanobacillus sp. GQ8 (assembly GCF_059758495.1). Classification (NCBI taxonomy): domain Bacteria; kingdom Bacillati; phylum Bacillota; class Bacilli; order Caryophanales; family Bacillaceae; genus Oceanobacillus; species Oceanobacillus sp. GQ8. The sequence continues at coordinate 944,859 of NZ_JCAXEV010000001.1, read as the reverse complement.
TTCTACTTTTCCTTCATCATCTATTCCAGCAACTGGTAATACGATTGCATCCATTTTTTCTATATGCTGGTGTAGATCGTTAACCTTCGTTACGCCTTGTTTATTTATATTCAGTTGTGAAAAGCCTGCGAGGTAAAGCTGGGCATTATGTTCCGTCAACATATCAATGACTTCTATATATCTTGCGTCACCACCAGCAATAAGTATTTTCATTCCATTAAGCAATTGCTCACCCTCTTTCGTTTTATCCCGGAGCAACCTTCCGTAAGACTCCCACTTCAAAACATGAGGTGAAACCGTTAGTTTTTAGTGGGAGAAAACGGACGCTAACACCCCGATTCGTTCAACTATCAATCAGTGGGGAGAACGAAAACCCCACTTTTTGCAGTTTCACTTTATCCCTATATTTTACAGGAACGATACGTTTAATATGACAGCAATGCAATATCGTTTCAAACCTTTGTTTTATTTAGAATACTGTTTATCGGTTTTAGACAAGATGACTCCATCCTCAAGCCTAGCTAGGGTGGAGATGAATTGTCTAGTTTTCCTGTATTAAATATAAAGGGGAACAGCTGTGCGCCCGATTGTTTTTCTGATATAATAGATATAATATTTCTGTATGAAAGTTGTGAACAATATGTCTATTCACAAAGCCTATAAGTTCCGGATCTACCCAAATACATCACAAGAAGTCTTCATTGCGAAGACGATTGGTTGCTCCCGTTTTGTGTTCAATCATTTTCTGAATCAATGGAAGGAAGCTTACACGAAGACGGGAAAAGGCTTGACACATAAGGCTTGTTCCGCCCAGCTTACACAACTCAAAAAGCAACTGGCATGGCTCTAAGAAGTGGATAGCATAGCCGTGCAGTCAGCGCTTAAACACTTGGCTGATTCTTACAAACGCTTTTTTAAAAAACAAAATAAAGCTCCGCGCTTTAAGTCAAAGAAAAACCCGGTTCAATCTTATACGACGAAGTATACTAATCATAATATTGCGGTGGTTGGGAACAAACTAAAATTGCCCAAATTAGGTCTTGTCAGATTCGCCAAGAGCCGAGAAATTGACGGACGTATCCTGAGCGCTACGATAAGGCGTAGCCCGAGTGGAAAATATTTTGTTTCGGTTTTAGCTGAAACAGAAGTAAAACCGTTAGCCAAAACAGGTTCTGCTGTTGGAATTGACGTCGGACTCAAGGATTTTGCCGTTCTTTCGGATGGAACAGTATATAAGAATCCGAAACATGTTCGTACATTAGTGTCCCGGTTGGCAAAAGAACAGCGTATTCTATCACGGCGTAAAGAACTGGCGATAAAGCAAAAACGATCCTTACAGGACGCCATGAACTATCAAAAGCAAAAGCGTAAAGTGGCACGCCTTCATGAGCGTATCAGCAATGCACGGCAGGATTATTTGCATAAAATTTCTACTGCCATTGTCAAAAACCACATTATTGGTATCGAAGACTTGCAGGTGTCCAACATGCTGAAAAATCACAAATTAGCAAAAGCTATCAGCGAAGCGAGCTGGTCCCAATTTCGACAGATGCTAGAATATAAAGCGGCTTGGTATGAAAAGCACGTGATAAGTGTTGCCAGAAATTTTCCGTCTAGTCAGCTTTGTTCCACACCAAATTGTGGCTATCAAAATAAAGCCGTTAAAAATCTCGGGTTGCGCCAATGGGTTTGTCCCCATTGCGGCACACATCATGACCGGGATAAGAACGCAAGCTTGAATCTTAGAAACGAAGCGTTACGACTTCTAACTGCGGGAGCGCAGGGATAGCCTAATAACATAACTTTCGGTTGCGAAGGTGTTCTTAGGAATCGCCCACTTCAAACGTCCGTTAAGTGGGGGTCATTCAAAGTATTACTTTTGATATAATGACTTAAAAGGAGGTGGTTAGATGCTTCACGTACCTAATTATATCCGGGCTGTATGGGAGAAGTTTGATGATTTTCCGATGGAAACCTTAACGAAGTTTTGGATTCATTTGCAAGAAGAAGGTGGGAGGCAACGTGTTGTCTCCGAAATGAAAGAGCATAGAGAGCAATTTGGGATTACAGGAAATTGTTTTGACCTTTCACTTTGGTTATTGGATGAATTTAAACGTGCAGGAATTTCGGCATATCCTATTGGGCATCATCTGGAGAGTGACCATGCACATATAGCTGTTATTGCTTTGGATAGTGAAGGTAAACGTTATTTATGTGATCTGGGAGATCAATGGTTGAGCCCTTTACCAATTGATGCAGGGCAGGAAAATTACGGTGGCGGAAGACAGAAGGGGTATTTCCCTGCAGCCGAGATCCAATTTGAAAAACATGGGGAGCAATTAGAAGTCCAATATTACCGACCAAATGGAAAAGCTTCTAGGCAAATTTTTGAGCTAACCCCTATAGTAATGCGTGATTGTCTAAAGGCAGCTGAGCATTCTCAAAAGATACTAAAGCCACAGCCATTACTTGAATGCAGGATACCATACAAATCTGGTTTGGCTCATTGGGAATTTTATAATTGGGAAAGCTTTCTTTCTACGGAGGAAGGCTTAATCAAAGAGCCTGCACTTAAAAATGTGGATCAATGGGTGGAAAAACTTCATTTTCACACACGATATAACAAACAGTTTCTAGAGATCGTATTAAAAGAGTATGAGAAACTTGCTTAAAAGAGATAAAGAGAGAAGGTTTAGACATGATATATGAGGCCGATCAAGAAATAAAGCAAAAAGTTGCTAAATATTTTACCGGGATGGAGGATACCACTATACTCTCCTGCTTGCAAGGGCATATGGGAAAAGCATGGGTGAATAACACGGAGAAGCCAGAGGCTGCACAAATAACGGTAGGTGATTTTACATTTTTCGCTGGTAATCCCGCTGCCGAAGGGGTAGAAGACCTTCTGAAAAATGTGCCGGAACACATTCTAGCTATTGCTCATTCTGGTGAATGGATGGAGAGGATTGTAGAAGTACATAAAGGAAATGCTGAAAGAATCCAGCGTCATGCGTTTCGGAAAGAACATAAGGATTTGGATTCCACATATCTCCGAAAGCTTACTGCAAATTTACCTGGAGGATATGAATTACGTAAGATAGACAAAAGCATTGTAAGCATGCCTTCTTTATTTGAAGTGTCTCCAGATTTTATTAAGCAATTTGATTCGATTGCAGATTTCCTGGAAAGAGGGATCGGCTTTGCTATTTTGTTTGATGAAAAAGTAGTAAGTGCTGCCGCATCATACAGCATTTATGATGAGGGAATAGAAATAGAGATTGTGACGGATGATAACCACCGTAATAAGGGGCTCGCCACTTGTGTTGCTGCTGCTTTAATAGTGGATTGTCTGGAGAGAGGACAATATCCAAGCTGGGATGCCGCTAATTTAAAATCAGCTAAATTGGCTACCAAACTTGGCTATGTGTCTATTGGTTCTTATGATACATATTACATTCATACACCTTCTTCTAATGCAGTACATAAATAGGTTATTTTCTGGGAAACTATAAATAATCTTATTAACTAAAGGAGATGTATATAATGGAAGAAAGTACACATCAGAAGCTTCAGCAGGCACATAAACAAATAATAAGCGCACAACAGGCAGTCATAGATGCACAAGGTGCGAATAACAAATTGATTGAACAAGCTGAGCAGCAATTAATACAGGCGGAACAAGCATTGCAAGCATTACAAACGAATGAGAGAATGGATCTAACAGAAAATCCGCAATTCCAGCAAGCATATGAGGAACTGCATGATATTCGACAACAGGTACAAGAAGCGCAGCAAAATAACAATGACGTATTATAAACAATGAAAGGCTTCAGATGAAGTCTTTTTTCATTTGGAGAATATAACCTTTTAATCGTGAAGCAGTTACGGAGAAGTTAAAACTTAAAATCCTAGTATAAGAAAAATGAACAAAGGCTAGTTTTTCTAAAATTTTCTAATCCGTATTCTAAATTATGTGATAATATACTAAGGAATATTTAATTTTGTAGGGAGCTGATGGACATGATGATTATTATTCAAAAATGAGGGAAGTACTAACGGCCCTCTCTAAAATAAAAACTTAAATAATGGAGGGGGATTTAAATGAATGTTAATGAAGTAAAACGGAAAATACAATTACTACAAAAGAAAATGCATTTTTCAGGAGTATATCATGCGAAGAAGAATGAGATCGATTATAGTGGAAGCTTTGGTTTTGCAAACCGTTCCGAACGAATAGAAAATAACTATAAGACGCGATTTGGTATTGCTTCAGGCTGTAAAATATTTACGTCTATCGCAGTTTGTCAGCTTGTTGAACAGGGGCTATTAAGCTTTCAAACAAAGCTCCATGAATGCCTGCCTATTGATTTTCCTACCTACAGCAAAGAAGTAAACATTCATCAATTGCTCACACACACTTCCGGGGTCCCGGATTATTTTGATGAAGAAGAGATGGATGTTTACGAAGAACTCTGGATAGACAATCCAGTTTACACAATTCGTAGCCTACACGATTTTCTTCCATTGTTCCGAAAAAGAGAAATGACGTCTTTACCAAGTAGTGACTTTCACTATAATAATGCAGGGTATATCCTGTTAGGCCTAATTGTTGAACAGATTAGCGAAATGAACTTTACTGATTATGTGGATCGGTTTATTTTTGAGAAGGCAGGAATGATGTATTCAGGCTACTTCGAAATGGATAAACTGCCAAAAAACACTGCACTCGGTTATATTGAAGAGACTGATGGCAGTTACAAAACGAATATATTTTCCGTACCAGCAAAAGGTGGAGCAGATGGTGGTGCGTTTGTAACAGCTGAAGATATGGTCACCTTTTGGGATGCTCTTTTCAACCACCGATTAGTGTCCGAAAAAATGACGGAAAAACTTTTCCAGCCACAAATAGAAGTAGATGAAGATCTTTATTACAGCTATGGTGGCTATGTGGATATGGATCAGGGGAAAGTGAAAAAGCATATTCTAATGGGGTATGACCCAGGTTGTAACTTCCGTTCTGTATACTATCCAGAGAACTCTACAAGTATTGTAGTTTGCTCAAATGAATCGGACGGTGCGTTCGAAGTATTGAAGGAACTGGAGAAGTTAATGATCTGATAAAATCACTCCAGCATAGAGACCAGAGAATGTTTTGGTCTCTTTTCCTTTTAAAAAATAAATTTTTGTATATGTCTAGTGAAGGAGCTTGTGATGCATTGCGAAAGTGTACTAAACCAAATTAAAGTAGCTGTTAATACAGCGCTTAAAATTATTGATCAATTAGAAGACGAAGATTTGAAAAAAAGACCGACACCTAACAAACATTCAGTTGGAGAATTATTAGAGCATTTAGCAGTTATTTTTGAAGCTGATTGGCGTATTTCCAATGAAGCATCTGAAGAAGAAATGAGGAATTTCTATTCAGGAGTATTATATAAAAACTTGAATTCTATAAGGAAAGGTTTGCGAAAAAATTTTAGAGCGTTAGAGAGTAACTATATGAAATTGTCAGAAGAGGAACTCCTATCTAAAACCACTTCGTATTGGGGTGTAACCTACACAAGGTATGAATGGCTATTAGAGATTTTAGCACACTTTTATCATCACAGGGGGCAATTACATGCTATGCTTGTTCACTGTTATGATAAGGATCCTAGGATTTTAATGTTTGAGTAATTTCCATAGGAAATTTAAATATAACTTATAAGTAGATGAGAGAGGAAGGTCGTTTAAATGTTTGAAAGAATAGACACGATCTGTTTAACAGTTAGTAATCTCCCAGAATCAAGTACTTGGTATCAACAATTAGGGTTTACAATAAGCTATAAGGGTGATAATTACCAAGTATTAACCGTTGGAAACAGTGAAGTGCCACTTACGCTTGAGGAAGGGGGTAATTTAGCAAAAGAAAATCAAGTATACCCTATTTTTTTCACTAAAGATATTCAGCATACATATAGGGAATTACAAGAAAAAGGTGTTTTAGTAACAGAAATTCAAGATGACGGTGATAATAGATTTTTTGACTTTTATGATCTGGATAATAATAAGTTGCAGGTTTGTTTCTGGGAGTAAGAATTTAAGGTCAACTAACATAAGTATCATATGTGATTAATACAAGTGCATACATTTTAAAAAATACCATATTTCATTGCACTATATCTTTGAAAACGTTATAATTTACAATATACAATATTTTGTAAACTTGTGAGGTTAAATATGAGTAGAATTTTGGAAGGTTTATATTCAAAGAACGGGCTGGCGGCAAAAGAAATTGCTAGCAAAATGTTGCATATAAGGGAAGGAAGTCGCATTCCTCGGGTAAGTGATTTTGCGGTGGAATTTTCCATCGGCAATGGTACTGTGCAAGGTGCTCTTAAAGTATTAGAAAATATTCATGCAATAAAACTCGAAGCAAGAGGTCATATGGGAACTTTTTTGCTTAAAAAGGATGTTCATTTATTAAAGGAAATTGCTGGAGACGGATCATTTATAGGAGCCATGCCACTACCATATTCCTCAAAATATGAGGGGCTAGCGACAGGATTGATTGAGGCATCAGAGGCTATGTTTAATCACATTAATTTGGCATATATGAGAGGATCTAAACAAAGACTGGATGCATTAAAAACTCGTCGCTATGATTTTATCATTATGTCTCAGCTTGCAGCAGAAGAAGAAATAGCGAAAGACAGTAATTTAGAAATAGCAGTCAATTTTGGGCCCCATACGTACGTGTCTACTCACCAGGTTTTCTTTGCTAACAAACAGAATGACAGAGTCATAGATGGTATGCGGGTTGGAATAGATTATACTTCGATAGATCAATCAAAAATAACGTTGCTTGAATGTGAAGGGCTCGAAATCGAGTTGGTTCCGGTAAACTATATGCAACTTTTTGATATGCTTCTTAGTGGAGATATCGATGCCGCAGTGTGGAATGCTGATGAAAACCGTACCAATGGTGACATGGGTGTCGGCACATTTCGTTCCCCTAAAGCTAGGGAAATTTCTGAAAAAGCGACTAGTTCAGTGGTATTGATTGAGGAAGACCGTTCAGATGTAAAAAAATATCTTGAGCAGTTAGATATAATGGATATTGTGGAAACACAAAGGAAGGTTGTTAGAAAAGAGAAGTTGCCGCATTATTAGAAAGTATAGAAATAGCGGTTTTTCTTTTTCGATCAATATACAAAAAACTGTATATTAAAGGAGGGGTAAGGATGAATCTAGAACAATTAAAAGACAGGTTGCAGATCTTAGCGTTAGGAAATGTTATTTCCAAGCCAGCATGCGAGGTAACGGTAAGAGCGTTTGATTATTTAGTAACAGAATTAAAGACGGAAGATGTAGAACAATCGGAAATGCTGTTTACCCATTTGCCTTCCGCAATTACACGGATTGGGGAAGGCGAGCTAGTTGAAGGCCCATCTTCCGAAATTATGAAAGAAGTAAGAAATTCACATTATTATCCCACTGCGGAAAATCATATAAAAAATATTGAGCAGATATGGGGACACAAACTGCCGGAAGAAGAGAAAGCGTTTTTATCAATGCACTATACTACCATAATAGAAGCAAATCAAGGGGGAGATAAAAAATGAAAATTGTTATCGGTGGCCAAGTAGAAAAGAAGGCAATTGAAGGGTTAATTAAAGAATTAGATGCAAGTATTGAAACATCCGTGAAGTCTGACTTGGACGCAGCCATGGCAATCAAAACCAGTCAGGCGGATTATTATGTTGGCGCCTGTCACACTGGCGGTGGGGGAGCTTTAGCTATGGCTATTGCTATGATTGGCCGGGATCAATGTGAAACCGTTTCCATGCCAGGAAAGCAACCACAAGAGGAAAAAGTAATAGAAGCCGTAAATGCTGGTAAAAAGGCATTCGGGTTTACTGGAGATCATATGGAAAAGGCAATTCCTATGATTGTAAATGCATTAAAAAATAAAGCGTAGATAACCAAAAGGGGGAAACGTAAGTGGATATGATTTTTGTTATTTTAATAGGTGCAGTGGCAGCGGTGCTAGCAAATATGAATATCGCAGTATTTAATGATGGATTAAGGCCAATTGTTGGAGAACATATTGAAGGCAGGTTAAAAAGGAGAGAATTGGGACTTACAGCATTTGCAATGAGTTTTGGACTCGTTGTAGGTTTTGGCATTCCGTTTACGGTAACAGCTAGTATTATTCTAATCCACAGTATTTTACTTGGTACCGACATTATTGGACTTATTACACCGAAAAACAAATGGGGAACACCTTTGGCAGCAGCTATTGGGGCAGTATATGGCTGGGGCTTATTAATCGGACTCGAAGGTTTCGTGAAATTATTCGAACATTTGCCAGTGAATTTTCTTGAGCCAATGGGTGAAGTTGGAACACCTGTTGTTGTCACCTTTATGGCTTTTCCGGCATTAGCGGTTGCTATGCAGTTTACGATTAAAAAAGGGATTCTTACCTTTTTAGTAGCGGCGCTTGTTAGGCAGCTTGCTGTATTTATGAACGAAGGCGGATTCCTTTCGATTGGTGGAAACGCTATTACACTTAATCAGGAAGGGATGGCACTGATTGCTGGTATGATCTTCTTATTTGGCTTTGCGATGAGGGAAAAACAAGAAGAAGGCAGTTCGGTGGACCTTGCTTCTATTTTTAGTGAAAAGGTAAAAGCAATTAAGAAAAATGTTGTGTTCTTTATGATTATTGGAGCACTTATTGCGGGGGCAACGAATCTACTGCTTATGGCAGGTGATCCCATTTCATTAAGCCTCCTTGCGGAAGGAAAACAGGCAGATGCAGGTATTGCAGCAGCTGCAAGAGCGATTGGTTTTATCCCGCTTGTTGCCAGTACAGCCATTGCGACAGGGGTTTATAGTCCTGTTGGCTTTACACTGATTTTCGTTGTGGGACTATTTGTACCTAATGTGTGGATTGCTGTCATTGTTGGTGCGATTGTCATCTTCCTCGAAGTAATGCTACTAAGTGTTATTGCTAGATTCCTAGATAAATATCCGGGTGTGAGAAACTCTGGGGAGAATATCCGAAGTGCAATGACGAAATTGCTTGAAGTGGCTTTACTTATCGGGGGAGCTAACGCGGCAAATATGATTGCACCGGGCTTCGGCTTCTTCTTTATAGCTGGTTTTTACCTATTAAATGAAATTGCCGGTCGACCAATTGTACGAATGGCCGTAGGACCTGTCGGTGCCATAGCAGTCGGAATTATCGCCAACATCTTGGTGCTAATGGGGATTATGACATTACCGCAATAATAACCTAGGAGGCTACTTGATGATACAGACTGTATTAGGAAAAATTGAAAAAGAAGCATTTGGCATATGTGCCGCACATGAACATCTATCAATTGACTTGTCCAGGATTAAAGGGGACCCTGACACCATTTTAGATGATGAGGGAGGAATGTTGTCAGAGCTATCGTTCTTTTATGAAGCGAAAGGTAAATCTATGGTAGAGCTTACCAATGACGGAATGGGGCGAGATGTTAATCGTCTTAAGCGATTAAGTGAACAGTCAGGTGTGCATATCGTAACATGTACGGGCTTTTATAAGGATCCGTTCATTCCGGAATTTGCAACTGACTGGGGACGAGACGAATTTGCAGCACATTTTTTAAAAGAGATTAAGGAAGGGATAGAGGGAACAGACATCTATCCTGGCGTTATAGGTGAAGTTGGCACAAGTATAAATGAGATCAAACCAGTTGAAAAGGAACTGATCTTAGGCGCAGGGCATGCTGCAAGGGAATCTGGGCTTCCAGTATCTACTCACACCTCACTTGGCACACTTGGAAGTAAACAGGTGGAGATGTTATTCGGACTTGGAGTAGATAAAGAACAAATCATTATTGGACACCAGGATTTAAATCCGAATAAAGAAGAAGTACTTGATGTTCTACAAACCGGTGTATACATTGGCTTTGATACGATTGGCAAAAATAATTATCGGCCAGACGAAGAGCGTCTTGCTTTTCTGCTCGATTTTATTGAGCTAGGGTATCACAAACAAGTGCTATTATCTGCAGATCTTACACGTAAATCCCATTGGCATAAACATGATGGGCCTGGGTATGACCTTGTATTACGGGATTTTATTCCAGAACTCTGTAAACGTGGTGTTAGTGAAGAAGTGATCATGGATCTGCTTATCTATAATCCTGCAAACGCTTTTGCAATAAAGGAGATGCGATAAATGGTCTATGATACAACTAAATTAAAGTACGCAGATTCCGTTCTACCAACACTATCTATTATCGAAGCACAAGCATTGCAATTTAAACTAGTAGATAAAATGAGTGCTCATTTCACCGGAGATCAATTTTTATCAATGGGTGACCTTGGGGTTGCCCCCCGTTTTAAAAAACCAGAGCAAACTGAACGGGTAGAACGTGTATTAGCAGATTTCTTTGATACAGAAAAAGCTGCATTGGTCCGGGGGGCTGGAACTGGTGCTATACGTATCATCCTAAGTACATTAATGGATCCTGGTGACAGGATGTTTATTCATACTGCACCAGTTTACACGACGACAAAAGATACACTACGTATTCTTGGTTTGAAAACGAAAGCTGTTGACTATAACGATTTGGAAGCTATTGCGGAAGCAGTGAAAAGCGACCAAGAGTGCCGCGTTTTCTATGTGCAGCATGCGCGTCAGCAGCCAACTGACATATACAATTTAAAAGAGGTAATTTCCACAGTGAAGCAGACTAGACCAGATCTTCCCGTGGTTGTAGATGATAACTACTGTGCAATGAAGGCTTATGGTATTGGTGTGGAATATGGAGCAGATTATTCCACATTTAGTGGCTTTAAATTGTTAGGACCAGAGGGTGTAGGAATCGTCGTTGGAAAAGCAGATGCGGTTAACGAATTACAACAACGAAACTATTCTGGTGGTGGCCAAGTTCAAGGCTATGAAGCAATGGAACTACTACGGATGATGACTTTTGCACCCGTTTCACTGGCTACTCAAAATGAGCAGGTTGAAGCAGTGTGCAGGAGACTTAATGAAGGAGCGATAGAAGGAATAGAAGCAGCCTATATGACGAATGCGCAATCCAAAAATGTCATTGTAGAGTTGAAAGAACCGATTGCACAGGAAGTAATTAAAAAAAGCAATGAATTAGGAGCCGCAACGCATCCTGTAGGCGCAGAATCAAAATATGAGATTATACCAATGATTTATCGTGTTTCTGGAAGTTTTATAGAGGCGCAACCAAGACTTAAAGAATACGGTTTGCGTATAAACCCAATGAAATCTGGGGCAAATACAGTATTACAAATTATAGAAAAGGCAATCCAGGCCTGTAACTAGCATCAAGGATACTTCAATGTTTCTCTTTGTACATTAGGAAAGTTTATAATTTCAGCAAGGAAGCAAAGTTGACGCAGTCGAAATATTGAGGTACCAAGTATAAGAAAAACGTACACATTTGCTAAAGGACGAGCGAATGCGAGTTTTTCTAAAAATACTACTAATTGAACAGACATAAAGATAGGGGTGCTTCCATGTTTTTAGATGTAACAAAAAGACGAAATCCTGCGTTAATACAAGCCGGAATGTCCCTTCATCAAAATGGAGAAATTCCTCCCAACACTTATATAATTGATGTGGATATATTAAAAAAAAACACACGTCTGCTGCAAGAAACAGCTTCCGCTTATGGAATGGAACTCTATTTTATGAGTAAGCAGCTGGGAAGATTACCGAAAATTGCAGAGGTGATTAAACAAAGTGGCATTAAAAAAGCGGTGGCAGTAGATTTTGATGAAGGGAAGGTACTTGCCGACAGTGGTATTCCCATAGGCAATATCGGACATCTTGTACAGCCAGGTAAACATCAATGGGAGGAAGTTCTTAGCTGGAAGCCGGAAGTTGTAACTATTTTTTCTTATGAGCGTGCAATGCAGCTAGCAACAGCTGCAGCCTTCGTTGGTGTCGAACAAGACATTATCTTAAAGGTAATAGACGAAGAGGATAGTATATACCCCGCTCAGGAAGGTGGTATTCCTCTTGGGGATTTGGAAGAGACGGTAGATCGAATTCAGGATCTCTCCAACGTAACGATTGTTGGAATAACAAGTTTTCCAAACCTGCAATTGGCTCCGGATAAATCGAAGATGATACCAACTAATAATCTAACGACATTATTACGAGCAAAAAAGATTTTAGAACAAAAAGATATTACGATAAAGCAGATTAATGGTCCAAGTGGCACTAGCAGCGAGACTATTCCATTTTTGGCTGCTCAAGGTGTTACGCATGGAGAACCGGGACATGGACTAACTGGAACGACACCGCTTCATGCTTTTAAAGATTTGCCAGAAGAACCTGCCATCATTTATGTATCGGAAGTCTCTCATATGTACAAGGGGAATTTTCAGGTGATAGCGGGTGGCTATTACGGTCGGTCCAACATGGAGGGATGTCTTGTTGGGCATGATCCAGCTACCATTCTCAAGCAACAGACAACAGTCCAAGAGCACAGCCCTGAGTCGATTGATTATTATGGGACGATAGATGCTCCAAGTAGTTTTACAATCGATATTGGAGATACAGCTATTTTTTCTTTCAGGACGCAAATTTTCGTTACCCGCGCCCATGTGGCTCTAGTGGAAGGAATACAATCTGGAGAACCAAAGCTCATCCACCTGGAAAGGAAGTGGTAGTACATGGCGAAGATGACACTTATCGTAATTGATAGCTTTGGGATTGGCGCCATGGATGATTATGAGCAGTATGTTCCGTCTGACTCTCACGCGAATACCTATAAACATATTAGGGATATAAAACGGGAAGACCTAAAGATTCCGTTTATGTATGAATCTGGTTTAGGGGCACTGGTAGATAACGAGCCGGCACCTAAAAATGCTTACGGCTATGCGAGGCTTGCACATCATGGTGCGGACACTTATCTTGGGCATCAAGAGATCGCGGGAAGCTGTCCGAAGAAATCCAATAGACGGTTAATGTCAGCTATTCATGGAGAAATAAAAAAAGCATTAGAGGCAAGTGGATACTCTGTAAGCTACCCCATTGCAGGTTGTCCGGTACTCTTGGTAAATAATGCTGCAGTAGTAGCAGATAACCTTGAATCAGTTGTTGGAAATATTGTCAATGTTACCGCTGATTTTAAAAAAATGCCGTTTGATGAAGTGAAAAAGCTTGGTCAAACTGTTCGTGAAAATGTTGACACGACAAGGGTCATCGCATTCGGAGGGCCCTTCACATCAATTGAGCACATTCTTTCGTGTGTGAAACAAAAGAATAGTGAGCAATGGGGAGTAGATACCCCAAAAGCAAATGTATATGGTGAGGGATACAATGTTTTTCATATGGGATATGGGGTGGAAATAGACAAGCAGTTTCCGATGATTGCGGCTGCGCATAAGCTGAAAGTTTATCGATTAGGCAAAACCGCAGATGTGCTTCATGGTGTAGGTCCTGCAAACCCACTCGTCAATACGACGGAGCTACTGCAGACAGTTTCTGAGACATATCGAGCAGAGCATGGAGAGGCTGCATTCCTAGTGAATATTCAGGAAACAGATCTAGCTGGGCATGCTGAAGACACAGACTGGTATGCTGCACTTTTAAGTGAAACAGACCAATGGCTACGGGAGTCGTTTATACCACTAATGGAGCAAGAGGATATTTTGATCGTAATGGCGGATCATGGAAATGATCCTACAATTGGCCATTCTAACCATACGAGAGAGTTTGTACCTATCATGATATTCGGTGATATGGTAAAACAGGTATCGATTGGTGAACGCTCGACCATGGCAGATGTTGGTGCTACATTCTGTGATTTCTTCAAACTTCCTCCCACCGCTGAGGGGAAGAGCTTTCTAAGAGAAATTCTAGATCGATAAAATCAAATTGTAAAAAAGAACAGAGACGCCAGCAACTTTTGCGCGTCTCTGTTCTTTTTCTAATGTGTAAAAGCCATTATTGCTTTTCTGGTTCTGGGTAATCGTAGCCTTTTGTGTCTACTTCTACTTTTTTCATAACAGGCGTATCTCCTGAATTACCTGCTGCAACAATCTCATCTACTGTATCCATTCCCTCTGTAACTTCACCAAATGCTGCATAGTCTCCGTCCAGATGAGGGGAGCTTTCTAGCATGATAAAAAATTGGGAGCCGGCCGAATCGGGCGATTGAGACCTTGCCATGGATAGAACACCTCGATCATGTATTAAATCATTTTTAACACCATTTGATTCGAATTCGCCAGCGATTGAATAACCGGGTCCACCGGTACCATTTCCTTCAGGATCTCCTCCCTGAATGACGAAGCCTGGTTCAATTCTGTGGAAAGTCAGACCATCGTAAAAACCGTCTTCAATAAGTGATATGAAATTCGCCACCGTATTAGGAGCAACCTTTGGATATAGTTCTGCGATAATTTGGTCATCGTTTTCCATCGTAATCGTCACGATTGGATTCTCATCCACTTCAGGATAATCTGTGACATCTTTCGTGGATTCTTCCCCGTTATTTTGTTCTGTATCATTTTCTTCTGTTTCACTATTGCTGCCACAACCGTTTAGGAGGGCAATAAGTAACATGATAGCTAGAAAAGCGATCATCAGCTTGTAGCGATTTCGTAATGATTTCATCTATGTAAGTCACCTCTTTAATATTTTTCTTATACAAGTATAGCATGTTCTCAAAAAAATTCCCTAGTTAGACCATATGAATTAATCTTATTATTGCTAAATACGTAAAATTCGCTCTATTCGTTACCATTTCCCAGATAATCATAGCATCGTTATACTCATTTTACTCTCATCTCACTATATCCTGATTAAACACGCTATACCATGCTTAATCCATTTTGACGTTCGAATCGATTCCTATTAGTCTTATAAAGTACGTGTTTTTACATAAAAAACAGGAGGTGAGAGCATTTATAATCAGAAGGTAAATTCGGCAGCGAGTCCTGCTGAGATAGAAACAAATGTAACATTTCGTAATCCTGTAAAGAAAGATGGCGCAGCTGTTTGGGAACTCATTAAACATACTGGGGTATTGGATTTAAATTCCTCTTATAGCTATTTAATGTGGTGCGATATTTTCTCCGATACATCGGTTGTGGCGATAAATGGTGGAAAAATATGTGGCTTCATTTCTGGATATCTACATCCAAAAAAAGCTGATACGTTATTCATTTGGCAGGTGGCGGTTCATGACTCAGGTAGAGGAAAAGGCTTGGCTACCAGCATGTTGAGGAGTTTATTGAAGCGTACTGTATGTGATGAGGTACGATACATTGAGGCAACAGTCTCTCCATCGAATATAGCATCTACTAATCTATTTAAGGGTCTTGCTCGGGATTTGGATACGAACTGTATTATTACAGACTATTTTTCCTCTAAGGATTTCCCACAGGATGGCCATGAAGATGAGTTATTGTTTAAAATCGGTCCAACCAAAAAATGATAAAGGATGATTTCATGACTACTGCAGTGATACAAGATACGAAAATGAAAACGTTTGAAGAAATGGAATCGGCAGTTCGAAGCTATAGCAGGGGCTGGCCAACTATTTTTGACAAAGCGAAAGGATATAAGCTTTGGGATACAGACGGTAAAGAGTATATTGACTTTTTTGCTGGTGCTGGAACATTAAATTACGGTCATAATGATCAAGCAATGCAGGATAAAATCATTGAATATATACAGAATGACGGGATCATTCATAGCCTCGATATGGGGACGACTCCTAGAAAAAACTTCCTTGAACGCTTCAATGAAGTGATTTTAAAACCTCGTAATCTCGATTATAAAATCATGTTTCCTGGACCCACAGGGACAAATACCGTGGAAAGTGCATTGAAAATTGCTCGTAAGGTAACAGGAAGAGATTCGGTTATCAGCTTTACAAACGCGTTTCACGGGATGACGATTGGCTCCCTTTCGGTTACTGCGAACTCCTTTAAGCGACATGGTGCAGGTGTACCATTACATCATACGGTATCTATGCCTTTTGATGATTATGTCGAGGATCAAGACTCTATTGCATATTTGGAAAGATTTTTAGAGGATAGTGGAAGTGGTGTAGCCCTACCAGCTGCCATTATATTAGAAACCGTACAGGGCGAAGGTGGTATAAATGCTGCTAGAATGAACTGGCTAAAAAAAGTGGAAGCACTTTGTAAGCGGTGGGATATCTTGTTGATTATTGATGACGTACAGGCTGGAAACGGAAGAACGGGCACCTATTTCAGCTTTGAGCCCGCAGGCATTAAGCCGGATGTGGTTTGTCTATCTAAGTCAATCGGTGGTATTGGTTTGCCAATGGCTATAACTCTGATTAAACCAGAGTATGACCAATGGGGGCCTGGTGAGCATAATGGTACCTTCCGTGGAAACAACCTGGCATTTATCGCAGCTACGGAAGCATTGAAAAATTGGGAAAGCGTAGAATTCAGTGAAGCAGTGCAGGAAAAAGCAAATTTCTTGCGAGAAACAGTACAGAAGCTAATTGAAAAATATCCCCAGCTAAAAGGGGAAGCAAGAGGCAGAGGCCTTATGCAGGGAATCGCCATTGAAGAGGAAGGGCTTGCTGGCAAAATCTGTGCGGAAGCCTTCCAGCGTGGGCTAATCGTGGAAACTTCCGGACCAAATGATGAAGTTGTAAAGTTTCTCCCACCGTTAGTTATTGATAAGGAAGGTCTTGAGAAAGGCTTGTCTATATTAGAAGAAAGCATAATCCAAGTAACCGCATAACAGAGAGACGATAGAAAGGGGAATAATAATGATTGTAAAATCACTTGAAGATATTATCGGTACAGAGGACGAAACATCTGGTGATAACTGGACGAGTCGCAGATTTTTGATGAAGAAGGATAATTGTGGATTCAGTATGAATGATACAATAATTAAGGCTGGTACAGATAACTACTTCTGGTATAAGAACCATATTGAAGCAGTTTACTGTATTGAAGGAGAAGGCGAGATTGAAGAGGTGGAGAACGGAAAGGTACATCCACTAAAGCCGGGGACGATGTATATTCTAGATGAAAATGATAAACATCATTTACGAGCAAAAACGCAAATGCGCATGGTCTGTGTGTTCAATCCACCTCTAGTGGGAACGGAAACACATAATGAAGAAGGGTATTATCCATTGCTGACAGAATAGGCTTTGTTTACAGGGAAAGCACCTGGCCAATTTGGCTAGGTGCTTTTAATCATCTTAAATAACTGGAACTCATACTCATAGTAAGGATCCATACGAGCCCCATCCCATAATTCGGAGTATAGTTTAATATAACATATCTCTCGCTATCATACTATTCACGCATAAAAAACCAAGCTAAACCAACGGTCTAATCACCACTTCATTTACATCAACATCAGTTGGCTGCTCAAGTGCATAAGCGATCGATCGAGCGATTGCTGCTGCCGGTAAAGCAATACGCCGGTATTCTTTCATAAAATCTATTGTCTCTTTGTGTGTAATGCTATCAGCAAGCTCTGATTCCGTTACACCAGGCGATATAAGCGTCGTCCGAATATTTTGTCCCGCAGTCTCTTGTCGTAACCCGTCCGTAATAGCACGTACTGCGTATTTTGTTGCGGAGTAAACTGTGGCTGTAGGAGATACTTCATAGGCACCGATGGAGGCAACGTTAACGAACTGTCCAAAACCTTGCTCCTTCATAACCGGAAGTCCTGCAGCAATACCATGAAGAACGCCCCGGATATTAACGTCAATCATTCTATTCCATTCTTCGATCTTTAAAGCTTCTAATGGAGAGAGAGGCATTACCCCGGCATTGTTTACAATTGCATCTACCTGTCCGTAACGGCTCTGGGCCAATTTAATGATTTCCTGCATTTCTTCGAGTACTGTAACGTCAAGTCTTTGTACTGTTACAGAACCTCCATCTTGTTGAATTTTGGATGCCAGGGCTTCCAGCCTTTCTACGCGTCTGGCCCCAATTACAATATTGGCAGATCTGCTAGCAAGTAGACGTGCTGTTTCTTCCCCGATTCCACTGCTGGCACCTGTAATAATAACTGTTCTTCCTTTTAGTGAAGACATTAAAATTCTCCCTCTCCTATTATTTTTCCAGATATAGAACCATTCCTGCGTGGTACAGGACACCATTGATAAAGTCACCGTCTGCTGTAAAGCCTGTGTCATCGATATATTCGATATGATTTCCTTCGATAGTATAACTTCCCTGGTAAGCGTCCTTGCGATCACCTCGGGACTCCTTATACCTTCCGTTTGTCAGTAGTTCATGCCGGATATGGCCATCTTTGGTGACCCACATGCCGACATACGGAGGTGATACTTGCTCGGTGTTCATTTTCCCTTTCCCCTTTCATTTTCGAGTAGTGGTATGCATCTGGATCTTAATTAGCTTGCATTAATAAATGCCAATAAAGAACTAGTAACTGAATCGAAATTAATGTTCACCTCCAATTGGCATTTATGATCACAGCTTTATTATGAATTAATTTCTAATCAGGGCGGTAGCTGGAAATTACACGATTCTTGCCTAATCCTCTAACTATAGTATAGTAAGGGTAAAAGGAGGAGGACTTGTGAAACGAAATGAAGAATTAATTGAGACAATTGATAAAAGTATACAAGTCGATGGTACTCGGGAGACAGCTATTCCTGGTTTGCGCTTTATTCGCATCTCTCAGATTTCTGAACCGGTATATTCTGTTTACGAGCCTTCTCTATGTATAGTGGCACAAGGATCAAAAGTAGTCATGCTTGGAAACAAGAGTTTTCAATACGATCCAACTAGCTATTTGACGGCTTCTGTCCACTTGCCAATCACTGGTCAAGTCGTAGAGGCTTCTCCGGAAGCTCCCTATTTAAGTTTGCAGTTACAACTTGATATGATTCAGATTCTTGATATCCTTAAATCGTCGCAACAAACGGGGAGCCTCAGGTGTGATTCAAGACGCGGTCTGGTAATTAGCCGGATGAATGAATCGCTTCTCGACGCCGTTTTTCGGCTCGTCCGACTTTTGGACAACCCAGAAGATATTCCAGTGCTTTATGCCGGTCTCTATCGTGAGATCCTTTACCGAATTTTGCAGGGTGAACAGAACAATACCTTGAAGCATTTTGCGCTTATTGGCAGTCAAGCTCAGCGGATTGCAAAGGTGGTTGAGAGGCTAAATCGCAATTTCCATCAGCCTATTCGAGTTGAAGAGCTGGCGCAAGAAGTACGAATGAGCTCATCTTCCTTTTATAGTTATTTTAAAGAAGTCACAGGCATGAGCCCGATTCAGTACCAGAAACAGCTTCGTCTTCAGGAAGCTCGCAGGATATTACTTGCGGAAGAACTAAATGTGGCAGAGGTTTCGTTCCAAGTCGGATACGAAAGTCCCTCACATTTTAGTCGAGAATATACCCGCAAATTCGGTTTACCACCGGGGAAAGACATTCGCCGTCTACGTGAAACTTTATAAGAAATTATTTCATTCTATATTTCCTTTGTAACGAGCACCTTAGAATTATATGGGTAGTGATAATTGAGGGCTATCTAAAGTCTGGGACACGCTATAATTGTTTTTTAAGTCCTCTTATTCAAAACGAGATGGCTTTTAATGATTACTGCCTATGCTCTATGTCCACCAATTTTCTTACTCCGACCAATGGTGATACCTGCGTTTGTATAGCTGCTGGCACGGAGGATGGCAGTCGTGCCAAATTTGTCGCGAATGGCATCCATGGCATAGCCAATATCATTTTTCTTAGAACGATCTTCAAACAGATTCAGCTGGGTTTCCCCTTTGGCAAATAAATTCCCTAATGTGACGTAGACGTGGCGAATATTGCTTTTTCCATCATAAAATTTGCGGAAAAGTTGGAGACAGACGCTATAAACATCCATCGTTACATTTGTCGGAATACTGACAGATTGTGACCTGGAAAAGCCGCCGCCTGTTTCTTTTGAATAAGAGATCCCAAGATGAATAGTTCTCCCAGCTTGGTCAGCTGTGCGGGCACGGCGGCATACCTCTTCACATAAATCCAGGATGCAAATAGGGGCCTCTTCTGCCGAATAATCCCTTAAGAGGGAAATACCATGGCCAAAGCCTTTTTGTTCCGTTTTCGTAAAGTTGCCAAACACCGGGCTAAGATCTATACCCCATGCATGCCAGTATAACTGCTCTCCCATCACACCAAATCGTTTCTTCAGCTGGTCAAGACTGAAACGGGCAATTTGGCCAAGCGTGACAATTCCCATACGATTTAAATTACGCTTCATTCTGCCGCCAATTCCCCAGATTTTTTCCACAGGGAATGGCCAAAGCTTCTCTTCTACATCTTCATAGCGACACTCGGCAATGCCAACTTTTTTTGCATGCAAATCCATCACCACTTTTGCGAGGAATTTATTATCCCCAATCCCAATAGAGCAAGTGATGCCAAAGTTTTCTAAGATATCTTCTTTTATTTTTTCGGCGATTTCCCAACGTGTGCCAAATAATTTTTCCATTCCATTAACCGTTACCCAAACTTCGTCAACAGAATACTGATGGATGGCTTCTTTTGGTACGTACTGATATAGTAGCTTCGTAATCTCTGATGATACGTATAAATAGTCTGCCATATGAGCCTGTACGATGTACAACTCGGGGTCATGTTTCGGTAGCTCGAAGAAACGGCTAACATTGCTGATCCCATATTTTTGCTTTAGTGCCGGCGATGCGGCCAGGACAATACTTCCCGGTCGATCGGGATCCCCGACAACGGCCAGCAGTGCAGACATAGGATCTAGGTTCATTTTTACTGCCTCCACGCTTGCATAGAAGGAGCGCATATCAATACAGAGCACATCATTGCGAGCATATTTGGAGTAGTCCATTTCTTTCACCTCTCACAGAACATTTGTTCTGATAGTATATGCCAATCGACCTAGTTTTAGCAATGGTAATTTATGAAAGCTTCGATTTGTACACCTAACATTTGATAGGGAGTAGGAAAACTTACTTATTCGCCAGCTTTGAAAACAGGAAAAAAGATAACGCAATTTATGTTATATTTGAAATAAACATATTTCTAAGGGGAGGTATTATGAAGCCCAAACCAATCTATGTGGAATTACCAATACATACAGACATGGAATCCTTATGGGAGGCAACCCAGCGCCCTGACCTGCATGAAAAATGGGATCTGCGATTTTCCTCCATTACATATTTACCAAAAAAGGAAGGCGAGCCCCAGCAGTTTTCGTATCAAACAAAAATTGGATTTGGAGTACGTATTAAAGGCTGGGGCGAAAGTGTGGGCAGCTATCAAGCAAAGGACGATGCAAGAACGTCTTCACTGCATTTTGGCACGGATCAGAAAATCTCTCTTATTCGAGAAGGAAGAGGGTATTGGAAGTACAAGCCAGAAAGTGATAACACCGTCACCTTCCTTACCCAATATAATTATGAAACACGCTTTGGCAAGCTTGGAAGTCTCTTTGATATGCTATTATTTCGCCCGTTAATCGGCTGGGCCACTGCGCTTAGTTTTGATGTTGTAAAGCGATGGCTAGAAAAAGGGGAACAACCATGGGCACAGTATACACGGTTTTTTACCCAATGGATCACTGCTATTTTCTTCGCTTTTGTCTGGATTTATCATGGTTTAGTGCCAAAGGTCATAAACCAGCATCCGGCAGAACTGTCCATGCTACAACAGGTTTTTCCTGTAGATGACCAAACAGCGATCATGCTAGTGATAATAATTGGGACACTGGAAGTACTATTCGGGCTAGGCTGGCTATTCTATCGGAAGAAACGTCAGCTGTACAGACTGCAGTTTATCGCTTTTCCACTCCTGACAGTAGGAGCAATTTTTGCTGCACCAGAGCAGCTCACCGCGCCATTCAATGCCCTCACCTTTAACGTGGCATTGCTTGTTTTAACCTGGGTCGGCTGTATGGCAAGTCGAGGGGTGCCAACTGCAAAAAACTGTAAAAGAAAGCAAGGAGATTAACATGACCACCTCGATTTACGAACAAATATTAGGCCAAGCGTTTTACCAATTACACCCAAAACTACAACAACGCTATACATTTTTACAAGACCGTCCATTTGAAGCAAGGGGTGTCATGAAACGAATAAAAGGTGTGCCAAAAGGCTTACTGCCGCTTGGCTGGATTGGTGTAAAAAGAAAATTACTTTTTCCAGAGAGAGGAGAAGGGGTTCCTTTTACGTTAAAAAACACACCAGGCATCGGAAGAGGTGGGGAGGCACAAGTACACTGGGAGCGTATTTTTTACTTTGGTAAAAAACAACGCTATTTCAATGCCTTCATGCGTTTTAATGCAAAAGAGGCTATTATCGAGGATTATCTGGGAGAACCGCCCATTGTTTATTCGGATCTGGAACTGACTGTCGATCATGGAGCACTCACCATCACTTCCAAGCGACAGCGCTTGTTGCTTGGTCCAGTGGAGGTTCCATTGCCAAGCATCTTTCAAGGGAAAGCAACTGTTAAAGAAGCATACATAGAAGAAAAGGAGGCGTACACGATTAGCGTGCATGTGAAAAACCCGCTGATCGGAACCATTTTCGCCTATGAGGGAGCGTTCCACCATTATGACATTTAATAAAGTAGCAATAGGCATGATTGGGTTATTTTTAATCCTTACTTTATTCGGTAACGGGCCATGGTATTATTTATTGCTAAGTATTGCCCAATTAGTATTTGTACCACTAACTCTCCACTTGTTAGGAAAAGCAGAGCAAGGATTTTTTCGTATCCTACCGTATGCAGCTTTTCTCGGACTAACTGCTGTTTTCTTGCTTGAAATGACAAAGCGCACACCTTGGGATATCGTCCTTGCGCTTTTTTATCTAGCTTTTACGATACTTGTGGCTTGCTTTGGGGCAAAGCGACTATTACAGCGTGGGTTTGCCCGGTTTGAAGAATTTATGATTGATATAGGTTGCGTGTACCTTGCAATTGGAGGGGCTTGGTATTTCGCTAGTGTCGTACAGCTAGACACTGGTTTTTCTCCTATTTTAACATGGTTAACAGGCATCCATTTTCATTATGCTTCCTTCTTGTTACCGGTTTTTGCAGGGTTTTTAGGAAGGCTAAAGCAAAACCGTTTTTATAAAATGGCTGGTATAGCTATCTTATTAGCGCCCATTCTTGTAGCAGTTGGTATTTCGTATGCGGTTTTACTTGAGTTACTTGGTGTAATGCTTTATATGATAGGGATCTACAGCTTGATCATCTTAGCATGGGAAACTAGCTTTTCCCGCCCGATACAAGCATGGCTCATTCGGCTGTCCTTTTCTGCTTTGGGAATATCCATTTTGTTCTCCCTATGCTACGCCTTTGGTAACATGACAGGTGTGTTTTATGTAAGCATTGACTTTATGCTCAGGTTCCATGGTGTGATAAATGGGGTATTGTTTGCGATGGCCGGACTAATTGGTTGGATGATCAGTTGTCCTCAAGCGCATGCAGGTCATCGATCTTTTCCAGTCAGTTGGATAAGGGGAGAGCGGGTTATTGGAGAAAAAATGTTAGCTACTATACAAGCAGAGCATACATACAATGGGCTAGTTGATTCCATGCACATCTACGAGCCACAAATTGAAAGAGAGAGTCTATCAAATTCGGTGATTGATTTCTATGAAAACACCAATTATTACAGGCTTTTTTCGCAAGTGAAATGGCACGGATGGTTTAAGCCCTTTGCTTGGATCTATCAACATATTAGTAAGCGGATTGGACAGCTTAATCTTCCTTTCTCTGCTAAAGAAGTAGAGATGACGGGGAAGGTTATCGGGATTAGCGAAACAGTTGATGGACGAACAAAACCACGGGTCTGGCTGCGAAAGGTGAACGAGGAAACAGTATTTGTTGCGATTTATTCTTTTCATGAAGGGGAGGACAGAACCTACATGGATATTGCACTACCCCTTCCAGGCTCTACTATGATTGGCACCCTTGCATTGCAGAATAAGAACGGAAACCTGCAACTAACAAGTAAACAACAAGAAAACGCGCAACAAGCAGGGATCTATTTGGCTGTTGGCAGGCAGGTACTAACACTTCCTCTAGAGGAAACGTTTGTGGTAGGTGAAGAACAGGATGGGAGTTTGAGAGCGACACATAAGATGCGCATTTTCTCGATACCTTTTTTAACCATCAAATACCGGATTGTTCATAAGGATAAAGGATAAACATTTTATTTGTACGTTAGGAAATTATAAAATTTTAGCTAGAAAGCAATCACGACGTAGTTAAAATTTTGAAGTACCAAGTATAAGAAAAACGTACGCATTCGTTAATAGACGAGCGAATGCGAGTTTTTCTAATAACAAGGATTTCCTTCTTATTTTGTGGAAATACTAAATAGGGCCTGATCAATAAAATGTAAGAGGTGCTTACATGACGTTAAAAAGAAATGTCAGCCGTGTATGGATGCTCTTGCTCATCTTTTGCTTAGCTGCTTCAGTGCCCGAAGAAAAGAGAGTACATGCGATAGAGGAGCGGGGGACAATGAAACAGCGTTTGGATAACGAAATAGAAACAGAACTAATGTTGAATGGTGCTTTAGTTGGAATGAGTGTGCGGGATGCAAAATCTGGCGAGCTTCTATATGAAACCCATGGAGATACAAGGCTTCGTCCAGCATCCAATATGAAACTTTTAACTGCAGCTGCAGCCATAGAGGTTCTTGGAGAAGACTACACCTTTTCTACCGAAATAAAAACAGATGGAGCTAAAAAAGGAGCCAAGCTAGAAGGAAACCTATATCTTGTCGGAAAAGGGGATCCGACCTTGACACCAGAAGATTTTACCCGTTTTGCAGAGCAGCTTCAAGAACTGGGAGTGACGCATATTAAGGGAGATCTTATTGGAGATGATACTTGGTATGATAACGTACGCCTTTCCCCTGACTTAATTTGGAGTGACGAATCATTTCATTACGGAGCGCAAATCTCGGCGCTGACTGCCTCACCTGACGAGGACTATGATGCGGGAAGTGTTACGCTTCAGATAACACCAGGTGCAGAGCCAGGGGAGAAGCCTATCATAACTGTGTCACCTAACACAAACTATGTAACAATACATAATCGAGCTGATACAAGTCCAAGTCATGTGGAAGAGGAGCTAACGGTGGAGCGAGAACATGGGTCAAACGAAATCATGCTTACGGGCACCGTTCCAGCTGGGGCAGAAACGGTGAAAGAATATATGGCCGTATGGGATCCGACAAGCTATGCAATGGCCCTTTTTCAGGATGCACTTCAAGCAAAAGGGATCACATGGTCGGGAGAAGTGATGGTTGGCAAAGCGCCTAAAGAAAGTTCCTTGCTTTTTCAACACAGTTCTATACCATTAAAAGAATTGCTTGTACCGTTTATGAAGCTGAGCAACAATGTGCACGGGGAAGTGCTCATAAAGGAAATGGGAAAGTATGTACAAAAGGAAGGAAGCTGGGAAAAAGGCCTTGAGGTTATGCAGGAGGAGCTAGAAAAGCTTGGGTTAAATCGAAGTACGTTATTGATTAGAGATGGTTCGGGTATTTCCCATGTCAATCTCATTCCAGCTAATGAACTTAGTAAACTACTTTTTATCGTACAGGATAAGCCATGGTTTCCTGCCTTCAAGAAGGCACTCCCAGTAGCAGGAGAGACAGGCAAGATGGTTGGTGGAACACTAAGGAATCGCTTGGGAGACGTCCAGGTTGAAGCTAAAACAGGAACAATCTTTGGAGTAACTACACTATCTGGTTATTTACAGACCCTGTCAGGAGAGAATTATATTTTTTCTATTATGATTAATAATGTGCTTGATGAAGAAGCTGCCAAAGACGTGGAAGATAGGCTTGTTCGTATTTTAGCGGAAAGACCTTAGCCTCGCTTTTACTAGGATAATTTAATTTATTGACAGTTCTAACATTTTGTTCTAATCTAGAAAGTATCAACTAAATAAGGATGTTTCTTATCCAGAGAGGTGGAGGGATATGGCCCTTTGAAGCCTCGGCAACAGGTCTGTTTAGTCAGATACTGTGCCAATTCCACCAAGCAATTGCTTGGAAGATAAGAGGAGGAAGTTCTATTTGAATTCAAACTCTTTTCTTCGGGAAAGAGTTTTTTTGTTTTCAATTTGGAGAATAGGAGTGGGGAAGATGAGATATGGATTTTGGTTACCGATTTTTGGAGGTTGGCTACGTAATGTAGAAGATGAGAAAATGCCACCTACTTTTGATTATGCAAAGCAAGCTATTCAGTCAGCAGAAAAATGGGGCTATGACACGACGTTAATTGCTGAACTCTATTTAAACGATATTAAAGGGACAAAAGAAGATTCAATTGAAGCATGGTCAACTGCTGCAGCGCTAGCTGCTGTAACCGAAAAAATAGAGATTATGACGGCCGTTCGTCCTGTCTTTCACAATCCCGCTGTTACAGCCAAAATGGCGGCCAACATTGATCATATTAGCAATGGACGTTTCACATTAAATGTCGTATCCGGCTGGTGGGCAGAGGAAGCGAAGCAATATGGAGCAGAATTTACTGAGCATGATGCCCGTTATGAGCGAACAGAAGAGTTTCTTGAGGTATTAAAAGGTTTGTGGACGGAAGAGTCATTCTCCTACAACGGAAAATTTTATCAAATTGAAAATACAAAGCTTTCACCAAAACCTGTACAACGACCAAACCCGGTGTTGTATGCTGGCGGTGAAAGTGACAAAGGAAAAGAGGTTATTTCCACCTATTGTGATGCCTATGTTATGCATGGCCATACAGTAGAGGAAGCGAGACAAAAAATAAACGATATGAAAGAACGGAGAAGGCATGCAGGGAAGGAGCCGTTACAGTCGTTTGGTATGGCTGCCTATGTTATTTGCCGTGAAACAGAGGAAGAGGCACTACAAGAGCTAGAAAGAATTACAACCGTAAAAGAATCCGATGGGTACGCTGGTTTTCAGGACTTTACGACAATGTCACAACTAGAACAGCAGGTGAAACTGCAGGATTATTCCGTATCGAACAGGGGCCTACGTCCAAATCTTGTGGGAACACCGAAACAAATAGCCGAGCAAATTATAGCATATGAAGAGGCTGGAGTGGATCTATTATTGCTTCAATGCTCTCCGCAATTGGAGGAGCTAGAAAACTTCGCCAAAAATGTTATGCCAAAGGTCGATGAATTGAAAAAAGCATTACTAAATAATGGATAGGAGATGTCAGCATGACGAAATTATATATCATTCATGAAAATGAAGAATGGACGACACATTTATTTAAGCGATTGGATGAATTAGCGATTCCTTATGAGGATTGGCTTCTAACGAGCGGGAAGGTTGATTTGACTGCCGTCCCGCCAGAGGGGGTTTTTTATAATCGAATGAGTGCATCATCCCACACAAGGGGGAACCGTTTTTCTCCAGAGCTGACAAGTGCCGTGTTATCCTGGCTTGAACATCACGGCAGAACGGTCGTGAATGGGAGCAGGGCGCTTGATCTAGAGCTCAGCAAGGTGAAGCAATATTTGGAACTGGAAAAATACGGAGTCCGTACACCAAAGACAACGGCTGCTGTTGGGAAAGAAGAATTGATTGAAGTAGCCGAAAGCTTTGCAGGGAAACCTTTTATTACAAAACATAATCGAGCAGGGAAGGGACTTGGTGTCCAATTGTTTCATTCAGTTAAAGCCTTGCAGGAATATGTAGAAGGTGGGGATTTCGAAGAGCCTGTCGATGGTGTCACCTTAATACAGGAATATATTCAGTCACCAGAATCCTATATTACGAGGTGTGAGTTTGTCGGCGGGGAATTTGTTTATGCAGTAAGAGTAGATACATCAGAAGGATTTGAACTTTGCCCGGCAGATGCATGTACTATTGAGGATTTATTCTGTCCTGCTGAAGAACAAGAAGCCCCTGCGAAATTCCAAGTTAGGAAAGGCTTTGACCACCCAATATTAGAAAAATATAAACAAGTGCTTAAAGGGAATGATATCCAAATTGCTGGGATTGAATTTATTGAAGATGAGGGCGGTAACATTTATACGTATGACATTAATACAAATACAAATTATAATTCTGAAGCCGAAACCGAATATGGCACCTATGGCATGCTGGAGGTAGCGAAGTATTTAGGGGAAAAACTTAACTCCCACTATCCTACCATCCTATCTTAATTCAAGTTAGACACTCCCACTTTTACCCAAAAAGGTGGGAGTATTTTAATTTTTAGCTTTATTCTTTGAACAGGGAGTGGCCACGACCAATAAATCCGCAATCATGGCAGATAGAGCCAAGCTCGAGTGCGATAAGACAGCAATCATGGTAGATAGAGCCAAACTTAAGGCCGATAAGATAGCAATCATAGCAGATAAATCGCCCTCTTTCCCTTATGAATTGACTACAAACATATTAACGAACACTCCTACTCCTGCGTAAATTTTGTGGAACAATGGCCTAGCTATCTGCATACCATCTAAAAGGGGCGGATATTCGCCTATTGTCAAACTAAAAAGGATGTGAGTGGATTGTTTTATCACGTAAAGGATTTACAGTATCATGCCAAGCCTGATCGTCCAGATCCTGTTTTTGCTAAGAAGTTACAAGAAGTTCTAGGCGGCCAATACGGTGAAATATCGGTTATGATGCAATACTTATTCCAAGGGTGGAACGTAAGAGGAAATGGGAAATACAAGGATCTATTAATGGATATCGGAACAGAGGAAATTGCCCATGTGGAAATGCTAGCCACGTTAATTGCGCGTCTACTGGATAACGCTCCAGATCTAGAATTAGATGATGCTGTGGATGATCCAGTTGTAGCTGCTATATTGGGCGGTTCTAATCCACAGCATGCCATTGTTTCAGGTTTAGGGGCAATGCCTGTAGATAGTGTGGGTAATCGCTGGACAGCTAGTTATATTGGAGCAAGTGGTAACTTAATTGCAGATTTCCGAGCTAATTTAATGGCAGAGTCAATGGGAAGACTTCAGGTTGCTCGCTTATATGAGATGACGAATGATAGTGGCGTTAGAAATACATTATCTTGGCTTATAGCACGAGATACGGCACACCAAAATCAGTGGTATGCTGCAATTAAAGAGCTTGAAGAAAAAGAAAACATAGTCGTCCCGAGTACTTTCCCTCGAGAACTAGAGGTACAGCAGGTTGCCTATACATTATTTAATTTTTCCCAAGGAGATGCAAGTGCTGAAGGTAGATGGGCACATGGCCCAAGTATGGATGGCTGTGGTACATTTAATTATGTTGATAGACCTGTTGCATTTGCTCCAGCGCCACACCTCCCACCCGCTCCTCCTTATATTTTTAATACACCAGCATGGGCAATGCGCAAGTCAGATGACCTGCCAGACCCTAATACAAAATAGAACTGTATTAAAAACTCTCTGTATATGGCAGAGAGTTTTTTTATGTTTTGTGCTGTGTTTGAGATAATTTTAAGGCGGGAAGAAACCATTAACTAAGCAAAATAAAGGGGTAGTATTCATGACACCAGGCCAAATTGGTTTTACATTATTATATCTTGCATTCTTTCTGCTCGTTGGTAAATGGATCCGGATGCGTGTGAAATGGCTGCAAAATTTATTTTTACCTTCATCTATTATAGGCGGTTTTCTAGCATTATTACTTGGTCCCGAAGTGTTAGGAAGAATTCTGGGAAACTTCACAGGAGAAAACTCTTTTTGGGTGAACGGCATCATGACGGAAGAAGTAATGGAAGTTTGGAGTGCCTTACCAGGATTAATGATAAATATCGTGTTTGCAACATTGTTTCTTGGTGCAACCATTCCCACTCTCTCAAAGGTCTGGAGTTACGGGGGACCACAGCTTGCTTTCGGTTGGACGATCGGTTGGGGGCAATATGTAATTGGTATTTTACTTACTATGTTGGTTTTAACTCCCTTCTTTGATATTCCTCCAATGGCGGGAGCGTTAATTGAAGTGGCGTTTGAAGGTGGACACGGAACTGCAGCTGGGATGGCTGGAACTTTTGGAGATCTCGGCTTTTCAGAGGCCTATGACCTTGCAATAGGTCTGGCGACAGTTGGGGTACTTTCTGGTGTGATTATTGGGATTATACTTATTAATTGGGCTGTACGAAAAAAGAAGACGAGGATCGTAAAAAATGTAGAGGATTTCTCGGAATTACGTAAAAAGGGAGTAATGGAATTTCAAAATAGAGAACCTGCTGCAAATATGACAGTCAGGCCAGAGTCTATCGAACCACTTTCTTTACATTTTGCTATGGTTGGGTTAGCTATACTAGTTGGTTGGCTAATTTTACAAGGTCTAATAGGATTAGAAAGTGTGACATGGGGCGCCGCTACAGATTCAGAATTCATGACATATATCCCGTTGTTCCCATTAGCGATGATTGGTGGAATCATCATTCAAGTTATCTTCAACAAATTTGACCAGACTGAGATCTTAGATCGTAGAATGGTTAATCGAATTCAGGGATTCTCTCTTGATATATTAATTCTAGCTGCAATTGGGACAGTGTCTCTTGATGTTATAGGGGAGTACCTAGTTCCATTTTTATTAATGGCAGGAGCTGGTATTGCTTGGAACGTACTCGGATTTATAATTTTAGCACCGAGAATTATACCTTCCTACTGGTTTGAGCGTGGGATTGGTGATTTTGGGCAGTCCATGGGAATTACAGCAACCGGCCTGCTTTTAATGCGTGTGGCAGATCCTGACGGGAAGTCACCTGCCTTTGAAGGGTTTGGCTATAAGCAACTTGTTTATGAACCATTCCTTGGTGGGGGTCTTGTGACTGCTTTGTCTGTACCCCTTATCTTTCAATTTGGGCCCATTCCATTTTTTATCGTATCATTAGTTATGTGCCTGCTTGGAGCGGTAGTAGGTTTATTCTATTTTGGTAAGAAATAAAAAGGAGAAATACAATTATGAACACACATCAACTCTTAATCTTATTAATAATTGGCTATATCGTTTACTCCATAGACAAAAAACAAAATTTTTTTCCAGTCCCGATCGTTCTCGTTTTATTAGGGATTGGCCTTTCCTTTATTCCTTTTTTCAGTAGTGTCACCATATCCAAGGAACTAATTTTTATGGTGTTCTTACCAGCACTACTATTTACGTCCGCTTACCGGTTCCCTATAAAAAACTTACGCAAAAATAAATGGGTTATTGGGAGCCTAGGAACAGTAGGTTTACTTTTAACGGTCGCCGTACTTGGTGTAACTATCTTTTTAATTGGTAATGTATTTATCTCGCTCTCGCTGACAGCCTCCTTACTTGTAGCGTCCATTTTAGCACCAACTGATCCCGTATCAGTGGTTTCGATTCTTAAAAATTCATCCAGTGATGAGCGGATTGCCGACATAGTGGAGGGAGAGTCCCTCATGAATGATGGGACAAGTATTGTCTTATTTACAGTGTTTTTGGAGATGTATCTTCATCATACTAGTTTTGCTATCGGATCATTTGTCTCTGAATTTCTTTTTGTAGCATTGGGTGGCGTCGCATTAGGTGCGATTTTTGGTTGGTTAATGAGCAAACTAGTGCATTTCACACATCATAGGGAATATCAAGTAATGCTAAGTATTATTGTGGCATATGGGAGCTTTTACATTGGAGAAGGAATTGGGGTTTCTGGAGTATTATCTACCGTTACAGCAGGGTTAATGCTATCTTATGAGTTTGGTAAAAATATTAAGGAAGCACATTTCAGAAGTTCTTTAAATGGATTTTGGGATATTGTTGAGCCAAGCGTTCTTGCTATTTTATTTCTAATGATCGGCGTACAATCGGCTGGCTATCTTCAATTTAGTGAATGGGGGCTTGCCTTACTCATTTTCATCGCTTCAGTGCTTGCTCGCTATGTAGTGCTACTTGCCACATTAAAAGGAATCCCGAAATGGAGAGAAAGTTTTTCTGTTAAGGATGCTACGTTAATAGCATGGACAGGAATCAAGGGAACCATGTCAGTAGCACTATTAATGGGATTAGAAGCAGAAAATAACGGAAGTAGCATGCTAATTTCCCTAACCTTTGCAGCAATTATGCTCTCTCTCGTTATCCAAAGCGTAGGGGTTTACCCACTTACAAAGAAATTAAGCAAGTAAAATCAGAAGTTCTAAAAAGCAGCTTTCTCGTAAAGTTGCTTTTTTTCTTTGTTTTTCTTAATAACAGATATATAGTATAATAGGCTAATCCCCATTCACACTCTCCTGATTACCATCCCAATAAATGAAAAAAGGTGATTTATTTTGAAGTTAATACTTACTGAAAAACCATCTGTTGCAAAAAATATAGCAGATGCACTTAAAGTGAAAACAAAGAAAGATGGCTACTTTGAAGGTGCCGACTACATCATTACCTGGGCGTTCGGCCATTTAGTAGAGCTCTACGATGCGAAAGATTATGATAGCAAAATGGCTCGTTGGAAAATGGACAACTTCCCCTTTATTCCTCCTCAATTAAAGTACAAAGTGAAAAGCAACCCTCGTAACAGAAGCCAAACTGACGGAGGTGCTGCTAAACAGCTCAAAACTATTCATAAACTGATGAAACGAAACGATGTTGAAGCCATAATTTCGGCTTGTGATTATGATCGGGAAGGTCAATTGATCGGTGATAGTATTATTTATAGAGGTAGTAAACCCAATAAAACCGTTTACCGTCTGCTTTTAAACGAGTGGACACCTGCAGAAGTTATTAAGGGATTAAAAGAAGTAAAGCAAAATGATTTGATGAAACCATTAAGAGATGCTGGGATTAGTAGACAATGGGCAGACTGGATGATCGGAATTAATCTCACCTCTGTGGCAACATTAAAGTATCAAAAAGGGAAAGGGAAGGCCCTTAATATAGGACGAGTTCTTTTGCCTACTTTAAAAATTATTTACGACCGTGATAAAGAAATAGAATCCTTTGTTGCTGAAGATTACTTTAGGCTGCATGCGACATTCTATACAAAAGACGGAAAAGAATACACAGGAACATATAAAAAAGGGAAACAGGAGAAGTTTAAGGAACGAAGTGCACTCGATGAATTCCAACGTGTTTTAGAAGGAAAAGAAGGAAGTGTAACAGATAAGCAAGTGGAAAAGAAAAAGGAATTCCCTCCTTTTTTATTTAATCTATCAAGCTTGCAAGGCTACATCACCAATAAGTTTAATGGATGGACATCGGATAAGGTGCTAAAGGTAGCGCAATCGTTGTATGAGAAAAAGTATATTACGTATCCACGAACCTCCAGTATTGCCTTAGAAGAAAGCCTTACAGGAAAAATGAAAAAAGTATTGGATAATCATATACAAGATCTTCCTTATAAGGATGAGGTAAAGTTCCAAAAGACAAAGCGTGTATTTAATAATGCAAAGGTGGAAAGTCATAGTGCTATCACACCTACATACCTGCTTCCTAAACGGCTGACCGCAGATGAGCGGGTTGTCTATATGGCAATAAAAAACCGCTTTATCATGCAGTTCATGCCAATTGCTGTGTATGAAGAGACGAAGCTTGTAACGACTGTTGCAGACGTAGAAGGCATGTTTCATACAAAAGGAAAAGTACAGCTGATTGAAGGCTGGAAAAAGGTGGAAAAGATAGTGTCCAAGGACACTTTATTGCCTACGGTCGAGCAGGGGGCTTCCGTTTCAGTGATAAAATCGGAAGTTACCAAGCATGTAACAAAGCCACCAAAACAGCATACAGAGCGGACATTGCTACGAGTGATGGAGACATGTGGCAAGCACTTAAAGGAAGAATCTGACGGTGAAGCAGATGTGGAGGCAGTTTTAGATGGTTTTAGTATTGGTACAGCAGCTACACGGGCTGAAACAATTAAAAAACTGAAAGATGTAGGGTATATAACAGCACAACAAAAAAATCTTACTTGTACAAAGCTAGGTAAGACCCTTGTAGAAACGTTCCCAGTAAAGCAACTGTTTGACCTAGAGTTTACAGGGCGCCTGGAAAAGTCACTGGCAGACATTCAAAAAGGGGACGGGAGTAAGCAAGAATTTCTTGAAGTAATTTCACAATTTACTACAAGCTCTGTTGATCAAATAAAGGCGGATGAAAGTGAGATTATAAATGAAATCACTCCTGCTAAGATTTCCAATGAACCACTAGGGAAATGCCCAGAATGTGGAGAAACTGTCACGGAAGTTTATATGGGTTTTGCCTGTAGTAAGTGGAAAAAAGACTGCAATTTTATCATTTGGAAAAATGACAAGTATTTAGCTGCAATGCGAAAAAAACCTACGAAAACATTAGTGAAAAATCTGTTGACTAAGAAGCAGGCTTTTGTAAAAGGACTCACTAGTAAAAAAGGAAAGAAATTCAACGCCTACCTAACCTATGAGAAAAATGCTGAAAAAGGCTATTACAGTTGGAAAATGGACTTTAAATAAGCCACTTATACATCAGATCCAAGAAACTAAAAAACAAGCAGGCGGTATGATACCACCTGCTTGTTTTATTCTACTTTAATTATTATTCTTCATTTGATAGTTTAAAAGTATCTAGCAATTTGAAGAATATCCCTAAAACTATTGCGACGATAGTTGCCAATCCCATCCCTTTTAAAGCAACTTCCCCAATTTGGATGGTAACACCACTAATTCCAATGACAAGCACAACACATGTAAGGATTAAATTGGTGGAACGGTTGTAATCTACCTTTGCTTCGACAAGCATCCGAATTCCGCTTGCTGCTATAATACCAAATAGTAGGAGTGATATTCCTCCCATTACAGCAGCAGGGATAGAAGATATTAGAGCTGCCAGCTTCCCGACAAAGGAAAGAACCACTGCAATAACGGCTGCAATACCAATGATCCATGTAGAATACACACGTGTTATCGCTAGTACTCCAATATTTTCTCCATACGTCGTATTTGGAGTAGAACCAAAAAAGCTGGAGATAATTGTAGAAATACCGTTCCCGGCTAATGAGCGGTCAAGGCCAGGGTCTTTTGCAAGATCCTTTTTCACTATGTTACCAGTTACAAATAAGTGCCCAATATGCTCTGGAATAAGAACAAGTGCTGCTGGAAGGATCACGACGATTGCAGACCAGTCAAATTTCATTTGATAAAAATCAGGTAGAGAAATCCAAGCTGCTTCCTTCACAGGTGTGAAATCAACTAAGCCAAAGAAGTAAGCAATAATGTAACCAGCGATAATTCCAATTAAAATAGGTATAATTTTTAAAAATCCCCTCAAGGTAACCCAGCAAACAATCGTAATAGCAAGGGTTAATAACGCAACGATTGCTACATCCGTATCCATCGCCCAGTTAGCTCCTGCATCGGCTGGGGCAATCCAACCTGCCATCTCGGCAGCTGTAGGTACAAGCTCAAGTCCAATAACTGCTACGATAGCACCCATTGCTGCTGGTGGAAAAATAACATCAATCCAACTGGTACCGACCATTTTTACTATAAAGGCTACAAGCGTTAACACAATCCCTACTGCCAGAAAACCACCGAGAACGTAACTATATCCCTCTCCTCCAGCATAATTACCTAATACCACTGCTACAGGTGAAAGGAAAGCAAAGCTTGATCCCAGATAGGCCGGAATCTTTCCTTGTGTTATAAATAAGTAAATTAATGTACCAATGCCGTTCATTAACAAAATGGTTGCAGGATTAATTCCAAACAGAACAGGAACGAGTACGGTGGATCCAAACATTGCAAATAAGTGCTGAAAACTAAGCGGTAAGCTCTTTAGTATTGGTAGGCGTTCATCCACCTTAATTTCACGATATGTTGCCATCTTTATTTCCCCCTTGAATTAACGGGTTACCTTGGAACCAAGAAAAAAACACCTTGCCTTAAGATGGGCAAGGTGTTGGCATCGAAAGAATAGAGCCACTGGGTAACCGTTCCCAGGGTTTCATCCCTTTAACAGACCTAATCTGTTCCACCTTGCCAGCCTCACAGGACTGGATTAAAGGTAACCGTAAAATTTATTCAATTTATTATCACGCATAAATAGTTAGCTGTCAATCCCTTTTTCCATTAACTAAACTATTAAATAGTACTCAACGCTATTAAAAGTGGTTTATTTCCCATTAAAATAGAAGATTTGTATCGAAGCAGAAAATTCTTCCACCTTATTAGTAAAAGCCATTGTAAATAATAGGCAAATATGCTTACAATAATAAGAGATACTAGCGTTCGTGTTAATTTGACATCTTTATACATATAGTGAGGGAGCGGTGTTGTGAAAAATAAAAAATTACTTGTCATTAATTTGCTCACCTTAACAGCATTTGTAGCTGTTGTGATAACTGGAATTAACCAGTCTGAGCTAAAGCAGGGTAAATATGGTAAAGAAGAAAAGGTCGAAGAAGTAGACAAAGAAGAGGAGAAGGGCGCGGAAGAAGCCCTTATCATTACCCCGATAGAAAATGATGAATTAGATGAACTGGCAGTAGAGAAAACCACGGCTGCAGGGGAGCTAATGCGTCAAAAAAGTACCCTATTTGTCGAGGTAATGAAAGAAGCAAGCTTGTTGGCAGAAAAGACAGAGGATGAACAGGTTGAAGATGAATCGGAAGAACTTTCTATAGAAGAAGATGACGCAGAAGCTAGCACAACAGTTTCTACATACCCAAATACATCTACATATAACCAGCAATCTTCCTCAACACATCAAGGGAACAAGAGTAACAAAAAAGAAAACACTACTACTTCTACTGATAAAAAGACTGAAACAAAACCATCAGGTGATAGTGGTAATACGAAGAGTGGCAATGAGCAAGAAACAGAGCAAGGCGATAAAGGGGGAGA
The DNA here is from genome assembly GCF_059758495.1 of Oceanobacillus sp. GQ8. Taxonomy (NCBI): domain Bacteria; kingdom Bacillati; phylum Bacillota; class Bacilli; order Caryophanales; family Bacillaceae; genus Oceanobacillus; species Oceanobacillus sp. GQ8. The sequence continues at coordinate 908,056 of NZ_JCAXEV010000001.1, read as the reverse complement.
AGGTGAATCTCCTAGTGAATCTGTAGAGGAAGACGACAAAGAAGAAAAACCTGTTGAAGATACGAAACCGACAGATTCTGATAACAAGGATGATCCAGTGAAAAACCCTCCTGCAACAGATGACGAAAAAGAGGAAGGTTCTGATAAGGAAGATGATGAACCTAAAGAGGAAAAACCAGGTAAAAAGGCAAATTCTCAACAAGACAATAAAGCTCAAGAAAATCAGTAATATAAGAGCTAATAGAGTTGATATAAACCCTTATTAAAACGTTTTGTAATCTAATATATACAACTGATTATTAGCCTATTTAATAAATCTTTGCTATTATAAAGGTATTATATAAAAAGGTTTAAGCGAGCTTGAATAGGATTCAAGTATATTATCTATTATTCTGAACGCTTTAACTTTTGTATTATAGAGTATATTCAAGAAAGGTGGAAGTTTTAATGAGTACAAGCATTCCAAAAATAGTTGTACTAGGAGCTGGTTACGCAGGTCTTACTACAGCAAAACGACTAACAAAACAACTAACAGCAGAACAGGCAGAGATCGTACTGGTAAACAAACATAACTACCACTATGAAACAACTTGGCTGCATGAAGTAGCTGCGGGAACAATTAACCCAAATCAGGCTCGTGTGATGATCAGCGATGTGGTGAGCCCAAATCGCGTTAGACTCGTATACGATTCTGTAGTTAAAATTAACAAAGATGAAAAGCGCGTTGTTCTAGAAAACAGCGAAATTGAATACGATTATCTAGTCGTAGCTCTAGGATTTGAATCCAATGACTTTGGAATTAAAGGGATGGCTGAGCATGCTTTCGCTATTGAAGACATCGATTCAAGCCGTCTAATTAGTGAGCACATTGAATATCAATTCGCAAAATATAATAATGAAGAGAATGTAAGTGAAGAAAGCTTAAACATTCTTGTCGGTGGAGCAGGTTTCACTGGAATTGAGTTTGTTGGTGAACTAGCTCAAAAAGTACCAGAGCTATGCAAAAAATACGACATTGACCGTAGTAAGGTCCGTATTATTAACGTAGAGGCAGCACCTTCCATTCTTCCAATGTTCGATAAAGAACTAGTAGATTATGCTAAAAAATCTTTAGAAGATCGTGGAGTTGAGCTTAAAATCGGTGCCGCAATTTCTGAAGCTACACCTGAAGGATTCGTTGTTGGTGATGACAAAGAATTAATCAAAGCTGGAACAATCGTTTGGACTGGTGGCGTAAAAGCTAGCTCTGTTCTTGGTGAATCTGGTTTTGAACTAGTAAAAGGAAAAGTTAACGTAAATAGTGATCTTCGTCCAGAAGGCGTAGAGGACATGTTTGTTATTGGGGACTGCTCATGGGTATGGAACAAAGAAGCAGATCGTCCTTATCCATCAACTGCCCAATTGGCAATGCAGGAAGCAGACGTTGTTGCAGCGAATCTAAAAGCACTAATCACAAATCAGCCAGTAGAGGAGTTTGTATTTAGTGATAAAGGTACTGTAGCTTCTCTAGGACACTCTGACGGTATCGGTAATGTTATGTCTGGATATAAGCTTTCTGGTAAATCAGCTGCAGCTATGAAGAAAGTTGTAGATAACCGTTCCCTATTCTTACTTGGTGGAGCGAAGCTGGTTCTTAAAAAAGGTAAGTTCCGTCCATTCTAATATAAAAAAATAGTCATAATTGAACGAGATAATTACGAGGAGGTAGTAATGAATGAAGAATAAAACATTATGTGGGTTTTTACTTGTACTTGCTTCGTTGGTAGGGTTTAGATTACTCAGTGACTACATGGAAGATTCAAGGGATTTTAGATAAATACAAGGCCATCCAGTTTAGCTGGGTGGCTTTTTACTATGGAGGGAAGTCGAGTGCATAACGGCTTAATTATCTTTTTAATTTTTCTGTTTATACTTGCAATATTAGGAACGTTTTTTGCGCTAAAGCAAGAGGATCGCAAAATGAAAAAGTATGAAGAAGAAGGGGACACAATTGAAGACCAATTGTCCCGTTCTTTAGAATATGAATCTACCTCTTTGAATTCAAATGTACGTACCCAAATCTGGATCTACTCGATAACGATTACGCTTGCACTGCTCGCTTTTTTTATTTACCTTTTTTAAATAAAGGAATGTATTACAACTTCTTTCCTCATACTAAGTGAAGGAGGTTGGCGATATGCGTATTTTTTTACTTCTTGTATTTTTATTATGTTGTATGACTTCAAATGTGTTTGCTACAGGTAACGTGAAACTTGATAAGGTAGAGATCAGCCAATACGGGCTCTATCCCTTTCAAGAAACACCATTTATTGATGAAGTCAAATTGCAGGCATTGATAAGTGAATTAGAAAAAAAGGTTGCCATTGAACCGAAAAACGCCTATTGGTCAGAGAGTAATGAACTCATTACAGAGGTACCTGGCAGGATGTTGGATAAAGAAGCCTTTCAAGTATTATTTCGAAGTGCTTATTATGACCAATATATGAAGCATATTACGGTCCCGACTATGCCGGTTTACCCAAAAGTTGATCAATCATTGCTCAAAGAAATACAGACAAAAGAGCTGGGAAGCTATACCACCTTCTACAAAAAGGGAAATAAAGAGAGGACGGATAACATTGCATTAGCCGCGGCGGCAATTGATAGTCACGTCGTTTTTCCAGGTGAATCTTTTTCTTTTAATGATGTAGTAGGGGAGAGAACAGCACAAAGAGGTTATAAACGTGCTCCTGTCATTGTTAAAGGAGAGCTTGCTGAAGATATTGGCGGAGGCATTTGCCAGGTTTCCTCGACCCTTTTTAATGCTGTAGATTTAAAGGGTATTCAAATCTTGGAGCGATATGCCCATAGTAGAAGTGTTCCCTACGTACCTGAGGGAAGAGATGCGACCGTTAGCTGGTGGGGTCCAGACTTTGTGTTTAAAAACAGATATAACCAACCATTATTAATCAGAGCACATGCTAATGAGGGGAGAATGGTTGTTAGAATCCTATCTTCAGAATCTGTAGATCATTTCACGGGAGAGTCTTCCTAAATAACCACTATCGTATAATAAAACAGCAGGCTTCCTTATAGGAGCCTGCTGTATCTTAAGTTAAATTAGTCTGCTTTATGTGCTTCAATTTCAAAATTGATTGTAACATCTTCCCCGATAAGAACGCCACCTGTTTCAACAGCTGCATTCCATGTAAGTCCAAACTCTTTACGGTTTACTTTTGTTTTCCCACTAAACCCAGCAACAATATTTCCGCTCATTGGGTCTTTACTTTGTCCTTCAAATTCTACATCAACCGTAACAGGTTTCGTAGTTCCACGAATTGTTAGATCTCCGGTAACATCATATTCACTGTCGGACTTTTTCTTAATATCTGTTGCAACAAATGTGATTTTAGGATGATTTTCTACATCGAAGAAATCACCTGAGCGCAAATGATCGTCACGATCTTTATTACGTGTTTCGATGCTATTAACATCAATCGTTACTTCTACTTTAGAATCTGTCAGGTCCTCAACATCTGCTTCGATAACAGCATCAAATTCTTTGAAAACCCCTTTTGCTTTTGAAATCATCATGTGCTTTACGGAGAAGCCAATTTCACTGTGTACTGCGTCTACATTCCATACTGTTCTTGTCATCTTAAAAATCCCTCCAAAGGTAAGTTCTTAATACGTTAGTTACTTTATGTTACTTAGTATAGAATGATAAACTTGTATTGTCAAGTAATAAAAATACTCCCAATTTTTCTTTTACCCAATAGTTTGCCGTTCCAATTGCTAAGCGAAATCGTAGTATGGAGTAAAAGATAGGAGGGGAAATAAGTGGACAGAGGTACTCTTATTCGATCATTTGTTTTATTCGTTGCCCTAATTAATCAAACGCTCGTCATATTTGGGAAATCCCCTTTACCACTTGATAGTGAATTAGTAGAGCAGTTTGTTGCAGTAACGTTTACAGTGGTATCTTCACTCATTGCTTGGTTTAAAAATAATTACATTACAGAAAAGGGTAAGGAACAAAGGAAAACGCTTGAGAATAATGGGTTAACGAAGCAAACAAAGAAAACAAAATAATCATTACTCCCTGAGCACCTGCTTGGGGAGCCTTTGTTATCTTTCAAGATGATGATCACTATTTTTAAGTTTCCGGAATCAAAGTTTACTAAATTTCTTGAAAAAAGAAAATTCTCCGAGGTGAAAATTATTTCATTTTTCGTTATAATAAAAAGATAGGGTAAAATGAAATAAATATAAATCATGGAATGAGGAGAGATTTTATGCAACAAACGTATAACCCAACATGGGATTTAGATGCTATTTTTCCAGGGGGAAGCGATTCAGAAGCATTTCGTACATATCTTAAAGACATTGAAAACGATAAAGAAACATTCTCTGCTGAGGTAGAGGCATTCAATCCAGAAGATGGTAATGTAGAAGCAGAACAGTTAACTGGTGTAGTAAACGAGCTTGAGAGTGTAATGAAAAAGTTAAGAGAAGCTTCCGCGTTTATCAGCTGTCTAAGCGCACAGGATGTAACGGACGAGAAAGCAAGTCTTTTAGTTGGTAAACGTAGCGAATTACGGGCAGAATTGGATGCGATCATGTCGAAGTTCGTACAAAAGCTAGTTGCTATAGAAGATACTGCATGGGTTACATTACTTCAGCATGATGGTTTAACGGAGCTTTCCTTTGTCCTTAACGAATACAGAGAACAGGCAAAGGAGCTTCTATCTGTTGAACAGGAAGTGTTAATCAATGACCTTGGAGTCGATGGCTATCACGGCTGGAGTCAGATGTACGATACAATCGTTGGAAAAATGACAGTGGAAGTAGAAGAAGATAATGAAGTGAAGTCTTTATCTGTCGGGCAGGCATCTAATAAATTGGGTCATCCAGATCGTAAAGTAAGAAAAGCGGTTTTTGATAAGCTGGGGAAGGCTTGGAAGGATCAATCCGCTCTTTTTGGTCAGACATTAAACCATTTAGCTGGGTTCCGACTGCAAACTTATAAGCATCGTAATTGGAAGAGTGTTCTTAAGGAGCCACTTACAATTAACCGAATGAAGCAGGAAACACTTGACGCAATGTGGACAGCTATTTCAAATAATAAAAAGCACTTTATTAAATATTTAGAGAAAAAAACAGATCTTCTTGGGCTAGAAAAAATGAGCATGTATGATATTGGAGCACCGTTAACCAATACTGTGAAAAAGTCGAGTTATACTGAGGCCAGTAACTTTATTGTAGACCATTTCGGTAAATTCAGTCCCAAAATGGCCGACTTTGCTCAGATGGCCTTTGACAAACGGTGGATTGAGGCAGAGGACCGTGCTGGAAAGCGACCAGGTGGGTTTTGTACAAGCTTCCCTGATAGTGAACAAACAAGAATCTTTATGACCTTTTCTGGAACGTCTTCAAATATTGCTACTTTGGCCCATGAACTTGGCCATGCTTATCACCAGCATGTTATGAATGATGTGAATGGGTTAAATCAACGTTATGCTATGAATGTTGCGGAGACAGCTTCCACATTCGCTGAAATGATTGTAGCAGATGCTTCGGTTAAAAATGCGCAAAATAAAGAGGAGAAAATCGGACTGCTTGAAGATAAAATTCAACGCAGTGTAGCATTCTTCATGAATATACATGCGCGTTTTATTTTTGAAAACCGTTTTTATGAAGAAAGAAAAGAAGGGCTTGTGTCGGTTAACCGCCTGAATGAGATCATGGTAGAGGCCCAGAAGGAGGCTTATCAAGATGCACTGGATGAATATGATCCTAATTTCTGGTCTTCTAAACTACATTTCCATATTACTGGTGTTCCATTCTATAACTTCCCGTACACCTTTGGATATTTATTCAGCCTTGGAATCTATGCGGCCGCCAAAGAACAAGGGGGAAAATTTGAGGATGCATACATTTCGTTGCTACGTGACACTGGTAGAATGAATGTAGAGGATCTTGCCATGAAGCATATGAATGTCGACTTAACGAAACCTGAGTTCTGGGAAGCAGCTATTCAATTATGTGTGAAGGATGTTGAGGAATTTATCGAGCTTACACAATAGTTGTAAGCCTACAGAATGTGGGTTACAATGAAATTAATAAAAAAAGCATAGTTTGAAAAGCCTACAGGGGGAGCCAATGGCTGAGAGTGAACAGTGATGTTCTTACCCTTTGAACCTGTTAGTTAGTACTAACGTAGGGATGGTGGCTTTTTTGATGGAATAAAAGCAATGTGAGCGGATTCCCATCAGGAAGTCTTCCCCTTGGCATTGCTTTTTTTGTTTGTTTAAAATTCGCTTTAAAAAGGGGAGAGAGAAATGAATAGAAAACGCACATTATTTTTAGTTGAGGTAGCCATATTTGCTGCCTTTGCACTTTTGTTGGATATTATTCCATTTTTATCATTTAAGATATGGGCCCAGGGAGGATCAATATCCTTTGCTATGATTCCTATTTTTATTGTGGCTTTTCGTTGGGGAGTTAAGGGAGGCTTATTGGCAGGTTTTCTTTGGGGCATGTTACAAATTGCCGTAGGAACTGCTTATGTATTATACCCACTTCAAGGATTTTTTGATTATGCTGTAGCATTTACTGTATTAGGTTTTGCAGGTGTGTTTTCTAAAAAAATTCAACAGGCTCTTCAAAAAGGTCAAACCAAGAAGTATTTGGGATATATAGTGGCAGGAGTGTTTTTAGGATCAATCCTACGCTTTGGTGCACATTATATTGCAGGAGTTACATTTTTTGAGTCAGCAATAGAAGGGCAACCAGTATGGTTGTATTCCCTATTATATAATGGCTCTTACATGCTGCCTGCTTTCCTGCTTAGTGCTGTACTTGTCTTTTTCTTATTTCACAAACAGCCAAGGACATTAATGAATACAAATTAAAAAAGTTTTTCCGCTCACATGTGGGTGTCTCTCTTTTAAAGGGAGACCACCTTCTTTACTACATACAAAACGAGCATGCCAACAATAATCCGGTTGGCATGCTCGTTTATTTTAGGCTTAAGACGCAACTTTGTAATATGACTACATTAAGTAGCTAGCTGCATTTTCATTATTTGTTACAATTAGTAATACTTTTCCTTCGTCCATATCCTCTTCATAATTTTCAGCTTCTGCTTGAGAGAAACCTACTTCCTGAAGTTTCGAGCGCAACTCGTCACCTTTACTATTAAATAAGTTTCCGACTGCGTTCCCAAAATCCATTTCCTTTATGCCGATTGTGTTGGCATCTACACTTCCAGCAATTCGTTTCGTGCGATCATCATCGTGGGACAATACATAAACATCATCTTTGTTAATCCCTTTGTCTTTTAAAATACTCACATCTGTTTTTAATACTTCGTCATTTGTATATTCTTTGATAAATGGTTTCATCTTTTTCTACCTCCTAATAATGTTCTATGGTTTTTATATTCCCGGTAACCAAAGAACTAAACATTCCCTTAATGCATAGGCTATACAACCATTATTGAGAGGAAGATGTATGATGGAACTTACCATTTCTCATTGGATATATGGACTGTTTACTTTGTTGATTATAGGAACAATGATTTTCCGAAAAGGGGTTGTGTTACCAACATTACTCGGAACGTTCATTGTAGCGTGGGTGTACAATGGGAACCTTGTAGCAGGCTTTAAAGCCATTTTTAATGCGAACCTAATTGCTGCACAGGAACTGTTTAGTATTTTCCTAATCATCACATTCATGCTTGCGCTTTTACATTCATTACGTGATTTAGGTGCAGATAAGCGAATGATCCAACCCATCCAAAAAATGATGATTAATGGGCATATTTCCTTCTTTGTCCTAGCGGTCATTACGTATATCATTTCATTATTTTTCTGGCCAACTCCTGCGGTTCCATTAATTTGTGCGTTGCTAGTTCCAGCGGCTATTAGAGCAGGTTTGCCGGTTATGATGGCAGCAGTTGCCATTGCGCTTGCTGGTCAAGGAATGGCATTATCGTCGGATTATATTGTACAGGTAGCACCAAGCTTATCAGCTACAGCGGCCGGGATTGAGACAGCTATAGTGGCTGATCGTGCCCTTGTATTGTCTGTGATTGCTGGTATCATCGCCTTAGCGTTAGCTTACTTGCTATACCGGAAAACAATACGCCATGAAAATGATCCATTAATTGAATTAGAATTGGAGCAAATGCAATCCGTAAAAGAGACGACGAATAAGTCGCATACAAAAAATTTAACCGAGTGGAGTAAAATATTTGCAGTGGTTGTACCACTAACACTGTTAGGTGTTGTTATTTATATGGTATATGAAAAGCTGCTATCTGGAAGAATGAGTGGGCTTGAAGGGGGAGATGGAGCTGCCTTTGTCGGTGGAGTAGCAGTCATTCTTTTACTACTCTCAACTGTAGCCTTTGGTAAACAGCATTCCCTTGATTATATAACAACACATATAACGGACGGTTTTGTGTTTGCCTTTAAGGCAATGGGCCCAGTTATACCAATTGCTGGTTTCTTTTTTCTAGGAAGTTCGGACTTCTCAGGAAGCATTTTAGGAATGGAGGAAAGTCAACCAGCGTTTTTGTTTGACCTTGTCCAAACTAGCCAGACTTTTCTACCCGAAAATGCCCTTCTTGCTGCGCTAAGTATCTTAATCATTGGGATTATTACAGGTTTGGATGGTTCGGGATTCTCTGGTCTCCCTCTTACAGGTGCCTTAGCTGCATCGTTGGAAAACGGTTCAATTGATGCTGCTACCTTAGCAGCTATTGGGCAAATGGGGTCTATTTGGACGGGGGGAGGAACAATTGTAGCCTGGTCTTCGATTATTGCAATAGCAGGTTTTTGTGGTATTTCCGTAATGGAACTCGTTCGCAAAAATTTTATTCCAGTTATAATTGGTCTTCTAGCAGCAACACTTTTCGCTATTTTTCTTTGGTGATAAACCGTTTTCATGGTTCTTTGTGGCATGATTTGTTAGAATCGTAAAAAAGTGGGCTTATATCAGTCGCAAATTACTTAAGTAAAGGGGCGCAACCAAAAGGCAGCACGGTCATCGGTTTCTGGCATGCCCCCTGCAGGTGGCTGATCTATACCTCATTTGGCAAATCTTAGTCAGGAGGAACTAAAATGGTAAGCAATACTTCTACTATCATCGAACAATCTCTAGATGCATTACTTGATGATCAATCATTTTTACCAGAAATTTCTGGAAAAACAAGAAAAAAAGCTTTTACTTCTCTCACCTCTATCTTGTCCACCCCTAATCATATTCATAAATCATTCCTTAGAATCGCGTTAGAGGATGGCAAAGTGACTCGGATACCGGCATTTCGTGTCCAACATAATAATATTATAGGACCATATAAAGGAGGTATTCGTTTTCATGAATCTGTTGAGGAAGAAGAAGTAAGTAACCTTGCTGCCTTAATGACGCTAAAAAACGCCTTGCATGAAGTTCCCTTTGGAGGAGGGAAAGGCGGAGTGGTAATTGATCCAAGAAAATTTAAGGTGAAAGAACTAAATCAAATCTGTAGAAAATATGTACAATATTTCAGTCAGATCATTGGTCCGGAAAAGGATATACCTGCGCCTGACGTCGGATCAGGAGAACGGGAAATGGACTGGATGATGGGAGAATACAAGAGCATCCATCCTGGTATGAAGTATAGAGGTAGTTTTACTGGTAAAAGTGTTGTAAACGGTGGCTCTTTGGGGAGAAGACAGGCGACGGGAAAGGGAGTCTATTTCTCCCTTCGCTATATGCTACATGATTTTACAAAAGATAAGTATAAATGGTTAAACGAACGGGACAATATTTTTGCTAAAACTGTTCTTGATCATAAAGACAAGTCCCTTAAAATTGCTATACAAGGTTTCGGGAATGTTGGATCTGTCGTAGCAGCTGAAGCAAATAAGTGTAACTTTTTGAACAATAAAGTAGTAGCTGTGAGTGATAGAAACGTGACATTGCATAATTCTGATGGGCTAGACATCCCAGAATTGATAAAATATACAAAATCGAATAATGGTGATCTTCCAATATATGAAGAAAGCTTGGAAGAGGCCAATGTGAAAGCCACTATCTGCGATAGGGACGACTTGCTTACAATGGATATAGACATATTAGTATTGGCTGCACTTGGTGGGCAAATCCACCAGGAAAATATGAAGCAAATTAAAGCGAAGATTATTGTTGAGGGAGCGAACGCACCAATTACAGGGGAAGCAGACAGCTATCTCAGTGAAAAAGGGATAGTTGTTCTTCCGGATATTTTGGCGAATGCTGGCGGTGTTATTGTTTCGTATTTTGAGTGGCTTCAAGGGAGAGAAACGCAATTTTATAGTGAAGAGCAAGTTTATGAGAAATTATATAATAAAATGCAACACACCTTTGAAACAGTGTATCCACAATATTTCGGGGACGCGTTTCCACTAAGGCAAAATTGTTATATCCACTCTGTAATGAAACTCTCCACAATTTTATTTAAACAAGGAAAGCTTTACTAAAGTGATTACGCTGTGCCATATTTTTCAATAGTCAAAGAACGCTATAATAAAAGAAGTACTTCCTTCCGCTGAAAAGTGTATCAGATACCTAAAAGAATTTAATCGCAGGACAGACTCGAATTTTATCGTATAATTCAAGCTACTGTCCGGCTTTTTTTGTTGAAATTCTTCTTTCCTCATTTTTGGAATTTCATAGAAGTAAATAGATTTGTATTCTGCATTAACAACAGATAAGTCTTCCCCGTATTGCAACCTACCATTTGAGTACTAAAATATTCTAAAAAAACATATAAAACCATACTAAATTAAAGCGCTTTCACATATGGTTTAAAGAAACACGTCCATATATTTTTGTCGAAGGTGTGTTCACTACTTAGTATAGGAGGAATAAGGTATGTCAGGTATTTTAGTTGCACTTATTGGTATGGTCATTTTTGCTCTTGGCTACAAATATTATTCCAAGTTTGTAGCAGAAAAAATCTTCAGGCTTGATCCGAATTATGTAACACCTGCTCACCGTTATAAGGACGGGGTGGATTTTGTTCCTACAAATAAGTTCGTCTTATGGGGGCATCATTTTACCTCGGTTGCGGGAGCTGCCCCCATACTAGGACCAGCCATCGCCGTATATTGGGGCTGGCTTCCAGCATTTTTATGGGTAATACTAGGGACCGTTTTTGCTGCGGGGATCCATGACTTCGGTACATTAGTTCTCTCTGTTAGAAATAAGGGCCAGTCTGTTGGAACATTAGCACACAGACTAGTTGGACAGCGTGCCAAGATATTATTTTTGTTTATCATATTAATTCTAGTATTAATGGTGAACGCAGTTTTTGCCTGGGTGATTTCAAATCTATTTATCTCCTATCCGGCTAGTGTTCTACCAGTGTTTATTCAAATTCCATTGGCTATTTGGATTGGATATGCAGTATACAAACGGAATAAACGAATGCTCATTCCATCTCTTTTTGCGCTTGGTGTTATGTATGCCACGGCTATATTAGCTAGTAAAGTAGGTTTCTTACAAATTGACTTAGTTAAATACTTTGGCGGAGAGGGGGCAAGTGGACTGTTTGGACTTGGTGCCACATCTTCAGCTTTTCTCATTTGGATCGTCATCTTAATGGTCTATGTATACATTGCCTCAACACTTCCTGTTTGGAAACTCTTGCAACCAAGAGACTTTATTAATTCGCACCAGCTTGTTGTAGGTCTTGGAATCTTGTACCTTGGATTGATATTTTTGAATCCAGAAATGACGGCTCCTGTCACAAACGCAAATCCTGACAAATCATTGCTACCATTATTATTTATTACAATAGCCTGTGGTGCTATCTCTGGTTTCCATGGATTGGTTTCCTCTGGCACTTCTTCTAAGCAGTTAAATAAAGAAACGGATGCACGCTTTGTTGGCTATTTTGGTGCAGTTGGAGAAGGAATCCTAGCACTTATTTCGATTATTGCGGTGGCTACATTTTTTGCGAATAAAGATGACTTCTTTGCTACTTATGCCAGTTTTACAGATGCAAATGGTGCAGGACTGGGAGTGTTTATTGAAGGCGCCGCAAACCTGGCCTCAGGAGTCGGATTACCGGCAGATATTGCTACAACCATTGTATCGATCATTGTTGTAAGTTTTGCTGCAACCACGCTCGATACTTCTGTACGGTTAATGCGCTACATTATTTCGGAGCTTGGTGTAGAATACAAAGTTCCAGCGTTAACCAAAAAACATGTTGCTACAACGGTAGCTGTTGTGTCTAGTGCTGCCCTGGTACTTTTGCCAGAAGGGCCGAAAGGGTTCGGGTCTGGTGGTTATCAGCTTTGGCCTTTATTCGGTACGGCTAACCAGTTACTAGCAGGCATCAGCTTAATGTTAATTGCCGTATGGCTCAGGAGGCAAGGGAGAAACTATGCAGTGGTGTTAATCCCTATGATTTTCCTTATGTTTATGACGCTATACGCAATGTTCCAACAGGTGGTGTTTGAATGGTCATGGGCAGGGAATGACGCAAACACACTATTGTTCGTACTCGGCGCTATTATTTTTGTATTTGCTGTCTGGATTATTCTAACGGCCTTTAATGTGTTAACAAAACCGATTATCAATTCGACAGAAGATGAATAATTAGCAACCGAGTGAGGTGACAAAAAGGAGCAAACTAGCTCCTTTTTGTATTTCACCATAGCAATTAAGCTTAGAACTTAAAATTAAAGGGAGGGGATAGAATGCTAGAGAAGCTAAAGAAGGCAATTGAATTTTATGAGGAAGTGCTTAGTACACCGCATCGGCAGGAAATTGCCAGAGAACTAAGAAAGGAAGAAGATCTTTTTCTGCTACTACTATACTCTGAAATGATTGGCATCCCTAACCCAGTGTTTTACTATACGCTAGAACTTTATCCACACATAATAGAGAATTTTCATGATTGGCACTTGCGCATGGGCATGGAAAACTCTCCCTTATCAGGGATCCGTTGTTGTTAAAATAGTTTAGGAGGTGCTATATGAATACGAAAAAGGAGATCATCTTTATCGGAGGAAAAGGAGGAGTGGGTAAGTCCACAACAGCTGCTGCCTTGGCTTGGAGTTTTGCTGAAAAAGGTATTCGAACACTACTCGTATCAACAGACCCAGCCCATAATACAGGGGATATATTTGATCAGAAAATAGGCGGATCCATGAAACGCCTTTCTGATTTTTTAACTGCAATTGAAATTGACCCTGATCATGAGGCAAATTCTTACATTCAACGTGTGAAATCAACTATTAAGGGTATCGTACATGTAGGAATGGTAGAAGAAGTGAATCGTCAGCTTGATACCGCTAAAGCTTCACCAGGAGCGGAGGAAGCAGCCTTATTTGAAAAATTAATTTCAATTATTTTGGAAGAGAGGGCGAATTTTGATAAAATAGTTTTTGATACTGCCCCAACAGGACATACTATCCGCCTGCTTTCCCTTCCAGAGTTGATGGGTGTATGGATTGATGGTCTGCTACAAAAAAGACAAAAAACGAACGAAAATTATTCCAGATTATTACATGACGGTGAACCGGTAGATGACCCTATATATGAGGTACTTAAAGCAAGGCAGGAGCGGTTCTATCAGGCAAGAGAAATATTGCTTAACCCAAAAAAGACGGAGTTCATTTTTGTATTAAATGCAGAAAAGCTTCCTATACTTGAAACAAAAAAGGCGATAGAGTTACTAGAAAAGTATCAACTCTCTGTGAACACCTTAGTGGTAAATAAACTGTTACCTAACGAAGGGGAAGGGACATTTTATGAAAAACGCAGAAAACATGAAAAACAGTACATTTTAAAAATAAAGCAGGAATTTCAGAGCCAGCACCTTATGTTTGTCCCATTGTTTACAGAGGATATTATAACTAAGGCACAATTAACGAAATTTAGTACATACGTGGAAAGGGGAAAGGTCAATTGAAAGCATTTGTACATGAATATGGCGAGTTAAAAGTAAAGGAAATGGAAACACCAATTGCAGGGGAAGGCCAGGTTGTGGTGGCCCTAAAAGTGGCTGGTTTAAACAGACGTGATCTTTACATTCCAAACCGTCGCAGAGGGGACAAAGAAGCATTGATTCTTGGTTCAGATGGAGCGGGTATAATCGAATCAATTGGCAAAGGAGTTCAAAATGTAAAAGAAGGTGATGAAGTTATCATCAACCCTGGTTTGCGTTGGTATGACAATAGTGATGCTCCACCAGCTGAATTTGATATCTTAGGTATGCCTGACCATGGAACCTTCGGCGAAAAAATTGTTATATCTAGTGAACAAGTAGAACAAAAACCATCTCATTTATCTTGGGAGGAAGCAGGAGTTCTCGCTTTATCAGCCCTAACAGGATATAGAGCATTGTTTACAAAAGGTCAAATTAAAGAAGGGGAAACTGTATTTATTCCAGGTGCTGGTAGCGGTGTGTCTACATATCTCATTTCATTCGCTAAAAACGTTGGAGCACGGGTAATTGTTACGTCAAGAAGTGAAGAGAAGCTTGAAAAAGCAAAATCATTAGGAGCAGATGTTGTGCTGCTTGATAGCGAAGATTGGGTTAAACAATTAGAGAACGAAACAGTTGACCTTGTGATTGACAGTGTGGGACGAGCTACCTTTAAACGTGCTTTGGATGTATTAAAAAAAGGTGGACGTATGGTTGTTTTTGGCGCCACGACAGAGGATACTATCGACTTTGATCTTCGTTCCTTCTTCTATGGGCAATACCAGCTGTTTGGCTCTACGATGGGAAGTAGACAGGAATTGAGGGCGCTCTTGGATCATATGAAAAACTTTAAAATGCACCCTATTGTCGACAAGACTTTTACTTTAGACGAGATGCAAGAGGCATTTGATTATCTTGAGGTTAATAAACAATTCGGCAAGATCGCCATAAAACTATAGAAGTAAGTATTATATAAAAAAGGAAAGAGAATCATGAGTAGCTAACTAATGCTACGATATGATTCTCTTTCCTTTTGGTTATAAGAAAAGGTCTTATTTATCCCGGTGCAACCGTCCGTAAGACTCCCACTTCAAAACACGAAGTGAAACAGTGATGTTTAAGTGGGAGTACACGGTCGCTAACACCCCGATTCGTTCAACTAACAATCAGTGGGGGAAGAACGAAACCCCCCACTGATTGCAGTTTCACTTTATACCTCAGCTTGTTTTATCCAATCTTTACCTTCTATCTGTCTTGTAACAAGCATACTGGAGACAGTATCACCAGTAACATTTACCATCGTTGCTGGTGGGTCGACTACTACACCAATTGCCGAAATAATTGGCAATGCTTCCATCGGCAGTCCGTACAGGCTTATGATCATCATTTCACCCATAAATCCGCCTCCTGGAATTCCACTCATCACGATCCCGGACAGGAGACAAATGCCGATTGCCGTTAAAAATGTATCCCAACCACTAAAGTCCATGTTAAAGACACCAAATACAAAAGCAATCTTTAACATAGCAGAGAGGCAGGAACCATCCATGTGAATGGTAGCGCCTAAAGGTAAAATCGTTTCTCTAACATCCTTGGGTACACCAATTCGTTTCGCTGCCTGTAGGTTAACGGGAAGGGAAGCGATACTGCTGCCAGTTCCAAGTGACGTAGCTGCAGGGGAGAGGATGTTTTTCCAAAACCGGATTACTCCAAGCTTCCCACCGGCTATAAATGCATATAGAGTAAAGCCAATTGCAAAGTACAGCACTGCAACTGGATAATAAACGATCACTGCTTTCGCATAATCTCCAATTAAATCAGCACCAAACTCTCCAATTAATGAGGCGAAATATGCACCCAATCCAATTGGGGCATAATACATGACAAGTTGAACAAGCTTCAT
This sequence comes from Oceanobacillus sp. GQ8, assembly GCF_059758495.1. Lineage (NCBI taxonomy): Bacteria > Bacillati > Bacillota > Bacilli > Caryophanales > Bacillaceae > Oceanobacillus > Oceanobacillus sp. GQ8. The sequence continues at coordinate 892,205 of NZ_JCAXEV010000001.1, read as the reverse complement.
AAATACTTCAGATCCACTTGTTAAGAATTTGCTAAACCCTTTTGATTTCTCACCAGTTAATGCGGTTGATATACCTACTAAAACAGAGAATATAATAAGTGCAAGCATGTTTTGACGAGAGAACAAATCTACAAAGTCAGATACCGTAAATGTATTTACTAGTTGTTCAGAGAGCGTCAAATCCTCTGTGTTTTCAGGAGTTTCTAAAGGAATATCAACACCTTGACCTGGCTCAAAAATCACGGTAGCTATAAGCATGAAGACAGCAGCAATAATTCCCGTGACGATAAACACGCCCATCATGGAGCTCATGATTTTACCTAATCGCTTCATACTATCCATGCTCGCAATGGCAGAAGATATAGTAAAGAATACGAGAGGGATTACGATCATAAATAGTAAATTTATAAACAAGTCTCCTAATGGTTTAATAACGGTAGCATCTTCCCCAAAGACCAATCCAATAATGGAGCCAATAATAATTGAACTAAGGAGAATAAGAGGGAAACGATATACTTTTAATTTTTCTTTCATTTTTGTTCAGTCCTTTTCGTGTAATTGCAAGAATGCCGGTCTTCATTGTACACGAAAAAGACGAGTTGGTAAAAGGCTATTTGAGGTGAAATTGGACAAGATCAATTGCGGCTTGAAGTTTTTTGCTGTTCTTTTCATACATTTGTTTTGCCTCTTCATTTTTCGTTGCAAGGGAAAAAAGCTCCAAGTCGGCCTGGCACTTTTTCATGGTAGCCAATAATAGTGGCTTCTCAGTAGGCTCAGCGACTGCAATCTTGTCGTCATAAAGATCTACTGTCAATTGGCCATCATTATCTGCTTGTGCGAGAAAGACGTTTTCAATACTTACATTCATTTTATCTAGCTCTGTCTCAAGCCAATTCGTGTTTAAGGATAGATTTGCCAATGGTTCTAATAACACCTTACCATCCATAACAACAGCCTGCGGTTCTTTCTGTGGAGCTAGCTTCAAACCAAGGTCTTTCGCAGTCAGAGGCTGATTCTCCTTTTTAGGAAGGACGCTCAACGTACCAGAGGGCTCTAAAACAGCAAATTCAACATCTGAAGCAAGAAATACATTGTTATCACGTAATTTTTCTAGCAGGTCATCCGTAGAATAGCCTTCCTTCTTGAGATTATCTTCCATTATCTTACCATCCTGAATAAAAACCGTACTCTTACCCTCAGTAAAATTACGGAATGATTTACTTTTTAAGGAGATATACTCTACTGCATAGGGGACTATAAACCATACTGCCATAGCGACTAAACCATTTAAAATATTACTATCTGGATCAATTGTATGGATGGCAACAATGCCGCCCAACACAATTCCAGAAATATACTCAAAAATATTAAGCTGTGATAGTTGCTTTTTTCCGAGCCATTTGGTTAGAAAAAATAAAATAGTAATGAGAAGAAGTGACTTTCCGATAACTATGACCCAATCTGGCATCTCGTTTTCTTCCTTCCTCAGTAACTTAGTTGTATTGTGGTTCTTCCTTGCTTAACATAATAACCTGTTTCTGTAGATCGTTTTTTACTTCGGTAATAATGGCTTCTGCATCCTTAAACGCTTGATAGGAATTTTGTTCATATGTTTTCTCGGCAAGCGTTTGTAAGGATGCTTCAACACTCTTTATAGAAGAAAAGCATGTTTTAACCTGGGATCCTACTGTCATGACTACACCTCCTACCCCTTTGGTTTAAAGATAATGGCTCCAATTACTCCAAATACAATTGCAGCAGAAATACCCGCACTAGTTACTTCGAACATTCCTGTGACGACGCCAACTAACCCATGTTTTTCTGCTTCTTGCATAGCACCATGTACAAGAGAATTACCGAAGCTTGTAATTGGAACAGTTGCTCCAGCGCCAGCAAAGTCAATTAGTGGCTCGTATAGACCAATTCCGTCCAAAACTGCTCCAGCTATAACGAGGATGGTTAACGTTTGCCCAGGGTTCATTTTAAAAACATCAAATAAAATTTGACCGATTACACATATGGCGCCACCGATAACAAATGCCCAGAAGAAAATCATGTTGCATCACTTCCTGACTCAATGGAAACAGCATGTGCAATACATGGAATAGGGTCTTTCTGTTGGATGCTTAGCGGGGAATGTAGGGACCCTGTAGCTACAAGCAACATTCGATTAATCTCTCCTCTTTTAAGCTTGTTCAAAAAATGCCCATACGTTACAACAGCCGAACACGCTGGTCCGCTAGCTCCAGCCATAACTGGTTGTCCTTCTCTGTAGATGGTTAACCCACAATCCACATACTGTCCGTCTCTAATCGATAAACCTCTTTGTTTAAGTAGGTCTAGCGAAACCTCTCTTCCAATATGGCCTAGGTCCCCTGTAACAATTAGGTCATAGTAAGAAGGATCAATATTTCTATCCTTAAAATGGGTTTCAATCGTATTTACAGCGGCAGCAGCCATAGCTCCTCCCATGTTAAAGGGATCTGTAATTCCCATATCAACAACTTTTCCCATTGTTGCAGAGGTAACAACAGGACCGGAACCTTCTTTAGCAACAAGCGCACACCCAGCTCCCGTCACAGTCCATTGTGAAGTAGGGGGCTTTTGTCCTCCATATTCGGTAGGGTAGCGGAATTGCTTTTCAGCAGTAGCATTGTGACTAGAAGTACCACTAAGTATATAATCAGCACCACCACTATTAATAAGATAGGCTGAAAGGGCAAGGCTTTCTGCAGATGTTGCACAGGCACTGAATATACCAAGGTAGGGGATGCCAATGGTTTTTGCCGTAAAGCTTGTAGGTGTTATTTGATTAATTAAATCTCCACTAATAAAAAAATGTACCTGTTCTTTTTCAATACTGCTTTTTTTCAACGCTATTTGACATGATTCTTCCATAAGCATTTGTTGTGCCTTTTCAAAAGAATCCTGCTTTAGCCACATATCTTCATGAAGGATATCAAAGTCCTCTGGGATATTTCCCTTGGCTTCAAATGGCCCTCCCACAACACCAGTAGAAATGATGGTTGGTTTATTTTCAAAAATCCAAGTTTGATGACCCTGTAACATTAGATTACCCCCCATTTTATTAAAAGGGTCTTAATCAATGCGATAACGAAAGCAGAAAATACGCCATAAACAATGACAGGACCAGCAAGCTTAAGCATGTTACTACCCACACCTAAAATAAATCCTTCTGTTTTGTATTCAATCGCGGACGAGATCACCGCATTACCAAAACCTGTAACAGGTACAGCTGAGCCTGCGCCGGCGAATTGGCCAATTCTATCGTAAATACCAAACCCTGTAAGTAGCATGGTTATAAAAATTAACGTAGCAGTTGTTGGGTTGCCGGCGGTTTGCTCGGTGAAATTAAAATAATATATATAAAAGGTTGAAATTAATTGGCCGATAAAGCATATGAAACCTCCAACAAGGAACGCCTTAAGACAATTTAATAATACGGGACGCTTTACTTCGCGATCTTGTTGAAATGCCTGGTAGTTCTGGGCTTCAGGTGGTAAATTTTTTTTCTTTTTATCTGCCATTTCGCTTCACTCATTTCATTAAGTCTGTTCTTTGGAGAGCTCTACAATTTCCTTTACACGTTTCTCCATACTTTTCTTTGACATCGAACCTGATTTTAGTTTTTCTTCCAGTTTCTCTAACTCAATCACAATCTTTTTATCTGTAGTTAGCTCCACCTTTAAATTAGGAAACATTTCTTTCATTTCTTTACTAAGTTGTTTTCGTATTTCAGCAAGTTTAAAACGCTGGTTTTGTTCCACTTGTACGGCTATAATTAATTGCTTTGATGTATTTACAGCTTTAATAGCCGTGATTTCCTTATAATTACTTAAGGCTGCTTTTGCCTTGTTTGCCTGTTTCTGACTCGTATCTTGATCATTTGTCGAGATATGAGTTAAATCAAGTGACTCATTTTTATTTTTAGATGGTTCAAGTGCTGATTCGTTTCCACAACTGCTTAGTGTAAAAATTAGGCCGATAAGAAGCAGCCATCTCTTCATGGACATTTTCTCACCCGTTTTCTCAAAGAATAATCAAAGGACTGGCTAACCAATCCTTTGACTTATCTATATTTAGAAACCCTTATACTGGGGCTCTTCTTTCTCCATTTGTTGAACTCTTGGTTCTACTGATTGCAGAATAGACATTGTTTGTTGTGCTGCATCTTCGTATAATTTTTTTGCCTGTTTGTTTTCTGTTTGCAGGGCAAACTGCTCGAAGCTTGCCTGTGCACTCTTTAATCCAGCAATGGTCTGTTTTACTTGGCTACCAACTGTCATGTGTACCCTCCTTCATAAGATTGTTCTCACTACTTATAATGACAAAGAAAAGGAATATATATACTGCCATTAATTTTCCTTTTATACCCATTTTTTATAAAAATTTTGAAAAAGATGAAACATTTCCACTACTAAATCCGTCTTATAATATAAGCGAACAAAACGGCGGATCTTATTTTTACCCCGGTGCAACCGTCCGTAAGACTCCCACTTCAAAACATGGAGTGAAACCGTAAGTTTTTAGTGGGAGAAAACGGACGCTAACACCCCGATTCGCTCAACTAACAATCAGTGGGGGAAGAACGAAAACCCCCACTGATTGAAGTTTCACTTTATAAAAGTAGGAGAGAGAACAATGAAAAGAAGGTATATATTTGTAGGGGTACTATTTATTCTTTGCCTATTCGTATTAATTTATCAGCAATTTGTTGGAGGACATACTATCCTTGCAGAAAACAAATCTTTTTCAAAACAGCAAGGAGATTTCATTTTACATATGAGTGTAATTCAGGTAGAAGAAGGAATAGAGGTTCGTCAGTCCATTCAGTATGTGGGAGAGGACCCTGTTGAAATTAAACATCAGTCACCATTGGTTTCCGTTTCCTTGAAAGATAAGAAACCCACTTTTACAGGGAGTATGGTGACAAAGAAACTGAGTAAAGGGAATATTTACTACCCACAAGACCCAGTAGTAATAACAGAGATTGACAACATAGAGGGTAGCTTCTTATATGTAAACGCCAGGTTATTTACTGATACCGAGGAAAGAATTACGATTGAGCATGTTGAAGAGTTGAAGTTTAATTAAAAAGGAGCCAAGCTTTTATAGCGAGGCTCCTTTTAATTTCACGTTAGAAAAGTAAATATTTTAAGATAGGATGCAGTGACCCAAGGAAAAGAAAAGCAAATGCCAGTTTATCTACTCTTAAAATGTAGTTTAAATGAGAATAGTCTTATCTTTTTCCATTATGTTTTCTTTTCTAAGTTCGACTTTTATTGACTTATTAAGTAATTGAGTAATGGTATTGTACACTTCTTTTGCATCCTGTCCATCAATAATTAGAACCAGTGATTGATTTTTTCTGCAAAGAAGGAAGAAGGATAGTAGTTTTGGCAGGTTTTTTGTATCAGCAATAAGGTGATCGCGATAAAGGTACATACTTACATCGTTCTTAACAGCATAATGATGAATCTTTAAAATGTCTTGGGTGTGAATATTTTGGTTTAATTCTATTTTATATGATGACAGTTCTGACATGTTAATCTCTCCTCAAAGCTATTATTTATTAAATAGTTACCCGACCTCTAAGCTGACCAAACATATAAAGAAGTTTATATAAATATATTCAACCGAATGTATTTCTGATACACTTTTAGTGATAATAGAAAAACCTTTTAATTCATCGACGAATGGAGGAAGGCAATGAAGACTTTTAAATTAAAGAGTTTACAAATACTGGAACTAAACGACGATGGTATAAAACGTCATTCCTTAGACCTTATGGACGGGTTGATTATAAACAGAGAAGATGATCAATTAAGATGGACTGTAGAAGCGTATGTTAGCCGTTCATACTCCTCTTTTTTACATAGACTTTATGAAGAAAAGAGTGAGATTATTATTCGTGCTAAGATCACAACGGAGAGCAATGAACCTGCTATTTTTATTACTACCATTACAGGAGTAAATGATATTGGCGATAATATGAACGTATTATTCATCGGGAAACTTGTCGATCAAAAAACGAGTAAAGTGGAATTATTACTCTCTACCCTAATAGATGAAGGGTACCGGGGAAAGGCGCTTTTACCAGTGTTTAAACAACGAATTTTATGAAGCCGACGTAGGTGGATGACTAAATTTGTCGAAATTGCAAGCAATTCTTACCACTGCCTGTTATAATGTTAGTGAGATTACAGCTTTTTAAGGCATAGTAAGCATTATGTATTATTGTTAAGTGTTAGGAGTTAGGAAGTATGAATTATTGGAGTCCATTTTTTAAATGGATAAATAAATTAACGCCTGTACAGGTGTTACTCGTGTTTTATTTCTTTGCGGTAATTGTGTCAACTATTCTCATGTCACTGCCTTTTGTATACCAGGAGGATGTACGTGTTGAATTTATCGATATTCTATTTACTGCAGTTAGTGCCTTAAGTGTTACAGGGCTCAGTACAATTACCCTAGCAGACACGCTGAGCACACCAGGTATTCTTGTGTTGGCCTTTATTCTACAGCTCGGTGCAGTTGGGGTAATGGCTATTGGTACGTTTATCTGGCTCTTATTAGGAAAAAAAATTGGCTTAAAAGAGCGACGACTTATTATGGCAGATCAGAATCAAACTACTTTTGAAGGAATGGTCCGTTTAATTAAGCAGATTGTTTTCGTGCTCCTTACCATTGAACTAATTGGATTTGTTGTGTTGGGTACATATTTCTTACGTTATTTTCCAAATCCCGGTGAAGCCTATCTACAAGGCTTTTTTGGGACAATCAGTGCTATTACCAATGGAGGATTTGATATAACAGGACAGTCCTTAATCCCTTATCGTAATGACTATTTTGTTCAGTTCATTAATATTCTTTTGATTATTTTCGGAGCAATTGGTTTTCCTGTCCTCATCGAGGTAAAAGAATATTTGTTCGAAAAAGAAGAAAACAGAAAAAGGATGCGGTTTAGTTTGTATACAAAGCTGACAACATTTACATTCTCAATACTCGTAGTTGTTGGTGCTTTGTTCATCTATATTCTTGATTTTAATCACTTTTTTGCAGACAAATCTTGGCACGAGTCTTTCTTTTACGCATTATTTCAGTCGGTTACAACGCGAAGTGGGGGATTGGCCACAATGGATGTCACCCAATTAACGGAATCCAATCACCTATTTATGTCCTTGTTGATGTTTATCGGTGCTTCACCTAGTAGTGCTGGAGGCGGGATCAGGACAACAACCTTTGCCCTTGTGGTCATTTTTATCATTACATATGCCCGTGGTGGAAGTAGTATTCGCATTTTCAAAAGAGAAGTATATGATGAAGACTTAATTAAAGCAGTTGCAGTAGCGCTTATGGCTATCGTCATTGTGTTTGTTTCCATGATGATCATGTCAATCATTGAACCTTTCTCCCTGTCACAAATCTTATACGAAGTGACTTCCGCATTTGGTACGGTTGGACTATCTTTAGGTATCACCAGTGATTTGCAGCCAATTAGCAAAGTGATCCTGATGTTGTTAATGTTCATAGGGCGTGTAGGGATTATCACATTATTATTTACTTTTAAAAATAGAAAAAGAAGCGGTAAGTATCGTTATCCTAAAGAGAAAATTATCATTGGCTAAGATGGAGGGAGCATTACTATGGAAGACACTTTTTTTCCATTTAATCAAAACTTGCTATCCAGTTTAAACGAGCCCATACTGTTGGTTGATCATAGCGGCACACTTTTGGCAGGGACCAACGCAGCGTATAACATAATAGGCTGTAATAAAGACAACGTTTTAGCTAATCTAAATGACTACTTTGATTTCGAAAAATTGAAGGTTGCAGTAAATCGTACCTGCATTTTGCCACTAAAACGAGATCATGCAACTTTTCTTGAAGCCAAGTGTGTTTTCTTAAAAGAGGCCACTTATGGAATCGTTTTGAAGCCTCTTGTGCTACCAGAAGGCGGGACATTCCAAATTAAAGATACAGCAAAAAAAAGCGAAGGATTACTTATCCTCGCTGGTGACCAAATTATAGATTGTAATGAATCGCTTGCAACGATTTTTCAGTATTCCCGTACCCAACTTAAATCGATTCGACTTGGCGAGCTTCTACAGCTTAATAAAGGAACAATGGACTCGGAGTGGTGGAAGGGAACCGAGAGTGGAATTCTGGCAGGGAAAAAGAGAAATGGCTCTCCGGTTTATATTCAAGTATTAGATTATTCTAGCTATCATGGTAAAGAGGACGCCCGGATTTTTCTCATTAGAAACGTTACAGATCAGGTGAAAAATGAAAAGCGAATCGAATACATGGCATATTATGATGAGCTGACAGATCTACCAAACCGAAACTTTTTTATGAAAATACTTGGTGAAGCGATTAACAATTCTAAGTTAAGAGAAGAACAGCTTGCTGTATATTTTCTTGATATTGATTATTTCAAGGAAATAAATGAAACGCTTGGTTATTCATTTGGTGATAAGTTATTAAAAGCAATAAGTGATAAATTAAAATCTTTTCTAGGGCCAGATACATTCATTGCGAGAATTGGCGGGGATGAATTCCTTTTGCTTCAAAATGGGATAAAAGCGAAGGAGCATGCCGTAAAACTTGCTGAAGATCTGATTGTGGAATTTGAGAGTCCTGTCAAAATAGGAGAACACGACATTTATACGTCTATTAGTATTGGAATTAGCGTCTATCCGAATAATGGAAAATCCCCAGAGGCTCTGTTGACTCACGCTCAATCTGCGATGCATGTAATTAAGGAAAAGCACCGTAACAATTATAAAATGTTTGAAACATCTATTTCTGAGAACTTTAAATCAATGCTCACAATGGAAAGTGACTTACGGAAAGCTCTACAAAAAGAACAGTTTGAATTACATTATCAGCCTCAGAAAAACTTGCTTACAGGGGGAATAGTCGGGATGGAAGCATTACTCCGCTGGAATCATCCAGAAAAAGGGTATATTCCACCACTAGATTTTATTTCTCTTGCAGAACGAACAGGCCTGATAATAGAAATTGGCGACTGGGTTATGTACGAAGCCTGTAGACAAAATAAACTTTTGCAAGGAGAAGGATATAACCCTGTTATTGTGAGTGTTAATTTGTCAGCGAAACAGTTTCACCAAAAAAACCTCGTTACCAAAATAAAGAATACCCTAAAGGAAACGGGGCTAGATCCAAAGTATTTAGAACTAGAAATCACAGAAAGTATGGCAATGACAAACGAGCATTACATTCTAAATACTTTACAGCAATTAAGGGAGCTTGGAGTGCTTGTCTCCATTGATGATTTTGGCACAGGTTACTCATCGTTACGATATTTAAGTGTGTTTCCAGTTACGAAGTTAAAGATTGATAAAACCTTTATGGATGCTTCGCAAAAGCAAAATAAAGCCATCGTAAAGTCAATTATACATATGTCACATTCCTTAAATATGAAAGTAATCGCTGAGGGAGTGGAAACACATGAACAGATTGAATTTCTTAGGGAAGAAAATTGCGATGAAATGCAAGGGTATTATTTTAGTAAACCTTTACCGCCAGCAAAGCTAATTCAAGTGCTAACAGCAGGGTAACAAAAACAAGCTTGCGCTATTATTAAAATAGCCCAAGCTTGTTATTTAATTAGCAATAAAAAGCTGCACCTACAATGATTAAAAGAATAAAAAGCACTACAATTAGTGCAAAGTTATTTCCATAACCACTACCGCCGCCACAACCAGCGCCGCCGAATCCGCCATAGCCGTAACCCATTCTTTTCACCTCCCCTTGTTCTTACAGTTTACTATATGTATATCGTTTAGAATTGTATAGACGAATGCCCAGTTCAAAAAATAAACCTGTTACCACAGGAAGGTAACAGGTAAGAGGGAGGGATTAGTGATCTGTATTATCCATAATCTCAACAATTTTTAGTTGGTCATTTTCATAATCCGTAATAAATTCAAAAGTATGTTTCTTCTTTTCCGTCTTCTCTTTATTTTCTAGTTTGCTCTCAATTTCAACTTCTACTGTTGTTTTAACCGTATTCTCCTCTGTTACATTGCTAGTTAGATCGCTATATTCTAATTTTACAATATGAATATATTCTTCACGAAAGTCTTGATAGGAGGTCTGGGATTGCATATTACTCCCTAGTAGTGTATATGCATTAACATAATCTCTTATATCAATACTTTCTAGAAAATAGTCAATCAGGTACTCTGCATCCTCCATAAATTGTTCAGGGGTGTTTGTGTCAATAATATCTGTTGTGCTTGTAAACTCTAAATTCTCATTCTGGGCCTCATTTGACCACTTTTCGATGTCACCGATTACTTCATTTGTCGGGATGCTAAATCCAATGGTACCATCCTCTGTACCCACAGAATTAATTCCAACAACTTTTCCTGTATTTCTATGAATTAAAGGACCGCCACTATTGCCGTGGGTGATTTGAGCAGAGATTTGATAAACATTAGAGTAATCAAAGCCATCAACCGAGAAATTGCGCTCTGCACCGGAAATGATTCCAAGTGTCACGGTATTTTGAAAACCATGAGGACTACCCAGGGCAATAATTTCATCACCAATCTCTGCATTAAGATCTTTTTCGACTTCTAAATAATTTTTGCCGGCGAGTTGTGGTACACGGATAACCGCAACGTCAAGACTTTCACCAATTCCAACAACAGCAGCAGGATATATTTGTGCGTTAGCCGTTCTAACATATATGGTATCCGCATCACGAATTACGTGAGCATTGGTAATGATATCTCCTTTTTCATTAAATAAGAATCCAGACCCTGTAAGCGTATTCTCATCATTTTGCGCTTCTATTTGAATAACGTTTTTTTCGGCCTCATGAATAATGGATTTAAGATCTAATGTTTCTTCATTAACGTTTACTTTGTTAATAGTAGGATTATTAACAGAGAGTTCTTCATCACTCCAGCTATTGTACATGAAAACACAAAGTACAATTCCAACTGTGAGTAACAACACGGAAAGGATGATAGGAAGATACTTCTTTTTATGCAATAAAAACACCTCTTTTGGGGTAAGTCAGTCTGTGTACCAGGTGATTTTCTGAACCTCTATATTCAGATCATTACCTTTTTCATCTATGTCGAAATGAGTATATTCGAATCTCCCTGTTTCACCGGGGTATAATTTATCCGGAAATACAAACACTTCGTTTGTTTGTATTTCGTTTCCTTCCTTTGTCGTAAGAGAATAACTGATTAAAACTGAATTTACGGGAATGGTGGCGACGCTTTTCACTTCACCTTGTACAACAAGTTTACCTTGTTCGTCTTTTGATAGGTCAACTTCTACAAGTTCAATCGCATCTGTTTCATTCAACTGCCTTTCCTCTTCAGCAGTTGTCATAGCCTGTTCAATTCTTTGTTGTTGGGCCGTTTCGAAGGCGACCTGTTCCTTATCTATAGTTGTCTTAAGACTTCGAAGTTTCTCTGAGTCGGGAGCATATTTCAGTCCATCTTCCACTATCATCTGGGCATCATTGAATTGTTTGCTGTTTAATTGTTCATTCGCTTTAGTATAAGTATAATCTACTATTTGCTCTCGAATGCTTGTGGTTATAGCATTAGCTTCAGTACTATCTATTGCCTCAGCATCCCACAGTAATATTTTTAACTCATCAATGTTTGAATCTTTGTTTAGTACATTCTTTATTTGTTCAAGCTTTATATTATTTCTTGTAGCACCTATGTCGGAAATTAGTTTATTTACTCCTGGCCCATTAAAGGTATTTAGATCACTCTCTGAATCATTAATAAGAGAGAGGGCCTCTTGGTAATTATCTTCTTCCAAAAGCTTTTCGGCCTTTTCTAGGGCGGATTCTGCCTGAATCGCTTTACTTATGAAACTCAGTGAAATCTCTGCTTGCGTGAAATGTGGCTTGTAGTCTAGAGCGGTTTCTAAGGTGTCATTAGCTTTTGCGTAATCCCCTTTTAACACAAGCTCCTCACTCTCGGCATATAATGCCTGCGCTTCATTTGTCTTATTTTCCAGGATTAGATAGAATAATCCCGAAAAAAGAAGTATCGCGAAAAAAACAGAAAGAGGAAGCAACCAAAATTTGTTGAATTTTTTAGAAGTAATAAATCGCTCATTTATATCTAGAGGTAGTTTTTCCCCACAAGTAATACAATAATGTTCGTCGCTTTTTATAGATGATCCGCAATAAGGGCAGTGTAGCATTATGTGCCTCCCAAAATCTCTCGAAGTTTGTCATATAAAATATACTACTTTATTTTATCACATTTTTGCTTTATTTAGGGAGAAGATATTGATATGATGAAAGTGTAACAAATAGGTGATATGATCGAAAGAAGAATTGGGGCAGGGGGTGCATAAGCATGCTTGAAGCAGTATTTGGGATTGTTTGTTTTGGTATCCTATTAATGAATATTGGATTTTGTTTATATGACAATGAGAGATAAAAAAAGACAGACTGCTTGTCTGTCTTTTTAGAGGGAATTAACGTAGCTGAACTCACAGCGCTTTACCTAGTTAGCGACCATTCATCGAATGGGAAGATAATTAATTCTGATCTGCCGATAATATTATCTTCTTCAATAAAGCCAAGGCCATTTCTGCTATCTTTACTGATCGCACGATTATCCCCCATTACAAAGTAATTGTCCTCAGGGACCTCGATTGGTCCATAGCTTCCGGTTTGCATTTCTGCTTCTTCACTAATAAATGTTTGCTCGTATTTTTCACCATTTATATATAGGCTACTACCATTTATTTCAATTGTATCTCCAGGCAATCCAATAACTCGTTTTACATAGTTTTTCAGGGGCCTTTCGATGATGACAATATCTCCACGTTCTGGGTCACCAACGAGATAAACAAACTTATTAAAGATTACTCTTTCCCCATCCTTCAAAGTAGGATCCATACTTTCCCCATCGACTATAGATGTCGCAAATAAGAAGGTACGTAAAAAAAGAGCTATTAAAACAGCAATAATGATGGCTTTGGCCCATTCGAACCATTCATTTTTCTTTTTTCGTTCGGTCACCGAAGACATCCTTTCCAAAATACATTTCTCTATAATAGTAGCATAGTAAGCAATTGTTATCGAGTTTCAAAACCGCTGTAGTTTATGACAAGGAAAATTATTTCACCCTATAAACAATGTGGTATAAAATAACTTGTCACAATCTGTAAATTTATGCTAAAGTAAAGTAAATTAAGTAGAAGGGGGCAGACAAACTACGATAATGTGTGCATCAGACAAACTCTTAAAACGTATTGAATTTCTGCGTAAAAAAATGACCGAAGTCGCTCTGGAAAAAGGTTTCACAAATTTAGAGTCAGTAGCAATCAGTCAAGAACTTGATCGCCTACTGAATCTCTATGACAATATGAAAAAGCAAAATTCTCGTAAAGCCGACTAGATGCCCCTTTCCTTACATTTGCAAAAATCCTTCTAATCGATCTAATGCTTTTTTAATTGTTTCTAAATCATATGCGTAAGATAAACGCATATATCCTTCTCCAACCACTGAAAAGCTACTACCTGGCACTAAAGCAACCTTTCCTTTACGAACAAGCTCCAACCCGAGCTGGAAAGAGTCCATTTCTTTCATGGGAAATTTAGGGAAGAAGTAAAACGCTCCCTCAGGTTTATTAACAGACAGCCCCATAGAAACTAACCTTTTATATACATATTCTCGTCTTTCATTATAGGCTTCCTGCATAATTAACGTATCATTTTTACCATTCGTTAATGCTTCAAGAGCGGCATATTGACTTATGGATGATGCACAAGAAACATTGTACTGATGTACTTTTAATAATTCTTTGGCTAGCCATGATGGTGCAAGTAAATAACCAATTCTAAAGCCTGTCATCGAATGGGACTTGGATAAGCCGTTTACAACAATTGTTTTGTCTCTAATTGATTCAAACGCAGCGATAGAGTAATGTGGTCTTTCATATACTAATTCACTGTAAATTTCATCTGCCAAGATGAAAATATCTTTATCCTTTAATACGGACACCAATTCGTTTAGCTCCTCTTTGGTAAAAGAAGCACCAGTTGGGTTGGAGGGGTAGGGAAGAACAACACATTTCGTTCTATCTGTAATATGATCAACCAAATTCTCTTTTGTAAGTTTAAATGCATCTTTTGTGGTATCCGCATAAACTGCTTTTGCCCCGGCTAGGGTGATGAGTGGCTCGTACCCTGGATAGATAGGTCCTGGTAAAATTACTTCATCTCCACTATTTAAAATCCCCCTAAAAGTAATATCGATGGCTTGAGAAGCACCAGTAGTAACGATGATTTCCTTATCAGGATCATAGCTAATATGATATTTCTCTTCATTATATGCAGCGATAGCCTTTCGTAATTCAAGGATTCCAGCATTGTGTGTATAACCTGTTTTGTTTAAGGACAAGGCGTTTACTGCTGCCTGTTTTATATGTTCAGGTGTATGAAAGTCAGGTTGTCCAATTGTTAGAGAGATAACATCCTCTTCATCCGCCACCATATTAAAAAATTTTCTAATGCCAGATATTTCGATTTGTTTAAGTTTTTGGTTCAACATATGTTCCATTGTAGCCTCCTGCAAATTCATTTTTTCAAATGTTATAAAATGTTCAAAAAATTTAGATCTACTTTTGTTAGAATAGGGTATACTTTTATAGAATACTAAAAGGAGTGTATCATATGCGACCAAAAACGTTAAATTTTGAACAACTTTTTCAACAAAATAAGCAAGAGCTTATGGAAGATAAAAGGGAGTTATCGCAAATCGAAGTCCGGTTGGAAAAAAGACAGTCTGACAATGTCATGTTGAAGAAGGAACGAGCCCTGAACAAGACTTTACAATCTGAATAAAGATGGGGGTTTTTCACCTTTAAAGTTAAAGAAAGTAAAGTATAAAGTTAGGTAAATTAGTGGACAATGCTAAAAAGAGTAGGGAAGGAAGTATAGCATTGTTCTTAAATATAATTGCAAATGTGCAGGAAAGTAAACTAGAAGAATCGAGTTATCTATATATTTTAGTAACAATTGGATTAGCTATCGGGTATCTATTGGTAAGACCAGCTGTGATATGGTTTATTACGAACCGTGTGTTCGATCTTCTAAGTTATATTTTGGTTAGTTTAATTCTCTTTATCGTGCTATCTGCCAGTTATTTTATGCTGGGACTCTCACCAGAAATGTTCCATCTCTTTTTGAAAGTAATACTCCAGGTGTTGGCGTACTTTGGGGCTGGATTAGTTATATGGAATCTAATTAGGGTACTATTTATAAAACATAGTTAATAAAGAACACGAAAAAAAGCAAACGTATAAAGGAAGATACTAAACTTGCGAGATGATGCGAAAGCTTCCGGCACATTTAACAAGGGAAAATGCTTCTCCTTTTCCTTGTCAACTAACTTCATTTAGAAAGTATACCACTTAAAAAATTTCACCAAAATAATTAAATAACATTCGAAACCATGTATGATTTCGAATGTTGTTTAGTCATCGCTCGGCTTTATTGGTTTTTTTATAGGCTATAATGAGTTGGTTCTCCAGAATATTGGGAGTTTATTTGTTGTATTGCTGATTCCCTCGATAATGATTACTCTTCATTTTCAACTTCAAATTCATTGTGCATTGATTCCAACCATGAAAAGACCGGATGAAAGAATTCCTCAGGCGAGCGAACAGATGCGGGTGCTGTTTTCATAACCTTCTGTTTTTCTGCTTCAGGTAATTTTTCATAGGCATCTTTCAAAGTATGGGTTTGATCAGCGTAACGGTGCAGTTCATACATGAAATTTTTCAGTTCAGTCATACGGAAGGCCTCCTTTTACTAAAGGTATACCTTATCTATATAAGTTTGAAACATCACAGCCTATTTAACGGTGTGATTTTCTTCTTGGTGGCCATTCCATTTTTCCCAGCGAAGAGGGAGTATAGTAGGATGATTTTTTGGGTGTGGTAGTCGACGGAGCTTGTGGTTTCCAGTCAATATATTCATAGATTACTTTTTTAGCTTGAGAAAGTGACATTTTGCATTGTGGATTTCGATAATTCTCATCGAGTCCTCCCAAATGTTTTAACTGTTGAAAGTCCTTTTTTGATGGCGGAATATGAAAGTAGTAATCATCTACTTTGACAAGGAGTGTAGAATGCTGATTACTAAACTTTGGATGATCAGAAAAATGTAATCCAACTTTGTTCGCTTTCTTTTCATTTAGAAGGCGATTTATAGTTTCTTTCTTTATATAGTATAGATGTTGTGGTTCAGGTGCAGTTTTTGCATGTCTATTTACAGTGTACAACGCTTTGGCAATATCTCTTAGTTGTTGGTTATGCATGCTCTCTCTCCTTTCTAATACTTTGAACTTTAAAATTAAAATGAATCTGTTGCAAAATTGTTAAACGATCTAATATATAGCTTGTCTACATCCTACCTCAAAGTCTCTCACACCGCAACCAGCATAGGGAGGTTTCTAGTTTATTCTTAAAGAGGGGGATTTTTATAAAGTTCAACTAACAATCAGTGGGGGTTTTCATTCTTCCCCCACTGATTGTTAGTTGAACGAATCGGGGTGTTAACGTCCGTCTACTCCCACTTAAACATCACTGTTTCACCTCATGTTTTGAAGTGGAGTCTTACGGACGGTTGCACCGGGATAAAAAGAGATAGTTGTAGTAAACATAACGCAAAAACTGAACGGTTTATCGAAAATACTCCGAAACCCGCTCAGTCTTTTTATGAAGATTGCTTTTACAAATTGCCCGTTATGCAAAGAAGAAGTTTATCTGTTATAGGTCTTACCTGCTTACGTTCAACGCCTCTACTAATACACTTCTTTTAGATATTGTACGATATTTTCCATTTCTGCTGGTTGTGTCCCATTAAACTTTTTGATCGCATTTCCTTCTGGAGTTACAACGAAAAAGTTGATTCCATGAATCATTTGGTCTGAATCTGGGGCTTCCTCTAACATTGTTTTAAAAGATTTAATAGAAAGTTCTTTGATTTCTTGAAATTCATACCCTGTCAGTAGGTTCCAATTGTCAAAGGAAGCTCCTCTCGAGGCAGCGTATTCTTTTAGTTTTTCCGGGGTATCATGTTTAGGATCAACACTAAATGATACGAACTCTACATCTTCTAACCCTTCGTCTTTAAGCATTTTCTGCAAATCAACCATATTAGATGTCATGTTGGGACAGACAGTCTCACAGTTAGTAAAAATAAAATCAGCAATCCAGAATTTACCTTCCAATTCGTCACTGTCGAATTGTTCATTATCCTGGTTTGTGTATGAGAAATCACTTACTTCGTATGAAAAGTCTCCGTTATAATCTTTTTCACCACAAGCTGCCAATAGTAATATTAATCCGAGGAATAACAAAAGTAATTTAGACCTTGTAGACATATGTATGGCCCCCATTCTTTTAAGATCCCATTAATTTTAGCATGAAGGAGGATAAAAAACCATGTCAAAAATGTAAACGAAAACAGCAGCCGACTAAATAGATCGACTGCATGCTCGTTAGTATGGATTGTAATACGGTTGATAATACGGTGGGCCAGGATTGTAGCCATATCCATACGGATAGTAAGGTACGGGAGGGTACGGAGGATATCCTCCACCTTGGAACGCACCATATAGTAGTGGCCCGAAAGCAAGGCCCGTCAAAAATGGTAGAACAGGGAAAAAACGTGTATCTTCTTGGTCCTGGTGCTGGCGATAAGGCATATAATGGGGATTATACAATATGATCTCCCTTTCATTCTTATATTCCGTATAGTCTATGCAAGCATTACAGGATGGGTTAATATCATTCCTTGTGTAAGGTGTACACGTGAAGTTCTGGTTTACATAAAAAACGATATGGCAAACGGGTAGTACCAATACCACGATTAACAAAAAGTTGTAGGTTTCCGTCATTTAGTAAGTATTTTCCCTCTACGTATTTTTCTGCATACTTTGGTGTATAAAGATGCCCGATAAATGGTAAACGAACCTGTCCTCCATGGCTATGACCTGACAATTGTACATTAACAGAGTAGTCTACTGCTACATCAACAAAATCTGGCTCATGCGCAAGTAATAGCGTGAAAAGGTCGGGATTCACATTTTCTAATGCTTGTCTTAAATTAGGACTGCCAAGCATAACATCATCAATACCCGAAAGAATGATTCGCTCATTGTTTTGTTCGATTACGGAATGCTCGTTCTGTAAGAGGGTAAAGCCTGAAGCCTCCATAACGTCTCTTACTTTTTCTGTTCCGTAACCTCCATGATCATGGTTGCCATAAATCCAAAACTTCCCACGGGGAGCTTCAAGCGATTGAAGAACATTTATTAGATCATTGTTCCATGTATATAGATGGGGTTCATCCACCAAATCGCCAGTAAACACAATAAGATCTGGGTTTATTTCATTTATTCTATTAACAAGCTTTTGTAGTTGTTCTACACTATAGTGAAATCCAATATGTGTATCAGAAAATTGCACAACTTTAAAATCATTAAATGATGCAGGGATTGAAGCATCCATTATTTTCACATTCTGAACTTGTAGCATCCTTGGTTCAATATCCCTGGCGTAATAGTAAGTACCTCCACCTATTCCTATCAGAGCCAGTAAGCTGCCAATTGATCTTTTTAAAAAGGAACGTCGATTCATATGGTCATACCTTTCTATTTCATACGTTAAAAGTAAATTATAACATGTTAAGGCAACAGTTTTTTAAAAAATTTCCCCTAATTAATTGTTCTTTGACTTTGGCTTGGATTCCGAATAGTATGAATAGTAGGAAGGGGAGAAGGGTATGACAATGCAAGGTCAAACAGTTCTCATAACCGGGAGCACAAGTGGTATGGGAAAGCATATGGCTGCGAAATTTGCAGCCGAGGGGTTAAATGTAGTGATAACAGGAAGAGACAATGACAAATTGAAAGCGGTTAAACAGGAATTGCTTGAACAAGTTGGGGGCTCGATTCATGCTATCCAATTAGATGTTAGAGATCCAGATTCTGTTAAAAGAGTCGTGGAGGAATCAGTAGAACATTTTGGAGCTATCAATCATCTCATTAATAATGCAGCTGGTAACTTTATTGTCCCAGCAGAAGAGTTATCGGTTAATGGGTGGAATTCTGTTATTAATATTGTATTAAATGGTACGTTTTATTGTAGCAAAGAAGTGGGGCAGTACTGGATAGAACAGAATATAAAGGGCTCGATTATTAACATGGTAGCAACTTATGCTTGGAATGCGGGAGCAGGTGTAGTTCACTCTTCAGCTGCGAAAGCAGGAGTGTTAAATATGACACGCACATTGGCTGTCGAGTGGGGGACTAAATATGGAATAAGGGTAAATGCGATTGCTCCAGGCCCAATCGAGCGTACAGGAGGGGCAGATAAATTATTCGAATCAGAGGAGGCGGCAAGGCGTACTATCCAATCTGTTCCGTTGAGGAGATTAGGCAAGCCAGAAGAAATTGCAGACCTTGCACATTTTATGCTGTCCGAGAAAGCAGCGTATATGAATGGAGAGGTAATTACTTTAGACGGGGGCCAATGGCTGAATAAGTTTCCTTTCTAAAATCTATCCTATGCTGTGAGTGAAACAAAAGAACCTCCACAGAAAAGTAACGTGGAGGTTCTGGAATAAAAACCTGTAAAACTAATCACAATTATCACAGTTAGAATGAATGGAAGTATTTTCTCCTTCAACTTGGATCGTACAGTGAGAAATATGAAAGGTATTCTTCGCCAAGTTATTTATATTAATAAGCAATTGGTCCCTATCAACGTTGTTCTTAACAACAACATGGCAACTTAATGCTGGAAACTCTGATGTAATGGACCAAACATGTAAATCATGCACATCAGCGATTCCCTCAAGTTTTCCAATAGAATCGTGAAGAGCTGCTACATCGATGTTTGCTGGTTTTCCTTCCATTAATATATGAAGAGAATCCTTTACAATTCTAACCCCGGAAAAAAGGATTAAAGCGGACACGATCACGCTAGCAATTGGATCAGCGATGTTCCAATTGAAAAGCATAATTAATATCCCGGCAATGATGGCTCCTACTGAACCTAATAGGTCTCCGAAAACATGTAAAAGTGCACTTTTAATATTTAAGTTATCATGAGAATCCCCACGCATTAGCATCCAAGCTACTAAAATATTTACAAGTAAACCGATAATAGCTATAACCATCATACCTGCACTCACCTCAGGTGGTTCAAGAAAACGATTATAGGCTTCAAAAAAGATATAGAGCGAAATGACAATGAGAGTTAAACCGTTTATGAATGCTGCGACAATCTCAAATCTCTTGTACCCATATGTTTTATCAGAGGTGGCTTGCTTTTCACCTATTTTAAAGGCAAGTAAGCTTAGCCCCAGTGCTCCAGCATCACTTAGCATATGTCCCGCATCTGATAACAAGGCAAGACTATTTGTTAGGAACCCTCCTATTGCCTCCACAATCATAAACGTAAAAATGGTTACAAAGCTCCAAAATAATACCCTCTTATTCGAGGTGTGATGATGGTGATGTCCCTGGCTATGGTTATGTTCATGGCTATGACCCATTTTATCTCCCCCTTTAACGTATATGTTTTGCATGTTCAATCGATTGTTCCAACAAGTTCATAACATGGTAATCATCTGGAGAATAATAATACTTTGTTTTATCTCGTCTGCTCTTTACTAGACGTAGTTGTTTTAAGTATTTTAGTTGATGTGAAATGGCTGACTGATTCATATCTAATGTTTCTGCAATCTGACTAACAGAACATTCCTCCTGAAATAATAAATGGAGTATTTTTATTCGCGTCGGATCAGCTAGAGCTTTGAAAGTTAAGGAAACATTATCTATTAATGCTTCATCAATTGGAGTATAGTTCAAGTCAATTCCCCCTTACAATATGATCATATGCTCATATTGTAATATAAGTGCGTTTTAATAATCAAGGCACATGGTAAGATATTTTTTCTATTTGTTCAGTTATGGTAAACTGAACATGTAAATGGAAATTTTTACGCTTGTCGTGTAAACGGAAAATTGTTGTTAACTGTGAAGATAGATGTAAAAGGAGCGCATGCTATGAGTATGATTCAAGCTAATCAATTAACTGCTGGTACAGTAGGTGATTTAATGATTTCTTCAGAGAAGGTAGCCCATGTTCAAGTAAACAATCCGTTGGAACATGCTTTACTCGTCTTAGTAAAATCTGGCTACTCAGCTGTCCCGGTTTTGGATCCTTCCTATCGACTAAAAGGTACGATCGGTAAGACGAAAATATTGAATGAAATTCTTGGTCTGGAACGATTTGAGATGGAGAAGCTTGCTCACATGGAAGTTAAAGATATTATGAATGAAGGTCTTCCTTGCTTAAAAAAGGAAGATAATATAATGGATGGATTAAATGCAGTTATTGATCACCCTTTCGTTTGCGTAGTAGACGAAGAAGGATACTTTGATGGAATCTTAACAAGAAGAGCAATCCTCAAAAAGCTTAAGAAAGATATCTATACATCATTATATGAATAATAATATAGTAGGCGGTGACTCTCTATAATGCATACAGATGAGTCACCGTTTTTTTACAGGTTAAGAAGCATAAAATGTTAGCTAGGAAGCATGGTTGGAATTTTGAAATGCCCGTATAAGAAATACATACACATTCATAAAAGACGAGCGAATGCGAGTTTCTCTAATACAGAATAGTTTATAATTGCTTGAGGAAAAGGCGTCTGCTAAAGTAAAGATAGTATAGTATTAGGAGGAAAAGATATTGAACATGATGGATGCAAATGAAATTATTAGTTTTATCTCGAATAGTAAAAAGAGTACACCAGTGAAAGTCTACATAAAAGGTGAGAATCTGGATGCATTAGAATTTGGTGAGAGTATCCAGGCCTTCGTTGAAAATAAAAGTGGTGTTTTATTTGGTGAGTGGGATGCTATTAAGGCAGTCTTGGAACAAAATAAGGCCGTTGTATTAGACTATGTTGTAGAAAATGACAGAAGAAACTCTGCAATCCCGTTATTAGATCTAAAGGGAATTAACGCTAGAATCGAACCAGGAGCAGTTATTAGAGACCAAGTAGAAATTGGTGATGGCTGTGTCATTATGATGGGGGCTATGATTAACATCGGATCAGCGATAGGCGCAGGCACGATGATTGATATGAATGCTGTACTTGGTGGAAGAGCGACAGTAGGTAAAAATTGCCACATAGGGGCTGGAACAGTACTTGCAGGAGTTATTGAACCACCTTCAGCAAAACCTGTTGTTATCGAAGATGATGTAGTGATAGGTGCAAATGTAGTTGTTCTGGAAGGAGTAACTGTTGGCAAAGGGGCGATTGTCGCTGCTGGAGCTATCGTTACAAAGGATGTTGCGCCAAATACACTTGTTGCAGGTACACCGGCAAAAGTACTTAAAGAAATTGATGAGAGCACCAAATCTAAGACAGAAATCAAGCAAGAACTTCGTAAGCTTGATAATTAAGCGGGTGAAACAATGAGTGATGAAACACTACGTTCGATACGGCGAGAATTACACCAAATACCCGAACTAGGATTTCAGGAAACAAAAACCCAGCAGTATTTATTGGATAAGTTGACAGAATGGCAGACAGAACGGGTCCAAGTAAAAAAATGGAAGACTGGTTTGCTAGTCCGAATAGCAGGTACCAATCCGAAAAAAACAATAGGATTTCGGTCTGATATAGATGCGCTTCCTATCACAGAAGATACTGGACTTGCCTTTTCTTCCACTCACGCAGGAAGAATGCATGCATGTGGGCATGACTTCCATATGACAATTGCACTTGGGTCTATCCATTATTTTGTTGAGAACCCGCCAGTAGATAATCTGTTATTTGTTTTTCAACCAGCAGAGGAAGGTCCAGGGGGCGCTTTACCCATGCTCCAATCTGATGTGTTCCAAGCGTGGTTACCAGATATCATTTTTGCGCTACACATTGCACCAGAGCTACCAGTAGGAACCGTATCGAGCAAGGAAGGATTACTTTTCGCTAATACGAGTGAATTGTTCATTGATTTTAAAGGGAAAGGCGGCCATGCTGCGTATCCCCACTTAGCCAAGGATATGACGGTTGCGGCCAGTCAATTTGTTGTGCAACTCCAACAGATTATTTCCAGAGGAATTGACCCATTGGAGAGCGCCCTTATTACGATAGGCAAGATGGAAAGTGGCTATGTACAAAATGCCATTGCAGAAACGGCCAGACTAGAAGGTACAATTCGAACCCTTAGTCCGGAAACCATGCCAATTATTAAGGACAAGCTACAAAGACTAATGGATGGTTTTTCCCTCGCTTATGAGTGTGAGATAGATGTCGATTATGGAGCAAACTATTACCAAGTATATAATGATGCTTCCTATGTACATCTCTTTTCCAAAGTAATGAAAGAAAACGATATTAAATTTGATACAGCGCCTGCAGCGATGACGGGAGAGGACTTTGGCTACATGCTAAAAGAGATTCCTGGGTTTATGTTTTGGCTTGGGGTTTCCTCACCTTGCGGGCTCCATCATGCGCAACTTAATCCAAATGAGGACGCCTTATCTGTTGGTGTAAAGGCAGTGGTGCAAACCATTGCAGAATTAACAGTGTATGATGTATAACATTAATCTGAATGCAGAAACTATATAGGAGATTTTCTATATAGGAGGCTGTACAATGGCTCGAATTGGTGTTGAAGGTACGTTGTCTGATGTTAAAGCGGCCCTCATGGAAATGGGGCATGAAGTTGTTGACCTAAAATCAGCAGAGGATGCAGCATATTGTGATTGCTGTGTGATTTCTGGCCAGGATAAGGATCTAATGGGAATGGCAGATACGACTATTTCTGGGCCTGTCATAAATGCACAGGGTACAAATGCAGCTGCAGTGTGTGATCAGGTAAACCAAAAGTTTAGCTGATAATAAAGGTTTTTGAAGGCACAGAGCTCTCCTTATAGGAGGGCTTTTCTTTTTTTGGAGAGTAGGTATTATCGTTTTATTTCAAACATTATTAGAATTACTCTCTATAGGCACCAAAGTGGAGTTGTACGACATATAGATAGAAGGAATAAGGAATAAAATAAGGAGGTTCGTTATGCAATTACGAGAATCTATTCCGGATCTTTCAGGTGCAACAAATTGGCTTTATCAGGAAATTAGAAAAGAAGAATTAGAACATGGTATTCCCGTTCTTATACATTTTTGGTCTGTGAGCTGTGATTCCTGTAAACGGAATATTCCAGTTTTAAACTCTGTTATGGAAGCCCATAAGGGGAAAATTCAAGTCATCGCGGTTCATATGCCACGTTCCGAGAAGGATAAAGATCTTGAGCAAGTTGTCCAACAAGCCCAAAAATATAATATCGCACAACCAATTGCAATCGATGACCAATATTCTTTATCCCATTCTTTTGCTGTTCGGACAGTGCCTGCTTATTTTTTGTTCGATGGGGAAGGGCAACTGAGATATAAACAGACTAGTGGCTCTGCAAGGTTACTAAAAAAGCGCATTGAGCGATTTGTTGATTAAGTTTCATGATTAGGCTTTATCGCAGTTGTGAAGTCACTTCAACAGAGTAGCCAATACGATTAGCTTTTATAAAGGCATCAAGGAAGCACTTATCTATAGGGTAAGTGCTTCCTTGATGCCTTTTTATATTCTTTTGTCGACGATGAATTTCTGTTTAGCACTACATAAGAAGTAAAAATAACCTAACTTGAAAAATAATTTAAAAAATTAAGCAAAAGCAGTAGATATTTATTTCGGAACCCGTTATATTAGTAATTACGGAAATAAACATCCTGAGGGAGGGAACAACTTGAATACGTTTAAAAAGCTAAAGCAGTTTTATTGGCCGTATAAGAAATATTTTATTCTATCGCTAGTATTTCTTATTTTTGTAACGGCTATCACAGTAGTTTATCCAATTATACTGCAACAAACCATTGACAATGTTGTCTATGAGGATCAATACTCTCTGATTCCTTACATTGCAGGAATCTTTATCCTTTTAATGATTGTCAAAGGTTTTGCAACCTATTTTCATCAGTATTTGGGAGATTTATTTGGAATAGTTTCTGTTTATAAACTCCGAAATGCACTGTATGGAAAGTTACAGACATTATCATTTAAATACTATGATAATGCTAAAACAGGTGACATCATGTCTAGAATGACAGCTGATGTGGAAGGTTTTCGTTTCTTTCTGTCAGCGGGCTTTGCAGAATTAATCCGGATTGTATTATTAATCGGACTTAGTTTAGCAGTTATGTTTTACTATTCCATTCCACTAGCACTGGTAACAATGGCAGCGATGCCTTTTCTAATTATCGTCGTATTTAAGTTCGATAAACGGGTTCACCCTGCATTTAGAAAGATTAGAAAGTCCTTTGGTAAACTTAACACTAGAGTTCAGGAAAATATTAGTGGCATGAATACAGTGAAATCATTATCAAGAGAGGACTTCGAGATTGGGCGATTCTCCAAAAATAACGATAACTACCGACAGAATTATCTAAAGACGTCGTACATTTGGGCGAAGTATTTTCCATTAATGGAATTCATAGGGGACGTATGTGCTGTAGCCTTACTGACCTTTGGAGGATATCTTGTTATTTCAGGAAGCCTAGCGCCTGGTGAACTTGTCGCATTCTTCAGTTTGGTTTGGTATATTATGGGGCCATTGATGAACCTAGGGTTTGTCGTAAATCAGTTTTCTCAAGCCAAAGCCTCTGGAGAAAGACTACTTGAAATCCTTGAGGCTAAAGAAGATATTGTAGAAAAAGAAAATGCTCTTCAAACGGATATTAAAGGCCATGTTACGTTTAAAGATGTAACACTTACCTATATAGAGGATGATGATGCAGCACTAAAAAACATCTCATTTGATGCACCTCCTGGTAAAGTTATTGGATTGATCGGCGCTACGGGATCAGGTAAAACAAGTATTACGCAATTGATTACCCGTTTTTACGAAGCAGAAAAAGGTGACGTACTAATTGATGGCCGTCCAGTAGTTGATTATGAACTCAAAAAACTGAGAAGCAGCATTGGTTTCGTCTTACAGGAACCTTTCTTATTCTCAACGTCAATCAGGGAAAATATTGCATATGGAAATCCCAATGTGACAGATGAGCAAGTGATTGATGCTGCAAAACGTGCGCAAGCTCATGAATTTATTATGGAAATGCCGAAAGGATACGATACGATGCTAGGAGAGAGGGGGATGGGACTCTCAGGTGGCCAGAAACAACGTATTGCCATTGCTCGTGCAATCTGTGTGGATCCAAGCATCCTCGTACTAGATGACGCTACCTCAGCAGTGGATATGGAGACAGAATTTAAAATACAAAAGGCCCTTAAGGAAGTAATGAAGGGGAGGACTTCTTTCATTATTGCTCACAGGATATCTTCTCTAAAGCATGCGGATGAAATATTAGTACTTGAAGATGGAAAAATCGTGGAACGAGGCGTACACGATGAGTTAGTTTCAAATAACGGAACATATCAACGTATATATGATATTCAATACCAGGACCGGGAAGCAATTCTGGGAACCGTACAAATATAAAGGGGGGATTCGATGGCGAATACTAGTAACGCTAAAGATAAAAACAGACATCTAACGCGATTTCACTATACGGTTGATCAGGCAATTGAAAAACAATTTAACTGGACACAGATGATGCGTTTGCTCGTCTATCTGAAACCATATTCGAAAAATTATTTACCTGCGGCGATCATTGCCATGATGATATCTACGGCAGTTAGACTAACTGTACCAATTTTAATTGGTAAGGTCGCGATTGATGTTGCCATAAAAAACCAGGATACCACAATGTTAACCTATCTCGTGGTTGGCATCGGCCTTCTTTATTTAGTAAGCTTTGTAGGAAACACCTTCCGAATTAAGTGGGTAAATATTCTCGGTCAAAATGTTATTTATGACCTTAGACAACATTTGTTTTCTCATGTGCAACGTTTATCACATCGCTTTTTTGATTCGCGATCAGCGGGATCAATTCTTGTAAGAATTATGAATGATATCAATTCATTACAGGAATTATTTACAAATGGAATCATTAACCTGCTAATGGATGTTGTGACATTAATCGGCATTATCGTTATCTTATTTGTATTAAGTCCAAAGCTCGCACTTGCTATCATGGTTATATTGCCGATCATGTTCTATATTTCTACTAAGTTGCGAAGAAATATCCGTCGCTCATGGCAAGAAGTGCGCATTCAGCAATCCAGGATGAACTCGCATTTAAATGAGGGTCTCCAAGGAATGCGAATTACACAATCTTTTTCACAAGAAAAGGAGAATGGGGAATATTTTAATGGTGTGAACCATGGTTTCTTTGAAAGTTTTCGTGGTGCTTCAAAGAAGAGTGCGATGTTTAGACCACTCGTTGAGATGTGTAATGCAGTTGGTACAGTTATATTAATTGCTTATGGAGCACATCTTATATTACTCGGTGAAGCGAATGGCGGCATCGAACTCGGAACGTTTGTAACATTTGCCTTTTTCCTCGGCATGTTCTGGGAACCAATTTCACGTCTTGGGCAAATGTACAATCAACTTTTAATGGCAATGGCAGCCTCGGAAAGGATTTTTGAGTTTCTTGATGAAAAGCCAAACGTTGACGAAAAGGAAAATTCTTATAACATTGAACAAATGAAGGGACATATTGAGTTCGATAAAGTGGAGTTCTCTTATGAAGAAGGAAGAATTGCTCTCCATGAAATATCCCTTGATATCAAGCAAGGCCAAACAATCGCCCTTGTGGGACATACGGGGAGTGGGAAATCGACTATTGCTAACTTAATTAGTAGGTTCTATGACCCTACTAAAGGGGTTGTAAAGATTGATGGGCATGATTTACGAGATGTTAAAATCAATAGCCTTCGTCAAAAAATCAGTGTTGTTTTACAGGATACCTTTATTTTTTCTGGAACCATAATGGAAAATATCCGTTTCGGTAAACCTAACGCAACGGATGAGGAAGTCATGGAAGCAGCTAAAGTAGTTGGAGCAGATGACTTCATTCAGCGGTTGGGAGAAGGATATGCTACTGAAGTTGAAGAAAGAGGAAGTATCTTATCAGCAGGGGAGAGACAATTACTTTCCTTTGCTAGAGCACTTTTAGCGGACCCAACTATCCTCATTTTGGACGAAGCGACAGCAAGTATTGACACTGAAACAGAAGTGAAAATACAAAAGGCGTTGAATAGGTTGCTTAAGGGTAGAACAGCAATTATTATTGCGCACCGATTATCTACAATCAGAGAATCGGATAATATTTTTGTGCTAGAAAATGGAAAAGTGCTCGAAAACGGAAACCATGAGGAATTGATGGCTAAGCGCGGAGAGTACTTTGGATTAGTGAAATCACAGTTCCAAATGCTTGATGCAATGTAAAATTGGAAGGAGCAACTCGAAAAGAGGTTGCTCCTTTTTCGTTTCATCATGTATGATAGCTATATCGACAAAGTTGAGTGATGGAGGAAAAATAATGAAACGTGATTATGCAGTAATCGGATTAGGAAGATTTGGGGGAAGTATTTGCCGTGAATTAAGCATGGAAGGAATGGAAGTACTGGTAATTGATAATGATGAAGATAAAATCAATGAATATAAAAATATAGCCTCTCATGCGGTAATCGCAGATGCTACGGATGAAGCTTCATTAAAAGAGTTAGGTATTAAAAATATTGACCATGTTATTGTAGCTATTGGAGATAATATCCAGGCAAGTATTTTGACTACTGTTATCCTTACTGATCTAGGCATTAAGAAAATTACAGTGAAAGCACAAAATGATTATCACGAAAAAATCCTCAACAAAATTGGGGCAGACAATGTTGTTCACCCAGAACGAGACATGGGGAAACGAATCGCCCATAATATAATCTCCAATAATATACTCGATTATTTGGAGCTTTCAGATGATCATAGCATTGTAGAGGTAAAAGCTGGTCAGAAAATGGTTGGCAAGACGTTGATTGATCTAGATATTCGTGCGAACTATGGCTGTAACGTTGTAGCGATTAAGCAAGGGAAGGACATTAATGTGTCTCCTGCAGCAGAGGATGTCCTTGTAGAAGAGGACGTGCTAATTGTAATAGGTTCAGACAAGGATATTTCTCGTTTTGAGAAAAATCTTGTTATCGAAGATTAAGTTAGATTTATTTCGCTGACTTAATATATGAAAAAGCCCGGGAACGATTCCCGGGCTTTTTGCATATAAAGATTAAACTTCCATAATAATCGGTAGAACCATTGGTCTACGTTTTGTCTTTTCATAAAGGAATGGTGCAATGGTATCTGTAATTTCATTTTTAATTTCAGACCACTGTGTTGTTCTACGTTCCATTACTTTATTCAAATGATTGGAGACAAGCTTCTGCGCTTCATTGATAAGGTCTTCTGATTCTCTCATATAGACGAATCCACGTGAAATAATATCAGGACCTGCAGAGATCTTAAACTCCTTCATATTAATACTAACAACAACGATTACTAAACCTTCCTCAGAAAGGATACGACGGTCACGTAATACAATGTTTCCAATGTCGCCAATTCCGCTTCCATCTACGTAAACAGATCCTGAAGGTATTTTACCTGCAATAATAGCATTATCCTTACCTAATGCAAGAACATCTCCATTATCCATTACGAAGGAATTATCTTGATCTACAGCACATACTTCTGCCAGCTTGGTGTGTTCCTTTAACATACGGTATTCACCGTGGATTGGCATAAAGTATTTTGGCTGAATTAATCGTAACATTAGTTTTTGTTCTTCTTGACTACCATGACCTGAGGTATGGATGTTGCTTAGTTTCCCATGAATTACATCTGCTCCGGCACGGTAAAGTTTATTAATCGTTCTACCAACACTTACTGTATTTCCAGGGATTGGTGAAGAAGAGAATACAACAGTGTCACCAGGAATGATTTGTATTTGCCTGTGTGTACCATTCGCGATACGTGAGAGGGCAGCCATTGGCTCACCTTGTGACCCGGTACATAAAATCGTAACTTCATTTGCAGGAAGACGGTTTATTTGATTAGCTTCAATAAACGTATCTTTGGGCGCTTGAATATAGCCTAACTCCTGCCCGAGATTAATTGCCGATTCCATGCTACGGCCAAAAACAGCAACTTTGCGGTTGTGCTTAACTGCCGCTTCTACAACTTGTTGGAGACGGTAGATATTAGAAGCAAATGTAGCAAATATTAATCTGCCATCCACTCTGCTGAAAATATCATGAATGTTAGACCCGACTACCTTTTCTGACATTGTAAAACCAGGTACTTCACTATTTGTACTATCAGAAAGTAAGCAAAGTACGCCTTCTTTGCCTATTTCTGCCATTCTGGAAAGGTTTGCAGGTTCCCCGACAGGTGTGAAATCAAATTTAAAATCACCAGTGTGTACAATATTTCCAGGAGGTGTCTTAACGACTACTCCATAAGAATCAGGGATACTGTGTGTTGTACGGAAAAAGCTTACAGATGTTTTACGGAATTTTATAACATCATCTTCTTGAATTGGGTTTAATTTTGCATTTCTTAATAGTCCATGTTCATCCAGTTTATTTCTGATTAATCCTAGTGCAAGTTTCCCTGCATAAATCGGCACGTTAATTTCACGGAGAAGATATGGTATTCCACCAATATGGTCTTCATGTCCGTGTGTAATGATTAATCCTTTAATTTTATCTTGGTTTTGCACAAGGTACGTGTAATCAGGAATAACATAGTCAATACCTAATAGTTCGTCTTCTGGGAATTTAATTCCAGCATCAATTAAAATAATCTCATCCTGGAACTGCACCCCATAGGTATTCTTTCCTATTTCACCTAATCCGCCAAGTGCAAAAACTGCTGCTTGGTCATTCTTAACAAATTTCATGTGTTAAGCGTTCTCCACTTTAAAGGTTTCAGATTGTTTTTCATATTCTAAATGTGCCTCGTCTAGAACATGGATGTATTCAATGTTGAATTTTTTTTCATTTAAACTGGAACGGACTTCTCGGACAGAGTCGGCTTCTACATATGCACACTTTGTGCGTTCTCGAACTGGAATCTCATCCTTTAGTTCTTGATATAATACTTTATAAATCAATCTCATCTCTCCTTACATGATCTTTCTTCATGATTTTTATTTTGTTTGTATTTCTGATTGCCTGATAGCTGATAAAAGCTATCATTCCGTAAATATGACAATTCAGAGGCATCTGTTATTTCCGTAGCATTCATATTAGATATTGTACCTTTTTACACTGTGATTGGGAAACCTCAATGGTAGTCTTTTTTACAAGTTGTAGGTACGCGTCCTTGGCCTAAAAAGTCTTTCCAGCGTTTCTTGAGCTTTTCTTTCAGGCGTTTTAACATACGAATGCAGCTCCTTTCGAATATTAAGAAAAGCAACAAAAACGTTCTACCGATCCAATCCCTCTTAGTTATAGTATAGTACGAGTTGAGGAATATTGAAATAAAAATACGTTATTTGTTGGAAAAATATTTATTATTTCATTTGAGATTGCTTGCTAGCATGATATATTCTATTTTTCACCTATCGCATTTTCTTATACATATACCGCAGTATTTTTCATCATTAAATGTGACTTAATCCATATCATATATGTAATATGTAAAAAGCCGAACTATAGATAAAGTTCAGCTTTTTCGTTCGTATGATTTAAGTTTTGGGACATTCAGTCAATGGCTTTTGCGTTGTCTGGTGCCGAAAATGGGTTTTTGCTGTTTATTCGGTCATAGAACATAATTCCATTTAGATGATCAATCTCATGCTGGAACACAATTGCTGCATATCCTTTAAGTCTAAGCTTCAATGGATTGTTATCCATATCAGTTGCTTTTACTGTAATTCTTGCATGACGTATGACATATCCTTCAACGGTTCTATCCACGGAGAGACAGCCTTCACCTGAAGACAGATATGCATCCTCAACAGAATGGCTAACAATTTTCGGGTTTACAAGACCATAACTATATAGTTTGCCATTAAAGTCTTCAAAGTGAATAGCAACAAGACGCTTGTTAATCCCCAGTTGCGGTGCGGCTAACCCAACCCCAGCTCGTAGATCATACTTTCTTGCTATTTCATCATCTTGGCTATTTTTTAAGAAGGTCAGCATTTCTTCAAGCAACTCCCGCTCTTCTTGCTGTAGGGGAGTTTTTACTTCTTCTGCTGATGTTTCCAAAGAAGGATGTCCTTCACGGACGATATCTTTCATTGTAATCATATTTGGTCACTCCTGCCCGCAAATTTAATTTGAAAATAGGTTCAAGTTTTGTTTTTTGCCAGTATGCCTATAGAAACTATCGTAATATGGTAGTTCATAATTAACGAGATAATTCATGCTTCACTTAACATACCATCTAACCTATATATCTTTCGTGCTTTATTTTATCATAACTTGTAACATTTGATCATAATGTTTGACTGGATCACTCTTTTTCAAAGTTTTTTTACCAGAGATTTAACATGTTTTATGTTATACTTGGGGGCATACATCAAGATTGAGAGGGGAATAAGCCGATGCCATTTAAAAAAGCATCTATATTATTACTATTAGGCTTGCTTGCCATCATATCTGCCTGTAGCAGCGAATCGACTGAAGAGCAAATTCATGGACATTTAGAAGAGGCTGTAGCTCAGGAAAGCGGATTTGAGGAGCAACAGAGCAACATTACGGAACTTGAGCGTCAGGAACAAGACCTATACAGCCAGATTATTGAACTTGGAACAGATGAGATGGATAAGATTAAAGAGCTTTCGCAAAAGGCAACAGAGGTCGTGACAGAAAGAGAGGAAGCACTTGAAGCCGAGAAAGATAGCATCAATTCTGCAAAAGAGGAGTTCCAAAAAACAGAGGACTTGATTGTAGAAATCGAGGACGAGCAGTTAAAGGAAACGGCTGAAAATATGTATTCTACCATGATGGACCGTTTTACGGCATATAAAAAACTTTACCAAGTATATGCTACTGCCATTCAACAAGAGAAAGATCTGTATGGAATGTTGCAAGATGAAAGTACGGAACAGGAAGAACTTACAGATCACATCAACACAATAAATGAGAGTTATGAACAAGTCTTAAATGCAAACGAATCATTTAATGAAAGCACAGCTTCTTATAATGATTTAAAGAAAGAGTTTTATTCTCAGGCAGAAATAGAAGTAGAGTATGAAGACGCCGAGTCCAAGAATGAAGACCAAAGTCAAGAAGAGCAAGATAAAAGTGAGTCTGAATAATATCATATCATCATAAAGAAGGACTGATTTTATCAGTTCTTTTTTTATGTGTTAGAAAATGAAAAATATGTTTGCAGGCAGGTTATGGAAATCTCAAGTTCAGGTACATTTAGAAAGTGGAAGTCATGTGAGTTTCCTTTATTAAAAATATTTTAACCTAGCCACTACGTTTTTAAACAGACTCTATGTCTTTACTACGCACCTGTTCAACTAGATATTAATACAGATTTCGTTCTGAAATATAACAGTTTCTATTTTACGAATTTGGATGGCTTAAAGGTGGAATTCGCTTATATGGGAAGGGTTGAGGAGGTTTCTTGAAAAGCTATCTTTTTTCAGTATTGCCTTGGAGAATACTCAGCTTGCTACGTAAAACAAAGTGTTTGACCAAATAGAGATTTTAGGCTAGTATTTAAGTATAATAATTATTGTACTAATAAATGTCATGGCCCAACTGTAACAGTTTGAAGGATAAATTAAACATAAGATTATAAGAAAATGAAAAAGGGTACAAGATTATTAGTTAATTTGTGCAGTTTTTTTATGTTTTGGGTAGGCTAGTAAGGACAATATTATTTAAAAAGGATATAAGAAAGGAAGAGGTGAACTATTTTGAAACACGTACTTGAAAGTGTTGAAAGTCAGTTCGAAATGTTCCAGATTCTTAATGAAGATGGAAAGATTGTCAACAAAGATGATATGCCTGATCTATCAGATGAGGAATTAAAAGAATTAATGCGCAGAATGGTTTACACCCGCATACTTGACCAACGTTCCATTGCACTAAATCGTCAAGGACGCCTTGGTTTCTATGCTCCAACTGCAGGACAAGAAGCTTCTCAGCTTGGAAGTCAATTTGCACTTGAAAAAGATGATTTCATTCTTCCAGGGTACCGTGATGTACCTCAATTAATCTGGCAAGGTCTTCCGCTATACCAGGCATTTTTATTTTCCAGAGGTCATTTCCATGGTAATCAAATGCCAGAAGGTGTTAATGCACTAAGCCCACAAATTATAATTGGAGCACAGTATGTTCAAACCGCCGGAGTAGCACTTGGTATTAAGAAACGCGGTAGAAAAGCTGTTGCTGTAACATACACTGGTGACGGTGGTACTTCTCAAGGTGATTTCTACGAAGGAATTAACTTTGCAGGAGCTTATAAAGCACCAGCGCTTTTCTTTGTCCAAAATAACTACTTTGCAATTTCAGTACCAGTTGAAAAACAAACGAGTGCTAAAACACTAGCTCAAAAAGCTGTTGCTGCAGGGATCGAAGGAATGCAGGTTGACGGGATGGACGTGCTAGCTGTTTATGCTGTAACGAAACATGCTCGTGAGCGTGCAATCAATGGTGAGGGGCCAATGTTAATTGAAACATTAACTTACCGTTATGGACCACATACAATGGCTGGTGATGATCCAACTCGTTACCGTACTGAAGATCTAGATAATGAGTGGGAGAAAAAAGATCCACTTGTACGCTTCCGTACATTCCTTGAAGAGAAGGGTATCTGGTCTGAAGAGGAAGAAAACAAAGTAATTGAAGAAGCAAAAAATGAAATTAAACAAGCAATCAAAAAAGCAGATGAATATCCAAAACAAAAAGTAACGGACTTCATTGAAAATATGTTTGAAGAACTTCCTAACAATTTGCAGGAGCAAATGGAAGAATACAAAGAAAAGGAGTCGAAGTAAATCATGGCACAAATGACAATGATTCAAGCAATCACTGATGCAATGCGTACAGAACTTAAAAACGACGAGAATGTGCTTGTATTTGGTGAAGATGTTGGTCAAAATGGTGGTGTATTCCGTGCTACTGAAGGGTTGCAGGATGAGTTCGGAGAAGAACGTGTATTTGACACACCACTAGCTGAGTCAGGTATCGGTGGATTAGCTGTAGGTCTTGCCCTTGAAGGCTTCCGTCCAGTACCAGAGATCCAGTTCTTCGGCTTCGTATATGAAGTAATGGATTCAATTAGCGGACAGCTTGCTCGTATGCGTTACCGTTCAGGTGGACACCATACTGCACCTGTAACAATTCGTTCACCATTTGGTGGCGGTGTACACACACCAGAATTGCATGCCGATTCTTTAGAGGGTCTAATCGCCCAACAACCAGGGATTAAAGTGGTTATTCCATCTAATCCTTACGATGCGAAAGGTCTACTAATTGCTGCAATTCGTGATAACGACCCTGTATTGTTCCTAGAGCATATGAAACTATATCGTTCTTTCCGTGAAGAAGTTCCGGAAGAGGAATATACAGTAGAAATTGGTAAAGCAGAAGTGAAACGTGAAGGAACGGATGTTACGCTAATTTCTTACGGAGCGATGGTACATGCTTCTCTTAAAGCAGCTGAAGAACTTGAAAAAGATGGCGTTTCTGCAGAAGTAATTGATTTGAGAACTGTTTCTCCAATCGATATCGATACAATTATCGAATCCGTTAAGAAAACAAACCGTGTAGTAGTAGTACAGGAAGCACAACGCCAAGCTGGTGTAAGTGCCAATGTAGTAGCTGAAATACAGGAAAGAGCAATCCTTCATCTTGAAGCTCCTGTATTGCGTGTTACAGCACCAGATACAGTATACTCCTTCTCAGCAGCAGAAGAAGTTTGGTTACCTAACCATAATGACATCGTAGAAAAAGTAAACACTGTATTAAATTTCTAAATAAGTGAACAGGAGGTAGTTATAATGGCATATGATTTCAAATTGCCGGATATCGGTGAAGGTATTCACGAAGGTGAAATAGTTAAATGGTTTGTTAGTGTAGATGACGAAGTAAAAGAAGATGATGTGCTTTGTGAAGTACAGAACGATAAAGCAGTTGTAGAAATACCTTCTCCTGTAGAAGGTAAAGTAACAAAGCTTCATGTTGAAGAAGGAACTGTAGCTGTAGTTGGCGATAAACTAATTACATTTGATGCAGAAGGCTATGAATCTTCTGATGATGAGGATTCAGCTGAAGAAGAAGCAACAGAAGAAGCACCAAAAGAAGAGAAAAAAGAAACTGCTAAATCAGATGATAAAGACGAAAGCAGTGACAAACGTGTTATTGCCATGCCTTCAGTAAGAAAGCATGCACGTGATAATGACGTTAACATTACTGAAGTAACAGGTTCTGGGAAAAACGGACGCGTTTTAAAAGAGGATATTGACCAATATCTAAATGGTGATCAGCCGTCTACTCAAACTGAGACTCCAGCTGCATCTGAAAAAGCAGAAAAACCTGCACCGCAGGCAACACCAGAGGGTGAATACCCAGAAACTCGTGAAGCTATGAGCGGTATTCGTAAGTCAATTGCAAAAGCAATGGTTAATTCCAAAACAAAAGCACCTCATGTTACACTAATGGATGAGGTAGACGTTACAGAGCTTGTCGCACATCGTAAGAAATTCAAAGCTGTTGCAGCAGAGCAAGAAATTAAATTAACTTATTTACCATATGTTGCAAAAGCACTTGTTTCAGCATCTAAGAAGTTCCCTATCTTGAATTCTTATATAGATGAGAACACAAACGAGATTGTGCAGAAGCATTACTACAACATCGGTATTGCGGCAGACACAGAAAAAGGTTTGTTAGTACCAGTTGTGAAAAATGCTGACCGTAAGTCAATCTTTGCAATTTCACAAGAAATTAATGAACTTGGTGCAAAAGCACGTAATGGTAAACTTGCTCCAGATGAAATGAAAGGTGCTTCTAATACAATTTCTAATATTGGTTCTGCTGGTGGACAATGGTTCACTCCAGTTCTAAACTATCCAGAAGCGATTATTCTTGGAATTGGTCGTATTGCTGAAAAACCAGTAGTAAAAGATGGTGAAATTGTTGTTGCACCTGTACTTGCATTGT
Source organism: Oceanobacillus sp. GQ8 (assembly GCF_059758495.1). NCBI lineage: Bacteria > Bacillati > Bacillota > Bacilli > Caryophanales > Bacillaceae > Oceanobacillus > Oceanobacillus sp. GQ8. The sequence goes on along the minus strand of NZ_JCAXEV010000001.1, from coordinate 854,991 downwards.
CATTAAGCTTTGATCATCGTATTGTTGATGGAGCAACAGCACAGCTGGCTCTAAATCAAATCAAACGATTGTTAAGCGATCCACAATTAATTATGATGGAGGCGTAAATTATGGTAGTAGGAGATTTCCCGATTGAACTAGACACACTAGTAGTTGGAGCAGGACCTGGTGGCTATGTAGCTGCCATCCGTGCTGCTCAGCTAGGCCAAAAAGTTACGATTGTAGATAAAGGAGCTCTTGGTGGAGTTTGTTTAAATGTTGGATGTATTCCTTCGAAGGCTTTAATCCAAGCCGGACATCTTACAGAGCATGCTCATGGTAACGAAGAACTTGGTATTAAAACAGAGAACGTTACGGTTGATTTTTCAAAAGTTCAAGAATGGAAGGGCAGTGTAGTAAATAAGCTAACTTCTGGGGTTGAAGGACTTTTAAAAGGAAACAAAGTAGACATTCTTAATGGTGAAGTGTATTTCGTTGATAAAAATACAGCTAAAGTAATGGATGAGAAAAACTCTCAAACATATACGTTCAACAACTGTATTATTGCAACTGGTTCAACACCAATTGAAATTCCTAGCTTCAAATTCTCTGATCGTGTACTGGATTCTACTGGTGCACTAAATCTTAAAGAGATTCCTAAAAAGATGGTAGTAATCGGTGGAGGTTACATTGGTACTGAACTAGGTACTGCTTATGCTAACTTTGGCACTGAAGTTACAGTCTTAGAAGGAACAAAAGATATTCTTGGTGGATTTGAAAAACAAATGACGCAAGTAGTTAAAAAACGCTTGAAAAAGAAAAATGTTTCAATCATCACTGAGGCTATGGCTAAAGGTGTAGAAGAAACAAAAGATGGCGTAACTATTTCTTATGAAGTGAATGGTAAAGAAGAGAAAATCGATGCAGATTACGTACTTGTAACTGTAGGACGTCGCCCTAATACGCAGGAGCTTGGTCTTGAGCAAGTGGGTATTGAAATGGACGACCGTGGCCTTGTGCAAATTGATAAGCAATGTCGTACTAATGTTGAAAACATTTATGCGATTGGTGATATTGTTCCAGGTATGCCGCTTGCCCATAAAGCGTCTTACGAAGGAAAAATTGCTGCAGAAGCTATCAGTGGAGAAAAAGCTGAAATCGATTATATCGGAATGCCAGCTGTTGTATTCTCTGATCCAGAATTAGCTTCAGTTGGTTTAACTGAACAAGAAGCAAAAGATGCAGGCTATAAAGTTAATGCTGCTAAATTCCCATTTGCAGCAAATGGCCGTGCGCTTTCACTAAATGATAGTGATGGCTTCATGAAGCTTATTACAAGAGAAGAAGATGGACTTGTAATCGGAGCACAAATTGCTGGTCCTAATGCAAGTGACATGATTGCTGAAGTCGGCCTGGCAATTGAAGCAGGTATGACTGCCGAAGATATTGCACTAACTATTCATGCACATCCAAGCTTAGGTGAAATCACTATGGAAGCTGCAGAGCTTGCAATGGGTACACCAATTCATATGATGAAATAATAAAGATCTTGCGTAGACACTACGCAGATTAAAAGAAGGCTGCCTCAGAAGTCGATATACGACTTCTGAGGCAGTCTTTTTATTATTATGCCTCCTACGTATATACATACTCTTTTTAGTCCTCAATTTGTCGATAATGGCTGCCTATTACGATGGTAACTTGTTCGTTAGAGTAGCAAGCCTTAGAAGACACTTGGTGAAACTATCATCTCTCTGAAGTTAAACTATCATTTTAACTCCTCACGCTTGTTAAACCCCAAATAAAAGCCGAATGGCGATTCGAAGCTTAGGTGGGGATTCCCAACAGGTTTCGATACCATTCGGCATATTACTTAATAAAGTTGATATTAACAGCTAGTTACTAGTATAAAGGAAGAGGGAAGAAGTTTCTTTATCTCTTCTTACTAAAGTCAATATCCTTTGCTTCCGCTCTAAATGACTTGATTAAGGAGGCTACAATCAAGATCATGATTATTGCGAAAGGGAAGGCTGCTATAATGGAAGCAGTTTGTAAGGCTTCTAGTCCACCTTGCCATAAAAGTACTGCCGCCGCACTAGACTGCAATAGACCCCATATGAACTTCACAATATTTGGTGGGTATAGGCTGCCATTTGTTGTCTGCATTCCTAATACAAATGTTGCTGAATCTGCTGATGTTATAAAGAATGTTGTTATTAGCAAAATAGCAATGATGGTCATAACCATGGCAAAAGGATAATGTTGTAATACAGAGAATAATGCAGCCTCAGTACCAATTGCATTTACATCTGCTTGGATATTTGCATTTTGGAAAAACTCTAAGTTTATGGCTGATCCTCCAAAAACAGTGAACCATAGTGCGCCAAAGATAGTTGGGACTAACAGCACACCGAGAACAAACTCTCTAATCGTTCTCCCGCGAGATACACGAGCAATAAACGTACCTACAAAAGGCGCCCAAGAAATCCACCATGCCCAATAGAAAATGGTCCAACCATTGATCCAAGTTGTATTATCTTCGTTGAATGGTGTCATTCGAAAGCTCATGCTTGGCAGGTTTTGAATATAGTTACCTAATGTGTTAGTAAATAGATTTAATATATACGTTGTCGGTCCTGCGAATAACAAGAATACCATCAATAAGAAAGCTAAAATTAGGTTAGCATTACTTAAATACTTAATCCCTTTATTTAATCCAGTCATGGCCGATGTCATATAAAGTACTGTAACGATCCCAATTATAATTAATTGAAGTGATATAGATTGCTCCATACCAGTTAAAAAGCTTAAACCGCCGCTAATTTGGATTGCGCCAAACCCTAGCGATGTTGCTACACCGAATACTGTAGCAAAGACTACAATAAAGTCGACAAGCGTTCCCCACTTTCCACGGATGCGTTCACCAAATAACGGTTCTAATATGGCACTTACTACCCCTGGAGACTGCTTACGGAATTTGAAATAAGCAAGGGCTAAAGCGATGGTTGCATAAATTGCCCATGGGTGGAATCCCCAATGGAAGAAGCTATATTGTAACGCTGTTTTTGCAGCATCACTTGTTTCCGCATCCCCAAATGGTGGTTCATGGAAATGTGATAGTGGTTCTGCTGCACCCCAGAATACAAGTCCAATCCCCATACCTGCACTAAATAACATAGCAAACCAAGTGAGGTACCCGTATTCTGGTTTATCTCCAGGCCTTCCTAGTTTAATATTTCCATATTTTGAAAAGATTAAATAGATAGCAAAGATAAGGAAGCCTGTGGCGCTGAGTAGATAGAACCAACCAAATGTGTCAACAAGGTAACTTTGGATAATACTCGTTATATTGTCGAGATTTGCAGTGGGTAGCACACTATGTGGTATAATTCCCCATATTATAAATAATACTGTGACAATTGCGGATATCCAGAAAACATTCGATACTTTTTTCATATTTTCCCCTCTCTTATATTTTTTTGAAATAATAATTATGTAGGCACACAATTAAGTATTAAAACACATTCCTTAATATCCTTCAAACCTAAACATAATATTCCCTAAAAGAAAAATTATAGTCGACTTTACGTTATACCCTTTAACTAGGTGATGAAACACGAAATAATCGGAAAGGGAAAAGAATTGTAATGGCCTGATTTTATACTTTATAATAGAGTAATCAAATTAGTTCAGCAGGAGGGTACATAATGCGACATATTATAATAGGCATTCTATTTGTTTCTTTTCTATTTTTAGCGGCTTGTAACGATAGTCAACAATCCAGTAATGAATCTGAAAATGAGAACCAAGAGGAGAATAGTAAGCAAGAAGAGCAAGGTAACAATCAAGAAGACAATAGTAAAGAGAAAGAGGATACAGAGGATGAGTCTACCGCGAAAACAGAAGAGCAGGAAGAAACAGTAAAGGAACCGATTTATCAAGTAGATTCAGAGACCTCTTCTATCGTTCCGCTTGACGATAGCGGAGATACAAATGAGAAAATAGTATTATTAACGATTGATGATGTACCGGATAAAAATGCAATTAAAATGGCAGAAACCTTAAAGGAGCATAATGCTAGTGCCATCTTTTTTGTGAATGGCCACTTTATTAACACAGAGGAAGGCGCAGAAAAATTGAAAAAAATTCACGAGATGGGTTTTCCTATTGGAAACCATACTTATAGCCATCCTGACCTTTCCACTTTGTCAGAAGAGGAACAGACAGAGGAAATTGTTAATGTAAGTGATCGAATTGAGGAAATCATTGGAGAACGCCCTACCTTTTTCCGAGCCCCTCATGGGATAAACACAGACCACTCACGTGAGGTTGCCAATGAAGAAGGAATGACGATTATGAACTGGACTTATGGCTATGACTACTTTGAACCATACATGGATGTAGAGAAAATAAAGCAGGCAATGATTTCTGGAGAGGGACCGGAAGCTGGTGTCGATTATTCTCTGTTAAAACCAGGTGCGAATCTGCTCATGCATGATAGAGATTGGACCTCAGATGCTTTAGGGGATATTATCGAGGGACTTCGTGACAAAGGCTACGAAATGGTAGATCCAAACTTGATCCAAACAGAAAAGAATACAAATTAAACATTTAACAGGTTACCAGAAAGGTTGGTAACCTGTATTTTTATTTTTAGAGAAGTTGTCCTATTTTAGGAAAGTATTTATGTTTTCCTTTCAGGAAAGAAATCCTTCTTCAGCATGCAAATCAAAAACCAACTTCTCAAATTAATTATTTGATTATTACATACTAATTAGGCTTGATAATTTAATTATGACATATTATAATTAAATTGTTACACAACATTTAATTGGAGAGGGAGCTGATCCTATGGGTACAATTATTTGTCAGGACTGTCAGGAGATTATTGAACACTTTGAAGGAGAAAAAGTAACAACACTGTATGGCACATGCCAGGGATGTAACGCCGAATAAAGAAGAAAGCGCATACTTATTTAAGGATTGATTATTAAACAATACAGACCCGCATACTAATGTATGCGGGTTTTTTTAATTAAATGCTTTATATTCCTTTATCACTCGGATAGTCTCAAGTGTTTCATCTTGTAGTCCTTGAACCGGTAAACCAGCTTCAATATTTTTCCATATATAGACGATATTCTCATCCGTAATAATTTCTCCGGGGATAAAAATAGGTATGCCTGGTGGGTACACCATAATAGATTCCGCACTTATTCTGCCAGCTGCCTCTGAAAAAGGAATAAGTTCGGTTTCAGAATAAAAGGCATCACGGGGTGCTAAGGCTAATAATGGAATGTCTGGAATCGTGACCTGGACTTCGTTTTTTGAAGATAATGGTAGCATCGATTTTTCCAATTCTTGAAGCGCTGAAATTAACTTTCCTATCGTCTGTTCGGAATCCCCAGGTGTAATAATACATAGAACATTATATAGATCTGATAGTTCTACCTCAATATTATGAGTCTTCCTTAGCCATACCTCCGCATCATACCCTGTAATCCCAAGATCCTTTACAGAGATAATTAATTTGGTTGGGTCGTAGCTGTACGCTGCTTCCGTACCTAGAATTTCTTTCCCTGTACAATATATATATTGCAGTTCATTAATGGAATTTCTAGCCGAATTTGCCATACTGATGGCTCGATCGATCTGCGAATGACCAATTGTTGCTAATTGCTTTCTTGCTGTATCAAGAGATGCCAATAATAGGTAAGAAGTGGAAGTTGTTGTTAACATAGAAAGTATTGTTTGAACACGTTCATGGGAAATACGATTTCCTTGTAAATTAAGTACAGAACTTTGCGTTAAGGAGCCACCTAATTTATGCACACTTGTAGCCGCAATATCAGCCCCAGCCTGCATCGCTGAAAGCGGAAGACTCTGATGGAAGTGGATGTGGACTCCATGTGCTTCATCCACTAGCACTGGTATCTCGTAATAATGAGCAATTTCAACAATGGACTCTAGGTCTGCTGAAACCCCGAAGTACGTAGGATTAATTACGAGTACAGCTTTTGCATCTGGATGTGCTTCCAGCGCATGTTTTACTGCTCGTGGTGTAATGCCATGAGAAATACCGAGTATAGGGTCTAGTTCAGGGTGAATGAAAACAGGAACAGCGCCAGAGAAAATAATAGCTGATGTCACAGATTTATGAACATTTCTAGGAACAATTATTTTATCTCCAGGGCTACACACGCTCATAACCATAGCCATAATGGCCCCACTAGTCCCTTGCACAGAGAAGAAGGTATAGTCAGCTCCAAATGCATCTGCTGCCAACTCTTGCGCTTCTTTAATTATACTGTTTGGATGATGAAGGTCATCAAGTGGTTCTATATTAATTAAATCCATCTTAAAAGCATTATCACCAAGGTAGGAGCGAAAAGCTGGCTCCGCTGCGTTGCCTTGTTTGTGACCAGGAATATGGAATTGTGTCGGATGTTTCTCAATATGTTCTAATAACCCGGTAAATAGCGGGGTTCTTGTCTGATCTTTCACAGGGGTGCACCTCATTTTTAAATAAAATAGCTAACGTATTATAGCAAATTTACCTGTTAAATACTAGCTTCATTTTCTTTCCCAGTGCCATATAAGTAATGGTAGTATAAAAAGTATATAAGGAAAGGGGATGGGGGAAGTGAAATGGCAAACAAGGGTAACCTCATTATTGGGGATAAAGTATCCAATTATTCAAGGAGGACTGGCCTATCTTGCCTATGCGGATCTTGCTGCAGCTGTATCTAATGCCGGTGGCCTTGGGCAAATAACTGCAATGAGTTTACCCGATGAAAAGCGCCTACGTGAAGAAATCCAAAAAGTTAGGAGTCTAACTGATAAGCCTTTTGGTGTTAACCTTGCCATAGGTCAACATGGTCGAGCTTATGAACACATGTTAAAGGTGATTTTAGAAGAAAAAGTACCTGTACTTAGTGTTACGGGTGGTAACCCTAAAGACATACTTAACAAAGCAAAAGGGAAGAATATTAAGACACTCGTCCTAGTTGCAGCTAAAAGACAAGCAGTGAAGGCAGAAGAGCTTGGCGCAGACATAGTTATGGTCGTTGGACAGGAAGGCGGAGGGCATCTTGGGCGCGGAGACATAGGCACCATGGTTCTAACTCCATATGTAAGAGAACATGTTTCCATACCGGTTGTAGCATCTGGTGGAATAGTGGATGGCAAGGGAATGATGGCGGCTATGGCGCTCGGAGCTGAAGGTATTGAAATGGGAACAAGGTTTATTGCCACAACAGAATGTGTGGATGCACATATGGCTTATAAACAAGCGATACTTCATGCAGATGAGCAGTCGACAGTGGTGATCAAACGTTCTCTTGGTGCGCCTGCCAGAGCATTACGAAATCCTTGGACAGAACAAATATTAGAAGTAGAAGAACGAGGGGAGGGCTATGAGGCATTAAAGGAGCTAATTAGTGGGCAGGCAAATCAAAGGTATGCTATTGATGGAGATGAGAAAAGTGGGTTTGGCTGGGCAGGTCAAGGGGCAGCAAGAATTGATAAAGTGCTCTCAGCAGAAGAGGTTATACAATCCACTATAAGAGAAGCGGAAGAAATAAGATGTAAATGGCGATAAGGAGAGGATCGAATGAACTACCAATATCCACTAGACGAGACGTGGAGTAAACAGGAAATAATTGATGTAGTAAATTTTTTCTCATTAATGGAAAAAGCGTATGAAAGTGAAGTTAATAAGCAAAACGTCCTTGCTGTATACAATAGGTTAAAAGAAATTATCCCATCAAAAAGTGAGGAAAAGAAAGTATTTGCCGCATTTGAAAAGGAGTCAGGCTATTCGAGTTACAAAGTTGTGAAGAAGGCTAGAGAAACGAGTGAAGAACTCTTTTCGATGGAATAAACTTTTTCATTGTCTCTTGTCCATCAAAAAAACCTTGCGGAGCACAATTGTAATCTGCAAGGTTTTTGCTAAGCTTCATTGGCTAACTAGCGTTGTTTAAGTGCGAGCTGATAAAAAGGTAGCAAAGACTTAAAGGTTTCCTTTGCTGTGTCGATAAAAGCATCCCCATTTGTCACGCGAGAGTCTGTTGGGGAAAGGTGTCTGCCAATAAGAAATTCTGCCTTTTTGACGTCACGAAAACGGTGAACATCTTTAATTTCTAAAGCTTGTAATGGAATTGATTGTTTTTTCATATGATCTAAGGATACAACGAAATCATCCGGTAAAGCTTTTAACTCCTCATAGTGATCTGTAAATGCCTGGGCAATTTGCTGCTTATGATCTAATTCATATATTAAAGCAAGCCAGATGAAGAGATGGTCATCAAACAAACCAATTTGGAAATGAGGATGTTTTTTATATCCCCGTTTATTATCGGCGATAGCCAACCATGTATCATGCGGTGGGTTTACTGTTCTTCTTGCATGCTTAGCAATATGTAAAAACATCTCGTTTTGTACTTCTGCTGCTAGGCAATCCGTTAACAAACTGCCGACCTCTTGAAACTTTGGTTGAATTCTGTCTTGAATCGCAGCCATTCTTTCCTCTAAACCTTCTATATCAAAGGTGTTAAAATCCTCACTCGTAAACCCTTGGAACGACATAAAAATCCTCCTTATTTCTTTCATCTATGATGGATAACAAAAGTATAAATTATTATTAAGTAAATGTCTAAACAAGTCAAGTTTTCTAAACTAACCTGTTTAATACCATTACATATGTTTAAAACAAGCATATTATGGGGAAAGTTATCAAGTAAATAGCTGATTTTCAGAAAATTATTGAACCAAACACAAGGCTGACTCATAAATATATTAAAAGTGATCTGAAAGGTTGTGGAAGAAGTGAAATATGTAATGGAGGCCTTACGTCGTAAAGAAGCACAGGAAAAGCTACCTGTAATCCGCATGGAAATTGACTACGAATTAGTATCACTTTATGATGCACTACAAGCAGAGGACACAGTGGAAGTAATTAAAGCTAAGGAAAAACTTGAGCAATTAAGAAAGCAATTAATTCAAATAGAAAATGATGAAGACGTTAGTTAATCCCAGGGGACACACTGGTATATTTCCGTTTCTGATGACGCACTCTTCTTATTTTGATACTATTAGTATATAGTTTAAAATTGAGTGGAGGTAGCCCAATGAACGCAGATGTACGAGAAACGTTATTTCGACAAGCAAAAGAATGGGTATTGGAAGCAGGAAGCACCATTCGATCTAAAATAAACGACCCATTGACAGTTGACACAAAATCAAATCCAAATGATTTGGTAACCACGATGGATAAAGACACGGAAGCGTTTTTTGCAGGTAAAATAAGAGGAACCTTTCCCGAGCATTTTATTTTAAGCGAAGAAGGGTTTGGCGATGAACTCTCCACAATGGATGGGACAATATGGATTATTGACCCGATTGATGGCACAATGAATTTCGTCCATCAGAAGAGAAACTTCGCAATTTCCATCGGCATTTATCACGATGGAGTTGGAGAAATTGGCTTAATTTACGATGTCATGGATGATGTATTATACAGTGCGCAACGTACTAAGGGAGCGTACAAGAACGGCCAAGAAATCCCTGCGTTAAGTACAGATGTCCCTTTAAAGGAGGCAATTCTTAGCCTCAACCATTTCTGGTTATGTGAGAATCGCCTTGTTAACGAAAAAGAAATGCAAAGGTTAGTCAAAACAGTCCGCGGGACACGTACATATGGATCTGCGGCACTGGAATTTGCGTATACTGCAGAAGGAATAGTTGATGGCTATTTAACAATGAGTCTTGCGCCGTGGGATATTGCTGCAGGTATGGTGATTTTGGAAGAAGTCGGTGGGATAACCACTACCGCGGATGGAAAGCCTGTTAATATGCTAACGAAAAATTCCGTCTTCACAAGCAACCCATGTGTACAAAAAGAGATCCTCAACGACTTCTTAATAAAAGGAAAAAAGTGATGTCCAACTAGGGATATCACTTTTTTCTCCGTTTTAGAGATATTCCAAATCCCATAAGTGCAAAACCTAATAAGATAAATAACACAATAAGCCAAACATTTTGTAAAGCAATCGCCACACCGCACCCTACAAACATGAGGATAACGAGACAGGCAAGTAATAACATAGGAAAATTAATCGTTTTCATAACTCCACCTCTATTCTATCCTCCAATAGTATAAACGATAAAAGTATTTGTTTCAAAACCTATTTGGATAACTTTTCGCCATATTGGCATGTATGGATAGGATCTTGTATGATAGAATAGATTTGATAAATGCTATTTTACGGGATTAACGGGGGACATAGAAATGGACACAAGCTTCAGTATATTATTTGATACGTACATAGAATATTTTGGTACAGATAATCTTTACTTTTCTTTTTACTTGTTAAACTTAATTTTTAGTGCGATTGCATTCAAACTCGGGTTTGCGAGGAAATTACCATTGCTACAAACGATTTTTGTCTACCTTATGCTTGCTGTTGGGGTATACGTTTTAACCATTTTTAGCATTCTAAAATTGCCCATTACAGAAAGTCTTATCGTTGTATCACTCGTACTGGGTATTTACCGATATCGATTACACCGCGAGCGGAATGCATAAAAAAGAACTGCTTATAAAGGGAATAAAAAGCCAAACGGCGTCGAATTGTAATGACAAGGCTCGTCCGTTTGGCTTTTATTATGTTTCCTATTCAATGTTGTTTATCAACGCTGTTCTAGTAAGGAAAGTATTAGCATTTAACTACTCTAACAATGGTTAATTAGATGAAATCGTCTGATCGCTGTTTTTCTTCGTTTAATCTAAATTGCCCAGTTGCAAGTCGTTTCTTTGTGTTGTTGCCAATCCTTTCGTGACAGGGGGCGCATAGATACATATGGATACGGCGGTTTCTTAGCCTTTTGGCTTGAAGCGAATTATCTTCTATATCTTCTACCTGATCACATATAGCGCATTTTACCTGCATGTATATCACCTCTAACTTAAAGTCATGATGCATTTCCTTATAGTATAACATATTCCGACAATCACGAAGAAGAATAGGGAGGATGTTTTGTATAATACTAAGTAGGGAAAACGAGATGTAGAAATAAAAAACGTAGAGGTGATTTGATGAAAAAGCGTACCATGTTATCGACTGCAGGAGCTGTTGGAGCAATTAGTTTAACTGCGAGTTATTTTCTTAAGGATAAGTCTAACAGGGAAAAGTTAAAACAAGGTGTACGTCAAGTGCCTGGAAAACTAGGAATCAGAAGTAATGATGAAACATTTGAAGATGCAGGCGCTCCAGACCAATCTAGTGATAAAGATATAGCACAATTTGAGAATGCTAAAATGGTTTCTGAAGGTTCACAATTTGGAGTCCAATACTACAATGAGCATAAAAACAACAACGAGATTGAAAATCAGCAAAAATAAGAAAATAATGGTGAAGCAAAAGAAATTTTGTAAAGCAAACGCCGGACGATTATTCGAATCATCTAGGATGGAGTTCGATTTCGTCCGGCGATTTTCATATCAACCAGGCTTATGCCGATATTAAAGCGTAGCAGTTTATCGCGGTGCAACCTTCCGTAAGACTCCCACTTCAAAACATAAAGTAAAACGGAGATGTTTAAGTGGGAGTAAACGGACGCTAACACCCCGATTCGTTCAACTAACAATCAGTGGGGGAAGAATGAAAACCCCCACTGATTGAAGTTTCACTTTATAGGGAGATGTGTCTTGTCGCACTATTCATTTTGGTGATTTGATTGTTCTCCTTCTATTTCATCAAGCTTTTGTTTATCCTCTTTAGGGATAATTTCTTTATTCTGATCTGGTTCTTGAGGCTGGTGGTCGTTAATAGGGAAGTCTGGCATATATCTACCCACTATAGCGGCTAGTTCATCTACTACTCCATGTACGGGGTGACCTTGTTGTATCTTGTTTCCCATCCCTCGAATTCGTTCAGTTATGTCAGCGTCTGCTACGACGATGGCTGATTTACCGTATGGATCATGATAAAGGGCCTCTAACACGGAATATTTTATTGTGCCGACACGTGAACGGTCTAAATCTTTATCCACATCAATCCCCACAACGGCATAGGGTCCTGCAACAACAGAGGCAGCATCGTTTACATTTGGTACATCACTTGCAATCTTAGCCAGATGGGTTGCAATTTGGCTATTATTTAAATTCTTTTGCTCTGCGGGATCAGAATCTTTTACTTGAATGTAACGATTGCTGTCGTCCTCTGAGACAAGCGGCTCTTCTTCCGTCTGCTGCTGACATCCGAAGGTGAATAATAAACATCCCAATACGATAAGAACAAACGGTAGCTTCAACTTAACTCCTCCTCATAGTTCTCATACCGTTATTTTGCTTGCAATTTAAAAAAATATACAACGGAAATTTCCGTTGTATATAAATTAATTGATTATCTTATTTAGGTAAGAGACACTTCCGCATGGAAAGGGAGGAATAAAGCAGTATTATTCAATCACAATTTTTGAGATATGTTTTATTGGATCTTCGCGATTTGAACCATCTTTAAAATATAAATGGACGGGTCCGTCTTCTATTAATGGTTTTCCGTCAACGGCAAATAAGAAATAACTATCTTTAAGTGCATCAAGAGAGATTTTAACCTCTTTATCTCCGGCCATCAAAATAGCGCTTTCTGCTGATTGTTTCGCTTCTGCGTTTGCAATAAAGTCTTCAAGTGGCATGACATAAGAGTTTGCTAATATTTTTTCGCGTTCAAACTTTTTTATGCTTGCATTCACAGGGGGCTTAATATTTTGTTGATAGACTTCCCTGTCCCAACGCTTAGAGGCTCTTTCAAGCTCGTTATCATCTTCCTGTATTTCCTGCTTTTTATTAAATGCTTCCTCAAGTAATACTTTACGATCATCAAATATCCAAACTGTAGGATCTAATGTAATTGAATAGGTAACGTTTCCACTGATTGGTACAATCATTATTTTCACCTCTTTATATGTATCTTGTATAAGGATAGCAGAGATAAAAAAGAATTTCACTTTATTAGTTTAAAATTATATAATTTTATTTGCATTTTTTCGGGTGTAACGATAATATAATATAGAAGAAAGTCTTTTAGTGGAGGGGATATATTTGATGCCTGAGGTGACTGTTAATCATCGTGAAAAAGCCTATGCCCTTCTTAAGGCTGATGCTGATAAAATTTTGCGACTAATAGAAGTTCAAATAGAAAATCTAACAATGCCACAATGCCCTTTATATGAGGAAGTCCTTGATACCCAAATGTTCGGACTTTCCAGGGAGATCGATTTTGCTGTGCGTTTGAACTTAATCAGCGAGGATGAAGGTAAAGCACTTCTCGAAAATCTAGAGAGGCAGCTTAATATACTGCATGAAGCTGCGCAAAACTCTGTGTAATACTAGGGTTTTGTCGTTAGAGCACTTATAAAACTTTGCCTGCGTGTTTACCGGCAAGGTTTTTTTGTACTTTGATGGCATTCGTTTTTGTGTTGGCTAAGCGTTCCATTTTAATTACAAAAGTAAATAACGAGGCTTTCTATTATTGAATTGGTAGCATAAAAATTGAACTAAATGGGAATATATTAGAATCTATTGTAGTTATACTAGATTGCCCAATTCACTGGAAATGGTTCTTTACTTTTAAGTTATGTTATAATGATAGAATATTCAATGGCGTTCATTACCTTATATTGGGGAGAAGCAAGATGTTACATAGACTTAGAGATTACGATTTTATTTTAATAATTACACCACTACTATTAGCTGCTTTTGGCGTGGTAATGATTTATAGTGCAAGCATGGTCACCGCAGTAGTAGAGGGTCATGAAAGTACATATTACTTATTCCGTCAGTTACAGTGGTTCAGTTTGGGGCTTGTCGGTTTTATTTTCTGCAGTATTTTTCCATATAAATATTACCATAAGCTTATGAAGCCTATTGTACTAGTGATTATCGGTTTATTATTAGCAGTGCTCCTATTTGGGGATGTTCGCAATAATGCTAGATCGTGGCTCTCTCTTGGCTTCATTAACCTGCAACCTGCAGAGTTTGCTAAATTGGGGTTAATTATGTATCTTGCTTCTGTCTATTCGAAGAAACAGGAATATATTAATGATTTTAGTAAGGGTGTCCTTCCCCCATTGATTTTAACCTGTATCATCTTAGGTTTAATAGTGATGCAACCAGATATAGGGACAGCCTCGATTATTTTTATAATCGTAAGTACAATTATTTTTAGTTCCGGTATTCGCTATAAACATTTAATGCTATTAACAGCTGTGGGTGTAGGAATCATTCTTCTTGCGTTGCCCTATATGGTGACAGATGAACGAATAACGCGATTTACTGGAGCCTATCAACCTTTTGAAACTCCCGATACCGACGGTTACCATCTGATTCAATCCTATTTAGCCATAGGGGTTGGTGGTTTAACAGGGGAAGGCCTTGGACAAAGTGTCCAGAAACTTGGATACTTAATGGAGGCACACACAGACTTTATTATGGCTATCGTTGCTGAAGAACTTGGGTTTATTGGTGTTCTAATTGTTGTTGGAATGCTTGCCTTAATTGTACTCCGTGGCATTTTTATCTCTCGTAAATGTCGAGATAGCTTTGGAGCACTTCTCGCTTTGGGGGTTTCTTCCATGGTAGGTATTCAAGCCTTTATTAATTTAGGCTCTATTAGTGGAATTCTTCCGATTACTGGTGTGACATTACCATTTATTAGTTATGGTGGTTCATCTCTGTTGGTTCTAATGATCTCGATGGGGATTTTAAATAATATTGCTAAAAAAGTAAAACAACAAGAACAGCAAGATGTTAATCACAAACAAGCACATGATCACTCTACTGGCAAAAGAAATTCATCTCATTTTACTGGAGGAGGAAGAAAATGGCAGAATCAAACCAGATAAACAAAGTATTAGTCGCAAACAGAGGGGAAATCGCAATACGTGTCTTCCGAGCCTGTACGGAGTTAAATATTCGAACGGTTGCTATATATTCGAAAGAAGACACAAGTGCCTATCACCGTTTTAAAGCGGATGAAGCATATCTTATTGGTGAAGGGAAAAAACCAATTGATGCTTATTTAGATATTGAAGGTATTATTGACCTGGCAAAAGAGGTAGGGGTAGATGCCATACATCCGGGTTATGGATTTTTATCAGAAAATATTAAGTTTGCAAAGCGCTGTGAAGAAGAAGGTATTATATTTATTGGTCCTAGCAGCAAACATTTAGAAATGTTTGGAGATAAAGTGAGGGCCCGTACCCAGGCTATACGAGCCGGATTACCAGTAATTCCAGGTAGTGATGGTCCAGTAAATTCACTTGATGATGTGGAAGCTTTTGTAAAAGAACATGGTTATCCTATTATCATTAAAGCCTCGCTAGGTGGTGGCGGGCGTGGTATGCGGATTGTTCGTAATAATCAAGAATTACATGAAGCGTATGACAGGGCTAAGTCAGAAGCGAAGGCAGCATTTGGAAATGATGAAATCTATGTTGAGAAATTGATAGAAAACCCAAAACATATTGAAGTTCAAATAATTGGTGACCAACACGGTAATATTGTTCATCTTTATGAAAGAGATTGTTCTGTACAGCGGAGACATCAGAAAGTAGTAGAGGTGGCGCCAAGTACATCCCTTACTGAAGAAATTAGACTGGAAATATGCGAAGCTGCTGTTAAGCTATCTAAAAACGTGGACTATGTTAATGCAGGAACAGTAGAATTTCTTGTCACTAACGAAGCATTCTACTTTATAGAGGTTAATCCACGAGTGCAAGTAGAGCACACCATTACTGAATTAATAACTGGCTTCGATATTGTCCAAACACAAATCAAAGTAGCTGAAGGAAAAAACTTACATGAGTCAGATATCGGAATCCCGGCTCAGGAAGAAATTAAGACAAACGGCTATGCAATTCAGTCGCGTGTAACAACAGAGGACCCACTGAATAATTTCATGCCAGATACTGGGAAAATTATGGCGTACAGAACTGGTGGAGGATTTGGCGTAAGACTCGACGCAGGGAATGGTTTCCAAGGGGCGGTTATATCGCCACATTATGATTCGTTATTAGTTAAAGTCTCGACTTGGGCTCTAACTTTTGACCAAGCTGCACTCAAAATGGTCAGAAATTTGAAAGAATTTAGGATACGCGGAATAAAAACAAATATCCCATTTCTTGAAAATGTTATACAACATCCCAACTTTCTTTCTGGGGAGTACAATACAACCTTTATTGATGAAACGCCTGGTCTGTTTGTGTTCCCTAAACGTAAAGACCGTGGAACAAAGATGCTTAGCTATATTGGCCATACGACGGTCAACGGTATTGAAGGAATGCAGAAAAAGGAGAAACCAAACTTCTCTGAATTAGTAATACCTAAAGGGTACAGTAAAGCACCTACTGTAAAAGGGACAAAACAAATTTTGGATGAACAAGGACCAGAAGGCCTTGCAAAATGGATGAAAGAGCAAAAAGAAGTATTGTTGACAGATACGACTTTCCGGGATGCGCATCAGTCCTTGCTCGCTACAAGGGTGAGAACGAAGGATCTGCTACAGATTGCTGAACCAACTGCGGCATTACTTCCGAATCTGTTTTCTGTGGAAATGTGGGGGGGAGCGACATTTGATGTTTCTTACCGGTTCCTTAAAGAAGACCCTTGGGATAGACTTTTAAAACTGCGTGAGAAAATGCCTAATCTTCTGTTTCAAATGCTCCTTCGAGCAAGTAATGCAGTGGGCTACAAAAATTACCCTGACAATCTTATAAATGAATTCGTGGCTAAAAGTGCTAACGCTGGTATTGATGTTTTTCGTGTCTTCGACAGCCTGAACTGGGTGGAAGGGATGAAGCCGGCTATTGAAGCAGTACGAGAGACAGATAAAATTGCCGAGGCGGCTATGTGTTATACAGGGAATATTCTTGATAAAGGTCGTTCGAAATATGATCTAACCTATTATAAAAATCTGGCAAAAGAGCTAGAGAGTGCGGGCGCACACATACTTGGAATTAAAGATATGGCAGGTCTCCTAAAACCAGAGGCTGCTTATCAACTTATTTCAACGTTGAAGGAAAGCGTCGACCTTCCTATCCACCTTCATACACATGATACGAGTGGAAATGGAACATTTATGTATGCTAGGGCAATTGAAGCTGGGGTAGATGCAGTAGATGTGGCAGCAGGTTCAATGGCTGGATTGACATCGCAGCCAAGTGCTCAGTCTCTCTATCATGCATTAGAGGGAACGAGCAGGCAGCCGAATTTGGATATTGAAGCATATGAAGCATTGTCCCAGTATTGGGAAGGTATTAGAGAGTTCTACCAGGATTTCGAAAGTGGAATGAAATCCCCTCATACAGAAATTTATGAGCACGAAATGCCTGGAGGACAATATAGTAACTTAAAGCAGCAGGCAAAAGCAGTTGGCTTGGAAGATCGTTGGAATGAAGTGAAAACTATGTTTAGACAGGTAAATGATATGTTCGGAGACGTAGTGAAAGTGACGCCGTCCTCAAAGGTAATTGGCGACATGGCATTATTTATGGTACAGAACAATTTAACCGAAGAAGAAATATATGAACGTGGTGAATCTATTGATTTTCCTGAATCTGTAATAGAGTTTGCCAAAGGTGATATTGGACAACCATACCAAGGCTTTCCTAAAAAATTGCAAGACATTATTTTAAAGGGTAGAAAAGCAATTGAAGTTCGCCCAGGCGAATTGCTTGAACCAGTAGACTTCTCAAAACTCAAAGAAGAGTTGTTTAATAAACTTGGAAGACAGGTTACTAGCTTTGATATGATTTCCTATGCATTGTACCCGAAAGTATTTATGGATTATTATACTTTCTATGAAAAATACGGTAATATGTCTGTCCTCAGTACTCCAACTTTCTTCTATGGTATGAATCTTGGAGAAGAAATCGAAGTAGAGATAGAGCAGGGGAAAACGTTAATTGTCAAGCTAGTATCAATTTCAGAAGCGCAAGAAGATGGTACACGCGTTGTCTATTTTGAGTTAAACGGACAAGCAAGGGAAATTGTCATCAAGGATGAAAACATTAAATCAAAATTAGCAGTAAAACCAAAGACGGATAAAGGTAACGACAAACAATTAGGCGCCACAATGCCAGGAACGGTGATTGAGGCTATGGTAAGTAATGGTGATAAAGTAGAAAAAGGGGACCATCTCCTACTTACAGAGGCGATGAAGATGGAAACAACTGTTCAGGCTCCATATGATGGGGTAGTCAAGAAAGTTTATGTTAAAAGTGGCGATCCGATAGCGGTAGATGATCTGTTAATAGAGTTTGAATAAGTGTTGTATATAAGAGTGCGGCAAAGATCCGATTGGATTTTGCCGCACTTTTTACATGGTTTTTTTTGTGGAAGTATTGGCTTGTTCTTTTTCATACTTTGCACTTCTCGTTGCTTGTAGTACGAAATAACTTATCATTCCGAAGAAACACGATATGATGAGTGCATGGAGCAGGGCAATTCCTAAATTTAATACAGTGAAAATTATCATCGCACCAGTGAACACCTGTAAGGAAATAAGTGAAAAAGCGGCGATCCATCCCCAGAACATCACCTTTTTATCCCTGTAGTGACGAATCATGCGAATAGTTAATGTTAAAGTCCAAAGGAATAATAAACCGGCAACAAGCCGATGTCCCATTTGAATCCATTGCTCTGTACTGTATAAATTAAAGGCAAATGGTGAAGCATTTGTACAGAAGGGCCAACCACCACAGACCAGATTTGCTTCCGTATGGCGAACGAGTGCACCTGTATAAACAACACAGATAGTGTACACAGTGAGTAGGTAAATTTCTATACGGTGCTTCTTTTTAATGAATAATGACCTAGCATCAAATTTCTTATCAATTTCGAAGATGAGAAGCGTCAAAAGGAATACAGAAGCGAATGAGACAAGTGAAATTCCGAAATGGGCAGCTAACGCAAAGTCAGATTGTCCCCACATGACGGCAGCAGCACCGATCAACGCTTGTAAAATAAGGAAAAAAACAGACATGGCAGACAAAAATTTTACTTCTCTGATGTTCCCTAAATGTCTCCATGAAAGTACCGCTAACAACACGACAGCGATTCCAACAATTCCGGATACCATTCTATGGCTTAATTCAATAACGAGTTCAAAGGAAATGTTGGTTGGAATAAATTGACCCTCACATAAAGGCCAGCTCTTTCCGCATCCATCACCAGAGTCGGTTTTCGTTACGAGTGCACCACCTAGAAGGATAAGCAGCATTCCAATCGTAGCTATAAGGGATAAGCTTTTTAATGTTTTAATCATCTTTCAACCCCACTTCATTATGGAAAATAGTTATAGTTTTGCTATATATGTAGAAAATTGTTCCTGAATTCAATCCGACATAATGACTATAGGAGTAAAAAGGTGCCGGACACAATAGCTATCGTACCATGAATAGATTGTTTTTTCACTTAGGATTAATAAAAAACCTTGCATTGTTGTTCGTTGTTTGCTAGAAATAAACTAGATGATTTTCTTACATATACATAGTTTAACGTGATAAACAGCTAATAGTTAGCCAACTTCACAATGATTTGAAAAGGTAATCTTTTGAAAGCCTTCTCACAAGTTTCATAAAATTGTCACATAAATTATACCCTGTTAACTGTAAAATAATGTTGAAGTTATTAGATTGTTATACCATTCCATGATACAATAAAAATAATGGTCTATTACAATTTAAGAACTCTGATAGAAAGAGTAAATGGCTATAAAGTGCCATCTAACTGGAATATGAAGGGGGGAGACAAAATGGATAAAATAGAGACAACATCTTCACCAGAAGTAGCCACATTAAGTGTATCTAATAAAAAAAGCCATGTTACTTTTGCTGATGTAAAAGCACTGGTTAAAGTAGGCATTGTTAATTCAAACTTAATCACTGTATTCACTGGGTTCTGGTTAGCCCTTTATTTTACAAACACCCCTTTTATGGCAAAATGGGATGTTTTCCTACTAACGATAATTGGAAGTACACTTGTAATTGCCGGTGGTTGCATACTAAATAACTGGTATGATGTAGATATTGACCCCAAAATGGCTCGTACAAAAACGAGACCTACCGTAACCGGAAACATATCTTTAAATATAGCATTAGCACTAGGAATAATTTTCTCAGTTGTAGGGTTTAGTTTGTTAATGTTCACCACACTAGAGGCAGTCTTATTTGCCTTCATGGGTTGGTTTACGTATGTAGTGTTATATACAATATGGTCAAAAAGAAGGTACACACTAAACACTGCTATTGGCAGCTTCTCAGGAGCCGCACCACCGTTAATTGGTTGGGCAGCAGTAGATCCAAATTTCCATGTCGTGCCATTTGGCTTATTCATTATCATGTTTATTTGGCAAACACCACACTTTCTTGCATTAGCTATGAAAAAATGCAAAGAATACCAAGAAGCCGGTATTCCGATGTTACCGGTCGTAAGAGGTTTTGAGATCACTAAACGGCAAATTGCAATATATATTGCCTGCTTATTACCACTACCTTTTTACTTGGCTGAATTAGGAACTGTATTTATTGTAGTAGCCACCATTCTAAACATTGGTTGGCTCGTACTCGCAATAAGAGGTTTCTTTATGAAGAATGATCTTAAATGGGCAAATATGATATTTATTTATTCGTTAAATTATTTGACAATTCTATGCCTTGTTATGGTATTGGTAACCATTGATTCACCGTTTAGTTAGTTATTGTCCTTAATAATAAACATATATAAGGAAACAACATGAGGAAAGAGAGGTATAAATAAATGATAGGTTGGATGGGAAAAAGAAAACCTTTATTTCTTTTCGGTATGCTGGCATTGCTTCTTGCTGGCTGCGGGAAAGAGAATCTAACGGCTTTCGAACCAAAAGGGTATGGCGCTGAGTCATCCATGAATCTAATTATTCTTTCGATAATTATCATGGCGTTTGTTTTAGCTATTGTATTACTCGTTTATGTCATTACATTGGTTCGCTTTCGTAAAAAGAAGGGGCAGGAGAATTTCATTCCAAAACAGGTTGAAGGAAATAAAACACTGGAAACCGTTTGGACAGTAATTCCAATTATTCTAGTGCTAATCTTAGCCGTGCCCACAGTAGTGGCAACTTTTGACCTTGCTGATAAATCAGAGGCACAAGATGGCATTAATGTAGAAGTAACCGGGAACCAATACTGGTGGCACTTTAATTATCAAGGTGATGAAGTGCAAACAAGCCAGGATTTATACATTCCTACTGGCGAAAGAGTTTATTTAAACATGAAGTCTTCAGATGTTATTCATTCATTCTGGGTTCCAAGTATATCTGGGAAAATGGATGTTAACCCTGAGAACGTAAACACAATGTATCTTGAAGCACATGAAGAAGGCGTTTATTGGGGGAAATGTGCAGAACTATGCGGCCCTTCCCACTCACTTATGGACTTCAAAGTAATAGCAGTTAGTCCAGAGGAATACGATCAGTGGATTTCTGACATGCAAAGTGTTGATCCTGAGGCTAATCCAGAAGATGCAGTAGCTCAAGATGGAAAAGCATTATTTGAAGAGAAAAGCTGTGTGGCTTGCCATGCTATTGGATCTTCTCCAAATGCAACTGGACCAAACCTTACAAACTTCGGTGACCGTACCAAAATTGCAGGGTACCTTGAGCCAACAGAAGAAAATCTAGTTAAATGGATAACGGATCCTGAGTCAGTTAAACCAGGGAATAAGATGACTGGTAACTATCCTGACGTTTCAAAGGAAGAAGCAGAGCAAATTGCTGCATATTTACTGCAGTTAAGTCCTTCTGATATTACCACTGAAAGCGCAGGGAACTAGAAGAATACAGAACAAATACGGGATGGAAGATGTAAAAGGGAGGTTTATAATTTGAGTATTGCAGCTGCTCAGAATAAAGGATTTCTTGCTGCCGTGTGGGATTACCTAACAACAGTTGACCATAAGAAAATAGCAAAGTTATATCTATTTGCTGGTGGTTTCTTTTTCCTGCTAGGCGGACTTGAAGCTTTGTTTATACGTATACAATTAATAAGCCCGGAAAATGATTTCCTTACTGCTGGCTTGTATAATGAAATGATTACAATGCATGGAACAACAATGATATTTCTTGCTGCCATGCCATTGTTACTAGGTTTAATGAATGCCATCATGCCTTTGCAAATTGGAGCACGTGATGTAGCATTTCCGTTTTTAAACTCATTGGGATTTTGGTTATTCTTATTTGGTGGAGTCTTGCTAAACTGCAGTTGGTTTTTAGGCGGAGCGCCTGATGCAGGTTGGACTTCTTATGCACCATTATCGATTCAATCACCTGGACATGGTGTTGATTTTTACATAATGGGACTACAGATTTCCGGTGCTGGAACCTTAATAGGTGGTATTAATTTTCTTGTTACGATTGTAACGATGAGAGCACCAGGAATGACATATATGCGTATGCCGTTATTTTCTTGGACTACGTTTGTGACAAGTGTATTAATCTTGTTTGCTTTCCCAGCGTTAACTGTTGGGTTATTCCTACTAATGTTTGACCGAATGTTTGGTGCGGCTTTCTTCGATGTTACGCTAGGAGGGAACGCAGTCATTTGGCAGCATCTATTTTGGATTTTTGGACACCCTGAAGTATATATCCTGATTTTGCCTGCATTTGGTATCTTCAGTGATATAATCTCAACTTTTTCTAAAAAGCGGTTGTTCGGTTATACGGCAATGGTATTTGCTACAATCCTAATCGCATTTTTAGGATTTATGGTATGGGCCCACCACATGTTTACAGTGGGACTCGGTCCTGTCGCAAACGCTATTTTCGCAATTGCTACAATGGCGATTGCAGTACCAACAGGTATAAAAATCTTTAACTGGCTAGGCACAATGTGGGGAGGAAGCATTACCATTAATTCGGCAATGCTTTGGACACTTGCATTCATTCCATCCTTTACTATTGGTGGTATGACTGGTGTAATGCTTGCATCTGCAGTAGCTGACTACCAGTACCATGATACTTATTTCGTGGTAGCACACTTTCACTATGTAATTGTTGGTGGAGTAGTGTTTGGTATCCTTGCTGGGCTGCACTACTGGTGGCCAAAAATATTTGGTAAGATATTAAATGAAACATTAGGTAAATTATCTTTTTGGCTGTTCTTTATCGGTTTTCATTTAACGTTCTTTATTCAGCATTTTCTAGGACTAATGGGTATGCCTCGTCGTTATTGGGTATTCCTAAAAGACCAAGGACTGGATACAGGAAACCTTGTAAGTACCATTGGTGCTTTTCTAATGGGTATCGGTGGATTGATCTTTGTCATTAACATTATCTACACTAGTGTGAAGGGCGAAAAAGCACCTGCCGATCCTTGGGATGGTCGTTCGTTGGAGTGGGCAATTCCATCTCCACCACCATTTTATAATTTCAAACAAACCCCGTTAATTCGTGGACTTGATCCTTTATGGATTGAGAAAACAGAAGGTAAGGGTAAAATAACACCTGCAGAACCTCTTGGTGATATTCATATGCCGGATGCTTCAATCTTACCGTTTATTATGTCACTTGGGTTTTTCGTAGCAGGATTCGGGTTTATCTATCAGGTCGATCACAGTGGATGGTTAGCAGCAATATTTATTGGAATTGGAACAGCGTTAATCTGTATGCTTATTAGATCACTGAAAGATTACCATGGCTTCCATATACACAAAGAAGAACTTGAAAGGGAGGCTGACTGATATGAGTCAAGATCATTCCTTAAATCCAGAAACGATGCCCCAAGAACCTGAAAAGGCAACCCTGGAAGGTAAAAATAAATTCATGGGCTTATGGTTTTTCCTTGGAGGAGAGACCGTCTTATTTGCCAGCCTATTTGGTACCTATCTTGCCCTGAGGAATTCTACAGCTGGTGGGCCTGCAACAACGGATCTATTTGGGCTTGAACTTGTTTTCATCATGACAATGCTGTTACTGACAAGTTCTTTAACAAGTGTTTATGCAATGTATCAAATGAAGAATAACAATTTTAAAAAAATGCAGCTTTGGTTGGGGATTACTGCCTTTCTTGGTATGGCGTTCCTAGCTTGCGAACTATATGAATTTTATCATTACATTCACGAGTTTGAGTTTACTTTTCGCTCTTCAGCATTTGGATCCGCCTTTTATACGTTAGTTGGATTTCACGGAGGCCACGTTGCTTTCGGTCTTAGCTGGTTAATTGTATTAATGGTTCGAAATGCGAAAAGAGGACTGAATTTATACAACGCACCGAAGTTTTATACCTTTAGCTTGTACTGGCACTTTATTGATGTCGTATGGGTATTTATCTTTACTGTTGTATACTTAATGGGAAAGGTGGGTTAACCAATGGCTGACAACATCAATACCAATAAGGTTAATTCTTTTCGCAAACAAAAAAGTAAGGATGAAATGAAAAAACAGCTCATCTCCTTTGCGCTGATGATTGGTTTTACAATCATTGCATTTGGGATCGTTGCTACGGATGCAATCGACAAAATGTTTGTTGTTCCTTTGCTACTTATCCTAGCTTTTGTACAGGTTGCATTCCAGTTCTATTACTTTATGCATATGAAGGACAAAGGACATGAATTACCTTCTATGATGATTTACGGTGGTATATTTGCTGCTTTATTAACCATTGCAGCACTTAGTGTTATCGTATGGTGGTAGGCTATATTTTTACAGCGTATTGAATATTTAAAGGCTGGGAGAAATCCCAGCCTTTTCTTTTAGCTTGAACGTACAACAAGATCCACGTCACTAGAATACGGAGGTTAATTATTAAGACCTCTGTTTTGTATAACGTGGTGGATTTATAAAACTTTCGTTTTAAAATCGTCACATTATAAGCGTGTATCTTACTAGAGAATACGTTATAATGATAGGGATAAACTTAACTTTATGGAGTGGGTAAAGATGTGGCTTGAACTTCAGATATTTGGCTTCCGAGCATTATGGAGTCCTTACTTTTTCCTGTTTGTGTTAGGACTAGCTATTGCATACTTTGTCATAACGGGGCCGTACCGAAAGAGATTTGGTGGGCAAGACAAGCCAACCAGAAAACAACAGGTATTTGTTTATACTGCCTTGGCTCTTTTATATATTGTAAAAGGATCACCGATCGACTTATTAACACATATTATGCTTTCTGCACATATGGCACAAATGGCTATTTATTACTTAGTGTTTCCCATACTCTTAATTAAAGGGATTCCTGCGTGGATTTGGAGAAAAGTTGTTTATTTACCGGTGGTGCGTCCTGTACTCAATTTGCTGACGAAACCGATTATTTCACTGTTATTATTTA
Source organism: Oceanobacillus sp. GQ8 (assembly GCF_059758495.1). NCBI lineage: Bacteria > Bacillati > Bacillota > Bacilli > Caryophanales > Bacillaceae > Oceanobacillus > Oceanobacillus sp. GQ8. Next base: position 829,647 of record NZ_JCAXEV010000001.1, on the reverse strand, counting down.
ACACGTTGTTTTCTGTTTATCACATGCCAATAGTGTTTGATTTTGCTAAAACTTCGCAAATTGCACATACCACGATATCGCTTATTATTTTGGTAGCTGCATTTATCGTCTGGTGGCCAATTTTGTCACCATTAAAAGAAGCAAATTCGATACGCCCCTTACTTAAAATCGGCTATATCTTTGCTAATAGTGTACTGATTACACCAGCTTGTGTCTTAATTATATTTGCTGATCACACGTTATTTGATACATATACGCAGGGTGGTGCTTGGATACAGGCGATGCAACTTTGTGTACCTGGGGATATTATTCAGGGGTTAAGTGGACAGCTGTCAGGACCGCAGATGTTTTCCGATATGAGCCCTTTAGAGGATCAGCAATTGGGTGGTATTATCATGAAAATTATGCAAGAAATTACGTATGGGGTTATTCTTGCACGAATCTTCTATGGTTGGTTTAATGCTGAAAGTTTGAAGGTAGATCCTATTCCAGCGGAAACACAAAATTATTAATACTAACTATTTGAGTTAATTATGGAAAGGAATTTTGAATTATGCCTTTTTTACCTACAATAAGTACATTTTTCATCGTATTAAGTGCTATTTTAGTGGCATTTGGTTGGAGATTTATAGTGAAGGGAAAAGCTGCAACACATAAGAAAACCATGATTGCTGCTGCTATTAGTGCCTTAATATTCTTTATCATTTATGCATCTCGGACTGTTTTTGTTGGAAATTCAAGCTTTGGTGGTCCAGAGGAGTTAGAAATTTATTATACGCTGTTTCTAATTTTTCATATTTTCCTGGCGACTTCTGGAGCGATATTTGGGATCGTAACACTAACGCTTGCATTTAAACGGAAAATAAAGAAGCATAGAAAAATTGGACCGGTTACAAGTATTATTTGGTTTTTCACAGCTATAACAGGAGTAATGGTCTACTTATTGCTTTATATATTTTATGATAGTGGTGAAACTACCAGTATGATAAAAGCGATATTAGGATCATAATTTTATTATTTTGAAAATGATTATAAAAACAGACTATAAAAAAGTGAGTACCAGCTTAACTGGACTCACTTTTTTCTTTTTATACTATACTTTGATATTCCACTTAATAATCCCTGCTTCTTTGGCAGAATTAAAAGCAATTACAAGTAATGGTCCGAGTATAAAGCCGAGAATACCCAATAGCTTTAATCCAATAAACATAGCAATTAAAGTGGCTAATGGTGAGAGACCGATGTGTCGCCCCATTACTTTCGGTTCGACGATTCTCCGGATCGCTAGCAGTATAATGGCTAATATAGATAACTGGATACCAGTTGAGACATCTCCTGCAAGTAGCATGATCAATGCCCATGGTCCCAATACGATAATCGAACCGATGATTGGAATAATATCGACAATCCAAATGATAAGGGACATCACGATTGCTACTTCCGGTACGATTAGGAATAAACCGATTAGAGATCCTGCCAGAATAAGCAAACTAACAAGAAACTGAGCTTTAAAGAAACCAAGAATAACGCTCGCAAGTCGTTTATTCATAAATGATACTTTTTCTGCAGTCTCTTTTGTCATCAAATTATACGTTTTTGCTTTTAAGATTGGGAGCTCAAGCATAAATAGGAACAATGCAATCAAGTATACGAGAAGACTGATTAAGTACTGTGGTACTTGTGCTACAATCTGAGCAATTCTGTCTAAGGTAATCTTTTCTTTTGCCGTAGTACTCAAGTTTACAAGGTTCTGCTCAATACCGTCTGAAACCTGGTTAACAAATTCAGAAGGAAGGTCATCTGTGTATTGCTCTAGATCCGTTTCCCAGTCTTTATAAATTTCGTTTAGTTTATTAAAGTGGGATGGAACGTCCTCAGCAAAATTCACGACCTGTGTTACTGCTTTTGTTACAATAAATGTTCCAGCTACTCCTGCTATTAGAAGAAAGAGCAAGAAGATAATTGTTACAGAGGCTTTTCTGCTAAGTCTAATTCTCTTTTGAAATAAGCGAACCAATGGGTTTAAAATGAGTGCTGTAATAAAAGCAACTACTAATGGAATAGATATTGGCAAAATAAAAATAATAGCAATTACCAAAATAACTCCAAGAATAATTAATGTCCAATGGTGTTTTTTAATATTTCGCAGCAACGGTATACGATAGCTCCTTTCAATACAGCTTAATATGTATGGTTATTTAAAATATAGCACTAATTCGTTATTTTGAACAGATTAATAAATCAGTGGGGGTTTTCGTTCTGCCCCCACTGATTGTTAGTTGAACGAATCGGGGTGTTAGCGTCCGTTTACTCCCACTAAAAACTCACGGTTTCACTTCATGTTTTGAAGTGGGAGTCTTACGGACGGTTGTACCGGGATAAAAATTAATTATGGACAGTTTATTCTTTTCTAACTTTCCAATTTATTTACCATAGATCGGTAAAAACCAACTACCATTATTCAGTAGTTGGTTTTTACATTAGTTTTTATATTGATCTAATTCTTCTTTGACTTTCAACACAATACTTTTAGCGCGTTCCACTAGGTTTTCTGGGAAATTCTCATTCTCACCATATTCAACACCATGTGGATAATAGTGCTTCCCAAGCAGTGGGGTCATCAATTTGATTACGGCATTACCTCGATCTACATCGCCTTCCGTTGCATACCCTTGTAAGCGGATATAGTATGTAACATTTTTTTCTTTGGAATCTACTCTGTAATCATAAGTGACACGGTCATAATCCCATTGGCCTGCACGTACAAAAGCATGTTTTGCAGTTAAGTGATCCAGTGGTTTTAAATCAATTAGTACTTCTTCAAATCCAGTATTTTCGATTCTCAATTTCGTTCACCTCACATATTTGTCCTCATTAAACTATAATAGTATGAAATGGTATAAGTTGCAAGGGATGTTGATCACAATGGTTTCGTTTTCAATATGTAGCTTTTTTGAATATATTATTTCATATAAAACGTACTAAATAATAGAGGAAACAAGAATGGTTTCTATTTCTTTCTCATATAGATAGTTATATACAAGATAGGGGGATTCGCTATGCGCTTCGTTCGTATAATTTCAGCACTATTAATAGTCGCTATGATTGGATTCTATTTTATCGAACAATCTGATAGATCAGTGGAGACGAGTACAAAAGACGTAGAAGATAATTTTGCAAAAGGTAGAGAAAGTTTACTTAAGTCTAAGGTGGTACCTGAAATGCCTATTCTTACCAATGGTGGGGCACTGTTTCAATGGATAGGTAAGAATACAGAAAACTTAACCGAACAGCTTGGTGAGCCATTAAGAAAAGATAAAAGTGCGTACAATTACACGTGGTGGATTTATTCGGGCGAAAAGGATCAATATATACAATTTGGTGTGGAGGAAGGCGCAATCCAGACCGTCTTTGCAACAGGAAATGGTATTGATATAGGGCCCCTAAAAGTTGGACAATCTCGCAAAGGTGTCAAGGAGGCGTTAAAAACGCTTGGAAAGGATTTAGATTATGAAACAGAGGTTGCGTATGAAAATGGTATTTCTTCTTATCGCTTTCAATTGATGGAGGAAGATTTAAGCAAACGGCCTCTCATTAAATTATCAGATAATCTGTTTTTGCAAGCTTATTTTGACACGTTTACTGATCAATTATCTTCAGTACGAATACTAACAGGTGAGGTATTGCTACGTCATCGACCATATGGTCTCGAGTATCGAGGAGATTTACCTGATGAACCTTCTTTTTCGGATGAGGAATGGGAAGAGATTGAAACAGGAATGGAGAAGCAAATTTATGATATTACAAATGTAATTAGGTCAAATCATGATCGGTCCGTTTTGAAAGAAGAAAATTCGGTCTCTTCAGTGGCTTTTACTCACAGCAAGGATATGGCGGAAAACAATTATTTTTCTCATTATAGTCAGGACGGTTCCGGTTTAAAAGAGAGACTAGCCGTTGAAGAAGTTTATTATACATCAGCTGGTGAAAACATTGCTGCCCAATATCCTGATGCACCATCTGCAATGTTAGGATGGTTGAATAGTGAGGGGCATAGGGAAGCTTTATTAAATGATTCCTATACACATCTTGGGGTAGGAGTCTATCGTTTATACTACACACAAAACTTTCTCCAGCGCCCTGAATAGAAGTGTCGTAATCCAATTAAACGCAATACAAAATGCTGGACGATAACTTCATGCCATTAGCTGAAGAAAAAAATCGTTTGGCATTTTTGCAGTAGTTTAAGATACATAATCATTGAAGCCCTGAAGTAACCGACTTGAACTGCTATAAATAGATATCATTTGAATTTCGCTTTCACAGTATCTTAAAAAGGACATAAAATATAGTACAGATGACTATATAGCTGGAGGTGAATAGATTGAGCAATAAGCTGCATCCCTCTGTAGTTGAATTTAAAACGTTTATCAACAAACATCCAGCGCTGATCAAGAAAATCAGAAAAAGTGGAAGATCATGGCAGGAATACTATGAGCAATGGGCGTTACTGGGAGAAGATGATCCACTATGGGATGAATATAAAGAGGAAGAAACTGAGTGGAAGAAGGAAGAACAAGATGAGAATGAAGGGTCATTTGAAAAAAACAAGGAGCTTTTCTCCAATTTAATAAAAATGACGGAGAATATGGATTTAAATAAAGTGCAAAAACAAATTGACTCATTCAACAATACTATTTCCGTTGTTCAAGAGTTACTAGGTCAGTTTAAACAGCCTGATACAAAATCTGAACCTGTAGGAAAGAATGGTTTTGGCTGGTTTAAAGATTAAGGAGAGGAAATAATGGATAAGACATGTCTTTTATACCTTGAAGAAAATCCCCAGATAGCACGTTTTGTTCGCTATAACCCTGTTTGGTATAGATATCTTTCTAGGGAACCTTCCCGTATAAGTGAATTACCGAAGGAAGCAAAAGCATTCTATGGTAAAACAATTCCACAAAGGGTAGAGCGATTTAGCAATCAGATGCAGATGGTGGGTATGATGCTTCAATTTGCAGGTGCAATGAAGGATTAATATATTTTCAGAAATGAAATATAATGATAGAATGGGGGTGGAGGTGCTTAGGCATGATTGCTACTTTAGAATATGTTGATATTCTTGATCGATCAGAGCTGTTGGGGAAAATGGTACTCGATTCCGATGTTATGGAATTATACAATAACTCCCTGCAGGAATTAAATGAAGACAAGGAAGCGCAAAGGCTTATAAAAGCTTTTAAAGATATAAAAGTACATTATGAGGATGTACAACGATTCGGAAGATACCATCCTGACTATAACGATATTATGAAAAAGGTGCGTTCCGTTAAGCGTGAGATGGACATGAATGAAAAGGTCGCTACGTTTAAAATAGCTGAACGAAATCTTCAGAAATTGCTAGACGAAATTAGTGGGCATGTGGCACTAAGTGTTAGCGAGCAAATTAAGGCTCCTAAAGATGGTGGAGCATTGACAGACAGTGGCTGTGGTTGCGGAAGTGGCGGCGGTTGTGGCTGTGCATCTTAATCAGATGATCCTTTTTTCGAAAATACAATGATGGTGAGGAATTAGCTATGCGAACGATGCGCCAGGGTATTATTGTCTGGTTCCAACATATGAAAAACCTGAAGCATATTAAACGTTACGGTCATTTTCTATATGCATCCAAGCGACTTAAATATGCTGTGCTTTATGTGAACCAAGAAGAGCTAGAAAAAGTAGAACATAAGCTTAACAAATTGTCGTATGTTTCAAAAGTGGAAAGATCTTATAAGCCATTTGTGGAAACAAATTATGAGAATGCCAAGCCAGACAAGGCAAAACAGTATGATTATAAGATGGGTATATAATCATCATCTCAAGAAGCCAATACATTTTGCTGAATAACTTGTAACAGGGTTATTCAGTTTTTTATGTCCTATTTTAAAAATCAATAAAAAAAACCTGCAGATAAATATCTGCAGGTCCCTTCGTTGCTTTCTACATAGAAAACAAAAAGGCAAAGGGAGAGGAGAAACCGGAGGAAGAACTTATGGGGAAGTGTAAGTCTTCTCCGTGTTTTGAAACAACCAAACTAACCATTAGCTGTCTCAATATGCTATTATGGTCAAGTAAACAGAATATATACATGCACATAGCTGATTTTATTTTTAATCTTTAACGTTCTATTTTCCTAACGCTTTATATGTGGTAGGATTAATTTTTAGAACTGCTGGACTGAGGTGGTAAAATGCGCGTAATAGCAGGAGTACATAAAGGAAGACAATTAAAAGCTGTATCTGGAAAATCAACCAGGCCGACTACAGATAAAGTAAAGGAAGCAATCTTTCAAAGGATGGGGCCTTTTTTTGACGGAGGTTCCGTTTTGGATTTGTTTGCAGGAAGTGGTTCATTGGGGATTGAAGCACTTAGCAGAGGAATGGAGTTTGGGATATTTGTTGATAAACATCCAAAGGCGATACATACTATTAGCGAGAATTTACGTTTACTAAAATTAGATAAACGTACGGAGGTCTACAGGGCAGAGGCGTCTCGGGCTCTACAAGCAACTGCGAAAAGAGAGTTGAAATTTGACCTGTTATTACTTGACCCTCCTTACGGTAAGGTCGATTATGAAAAAATACTTCGTGATAGTTTAAAGCTAGACATTTTAAATAAGTCTGCTATTATTTATTGCGAGCATGACCCTGCCGAAAGGATTACTTTCGACCAACAACAGTTCACTTTAGTAAAACAAGACGATTACGGTGGCACAATTGGAATTACTATCTTACAGAAGAATTAGAAGGGAGTACTGACTTTGACCAGATTGGCAGTTTGTCCAGGTAGCTTTGATCCTTTAACCCTAGGGCATTTAGATATTATCCAACGCGCTGCAAAAGTGTTTGATCACATCATTGTGGCAGTATTTAATAACCAATCAAAAGCTCCATTATTTAGTGTGGAGGAAAGGATTGAGTTAATAGAAAAATCTACAAAACACATTCCGAATGTTACGGTAGACCACTCCCATGGTTTGTTAATGGATTACGCACGGGAAAAGAACGCCCAAGCAGTTATTCGCGGACTTCGGGCAGTGAGTGATTTTGAGTATGAAATGCAAATAACTTCTATGAATCGGAAGCTTGTGGAGGATATTGAGACCTTTTTCATCATGACAAATAATCAATATTCTTTTCTGAGCTCCAGTATTGTTAAGGAAGTTGCTAAATATAAAGCAAATGTGTCTGATCTTGTACCGAAGCCCGTTGAGGAAGCTCTCAACAAGAAATATCGGTAGTTTAAACGACTTCAACTTTAAAAGATGATCCTTCTAGCGGGGGATCATCTTTTTTCATGGAGTAAGAAGAATAGATCGTAATTTATGGGTATATCTCTCCCCTATAAGTGCGAGGAAAATAGCGATAAGCTACGCTCTTGATCTACGGTATAGTAGAACGGCAGTCAAGGCTAGGAATAACAGCGTAATAACTGGTCCAATGTTTTGCATTGTCGTGATAAATACAGTCCAGCTGTTTTCTACATTCTGATTGAAAACAGGCATATCATCTAGTTCAAAGGTCTGTTTATTCAAATAAAGAGGAATGTACAGTACCACTGTAAGAATACTAGCTAGTGTACCATGCAAAAATCGAGCCAAAAAATAGGGTTTAAACCGTATATCGGTTCCAGAAAGAATACTTGCAACCTGTGCCTGTACGGAAAGACCATTAAAACCCATAATAAAGCTAACAAGTACTGCTTGGGAAAGAACGGTTGCTGTTTTCTGGGAGATCATTTGCGCTCCAATTGTGATTTCGAATAGTCCTGAAAACAAAGGAAGTGCCATATCGATTGGTATAGAAAAGATCGATAGGATAAATTGAAATAGAATAGCAATAAGTGGTGATAACCCAATTAAGAAAAATAACTTGGTCAAGACTGAAAAAAGAATAATAAATCCTCCAACCATAACAAGGGTTTTAATCGAGTTTATTACAGCATCTCCCAATATCTGCCCCAAGGCTCTATCATCACTAATTCTCATTTCGTGCATCTCGCGAAAAGCTCTTTTAATAGAAAACTTCTTCTCTTCCTTTTTATGACGTGAAGCGGTTCTTTTTTCTTCTGCTCTTCCATAAAAACGCATGCATAGCCCCACAAGTGCATTACTACCATAATGACAGACTGCAAGCAAAACACCTAGTTTAGCATCATGAAAAAATCCAATGGAGACAGCTCCGATGATAAACAGTGGGCTAGAAGCGTTTGTAAAGGAGACAAGCCGTTCTGCTTCCACTCTTGTTATTTGTTCTTCTTCACGAAGTCGTGCAGCAATTTTTGCCCCTGTTGGATAGCCACTTGCCATTCCCATTACCCACCCAAAACTCCCAACACCTGGTACATTAAACAATGGGCGCATAATGGGTTCGAATAGGACACCGATAAAACGAACGACTCCAAAGCCAATAAGTAATTCAGAGGTAATAAAAAAGGGAAGTAAGGAGGGGAAAACTACTTCCCACCATATATTAAGCCCTCGAATACTTGCTTCAAAGGAGTCATTTGGAAAAGCTATAAGTGAAAATGCCACAAAGGTAGTTATACTGGCTAAAATTATTGTTTTAAATACTTGTTTCAAAATATGAAGCCCCCTAAGTGTGATAAGCCTTGCTCTGTACTTCTTTTTCCGATAGTAGTAGAATAATGCTAGCCACTTTATTTAAGTTTGTTGATGGTTGTCTTGTACAAGCTTATATCAATATACGCACATACATAGGCGATTTATGCCATACACTTTTTAAAGTATAAAGACATTAAGAGCCCGACAACGTACAAGCAGGATTAGAAGGTAAGGTGATTTGGCGAAGCCATGATAGAACAACTCATATAAAAGAGATTCAACCGAACTATTTTATTGCAAATAGTTCGGATTATTTTACAGGTGTGTACTTTTGTCCGAGACCGTTCATCATGTTGTCTCTTGCTTGAAATTCAACTTCTGCAAAAAAAAATTAGATGTCATAATTTCAGTTTGTTTTAGAATTTTAATTAATCACTTATAGGCTGATTTGATAATAGTTTTTCCGGAAAATAAAGAGGGAACTGGAAGGAGTCTTATAATGAAATTTACAAAAAAGCAAATTATTACCCTAATTATAGTCGTGATTATTGCGTACTTTATAGCTGCATTTAAGCTTCCATTTTATATTTATAAACCAGGCGGAGCAGATGCTCTAAATCCAATCGTTTCAGTTGAAGAGGGTTATCAGAGTGAAGGAGATATGCACCTAGTTACAGTGAGTGGAGGACAAGCTACTCCGATTCAATATGTTTGGGCAAAGCTTCTTCCACACCATCAAATTCTCCCGATCGAAGAGGTAAGACCAGAAGGTATTTCTGATGATGAGTACATGCATGCACAGCTACAGATGATGGAAAATTCTCAGGAAGCTTCAACCGTGGTGGCATATGAGGCAGCGGACAAGGAGATCACAATAGACTATAATGGTGTCTACGTTGTTTCAGTTGTGGAAGGCATGCCTGCAGAGGGGAATTTGGAAATGGGAGACAGGATAATTGGAATTGACGGGGTAGACGTTAAAGAAGCGGATGATCTCATTAGCTATGTAGAAAGTAAAAATGCGGATGATACTATAGAAGTAGAATTTATGCGTGATGAGGAGACTCAGTTTGAGGAAATACAATTACAAACCTTCGCGGACACTGAAAAAAAAATTGGCATTGGTATTCAACTCGTAACAGATAGAAGTGTCTCCGTTGATCCTACAATAGAGTTCTCGAGTGGTAGTATCGGTGGACCAAGTGCTGGTCTTATGTTCTCTTTGGAAATATATGATCAGCTGACAGAGGAAGATATAACAAGAGGATACGAAATTGCCGGAACCGGAGAGATCGATTATGATGGCACTGTTTACCGAATCGGTGGTATTGATAAAAAAGTAGTGGCTGCGGATAAGGAAGGAGTGGACATCTTCTTTGCACCGAATGAGGAAGGCAGAGAAGACTCCAATTATCAGGTCGCTTCAGAAACAGCAGAAGAGATTGGTACTGATATGAAAGTTGTTCCAATTGACACGTTTGAAGATGCTATAGACTATTTAGAGAAGCTTGAGCCAAGATAAATAATAGAAGATAGAATAAAAGACCTTCCAATAGGAGAAGGTCTTTTATTTGTTAATTAAAATTGGGGGCATTAACTCTTGTTTTTTCAATTTATGCCGAATAGCTGGAGTGAGTATGCTGTAGTAGGCATTACTGGCCCTTTCTTCTAATTGTAGTAATGGATTATCCTGACGTGATAGTTTAGAAACCAATGGTACATTCATTTGTTTTTTAGCTTTGTTAAGATAAGCTTGTCCGTTTTTTGTTAAACCTAATAAACGAACATAAGGAACGCTATGGTTACTAACTAAAGGCGCAATTTCTTCTTTTTTTACGTTCGCTAGAATAAAAACAAAAATACGTTGGAGTCTAGTCCAAGTATAGCGTTTTGTTTTTACAGCTTCTACCCATTCATGAAAGGAGCGAGCATGAATTGCCGTCTTTTTAATTCGATGCTCCAGTCCTTCTTCAACACCATGGATGTTAGCAAGTTCGTCTGGAGTCATGGTCATAACACGATATTGGAGGAGATCAAAGTAGTGCTCCCATGTGTGCCATTGTCCTGATTCACTTCTGTATTCAGTTAATTGGTCAATTGTATTAATTGGTATTGCGTGTGCCACTTGATTCGTAATGGTATTGTCCTCGTGAAGGGCTTTGCGAATACTTGTTGCACTAGCTATCGACCCTGTGATAGCTTCGTCGTGATAGCCGCTTTTTGTTCGCTTAATTGTAAGGGGCTCTATCTTGTATTCATTTTTAAGGATTGTCTTGACATAACTGTAACCAAGGATATTATTTGGTTTTGTAAGGTCCATACTGTCTTCAGACAGGCCGATTTCCTGGTAGGCATGTCGACTGGCTTCAGGAAAGGAAAATCCATTGGCTAATCCTGCTTTTAGTTCCGTAGTGTAAAGTGTCTCACTTCTTTTAAAGTATTCATAGCTGTTTGTGAAATCAGATGCGTTGCCTGATTCACTACCGAAGCAAATACTTGATACACCAATTTCATGTAATGTATGAATGGCCCCTTTTGCAAATAGATCACTACTTTGCACTGCAAAAGCGAAGGGGAGTTCTATTACAATATCGACGCCTGATAAAAGTGCTGCTTTTGCCCGGGAAAACTTGTCCATTATTGCAGGTTCTCCTCGTTGGAGAAAGTCGCCACTCATTACAGCAATGATACAGTCAGCATCAGACGCTTTACGAGCCTCCTGAATATGATAGGCATGTCCATTATGAAAAGGATTATATTCTACAACTAAGCCACATGCTTGCATGATAACACCCCTGTATGTAAGATGGTAATTATTGTATCAAAAAAAGCCACATTCTGCACGATTATCCCAATTAGGAAAGGGAATAATGGGAATATAGTCTGCTGTATTCCCTTATACGAAATTGTAACTTCGTTTTTAATCAACTAAAGATATATTATCAAGTAAATGTGTAAAGAAAATATGTTGACAAAAGTCTATTTTTCTTTTAAAATAACTCTTGTTGCCTAGAGGTGATTACAATGAAATTAACATTGGCGCAAATTAGAAAAAGTGCTTATAGTGAACCTTTCGCTTTTGATGAAATGGTGAACGTTTCAGAACTTGAAGCAATGAACAATGATATTAGGGAAATAAACCCGGTTCGTGTTCAGGGACAGTGCTTCTTGCAGGGTGAACAAATTATTGTTTCATTTAAAATAAGCGGAAAGATGATTTTGCCATGTGCACGTACATTAGTGGATGTCGGTTATCCCTTTGAGATCAAAGTGGATGAGGTATTCACCACATCTTCTTACTATGATGAAGAGGAAGAAATTCATCCAATTGACGGGGAGGTACTTGACTTAACTCCCTATATAAAGGAGAATATTCTCTTAGAGGTTCCTTTTCGGGTTTTTGCTGAAGATACAGGTGGCCAGGATGCTGCTCCTTCTAAGGGTGCGGGATGGGAATTTGTTTCTGAGAAACCGGTAGAAGAGACGATCGACCCACGTTTTAAAAAACTAGAGTCATTATTTGAAGATAAAAAGGAAGACAAGTAAGGATTACTGTTCTGTGTTGTTTTCTTTTTATGAAGGAGGTGTAAGTCATGGCAGTACCTAAAAGAAGAACGTCAAAAAAAGTTAAAAACCAACGTCGTACTCATAAGAAATTACACGTACCTGGCATGGTAGAATGTTCAAATTGTGGAGAGTTAACTAAGCCTCACCACGTTTGTAAAGCATGCGGGCAATATGATGGTAAAGAAGTAGTAAGCAGCTAATAAATAGTATGCGCAAAAGCAGGACACATATAGTGTCCTGCTTTTTTATATTGTCAGAAAATCGCTTTACACTTATCTAAAAGGTTCTGATACTAGAGAGCAAGCTAGAGTGTATAAGGGAATGCCAATAAGAATTCTTTATGAATTGAAATGAGCTAGTGATTCAGCTGTCTACTAATGGAATGATAAAGTGGTTGCTTGCTTACAGCCTTTAAAAAAAGTAGCTAAAAGGCAATATCATATTCTATCACTCCTATTTTTTGCATACATTGATAGCAAACGTATAAGGAGGGATGGTATGAATGCGACACGGCAGGATGCATGGACGCAGGACGAAGATATTATTTTAGCTGAAACAGTTCTTCGACATATAAGGGAAGGGAAGACGCAACTGGAGGCTTTCAAAGAAGTTGCAAAACAGCTCTCTAGGACCTCGGCTGCATGTGGATTCAGATGGAATGCAACTATCCGGAAGCATTACCAGGACGCTATTCAATATGCTAAGGAGGAAAGAAAACAAGGCGACAAGAAGCAATCCTGGGAACGAGTTGAGGGGAGTAATCCGGAGCGGGATACAATTGAAACAGCGATTTCCTTACTCGAAAAGATGAGAACCGGGTTTTTGGATGATTTACCTGGTAACAAGCTTGAGCAGGAAAAACGTATTGAGCGTCTTCAGCAAGAAAATGAACAGCTTCGCCAACAATTGCTAAGGTATGATAATGCTTGGAAGGAAATGGGGAAGCTTTGGGATTGGGTGAAGACAGGCGTTTCTAAATAAAATGTTTTTTATAAGTAGAGCGCCTTTCATGATGGTTTACTTCAGACAAAGCAATTATAATAATACCCATAAAAAAGACATGAATGGAATCCTCATTCATGTCTTTTTAAATTTTATAGAGTGTAACTTCTTATGTTGTTTCCTTTTCTTTCACACCTACTGGCATCCAGATAAGTGGATTCTCACCTAGGTCACGTTCCATATCATAGTGTGCTTTTTGGAACCCCATTTTTTCCCAAAATGTATGGGAGTTGATTCGCGGGTTTGTTTTAATAGGCAGGTTGTAGCTCTTTGCGAACTCTACCAAAGCATTTCCGTAACCTTTACCCTGATAATCTGGCAAAACTTCAAGCTTCCAAAGGGTCAAATAGTCCTGTTGGGGTTCGAAGTATGCGTCATATTTCTTCTGCACTTTATAAAGGCTCATTCTCGCAACAAGATTGTCACCAATATAGATCCCGTAGAACGGAGAATCGTTATAATTTTCAACCATCTTGTTTTCTAAGTCCTCAAGCATGGAGAGCTCCTGATTCCCATATTCCTTAAAATATTTAAACTTTTCGAGTGTTTTATAATTGATTAATAGATTCTCTACCTTTTGTTCCATAAAAAGCATCCCCTTTATAAGTCGTATTATCTCTTGATATTCTGACCATTCCATGTCAATCCGTAATGTAATCGTTTACTATATTCGAGATTCTTTTTAAGCTCCTGTTAAAAGAAGTTTTAAGTAAAGCCTGACATGGTTTAAGGTTACAGTATAATTATATTATAGAAAAATTCTGATGGAATTGAAAGGATTAAATAATGGTCCTTTTCAGTTTCTTTGTAAAAATGGCAATTGAGTTCCCAGTTACCTTACTGTTGCTGGCTTGTTAGTGGAAGAAAATACAACCTCCTAACTTGTTGCTAGTGGATCATTTTGATATGCACTTTGTTACAATATAGGTTAGAATTACAGAGATAAGAGCAGAAGGGACTAATGGAATAATGGTGCATTTTATAACTTATATCAGTAGTATGTTTATTGTTGCTCCCTTTTTGGCAACTTGGTTGGTTTATTTCGGTGCGGTTAAGCTACACAAACAGAAGAAGCGTGCTTTTTTCACGGCAGTAAACGTTAGTACGCCGCTTTATGTAATTGCTATGTTGGTGTTGTTATCACACTTATTTAACGTCAATGCAACCGGAATTTTAGTCATAGTACTACTTTTAATGTTGATGATCATTCTTTATTTGCAGTGGAAATATAACACAGAGGTACTACTTGGGAAGGCATTCAAGCTCCTCTGGCGTATTTGTTTTTTACTGTTTTCCTTTCTTTACCTTTTACTGATCTTGTATGGACTAATTGACCGGATCTTTTTCTATTAAGAAAGCGCCAAACAGAATACATGAATTTTCATGTGGATTTATGTACAATACATATTGGACATTACGAAATAAAAGGAGCACGGGGTCTATGCAGGTCGAGACACTACAGATACATAATGAAAGTAAATTACTAAAGGATTACCGTAATAACGACCCGAATATTATGAGATTTTTTGATTACCACCCATATAACGACTTCAAAAAACGATTATCAGAACTCGAAAACCGTTCGTTTGATCGGGAGAAGCTTACTGATTTATTAAAAGTGATGAACAGCAAATGGGGCGTACCACAATCCTCGTTAGATAATATAGCAAGGCTAAAGCAGAGAGAAAGTGTCGTGGTTATTGGCGGGCAGCAAGCCGGGATTTTAACTGGTCCGATGTATACGATCAATAAGATTGTCTCTATTATTCAGCTTGCAAGGCAGCAAGAAGAGGAGCTAGAGATTCCTGTTATCCCTGTTTTTTGGATAGCTGGAGAAGATCATGATTTTGCTGAAATCAACCATATTTTTGTTCCAGAAATTCCCAAAATGAAAAAGTTTAAGTTATTTCAACAGGCGTTAGGCAAGCAATCAGTTTCAGACATTGAGTTGGATAAAGAAGGTACAGAGAACTGGATTTATCAATTATTTGAACAGCTGGAAGAGACAAAGAATACAAAGGATCTATTCAAGACCATTTTATCCTGTCTTGATGTGGCGAATTCGTACACAGACTTTTTTGCGCGCCTCGTTTACAGCTTGTTTCCTAATGAAGGGCTTGTTCTTATTAATTCAGCTGACAAAGAGCTTAGAAAACTAGAATACAAACATTTCATCTCTCTTATCCAGGCGCAACCCGAAATAAGTACGGGAGTTTACGGTGCAAGTGAAGACTTAAATCAATTAGGTTATTCTATCTCCTTGGAGTTAGAAAAGGAGGATGCTCATCTTTTCTATCATGAGAATGGGGAAAGAATTTTACTTGTAAAAGACGAGGAAAATATGTGGGTTGGTAAACAAAACGAAGTTCGTTTTACCACAGAAGAACTACAAGAGATTGCGGTTAAGCAGCCATATAATTTGAGTAATAATGTAGTGACTCGTCCGATTATGCAAGAGTTGTTATTTCCAACACTAGCATTTATTGGTGGTCCCGGCGAGGTAGGGTACTGGTCGGTATTGAAGCCTGCATTTGCAGCAATGGAAATGAAAATGCCTCCTGTGCTGCCAAGATTATCTTTTACATTTATAGACCGGAATGTAGAGAAGGCTTTGTCTAAATATAGTATTCATGTTGAACATGCCGTGAATTATGGCGTAGAAGATAGTAAACAAGACTGGCTGAATAAAAAGCAGGACCCGCCAATTCATGAGCTAAGTGTAGAAATAAAGCAAAAGATGAAAGATATACACAAGCCATTGCGTGAAGCGGCGAAAGGGGTCCGTGCTGATCTTGGAGATTTAGCTGAGAAAAATCTCCATTATTTACAGGATACCATTCAGTTTTTAGAGAGCAGAATTCAGAAGGCCATAGAGGAAAAGTATGCTAGGGAGATTGAAGAATTTGATTTGATCTCATTGTCTTTAAGGCCTGAGGGAGGATTACAAGAAAGAATTTGGAATCCTATTTTTTGGATAAACCATCACGGAATTGAGTTTGTACAAAGCATTCTAAATCAAGATCTTTCGATGAAAGAGTCCCATTTTGTAGTGTGGTTATAAGCCCCACCATTACCCACTAATAATATTAATACGTGTTAAGAGCTGTCCAGCCCTGCTGTGACAGTTTTTTTATGTTGTTAAAATAGCTAAGTAATTGTGATTTTTATAGAAAGTTAATAATTAGTGGGAAACTAGTGGTGAATAGTGGGGGAATGTGGTAATATGTATTTATGAAAGTGGGGCGAACTATATGTTCATGGGCGAATTCCAGCATAACATTGATGCAAAAGGAAGAATCATCGTTCCTTCCAAGTTCCGTGACGAACTTGGTGAGACATTTATTGTAACGCGTGGACTAGACAAGTGTCTGTTTGCCTACCCCATGAATGAATGGAAATTATTAGAAGATAAGTTAAAAAAACTCCCACTTACTAAAAAGGATGCCAGAGCTTTTACTAGGTTCTTCTTTTCAGGAGCTGTTGAATGTGAAGTGGACAAGCAGGGAAGAATAAATCTTCCACAGCCGCTTAGAGGTTATGCAGCATTAGAAAAGGAATGTGTGGTAATTGGTGTCTCAAACCGTATAGAGTTCTGGGCAAGTGAAAATTGGGAAGACTATTTTAATGACTCTGAAGAATCCTTTGCAGAAATAGCCGAAAATCTAATGGATTTTGATATTTAATTTTATCATTAGTTGCTAAGGCAAAAGGAATTGACAAAAGTAGGTGGATCGTATGTTTGAGCATTATAGTGTATTAAAGCAAGAAACAATAGAAGGTTTGGCAATAAAAGCTACTGGTACATATGTTGATTGTACAGTCGGTGGTGGTGGCCATTCGGAAAGTATTGCATCACAGCTTCAAGAGGGTGGACGATTAATTGCCTTTGATCAGGACGAGGATGCATTGCAGGCAGCTAAAGAAAGACTTTCAGCTTTTGAAGATCGCATTTTGTTCATCCATTCTAATTTTAGTGGTCTAGAACAAGCATTAATTGATCACGGAATAAACGAAGTGGATGGCATCTTATTTGATTTAGGTGTGTCTTCACCACAGTTAGACCGAGGTGAAAGAGGGTTCAGTTACCAACATGACGCGGTATTGGACATGAGAATGGATCAGAGTAACGAGTTAAATGCTTATGAAATTATTAATAACTGGCCTTATCAAGACCTTGTCTCCATCTTTTTTAAATATGGTGAGGAGAAATTTTCTAAGCAGATTGCCCGTAAGATCGAACGACAACGTGAAGAGAAACCAATTGAAACAACGCATGAGCTAGTAGAGATCATTAAAGAAGGAATTCCAGCGGCAACCCGCCGTAAAGGTGGGCATCCTGCTAAACGTGTATTTCAAGCGCTTCGGATAGCAGTAAACGATGAATTGCAAGTCTTTAATGATGCGCTACACCAGGCAGCAAGAATGACAAGCTTACACGGAAGAATTGTGGTTATTACCTTCCATTCACTTGAAGACAGACTATGTAAGCAAGCATTTAAGAAATGGAGCACCGCAAAACCTACACCGCGGAATCTGCCAATTGTTCCAGAATCTCATGAGGCACCATTTAAGGTTATAACAAGAAAACCTGTGATTGCAGGTGACCAAGAGCTTGAAGCAAATCGAAGGTCACGCTCTGCAAAACTAAGAATTATCGAAAAAGTAAAAGCTTGGGATGAATCATTTAACTATGAGGAAGGGTGGAAAAAATAATGAGCGCAAATCATGCACGTCAATGGCAGCAGCCAAGGACCCAGCATAGACCGGAGAAACAAGAAAAAGTTGCGGTAAAAGTTCAACGGCAAGGTTGGATTACAAAGGGAGAAAAAGTAATCTATTCGGCAGTAGGAGCAATGCTAATTGCAGCTGGCATATTTGTCGTTTCTTTCTCATCCAGTACTGATGCATTAAACCGTGATATGCAAAAGCTAGAAAAAACAGTACAAACACAGCAAACGACCAATGAAGGGTTGCTTTTTGAAATGAAGGAATTAAGCAGACCGGAACGTATCACCAAAATTGCAGAAGAAAATGGGCTAAAAATACAAAATACACAAGTGAAACAAACAACTGCCTATAATGAAACTGAGTAATCAGGAGAGAAAGTTATGAGAAAAAACCGTACAACACATTTCATGGCTGGTATTCTCATCATTATTTTTGTTGGTGCTTTCTTGCTTTTGACGGGTAGATTTCTCTATATCCAGGCTACAGGTGAAATAAATGATGTTTCATTAGAAGAATGGGCTGAACAGAAACGGACCTCTTCTTATACAATGGCAGCAGAACGAGGGAGGATTTTCGACAATAATGGCATGATGTTGGCATATGACAGACCGACCTTTCGCATGTACGCAATTCTTGATGAAGCTTATACTGGGGAATCGGAAGAGCCCAAGCATGTGGTAGATCCGGAGAAAACAGCAGAGGAGCTAGCACCATTATTGGATGTTGAGGAAGAAGAACTGCTGGAAACCTTAAAGAGCGGGATAGAAAAGGACCGTTTTCAGGTCGAGTTCGGGAATGCCGGGAAAGAGTTATCACAACAAAAAAAGGATGAAATTGCCGCCAAAAACCTTCCAGGAATTAAATTTGAAGAAGAGGCGCTACGTTATTATCCAAATGGCATGTTCGCATCACAGGTGATTGGATTTGCCAGAGATACGGAAGTAGAAGGTGAAGAAGGCAATATTGTGCACGAAATCAAGGGGATTGCCGGTATGGAAAAAGTGATGGATGATATACTTAAAGGTACTGATGGTCAAATCTCTTACCAGCGGGATAAATACAATAAAAAGCTACTAGACCCAAGTGAAGTGGTAACAAAGCCACAAGACGGGGATGACATCTATCTAACTATTGACCAAAAAATTCAAACGCTACTTGAGGATGCGATGACACAGGTGGATTCGAAGTACAGTCCGGAGAGAATGAGTGCTGTCGTCATGAATCCAAAAACCGGTGAAATCGTGGCAATGAGCAACCGCCCAAGTTATAATCCTAATGATCCAAGCAATGTAGAAAACTGGTATAACGATGTGGTCTCCACACCATTTGAACCAGGTTCTACCGTTAAAATGTTTACATGGGCAGCTGCAATAGAAGAAGGCGTTTATAATGGAGAGGAAGGTTATGAATCTGGTAGCTACCAACCAAATAAACAAATAAAAGCGATTAATGACCACAACGGTGGAGCAGGCTGGGGAACGATTTCATTTGATGAGGGATTCCAGCGGTCTTCTAACGTAGCTGCAGCCAAATTAGCTTGGGAGAAGGTTGGACCAGATAAATTCCTAGAATATCTAAAAGCCTTTCAGTTTGATAAAGAGACGGGGATAGATTTACCTGGTGAAGTAAAGGGAGAGATCCTTTACAATTGGCCATTAGAGAAAATCACTTCTTCTTTCGGTCAAGGAAGTACAATGACACCAATCCAGCAAATGAAAGCAGCTACGGCAATTGCTAATAATGGGGAAATGCTTCAACCATATGTGATTAAAAAAATTGTGGACCCAGATACTGGAGAGACAGTTGAAGAAAAATCAAAAAATGTAGTGGGCAACCCGATATCTGAGGAAACAGCAGATCATGTTTTACAATTACTTGAAACCGTTGTGAATGGTGAGCATGGGACAGGAAAAATGTACAAGCTCGACGATTATACTGTTGGTGGTAAAACGGGAACAGCGCAAATACCGAACGATCAACCAGGTGGCGGAGCTTATATGAGCGGTAATGAAAACCATGTGTTTTCTTTCCTGGGAATGGCGCCGATTGATGACCCACAATTAATGATGTATGTCACAGTTAAGCAACCTGAATTAGAACCAACCGAGTCAGGTTCAGACCCAGTTTCTTTCATTTTTAAAAATGTTATGGAAAATGGCTTACATTATTTGAATATAAGCCCAGATAACGAAAAAACTGAAGAAACGCAGCAAATGAAGGTTCCTAAATTAGTAGGTGAAAACGTAAGCGACGTACAAAAGACCCTCGAGAAAAATGGTATACGTACTACTGCAGTAGGGAAAGGCAAAGTAGTTGCTGCTAGTGTGAAAGAAGGGGAAAGTATTCTGGCACATGACCATGTAATTCTAGTTACGGAAAATCCAGAAATGCCAAAAGTCATAGGCTGGTCTTTACGTGAGGTGCTACAGCTTACTGACCTACTAGAATTGAAAACAGAAACGTCGGGCAGTGGATTTGTCGTTACACAATCTATTAAGGCAGGCACTGCGCTTAAAAAAGAAGATTCCTTAAGTGTCGAACTGCTTCCGCCAAATGAGCAGAAAGAAAAGGAAGATGCAGGAGAAACGGAGCAAGAAGAGGAATAAGCAAATCACATGAAACAGTGTTCTATTCTAATTTTACAATCATATAGTGGATACAAGCCTACCTATGAAAAGGGGATGGAAAATGAAACGCGTATCCACTGTGACTGTAAAAAAACGAATCGTTACTGTTTTTCTTTTTGGTTTACTTATTTTTAGTATTATTGATATTAGACTAGGTTATGTTCAATTTATTATAGGTGACAAACTAGTTGGACAAGCCAATGATCTATGGACGAGAGACATTGTGTTCGAACCTGAGAGGGGCCAAATCCTAGATACGGACGGAGAGGTATTAGCGGATAATGTTACAGCTCCCTCTATCGTAGCAGTACCTAGACAGATTAGTGATCCAGAAGAGACGGCAGAGAAGTTGGCGGGCGTTTTAGATGTTTCAAAAGATAAAGTGCTTGCAGATATAACAAAAAATGCATCGAGTGTAAATCTTCGTCCAGAGGGAATTAAAATTAGTGAGAAACAGGAGCTTGCTATACGAACTTTAAATATGGATGGGATATATTTAGCAAAGGATTCTAAAAGACATTATCCAAATGGAGAAGACCTTTCCCATGTTCTAGGCTTTGCTGGTATTGACAACCAAGGCCTAATGGGCTTGGAACTCTACTATGATGATAAGCTTAAAGGAGAGGAAGGAAGTCTGTCGTTTTATTCAGATGCTAAGGGGAGGCGGCTGGATAGTTTAGCAGATGTATATACACCGCCAGAAGACGGACTTAACCTAAAAACCACAATTAACTCAAAAGTACAGACAATTATAGAACGGGAACTAGATCTCGCTGTTTCAAAATATAGTCCAGATGGGGCGCTTGCTATAGCGGTAAACCCCAAAACCGGTGGTATTCTTGGAATGAGTTCCCGTCCCAATTTCCATCCGGAAAATTACCAGGAGGTAGACTCAAACATCTTTGATCGGAACCTACCCATTTGGAGTACCTATGAGCCCGGATCGACTTTTAAAATCATAACATTGGCAGCTGCTTTAGAAGAGGCAGTAGTAGACCTAGAAGAGGATGAATTCAACGATGATGGTTCGATTAGTGTTGATGGAAGTGAACTTCATTGCTGGAAAAGTGGCGGCCATGGTAATCAAACGTATCTTGAAGTGGTGCAAAACTCTTGTAACCCTGGGTTTGTGACATTAGGTCAGAAGCTCGGAAAAGAAAAGCTTTTTTCATATATCGATAAATTCGGTTTTGGAGAAAAGACTGGGATTGATTTGCAGGGTGAGGGGAATGGGATTTTGTTTGCAGAAGATCGAGTTGGACCTGTGGAGCTTGCCACTACTGCATTTGGGCAAGGTGTATCTGTGACCCCAATTCAGCAGGTTATGGCAGTAGCTGCCTCTGTGAATGGGGGATATTTATATGAACCTTATCTTGCTGAATCATGGATTGACCCAAAAACAAATAAAATTGTAGAAACACATGAACCGAATGTTAAAAGAAAAGTCATTTCGGAGGAAACATCCGAGGAGGTTCGTAACGCGCTTGAAAGTGTTGTTGCGCAAGGTACAGGCCGTCCTGCATATGTAGATGGATATCGTGTTGGTGGGAAAACCGGTACTGCACAAAAAGTAGGACCTGACGGAAGATATATGGAAAACAACTACGTGGTTTCTTTTATAGGATTTGCCCCAGCAGATGATCCAGAAATGGTTGTGTATGTGGCAGTTGATAATCCTAAAAACACCGTGCAGTTTGGTGGTGTGGTAGCGGCGCCAATTGTAGGGCAAATTATTGGAGATAGTCTTCAGGCAATGGAAGTTGAGCCACGTACAGGTGGAATGGACAAAGAATATCTATGGCCTGAAGAACCGAAAGTAGAAGTGCCAGATTTAATTGGTTTAACAAAAGAAGAATTAGCAGAATATATGACAAACTTATCCATTGAAACAAGTGGAGAAGGTGAGTATATTATTGATCAGGCACCGAGTCCTGGTACAAAGGTAGAGCAAGGGTCTAAAATGAGGATCTATTTATCCGAAAAAGATCGTTAAACAAAAAAAAATTTGCTATAATGGTTACGCATGAAAAAATCTAGCATAATGCTTTATGGGGTAAAGCTAGGTGCCCCCTTTATTTCGTTAAATTAATTGCAATTAAATAAGAGGGTGGGGACACCCTCTTAAATTTGAATGTTACTGAGAATACATATGTAGGACATTATGAATGATAGGATGTTAGTTATGAGATTAGAGGAATTATTAGAGGAAATACCTTTTTACCATGCAAGTGCTTCTTTGGAAGGCCTGCAGATTGATTCCATAGAAATGGATTCAAGGATTAACAGTCCAAATAGTTTGTTTGTGTGTATATCAGGCTATACACAGGATGGTCATGACTTTGTAGACCAGGCGATTTCAAATGGAGCCATTGCTATAATTGCTGAAAAACCAGTCAAGACAAATGTGCCAGTCATAATGGTTAGAGACACTGCCAGGGTAATGTCTATGGTTGCTGTTCGTTTTTATCAAAATCCAACGAGGAAGCTACCACTGATTGGTGTAACCGGCACGAACGGGAAAACGACAGTTACGTACTTGCTTGAAACCATTTTTAATAAGAATAAGAAGAAAACTGGAGTTATTGGCACGATTCAAATGAAAATTGGTGACGAAACATATCCTGTTAATAATACAACCCCAGATTCGTTAAGTTTACAGAGATTTTTTAGTAAGATGCTCCAGAACGAAGTGGATCAGGCAATCATGGAAGTTTCCTCCCATGCTTTGGATATGGGACGTGTACATGGTTGTGAATTTGATGTTGCCATTTTTACTAACCTTTCACAAGATCATTTGGATTATCATAAAGATATAGATGATTATTTACGTGCCAAAAGTCTTTTGTTTGCTCAGTTAGGGAATACTTATGCAAAACACCAGCCAAAATTTGCAGTATTAAATGAAGATGATCCAGCCAGTAGCGTCTTAAAGCGCAGCACTGCCCAAAATATTTTAACCTATTCTTGTAAAAAAGAGGCAGATGTAACAGCAGAAGACATTCGCTTAGATGCAGGCGGTACTTCGTTTACTTTAAGAACACCGGTTGGTGACATTGAAATTAATTCCAAGCTAATTGGAATGTTCAATGTTTATAATATGCTTGCTGCTAGCACAGCAGCTATTGCAAAAAATGTTTCACTGGCTGTTATTAAAGACGCGCTTGAAAGCATAACAGGGGTAAACGGCAGATTTGAGCCTGTGGATGAAAAGCAAGACTATGCAGTAATTGTTGACTATGCACATACACCTGATTCTTTAGAGAACGTAATGCAAACAATCAAGGAATTTGCTGAGGGAAAAGTTTATGTAGTGGTAGGATGCGGTGGAGATCGTGATAGAACAAAACGTCCTCTAATGGCAGGAATAGCCCTTCATTATGCGGATCGGGCCATTTTTACCTCAGACAATCCACGTACGGAAGACCCTGCGCAAATTCTAAAGGATATGACAGCAGACTTGTCGAGGAACAAAGAAGATTATGATGTAATATCTGATAGAAAAGAAGCGATTGAGCATGCAATAAAACTTGCGCAAAAAGACGATATCATTCTAATTGCAGGAAAAGGTCACGAGACGTATCAACAAATTGGCCTTGTGAAATATGACTTTGATGACCGCGAAGTGGCAAGACATGCCATTAAGACAAAGGGGAATTAACCATGTTGTTTACAACGGATTGGCTTGAGGAATTTCTCACTCCAATGACAAGAAGAAATAATCATTATGAGATACATGAAGTGATGACAGATAGCCGAAAGAAAGCGAATAATGCATTGTTTATCCCACTTATCGGCGAAAATTTTGATGCACATACTTACTTGGAACAAGCAGTGGAGAACGGAGCAGTCGCAACGATCTGGGATAAGCGTAAGCCATTACCAGAGAAGCTTAATCCTTCCATTTCCGTCTATATGGTAGAGGATACACTAATGACCTTGCAACAAATCGCTTCAAAGTACAGAGACCAAGTAAATCCTAAAGTTATTGGGATTACAGGTTCAAATGGAAAAACGACAACCAAGGATATGGTGGCGTCTATCATGAGGACTACTTTTAAGACTCATCATACCCAAGGAAATTTCAATAATCACATAGGGTTGCCACTCACTATTCTTTCTATGAAACGAGAGACAGAAGTTCTTGTGTTAGAAATGGGGATGAGCCAGGCTGGAGAAATTGATACCTTAACTCGTATTGCCCGCCCAGATTATGCCCTAATCACCAATATTGGTGAATCTCATATAGAGTATCTTGGCTCTAGAGAAGGAATAGCGAAGGCAAAATTAGAAATAGTAAATGGATTGAAAACAGATGGCATACTATTGTTGGATGGTGACGAGCCATTACTTTCTTTCAAACATCAGCATGTAAATGTTGTGACATGTGGTTTTGAGCCTGGTAATGAACATGTTATTAACTCGGTCCACATAAATCATAATAAGACGGACTTTGAGGTGGATGGTCAATCTTATACAATACCTCTGCCAGGAAAGCACCATGCAAAAAATGCTACTTTAGCGATGTCTGTATGTGGAAAACTGGGTGTTACAAAAGAATGCATCCAGAAAGGGTTGCTGGACCTAGAAATGACTTCTATGCGTTTTCAACTTATGGAAGGTAAACAGGATGTGGCAATTATTAATGATGCTTATAATGCTTCTGCAACTTCCATGAAGGCAGCAATTGAAGTAGTAAAGCAAATGGAAGGTTTTAAAAAGAAGGTACTTGTTCTTGGTGACATATTAGAACTTGGTGATTATGCAGAGGAACTACATCGATCTGTAGCGGATGCAATCGAACATCCGGTTGACACAGTGTATACCTATGGAGAGAGTGCCAATTGGATATCATCTGAGCTTCAAAATAAAGGAACAGACATTGAGATAGAGCATTTCACAACAAAGTCAGCCCTGATCGAAGCACTTCAACCATACTTAAATAAAGAAACACTTATTTTATTCAAAGCATCAAGAGGATTAAAGTTTGAAACAATGGTAGAGGCAATTAGCTAGCCACTACCGATGGACGGTTAATCTACAAGGAGGAAAAGTAGTGAAAATCTCAATATTATTAATTACAATTGCAATAGCATTTTTAATTACCGTCCTTTTATCTCCGATATTTATTCCATTTTTAAGAAGATTAAAGTTTGGACAAAGCATTAGAGAAGAAGGGCCAAAATCTCATCTCAAGAAAACAGGTACACCGACAATGGGTGGTCTTATGATTGTCTTTAGTGTTGTGATCACATCCATCATTATGGCATTAAAAGCAGGTGCTGAAGGGATCGGCTATGAACTATGGCTGTTAATATTTGTTCTGCTTGGCTATGGCCTACTCGGATTTTTGGATGACTTTATTAAAGTAGCAATGAAGCGTAACCTTGGCTTAACCTCGAAGCAAAAAATGGCTGGTCAAATAATTATCGCACTTGTTTTTTATTTTATTTTACAGAGTCAGGGCTTTGATACATATATTCAAATCCCAGGCACCTCATTACAGTTTGAACTAGGATGGGGCTATGCCATTCTTATAATTGTCATGTTAGTGGGCGCTTCGAACGCTGTAAACTTAACAGACGGTTTAGATGGTCTGTTGGCTGGAACTGCTGCCATTGCGTTTGGGGCATTTGGTATTTTAGCATGGTACGGGTTCCCGCAAAATGAGGTTGCAATATTCTCATTAGCAGTGGTTGGGGCGTTACTCGGTTTTCTAGTGTTTAATGCTCATCCAGCTAAAGTGTTTATGGGAGACACTGGATCCTTAGCTCTAGGTGGCGCAATTGCTGCTATCGCTATTTTAACTAAACTGGAAATAATCCTTGTTATTATTGGCGGGGTTTTTGTCATTGAAACACTCTCAGTCATTATTCAAGTAATTTCCTTTAAAACAACTGGTAAAAGAGTGTTCAAAATGAGTCCCCTGCATCACCACTATGAATTACTCGGATGGTCTGAGTGGCGAGTAGTTACGACTTTCTGGCTTGTCGGACTTGTTTTTGCCGCGCTTGGTATATATATAGAGGTGGGATTAAATTGAAGCAGCTAATCGATTTTCCATATTCTAATGTATTGGTGCTTGGTTTAGCCAGAAGTGGAACGGCAGCTGCCAATGTACTACTTGAAAATAGTAAAAACGTCCGGATTAATGATATGCATGCAAAAGAAGACGATGAAACGGTTGAAGAGCTTAAGTCTAAAGGTGCTGAGGTGATATTAGGAACACACCCCCTTCATGTCCTAGATGGGATAGATATCATTGTAAAAAACCCGGGGATCCCTTATGATAACATCATCTTGGCAGAAGCGATGAAGGGAGACATACCTATCATTACCGAAATTGAGCTTGCTGGACAATTAGCAGATGGGGAAATCATTGCGATAACTGGTTCAAATGGGAAAACCACTACCACAACATTAACAACTGAAATGCTTTCAGAAAGTAATTTAGCTGTTAAAGTAGCAGGTAATATCGGGCTGGTAGCTACGGAAATCGCTCAGACCGTCGAAAGTGACGAGTCACTTGTCTTAGAGCTCTCTTCTTTTCAATTACTCGGGATTCAACGATTTAAACCGAGTGTTGCCGTGGTTCTTAATATTTTTGAGGCACACCTTGATTATCATAAAACGATGGAAAACTACATGGAGGCAAAATTTAATATCTTTCGGAATCAAACGGAATCCGATTATCTTGTTTATAATGCCGATGATACTAAAATCGTAACTGCAATTGAAAAATCTCCTTCTCTAAAGGTGCCTTTCTCTGCCACACAACGCCTTCCTAACGGTGCGTGGATGGACCAAGATTATTTGTATTTCCGTGAAGAGAAAGTAATGCCAGTGTCCGATATTGTACTGGTCGGGGAGCATAACCTGGAGAATATTTTAGCGGCTATTGCAGCTGCAAAGTTACGTGGTGCTACAAATGAAGGAATTTACAAGGTACTCACCACTTTTTCAGGTGTTAAACATCGTCTGCAATTCGTAGGTAACATCAAACAAAGGCTGTTTTATAATGACTCTAAAGCAACGAACATGTTGGCAACACAAAAAGCACTCTCATCCTTCAAACAACCTGTTATTCTGTTAGCAGGGGGGCTTGACAGAGGAAATGATTTTCAAGCACTTTTGCCATATTTAAAACATGTAAAAGGGTTGGTCGTCTTCGGACAAACTGCTGAAAAATTGAAACATTTGGGCGAACAGGCAGACATTTCGAATATTATATTTGCTGAGGATGTAGAGGATGCAGTTGAAAAAGCATACCAGGTTTCAGCAGAAGAAGATGTTATTTTATTATCACCAGCTTGTGCAAGCTGGGATCAATATAGAACCTTTGAAGAAAGAGGTGACATGTTTATACAAGCCGTGCATAGACTAAAATAGGGGGCTTGTCTTAAACAGTCAAATATAATCACTAAATTGGTAGATAACACCCCCGTCTCATTTAAGAAGAAGGGGTGTTTTTTTGTTGAGAAAAATGATAAAGGATTCAAACGCACCTGATTATATACTGATTGCCGTAGTACTTGGTTTGTTAACAGCTGGAATTGTTATGGTGTATAGTTCTTCGTACGTGTGGGCAGATTATAAGTTTGATGACTCCATGTATTACTTAAAAAGACAATTATTATTTGCTGGTGCTGGTATTGTTGCGATGATCGTCACCACACTCGTACCTTATGGAACCTGGAAAAAGTATGCCAAAATCTTACTTATCACATGTTTTGTTCTTTTGTTACTCGTTCTAATTCCAGGGGTAGGAATGGTAAGAGGAGGTGCGCAAAGTTGGATAGGTGTTGGAGCATTTAGCATCCAGCCATCTGAGTTTATGAAATTAGGATTAATTATATTTCTGGCAGCCTATCTCGCATCAAACCAAAAATACATTACCTCATTTAAAAAAGGCTTTTTTCCCTCTATCATACTTATTTTT
Organism: Oceanobacillus sp. GQ8; assembly: GCF_059758495.1. Classification (NCBI taxonomy): domain Bacteria; kingdom Bacillati; phylum Bacillota; class Bacilli; order Caryophanales; family Bacillaceae; genus Oceanobacillus; species Oceanobacillus sp. GQ8. The sequence continues at coordinate 801,182 of NZ_JCAXEV010000001.1, read as the reverse complement.
ACGGCATTTGGGCTTATCATGCTACAGCCTGATCTTGGTACAGGAATGGTGCTAGTGCTCACCTGTATGGTAATGGTGTTTGTGGCAGGGGCAAGGCTATGGCACTTTTTTGGACTAGCCGGGCTTGGTGTGTTAGGGTTTGTCGCGTTGATTGCATCTGCTCCGTATCGAATTAGTAGAATAACCGCGTTCTTGAATCCTTGGGAAGATCCTTTAGGTGATGGTTTTCAGATTATACAGTCTTTATATGCAATTGGCCCAGGAGGTTTAATGGGGTTAGGTTTGGGGGAAAGTCTACAAAAGTACTTTTATCTACCAGAACCGCAAACCGATTTTATTTTTGCAATACTAGGAGAAGAATTAGGTTTTATTGGCGGGAGTGCTGTCATTGGTTTGTTTCTCCTATTACTTTGGAGAGGTATTAAAATAGCACTTGATGCACCAGATGCATTTGCCCGTTTCTTAGCACTTGGTATTATTTCTATGCTTGCCATTCAGGCAATGATTAATATTAGTGTGGTAATTGGTTTAATTCCTGTTACAGGAATCACGCTACCTTTCCTTAGTTATGGTGGTTCTTCCTTAACTTTAACCTTATGCTCGGTTGGAGTACTATTGAATATTAGTAGATATTCAAAAATCTAAGTTAGTATACAGGGGGATTTAAAACTGGTAAAAATTAATAGGTGATTAATCTTAAAAACTTGATAAACTATGATTGTATACTACATTTCCATAAGGAACTTGTGATATAATTCATGTAACAGGAAACATTGGCTATTTCTAGTCGAAACTCTTTGTTAATTTTTTATAAAGGAAGAAATGGAGATGAGCCAAAAGAAGATTGTTTCAATCGAGGATCGTATCCCAAAACTGAAACAGGCAAGAAAAAAGAAAGCGAATCGTCGTTTAGTATTCTACCTTTCTATTTTTTTCTTATTAATTTCAATTATTGCTTATTTACAATCACCTTTGAGTGATGTAAAAACAATAACGATTAAAGGTAATACATTTTTATCCGATAATGAAATAGAGGAATTAAGTGGTCTCACAACAAATACGAATATCTGGAGCCTTAACAAAAAAGAAATTCGCGCAGAAATAGCTGCAAATCCTATTGTTGATTCAGTAGAGGTCTCCAGACAGCTCCCGCGAACTGTGGAAATAGAGATAAAAGAATTAAGTCGGGTAGGGTATGTCACCCAAGATAGCAACTACTATCCTGTGTTAGGAAATGGGACAGTGCTAAAAGATGCCGGTCAGCAACTTTCCAACGGGGACGCGCCATTATTGCTCGATTTCAAGGAAGAAGAATATTTACATAGGATGACAGCAGAGCTTGAGAAGTTACCAACTAGTATTCTGAAATTAATTTCGGAAATTTATTGGGTGCCAACTGACGAGAATAAGAATAAACTTATGCTCTATATGAATGATGGCTTTATGGTAGATGGTACGATTAGGGATTTCGCGGAAAAAATGAGTGTGTATCCGTCCATTGTTTCCCAGCTTGAAGAGGGAAATAAGGGGATTATTCATATTGGAGTTGGAGCTTACTTTGAGGCGTTTACCGATTCTGAGAGTCAAGAGACATCCGAAGAGGATAGAGAGGATGCTACAGATTAACTTTACTCAATTTATATTTGCAGTCATATAACGAGTCGGTTAAACGAAATATATAGAGTAAGTGTCTGTATTTGTTAAAATACAATAAAAAGTAGCAGAAAAATAAAGGAATCAGCTATTTCTTGTGGAATTACCTATAATATATTTCTTTTTCTAGGATATTACTTTAAAATGATATGTTATCAGATAGAATTATAGAATACTTAAACAAAACACAAAGATGAAGTTTGCTGAATTTAGGGGGTGCCTTACTTTTGAACAACAGTGATATATTAGTTAGCCTTGATATAGGTACTACAAAAATCAAAGTAATAATTGGAGAAGTATTAAATGACTCATTAAACATTATCGGAGTAGGGTCTGCAAAGTCTAATGGTATGAAAAAAGGCGCAATAGTAGACATTGATCAAACAGTTCAATCAATACGCAATGCTGTTGAGCAGGCCGAACGGATGGTTGGAATGCAGATTGACCGTGTAGTCGTAGGGATTAATGGCAATCACATTCAGTTACAGCCATGTCACGGTGTAGTTGCAGTACAAAGTGAAGACAGAGAAATTGGAGATGAGGATATTAACCGTGTAATTGATGGTGCACAGGTTGTGTCCATTCCACCAGAAAGAGAAATTATTGATGTCATTCCCAAACAGTTTATTGTTGACGGTCTTGATGAAATAACAGACCCCAGGGGAATGATTGGTGTGCGACTGGAAATGGAAGGTACTATTATTACCTGTTCTAAAACCGTACTCCACAATATTTTAAAATGTGTAGAACGGGCTAATCTGCAAGTAGCGGACATTTGCCTCCAGCCATTAGCTGCTGGAACGGTAGCCTTATCAAAAGATGAAATGAATATGGGCGTTGCGCTTATTAACATTGGCGGCGGATGTTCTACCGTATCTGTATTCGAAAATGACCATCTTGCAGCAACGTGTGTCATTCCTTTGGGAGGGGATAATATTACGAAGGATCTCTCCATTGGGATGCGGACAACTTCCGAGGAAGCAGAGGACGTAAAGCGTAATTATGGACATGCTTTTTATAATAATGCCCAGGAAGACGAAACGTTTGAGGTATCTGTAATTGGAAGTAATTCGAAACAAACGTACAACCAGTTGCAAATCTCTGATATGATCGAAGCAAGGCTGGAAGAAATCTATGCCTTTGCGGAACGTGAAATTAGAAAAATGGGATATGGCGAATTGCCTGGTGGATTTGTCTTAACTGGTGGGACAATGGCCATGCCTGGCGTATTAGAGTTGGCACAGGATATGTTCCATACAAGTGTCCGAATAGCTATACCTGATTACATAGGTGTTCGGGAACCGCAATTCACTGCAGGAGTAGGAATCTTGCAATTTGCATATCGAAATGCGAAAATACAGGGAAAAGAGTTATTTCCTTCTGTTATTGTGCCTGAACAAGATCAAAGGCCAAAAAGAACTAAAAAACAAACTCAATATAATGAACCAAAAGAAAAAAAGAAAAAGGATTCCAGCATAGCAAACTTGTTTAAGAATTTCTTTGATTAATGTGCTAGGTTTGTAGAGCATTAATGCTAAATTCGATGATTGCTTCATAGAGACTAGATGGAACGACCCCTTACATATAGGGAAAGTGAGCTTCTGGGACGCTTGTAATTTGCATATAGGAGGAACGGAATATGTTAGAGTTTGATACAAATATGGAAGAGTTAGCAACAATAAAAGTAATTGGCGTCGGCGGTGGCGGAAACAATGCTGTAAACCGTATGATTGAGCATGGGGTTGAAGGTGTAGAATTTATCGCTGTAAACACCGACGCACAAGCTTTAAATCTATCAAAAGCAGAAGTGAAAATACAGATTGGCGGCAAACTGACACGTGGGCTTGGTGCAGGCGCTAACCCGGAAGTAGGAAAAAAAGCTGCTGAAGAAAGCAAAGAACAGTTAGAGGAAGTGCTTCAGGGCGCTGACATGATCTTCGTTACTGCCGGAATGGGCGGCGGTACTGGGACAGGAGCAGCACCTGTCATAGCACAAATTGCGAAAGACCTTGGCGCGTTAACTGTTGGTGTTGTAACACGTCCATTCTCTTTTGAAGGAAGAAGACGTTCGACACAGGCAATATCTGGTATCGAAGCACTAAAATCAAGTGTCGATACGCTAATCGTGATTCCAAATGATCGTTTGCTAGAAATAGTTGATAAAAACACACCAATGCTTGAAGCCTTCCGAGAGGCGGATAATGTATTACGCCAAGGTGTTCAAGGTATTTCCGATCTGATTGCAAAACCTGGATTGATCAACGTAGACTTCGCCGATGTCAAGACTATTATGTTTGATAAAGGTTCTGCTCTAATGGGTATTGGTGTAGCTACAGGAGAAACACGTGCTACTGAAGCCGCTAAAAAGGCAATCTCTTCGCCATTGCTTGAAACTTCAATTGATGGTGCACATGGTATATTAATGAACATTACTGGTGGAACGAACTTGAGCTTGTATGAGGTTCAAGAAGCTGCTGATTTAGTTACCTCTGCAGCAGATAATGAGGTTAACGTGATTTTTGGTTCAGTAATTAATGAAGACCTTAAAGATGAAATTGTTGTTACAGTTATTGCAACCGGTTTTGATGAGGCTGTGCAAAAAGCAGAAAAGCAACCTAAACAACAAACACAACGTCCAGTAATCAATCACAACCAGCATGCAGCTACGCGTGCGAACGAGGAAGCACCAACGAGAGAAACCTCACAACCACGAGCTAATAAACAAGAGGATGAAACATTGGATATTCCTACTTTCTTAAGAAATAGAAACCGTAATCGCTAAATTCAGTTAACCTAAAAAAGATGAACCCTGTACCAATCAGGGTTCATCTTTTTTTATGATTCTAAACTAGATAGAATAAAAGGATTTAGATTAGTGGCACGTTCGCCTCTGCGAGTAGAGAATTGCGAGACTTTCCTCACTTCCTTCTTAATCTTCCTCCTACTAACGTATGTTTGCCTGACATATTCCTCGATAACTAGTTGAAATTAGCCCCTTTACGCATACAAGAAGTGACAGACTTTGCTCTGCTGCTTCGGTATACTTTCATTACTATCTAAATACTCCTACCAACCATGCTTTTATTTACTCTCCAGATGACAGGATATCCGAAAGGAAGAGCTGCTTTGATCATTTATTTGGACGCTGTCTGGATGCTAAACTTTTTACTCGATGCGATGCTACTTCTATTAACTCAAGCTCTAGGCAGAGAAGTAACAAAGAAATGGAGAATCATATGTGGTGCATTTATTGCCTCTCTTTTGGTGCCGATCACCTTTTATTTTCCTGAATCTTTTTTTGTGGGAGTGGTTGGAAAGGTACTGTATTCCATTTTTATTATATGGAGTGCCTTCGGGTTTAAGTCCATTTATCGTACGCTGAAATTATTACTGATTTTCTATTTTTCTACCTTTTCTATAGGGGGTGGGTTACTAGCTGTTCACTTTCTCATTCAAAACCCTGTATCACTATCTGGAAGCAGTGTCCTTACCTTTAATGGAGGATTTGGAGACCCTGTCAGCTGGGTGTTCGTCGTTGTTGGGTTCCCAATAATATGGTGGTTTACTAAGAATCGAATGGACAAGCACGCAACGGAAAAAATCCGCTATGATCAACTCTGTATGGTAACCGTTCAATTGAACAATGAAACTTATTCTACACAGGGATACATTGATAGTGGTAATCAATTGACAGATCCTATCACAAAAAAGCCTGTAATGATCTGTGATGAAAGCTTTCTCAAAAATTGGTTTACAGAAAAAGACTGGAAGTTATTAAAAGCTTCATATGAAGGTCTAAATTTTGAACAACTCCCCAGTGAATGGGAGCGGTTTATCCAGATCGTGCCATATCAAGGGGTGCAAGGTAAAAGTGAATTTCTTTTTACAGTAAGACCGGAAAAGTTAATGGTTTATTATGGTGAACAAAAATTAGTTACGTCAAACGTGTTAATCGGTATCCAGTTTGCTGAGTTGGTAAAGGACGGAAGCTACCATTGTCTGTTGCAACCACAAATTATAAAACTAGCAGCTATTAGTTCTGCATAAAAAGGAGAGATTTAGATTGAAATCTGTTAAACTTCGTCTTCGTCTATGGTGGTATAAGCTACTCATTAAATTAGGGATTAAATCGGATGAAATCTATTATATTGGTGGAAGTGAAGCATTGCCACCACCCCTTTCCAAGCAAGAGGAACAAGAGCTTCTTATTCTACTTCCTAAAGGAGATAAGTCAGCGAGAGCAGTCTTAATAGAACGTAATCTTCGTCTTGTTGTGTATATCGCTCGCAAATTTGAAAACACGGGAATTAATATAGAGGACTTAATTAGCATTGGAACAATTGGTCTAATAAAGGCTGTTAATACATTTAACCCTGAAAAACAAATCAAATTAGCTACGTATGCTTCTAGGTGTATAGAAAATGAAATTCTTATGTATCTTAGAAGAAATAATAAACTTAAATCGGAAATATCCTTCGATGAGCCTCTCAACATAGATTGGGATGGCAACGAGCTTCTTTTATCAGACGTTTTGGGAACAGATGATGATATTATTACCAAAAATCTTGAATCCAATGTAGACAAGAGCCTTTTAAAAAGTGCCCTTTCACAATTAAATGATCGCGAAAAGCAAATTATGGAACTGCGTTTCGGCCTAATTGGTCAGGAAGAAAAAACGCAAAAGGATGTTGCTGATATGTTAGGAATTTCACAGTCTTATATTTCAAGACTGGAGAAAAAAATAATTCGTCGATTAAAAAAAGAATTTAATAAAATGGTCTAGCCTTATCACTCTAAGATTTAAGAGCATTTTGCACCATGTATGTCACTGACCGAACTGCATAAAAAGCTTTCCAGGTGGAGAAACTGTCCTTGAACAGCATCGCCATCTGGGAGGGTTGAACTAAAGTGACTAGACATAAAGTTGAAATATGTGGTGTTGATACATCGAAATTGCCCGTACTAAAAAACGATGAAATGCGGAAATTATTTGTTAGAATGCAACAAGAAGATGACATTTCTGCGAGAGAACAATTGGTAAATGGGAATTTACGCCTTGTTTTAAGTGTTATTCAGCGATTTAACAATCGCGGTGAATTTGTCGATGATTTGTTTCAGGTCGGCTGCATTGGTTTAATGAAATCCATTGATAACTTTGATTTATCACATAATGTAAGATTTTCGACGTATGCTGTGCCAATGATCATTGGAGAAATTAGGAGGTATCTCAGGGATAATAATCCAATTAGGGTATCTAGATCTTTACGAGATATTGCATACAAAGCTCTACAAGTTAGAGAAAAATTAATAAATAAAACATCAAAAGAACCAACACCTATGGAAATAGCTGAAGAGATGGGTGTTCCTCATTCTGATATTGTTTTCGCCATGGATGCTATTCAGGACCCTGTATCTCTATTTGAGCCTATTTATAATGACGGTGGGGATCCAATATTTGTTATGGATCAAATTAGTGATGAAAAGGACAAAGATTCAACGTGGCTTGATAAACTGTCATTAAAAGAAGGTATGCACCAGCTTAATGCACGAGAAAAAATGATATTGAATAAGCGATTTTTCCAAGGAAAAACACAAATGGAAGTTGCAGATGAAATTGGCATTTCGCAGGCGCAAGTATCTCGTCTCGAGAAAGCAGCCATTAAACAAATGAATAAACAGATGTTTGAATAAAGAAATATGGTTGAATTATTAGCTTAACTGAAGATCCGAACTATGCTAAAGCCAAAAAATTTAGCATAAGTTCGGATTTTCTTATGGTTAAATTTTTTCTTAAAGATTCTATGTAATCTCACATCGTTCCTACATTCATTGTCTTCTAGCTTTTATTCTCATACTTCTTTTTTATTATTGCAATTTACATGAAAATGTTTAGATGTACTGCATATATTTAAAGTAATTGGGGGGATTGAAAATGATGAAGTTATCAGAGTTGCAGGTAAAAGAAGTTATTATTGTTGACGACGGTAAAAGACTTGGACATATAACAGATCTTGAAATTGATACGGATAGAGGTAAGATCGTAGCGATTGTGCTGACGATTAAAGATAAAAAGAGTGGTTTTTTTGGAAAAGCAGATGAGTTGGTTATCCATTGGGAACAAATTGTAAGGATCGGTTCTGACGTAATTTTGGTGAAGAATATTGGAGAACCTAAACTCTATTCGGGGCATTTTATTACAGGCCATAACGGTTGAGATCGATTTAAATGTGGTAAAATGGTTCAAGAACATGGGGGAGGTTAAGACATGAGTGAACCATTTATCACAAAGCATACGTCCTATTTACGTATCGAAGAATGGGAAAAGCTGTCACCGTTATTGACAGTTGGATTTTCAACAAAAATAGGAGGGGTTAGTAAACCGCCTTATCAACATTTAAATATGGGTTTACACGTTAAGGATGACCAAAAAGATGTTATAGAAAATAGAGAAAAGCTAGCAGAGGAGCTTTCTTTTCCCCTTTCGAATTGGATTGTGGGAGAACAAGTCCATGATATAAACATTAAGACAGTCACAAAACAGGATGCTGGAAGAGGTGCAATTGAGTATGAAACCTCTATCTCCGACATAGATGGGATGGTGACTAGAGAGAAGGGAGTATTCTGTACTGCCTTTTTTGCAGATTGTGTCCCATTGTTTTTCTTTGATCCTAAACAGAATATTATTGGGATTGCTCATGCCGGGTGGAGAGGAACCGTACATGGGATCGGTAAACAAATGGTCGAAAGATTTCGTAGTCTAGGATCGAACCCTTCCGATTTGCAAGCTGTAATCGGTCCATGTATCTCCAAAAAGCATTATGAAGTGGACGAGCAGGTGATAACCCATATACCGAAGCCATTTCATTCGAATAGTGTAACTGTGAAACAAAATGGCCGCTTTAACCTTGATTTAAAACAACTAAATAAGGATATTCTTTTACAATCTGGGGTATTACGTAATAATATAGGTGTAACAAATTACTGCACTTATGAGGACAGCGAGCTTTTTTTCTCTCATCGGAGGGATAATGGGAAAACGGGGAGAATGCTTGGTTTTATTGGTTTTTCTGATTAGCTCAACGAAGGAGGAGAAGGGTAAGCATGCAAGTCGCAACAAATCTTAAAGAAATTAATCGTAGAATAGAAGATGCTTGTAAAAATAGTAATCGCTCAGTTAAGGATATCACCCTAATTGGGGTGACGAAATATGTTACAATAGAACGAACCGAGGAAGCAATTAAAGCTGGTGTATGCGATCTAGGAGAAAACCGTCTTGAGGGATTTAGGGAAAAATACGATTACTTTCAGGGGACAGATGTTAAATGGCATTTTATCGGAACCCTACAGTCAAGAAAAGTTAAAGATGTTATCCATCAGGTTGATGTGATTCACTCATTAGACAGGATTTCTCTTGCTAAAGAGATTAATAAACGTACCGAGAAAAAGATAGATTGTTTTATTCAAGTGAATGTAAGCAAAGAACAATCCAAGCATGGGATATCGCCAGAAGAGGTTCTTCCGTTTATTGAAAAGTTGCGTGAGTATGAAAATATTCGAGTAATTGGCTTAATGACGATGGCGCCACATACGAAAGACGAGACAGTGCTTCGTCAAGTATTCAAAAGACTTGCATACCTAAAAGAAGAAGTGCAAGAGAAGCGCTATGAGTCGGCACCTTGTGCGTATTTGTCGATGGGAATGAGCAACGACTATGAGGTGGCAATTGAAGAAGGAGCTACCCATATCCGAATCGGAACCAAATTAGTGGGGTGAAAAAGATGAGTATAAAAAACAAGTTAAAAAATTATTTTACGATGGATGAAGAATATGAGTATGAATATGTGGAAGTTCCAACTGATGAACAAGCAGAACCTGAACAAAAAGAAACACAACAGGGAAAGAAGCAAAATGTTGTTAGCCTAACCAGTATGCAGCAAGCTTCCTCAAAGGTTGTGCTGTGTGAGCCTAGAACCTATAATGAAGCACAAGAGATTGCTGACAATATTATTAACCGGCGCGCCGTCGTTATTAATCTGCAGCGAGTGGACCATCAACAGGCAAAACGAATTGTTGATTTTTTAAGCGGTACTGTATATGCTCTAAATGGAGATATACAAAAGCTTGGGGCAGAGACTTTTCTCTGTACACCGGATAATGTAAATGTTTCTGGAACAATTTCAGAAGCACTTTCAGAAAATGATTTTGAAAAGGGATGGTAGATAGATGTTTCAATTATTTCAGTTGTTAGATACAGCGCTTTATGTTTATAGTTTAGCGCTAATTGTTTATATTTTTATGTCTTGGTTTCCTGGTGCAAGAGAATCCAGTATTGGAAGTTTTTTGACTAAAATTTGTGAGCCATATTTAGAACAGTTTCGGAAATTCATCCCACCTATCGGCATGATTGATTTATCTCCAATCGTAGGGATATTTGTCATCCATTTAGCGAGAATGGGATTATGGGAATTTTACAAGATATTATTCTAGGATGGTACATATGGACATATATCAGCATTTTAGAAAAGATGAACAACCTTTTATTGATAAGGTGCTTTCTTGGAAGGAGCAGGTTGAGAGAAACTTTCAACCAAGGCTTACCGATTTTCTTGACCCTAGAGAACAACAGATTGTGAAAATGCTGGTTGGAGGAGAATCATCGGATATAAAGCTTTCCTTTGAAGGCGGAACTGCTGACGCTGAAAGGAAGCGTGCTATTCTGGCTCCCTATTATGATGAAATAAGCATAGAAGATTTTCAGCTGACCTTATGCCAAGCAACATATCAAAGTAAATTTGTTACTATAGAACATCGAGACGTAATGGGAGCATTTTTGTCGCTAGGAATTAAGAGACAGAAATTCGGTGATATTACTGTAAAGAATGGCATTTTGCAAATTGTTTTGGGGGATGAAATAGCCCCATTTGTAAGAGCGAATTTGAATATGATTAAAAAAGCCAAAGTAACACTTGAAGAAAAACCTTTATCTGAAGGATTGGCATCAGAACAGCAGTGGGATTTTTCCGATAAAACTGTTTCTTCTTTACGGTTAGATACGGTACTAAAAGAGATTTACCATCTATCCAGAAAGGATGCGGCGGCTAACATAACAAAACAGCAAGTGAAAGTGAATTATAAAGTAGTTGAAGACGGAAAGTACGGTCTTCAAGAAGGTGACTTATTGTCCTTAAGAGGGAAGGGAAGAAGTAAACTTGCTGCTGTTAATGGAACTACGAAAAAAGATAAGTTGAAAATAACCATTGCTGTGCTAAAATAAAATCATACCTTTGCAGGAATACAACGATTTTTGTCGAATTAAAGATGGACAGGTGATAATGAGAAATTGTTTTTATTTATTATTTTTACAGATGGAATGCTATTACTTTAAAGGAGGTGGCCAATGTGCCATTAACGCCACTAGATATTCATAATAAGGAATTTACAAGAAAGTTTAAAGGATATGATGAAGACGAGGTCAATGAATTTCTTGATCAGGTCATAAAAGATTATGAGATTGTGATCAGAGATAAGAAGGACCTTGCTGAAAAAGTAGAGCAACTGACTGAAAGACTCGGGCATTTTACGAATATAGAAGAAACACTTAATAAGTCTATTCTAATTGCGCAAGAAACTGCAGAAGAACTTAAAGGGAATGCGACGAAAGAATCGAAGCTAATCATAAAAGAAGCAGAAAAAAATGCAGATCGTATTATTAACGAAGCATTAAGTAAATCGAGACGTATCTCAATGGACGTAGAAGAGCTTAAAAAACAGGCTAAAGTTTTCCGTACACGCTTGAAAATGCTTGTTGAAGCCCAATTAGATATGATCGGAACAGATGATTGGGAACAGCTTTTTGACGCTGAAATTGGAGAAGAACTTGAATTAGCGGAAAATGAATCTTAAATCTTGACGGCGACACATTTTTTACATATAATTCATAGACATAAACAAAGTGAATTGTAGGACAATGATATAGCTAGACGTTGACGGAGATAGTATAGAAGGATCCTCTGATTATAGCGAACTGGGATACGGTGTGAGCCCGGTACAGAAACTTCTAGAACATCACTCCCGAGTATTCATTGCGAACAAAAAGTAGTAATGAACGGTTTATCCTCGTTACGGATATCGAGTGAATTTAAAATCGTTACGGTTTTAAGTTTATAAGGGTGGTACCGCGAGTCTTCTCGTCCCTTTTGGGATTTGAGGGCTTTTTTTATTTCATTGAAACAGGAGGAGCATTTATGGATTACAAGGATACGTTATTAATGCCAAAGACAGAATTTCCGATGCGCGGAAATTTACCAAATAAAGAACCAAAACGCCAAGAGGAATGGGAAGAGAAGGATATCTATCAAAAAAGCCTTCAACGCTCTAAAGGAAAACCTTTGTTTGTGTTGCATGATGGACCGCCGTATGCAAATGGTGATATCCACATTGGGCATGCGCTTAATAAAATTTTAAAGGATTTTATCACACGTTATAAATCCATGACAGGTTACTACGCCCCATATGTACCAGGTTGGGATACACACGGCCTGCCAATTGAAACAGCTCTAACAAAGAAAAAGAAGGTAAAACGTAAAGAACTTAGCATTGCGGAATTCAGACAGCTATGTGCTGACTATGCTTTAGGTCAAGTTGATAGCCAACGTACACAGTTCAAACAGCTAGGTGTTAGAGGAGATTGGGAGAACCCTTATATTACCTTAACAAAGGATTATGAAGCAGCCCAAATAAAAGTTTTTGGTGAGATGGCTAAAAAAGGATATATTTATAAAGGTCTTAAGCCTGTTTATTGGTCTCCATCCTCTGAGTCAGCACTTGCTGAAGCGGAAATTGAGTATCATGACAAGCGGTCTGCATCTATTTACGTAGGATTTGAAGTAAAGGATGGTAAAGACCTGCTTGATGGTGGAGAGAAAATTATTATTTGGACCACTACACCATGGACAATGCCGGCAAACTTAGGGATTAGTGTACATCCTGAATTAGAGTATGTTGTCGTTGCGGCAAATAATGAAAAATTTGTTCTTGCTCAAGCACTAGTGGAGACGGTAGCAGAGACACTAGAGTGGGAAAACTACGAAGTCATAAAAACATTTAAAGGACAAGAAGCTGATCGTATTGTTGCCAAACATCCTTTCTATGATAGAGATTCGCTTGTAATGCTGGGCGATCATGTTACAACGGACGCAGGTACAGGTTGTGTCCATACCGCTCCAGGGCACGGGGAAGACGACTTTTATGTTTCCCGTAGCTATGGCATTGATGCTTTATGTCCAGTTGATGAGAAGGGCGTATTTACCAATGAAGCACCAGGATTTGAAGGTCTTTTCTATGATGAAGCGAATAAAATTATCACAGAAAAGTTAGAGGAAGTAGGAGCATTATTAAAACTTACCTTTATAACACACTCTTATCCGCATGATTGGAGAACAAAAAAACCGACTATTTTCCGTGCTACATCCCAATGGTTTGCTTCCATTAAAGATTTCCGCCAGAACATTTTGGATGAGATTAAAGAAGTGAACTGGTATCCAAACTGGGGAGAAACACGCCTTTACAACATGGTCCGTGATCGTGAAGATTGGTGTATTTCCCGTCAACGTACTTGGGGAGTGCCTATTCCAGTATTTTACGCAGAAGATAACACTCCAATTATTACAGATGAAACAATTCAGCATGTTTCGGATCTCTTTAAAGAACATGGATCAAATATTTGGTTTGAATGGGATGCGAAAGATTTATTGCCGGATGGGTTTACGTCTGAAAATAGTCCGAGTGGTGTATTCACTAAAGAGACTGATATCATGGATGTTTGGTTTGATTCAGGTTCATCCCATGAAGGAGTTTTAGAAGAACGTGATGACCTTCAGCGTCCAGCAGATGTCTATCTAGAAGGTAGTGACCAATATCGTGGTTGGTTTAACTCTTCCCTATCTACTGCTGTAGCTGTGACTGGCAAATCTCCATATAAAACGGTCATCAGTCATGGATTTGTATTGGATGGTAATGGAAGGAAAATGAGTAAATCACTTGGTAATGTTATGGTACCATCTAAGGTCCAGAAACAACTCGGATCAGATATTTTACGACTATGGGTGTCTTCAGTAGATTATCAAGCAGATGTTCGTATCTCAAATGATATTTTGAAGCAAATCTCTGAAGCATACCGTAAGATCCGTAATACATTCCGCTTTATGCTAGCAAATCTTTCTGACTTTAATCCAGAAACAGATCGTGTTGCCCATAGTGATTTGGAAGAAGTGGATCAATATATGCTTCAGCGCTTGCAACGTTTGTTGAAAGATGTAAGAGGAAATTATGAGAACTATGAGTTTTCTCCAATTTTCCATCAAATTCATAATTTCTGTGCAGTTGATCTAAGCTCTTTCTATCTGGATTTTGCAAAAGATATCTTATATATTGAGTCTAGAGAAAATCACCGTCGTAGAAGCATCCAGACAGGATACTATGAGATTTTGACAACACTGGTTAAGCTGCTTACCCCAATTATTCCACATACCGCAGACGAGGTTTGGGAGTATATACCAGGAACAAATGAGGAAAGTGTTCAGCTGACAGATATTCCAGAGGTAACAGATAATCAATTAGCTGAGCTATCTGAGAAATGGGATCACTTTATGAAGGTTAGAGATGATGTGTTAAAAGCATTAGAGGAAGCTCGGAATGATAAAGTAATTGGAAAATCGCTTGAGGCGAAGATCACCATTGTTCCAAAAGATCAGGAAACAAAAGATGTGTTAGAAGCACTGGCTCCACTACATCAGTACTTGATTGTTTCTGAAGCAGTCGTGCAAGAAAACGCAGAGAATACGAAAACATATAAATACGTGGATGTTGCCGTTGAAGCACATCCTGGTGAAAAATGTGAACGTTGCTGGGTAGCGTCCGAAACAGTGGGCGAAGACAAGGAGCATCCGACACTTTGCACACGTTGTGCAGATGTGGTTAAGGAACATTATACTGCATAAGTTTTTCATACTCCTCTTAGTACTAAGGGGAGTATTTTTTTGAGATAAGAATGTATAATATGTTAAGCCTAAAATTGTGGCCCCGGAAAAGCCGGGTCATGCTATAGTTAAACCAGTTTGAGCCATTTTAGTCGGCATTCCTTTGATCGAGAGTTTGTGCTTTGGTCCATGAGTACTGAATTGAAAATTTCTTCATTTACGTTTAATATAAAAAGGACACATATTGGAGAATCGGAGGAACAAGAATGTACATATACTATATTATTTCGCTTATCGTGATCGGTATAGACCAATTGACCAAATGGCTGGTTGTTAAAAATATGGATTACGGCGAAGAAATAACGATTATCGATCAGTTTTTTTCGCTAACCTCCCATCGTAATACAGGTGCCGCGTGGGGTATATTAGAAGGTCAAATGATTTTCTTTTATATTATTACGCTTGTTGTTGTAATTGGCATTATCGTATACATGCAACGTTACGCAAAGGGAAATATTGGGTTGGCAATCGCGTTAAGTCTTCTTTTAGGTGGGGCAATTGGGAATTTTATTGATCGATTGTTTCGTAAGGAAGTTGTCGATTTTTTTGATTTTGTTATCTTTGGCTATGATTTCCCGATATTTAATATAGCTGACTCGGCTCTTGTAGTTGGTGTGTTTTGCATTATTATTGCTACAATAATGGATGAGTTAAAGAAAGGAAAAGGTAAAAAATGAGTTTATTTCAGCATGAGGTAATAGCTTCTGAAGCAAGTACACGATTGGACAAGCTGCTTTCAGAAATTAATCCGGATAGCTCCAGGTCCCAAGTCCAGTCATGGATTAGTAAGGGACTTGTTAAGGTCAATGGCCAAGAGTCAAAGGCGAACTACAAGTGTCAAGAAGGAGATATGCTAGATTGGTCTATACCAGAGCCTGAGGCATTAAAGATCCTTCCAGAAAACATACCATTGGATATTGTGTATGAAGATCAAGATTTATTAGTAATAAATAAGGAGAAGGGCATGGTTGTTCACCCTTCAGCAGGGCACCAAACGGGAACAATGGTGAATGCACTTCTTTACCATTGTCAGGACCTTTCCGGTATAAATGGTGTAGAAAGACCAGGGATCGTTCATCGAATTGACAAGGATACTAGTGGTCTACTTGTAGTTGCTAAAAATGATCTTGCCCATAGAAATTTATCAGAACAAATGTCAGAAAAGACAATTGAACGTAAATATGAAGCGCTCGTCCATGGGGAAATTCCTCATGAAACGGGTATGGTTGACGCTCCAATTGGAAGAGACCCTAAGGATAGGCAAAAAATGGCTGTGGTGGACAATGGAAAACCCGCGATTACGCATTTTCAAGTATTAAAAAGCTATCCAGATTATACTAGGATAGAATGCCAGCTGGAGACAGGAAGAACGCATCAAATTCGTGTACACATGAGATATATTGGCTACCCTCTTGTAGGGGATCCAAAATATGGTCCAAGAAAAACATTGGATGCAAACGGCCAAGTGTTGCATGCTAAATCGCTTGCGATTACACATCCTAAAACAGGTGAGTGGCTAAAATTCGAAGCTCCTTTACCGACCTACTTTGCAGATGTAATAGACTATATTGAGAAAATGTATTGACATGAACGGCGAACTTTGTAATAATGAACCAAATGAATAGTTGACCCTTTAAAATAGTCCAGTGAGGCTTAAAAGGATTCGGTTGTAACAAAGACATTCAGAACTGTGTCCCTTTTTCCTCATGGAGAAAGGGATTTTTCTATGGTTGGAGTGTTTAAACTTGAAGAAAAAAACTGAAATCCTAGATCAGGCGGCAATTAACCGAGCCATCACTAGAATTGCACATGAGATTTTAGAGAAAAACAAAGGCGGAGAAGAGCTCGTGCTCATTGGGGTAAAAACCCGTGGCGTTCCTCTTACCAAACGATTGCAGGAGAAAATTCTCCAAATAGAAAACATTACCGTACCTACTGGCGAACTGGATATTACACTTTATCGTGATGATCTTGATAAAGTAAGCGAAGATGAAGAGCCACAGCTTAAGGGGACGAATATTTCTGTAGATCTTTCAGGAAAAAGAGTTATTCTCCTTGACGATGTGCTATACACAGGGAGAACAGTTCGTGCAGCAATGGACGCTGTGATGGACACAGGAAGACCCTCACAAATTCAGTTAGCCGTCCTTGTTGATAGAGGGCACCGTGAGCTGCCGATCCGGGCAGACTATGTAGGCAAGAACATCCCTACTTCGGAAAAGGAAGTAATCACAGTAGAGTTACAAGAAACGGATGGTCAAGACCTTGTAACCATTTACGAAAAATAGCAGGAGGACCCTGCTTTTATAAAACCTTTAAACAGATACAGAGAGATCTGCAAGGTTGCCTTAGGAGACGTGTATACCCATAACAATACACGTATACCTCTTTGCAACTTTTGCAAAGAGGTTTTTTTATGTCTCAAAATCCTTTTCACCCTATGCTCATTATTTCGTGAAGGAGTTGTGAAAATGCAACATTTTACATCAGTAAGCCAGTTAACTAAAGAGGAAATTTACTCATTATTAGAAATGGCAGAGGCACTGAAGGAAAACCCTCTTCCTCTCTCAAAACAAATATTTGTGGCTAATCTGTTCTATGAACCAAGTACGCGAACAAAAATGAGTTTTACAGTAGCTGAGCGAAAGCTTGGAATGGAAGTACTCGATTTTCACCAAGAAAGTTCAAGTGCAACAAAGGGAGAGTCACTCTACGATACTGCAAAAACCTTTGAAGCAATTGGGGCGGATATGCTTGTGATTCGACACGCTTCGGATCAATGGATAGAAGAGCTACAGCATGGTTTATCAATTCCCATCCTTAATGCGGGGGCAGGAAAGGCAGAACATCCAACCCAGTGCATGCTTGATCTATTAACAATTTATCAGGAGTTTGGCAGTTTTCAAGGTTTGCAGATTACCATTGCAGGAGACATCAAACATAGCAGGGTCGCTAAATCAAATGCTGAGGCGCTCACAAGGCTTGGTGCGAATGTCGCATTTAGTGCTGCGCCAGAGTTTATCGATGAATCTCTTCCAATTCCCTATATCAGTATGGATGAAGCAGTACACAAAAGCGATGTGATGATGCTTTTACGTATTCAACATGAAAGACACGGTAATGAAGGGGACTATGCAGAATACCTAGAGCGCTATGGGTTAACGAAAGAACGAGAGCAACAAATGCTTTCACATGCCATTATTATGCATCCAGCACCAGTAAACAGAGGGATTGAAATAGATAGTTCCCTGGTAGAGTGCGAGAGGTCCCGCATATTTAAGCAGATGAACAATGGAGTGTATATCCGGATGGCCATTATGAAAAAAATACTTGGAGAGTGGGGAAAATTAAATGAAATTACTACTGAAAAACGCCAAAAGGCTATCGTCAGCATCTAAGGAAGAAACGTATGAGGTATTAATTATAGATAACAAAATTGCTGAAGTTGGAGAATGTTTACAAGTTACGGCGGACCAAACTATCGATTGTGAGGGAAACCTACTTCTTCCAGGTTTTATAGATGTGCATATTCACTTACGGGAGCCCGGGGGAGAGCATAAAGAAACGATTAAGACTGGTACAAAAGCAGCTGCTAGAGGAGGATTCACTACGGTCTGTGCCATGCCGAATACAAATCCTGTACCTGATGATGTACAGTCTGTGCATTCACTCTTGGAAAAG
Source organism: Oceanobacillus sp. GQ8 (assembly GCF_059758495.1). Lineage (NCBI taxonomy): Bacteria > Bacillati > Bacillota > Bacilli > Caryophanales > Bacillaceae > Oceanobacillus > Oceanobacillus sp. GQ8. Next base: position 782,811 of record NZ_JCAXEV010000001.1, on the reverse strand, counting down.
ATCCAGTTAGAAGCAGAAGTGCGAGTACTTCCTTATGCTGCGATAACGAAAGGTTTGCAAGGAACAGAAATTACGGACATTTCCAAGCTGTCCCAAGAAGGAGTTTTTGCCTTCACAGACGATGGGGTAGGCATTCAGACAGCTGATTTTATGCTCCAAGCCATGAAGCAGGCAGCTGCTACTGGAAAGGCAATTGTTGCCCATTGCGAAGACAATTCCATTGTTTATGGTGGGGTAATGCATGATGGTGAAGTCAGTAAGGAATTAGGTTTACCAGGGATTCCGTCGCTAAGTGAATCCGTACAAATTGCTAGAGATGTATTACTAGCAGAAGCTGCTGGATGTCACTATCATGTTTGTCATGTGAGTACTAAAGAGTCGGTTCGTGTTATCAGAGATGCTAAAAGGGCAGGCATTCATGTAACAGCAGAAGTCACCCCACACCATCTTCTGCTAGATGAAACGGCTGTAATAGAAGATAACGCGAATTATAAAATGAATCCCCCTTTAAGAACGGTAGCTGATAAAGAGGCGTTGCTTGCGGGACTATTGGATGGAACAATAGATTTTATTGCGACAGACCATGCACCCCATGCAGAGGATGAGAAAGCAAAGGGGTTCCAAGGTGCTCCATTTGGCATTGTAGGACTCGAGACAGCATTTTCACTATTATATACCCATCTGGTCCAAACTGAAAAATGTAGCTTGCAACAATTGGTAGATTGGTTGACTGTTCGTCCAGCGGAAGTATTTAACCTACCTTATGGAAAGATATCGGAGGGGAAGACCGCAGATTTAACATTGGTTGACTTAAAAAAGCAGAAGAAAATTAATAAAATCAGCTTTTTTTCAAAAGGAAAAAATACTCCATTTCATGAATGGAAAGTACAAGGTATCCCAGTCTTAACCATCTCGGAAGGAAAGATTGCGTACAAGGAGGATGAACATGAATAAAAAGCAGCTCGTATTAGAAGATGGCACAGTATTTAACGGAGAAGGATTTGGAAGTGACCGCATGATGGTAGGCGAAATAGTCTTTAATACAGGGATGACAGGCTATCAGGAGATTATTACTGATCCATCTTATTGTGGACAGATTGTAACCATGACCTATCCGCTTGCAGGCAATTATGGAATAAATCGAGATGACTTTGAAACCGTCCATCCATTCATTCATGGATTTATCGTAAAAGAATCCAGTGAGATCCCATCCAATTTTCGTAGTGAAGAAAGCCTTGATAGCTACCTGAAGGCCCATGATATTCCTGGTGTATATGGAATTGATACGAGAAAGTTGACGAAAATAATTCGTAAACACGGGACGATGAAAGCAATTATCGCAGATCAAAGCGAAGATGTAGAAACACTGCTTGAAAAATTACATAGAAAGAAGCTACCAACAGATCAAGTGCCTAAGACTTCGACAATCAAGCCTTATGTTGTGCCAGGTAGAGGAAGAAGGATTGTTCTAGTCGATTTCGGTATGAAGCATGGCATTTTGCGTGAGCTTACAAAACGAAATTGCCATATAACAGTAGTGCCATACAACTATAGTGCTGAAAACATCCTTCGATTAAAACCAGATGGGATCATGCTGACAAATGGCCCGGGAGACCCTAAGGATGTCCCAGAAGCAATTAACATGATAGCAGAGCTTATTGGAAAGGTGCCGATCTTTGGGATTTGTCTAGGTCATCAATTACTGGCACTTGCCTGTGGAGCCGACACAGAAAAAATGAAGTTTGGACACAGGGGATCCAATCACCCAGTCAAGGACTTGGACAAAGAAAAAACCTATATAACATCACAGAATCATAGCTATGCAGTTAAAGAGGCATCACTTACAAATACGGATTTACAACTTACCCAAATTGCTTTAAATGATGGCACAGTAGAAGGGGTAAAGCATAAGCATTATCCTGCATTTTCTGTCCAATACCACCCTGAGAGCTCTCCAGGTCCAGATGATACGAATCACTTATTTGATCAGTTTATGGAGTTGATTGACGAAGCCCAGAGAAAAAACAAGGAGGAAGCATATGCCTAAAAATACAGACATCCAAAAAATACTTGTGATTGGGTCAGGTCCCATCGTAATTGGTCAAGCAGCGGAATTTGATTATTCCGGAACACAAGCTTGCCAGTCGTTGAAAGAAGAAGGATACACCGTCGTTTTAGCTAATTCCAATCCGGCCACAATTATGACAGACCATACTGTGGCGGATAAAGTATACATGGAGCCATTAACAGTAGATTTTCTAACGAAGATCATTCGGAAAGAACAGCCTGATGCCTTGCTCCCAACTTTAGGCGGTCAAACAGCATTAAATCTGGCAGTAGCGCTTGAGGAAACTGGAATACTAAAAGCCTATGGCGTTACATTATTGGGAACATCCTTAAATGCTATTCAACAGGCAGAAGACAGAGAGAAATTCCGTTCCCTTATGAAAGAGCTTGGTGAACCAGTACCAGATAGTATGATTGTAAACACGGTAGAACAAGCCTGTGGATTTGCCATAGAGATTGGCTTTCCGCTAATTGTAAGGCCAGCATATACTATGGGTGGAGCTGGTGGAGGCATGTGTTATGACATGGAAGAGTTAAAGGAAACTGCTCGAAACGGCCTCACATTATCACCAGTAAACCAATGTCTTATCGAAAAAAATATTGCTGGATATAAGGAAATTGAATACGAAGTAATGCGTGATAAAAACGACCAGGCTATCGTTGTATGTAATATGGAAAATGTTGATCCTGTGGGCATACATACTGGTGACTCTATTGTTGTAGCACCATCTCAAACACTTAGTGATCGAGAGTATCAAATGTTGCGGAATGCCTCTCTAAAAATAATACGTGCTCTGGAAATAGAGGGCGGGTGTAACGTGCAATTGGCTCTTGATCCGAACAGCTTTCATTATTTTATTATTGAAGTAAATCCGCGTGTAAGCAGATCCTCTGCACTTGCATCAAAAGCTACAGGTTATCCGATAGCGAAAGTAGCAGCAAAAATAGCAATTGGTTTAACATTAGATGAGATTGTCAACCCGGTAACAGGAAAGACGTATGCATGTTTTGAGCCAGCATTGGATTATGTCGTCACAAAAATTCCTCGGTTTCCATTTGATAAATTTGTAACAGGTGATCGAAAGCTTGGCACGCAGATGAAAGCAACTGGGGAAATCATGTCTATTGGTCGAAACTTTGAAGAATCATTACTTAAAGGGATTCGTTCGCTTGATATAGGAACAGAAGAGCTATGGCTTAGCAGTTTAACAAAAGAGAATAATGAATTTCTTATCTCAAGCCTAAAAAAAGCAAATGATGAGCGGATTTTCGTACTAGCAGAAGTACTTCGCAGGGGTATGACGATTGATGAAGTATTTGAGCATACCAAGATAGATCGTTTCTTTCTTGTGAAATTAGCTGGCTTAATTAAATTGGAACAAGAGATAGAGAATAACCAGGAGTCTATAGAGTTATTAGAAAGAGCGAAGAAGGTAGGCTTCTCTGATTCACATATTGCTCGGTTATGGAATCTGTCAGTAGATGATATTTATCAACTAAGATCTGATATTGGACTTCGCCCAGTTTATAAAATGGTGGACACCTGCGCGGCAGAATTTGAGTCTGAGACTCCGTATTTCTATAGCACCTATGAAGAAGAAAATGAATCTATCGTATCATCGCGAAAGAAAATTTTAGTACTTGGTTCAGGTCCAATTCGCATCGGACAAGGGATTGAATTTGATTACGCTACTGTCCACTCTGTATTAGCCATTAAAGAAATGGGTTATGAAGCAATTATTATGAACAATAATCCAGAAACTGTTTCAACAGATTTTAGTATTAGTGACAAGCTATACTTCGAGCCGCTTACACTTGAGGATGTCATGCATGTTATGGACTTAGAACAGCCAGAAGGAGTTATCGTACAGTTTGGGGGTCAAACGGCGATTAATTTAGCTGCAGGGCTTGAAAGAAGAGGGGTGAAAATCCTCGGAACAAACTTGGAAGCAATTGATCGAGCGGAGGACAGAGATAAATTTGAAATTTTATTAGATGAACTGGATTTGCTGCGACCAAAAGGGAAAGCTGTTAAGAAAATGGACCAGGCTCTAAATGTAGCAAGTGAAATTGGCTATCCTGTATTGGTTAGACCATCCTATGTAATTGGTGGAAGTCGGATGGAGATTGTCTATAACGAAGATGAACTAAAGGCATACCTTGCAAAAACGACAAATATGAACACAGAGCATCCTATTCTTGTAGATAAATACATTACCGGAATTGAAATTGAGGTGGATGCAATCAGCGATGGTGAAACGACCATTGTTCCTGGGATTATGGAGCATATTGAGCGTGCAGGGGTCCACTCTGGAGACTCAATCGCCGTCTATCCTCCGCAGCGGATCAGTGAAACTGTGAAGAAAAAATGTATGAAAGCTGCACAGCTTATTTCGGAGGCATTGCATGTGAAGGGTCTGATAAACATTCAGTTTATCGTGAGAAATGACGAGGTGTATGTGCTTGAAGTAAATCCACGAGCAAGCCGAACCATTCCATTCTTAAGTAAAATTACAGGAGTGACAATGGCTAATCTTGCCACAAAATGTATTCTCGGGACTAGATTGAAAGATTTAGGCTATCAATCAGGAATTATGCAAGAAAATGACTACGTTGCAGTAAAGGTACCAGTTTTCTCCTTTGAAAAGCTGCGTAGTGTAGATACGATACTAGGGCCTGAGATGAAATCAACTGGAGAAGCAATTGGGTATGACAAGACTTTGGAAAAAGCTTTATATAAAGGGTTAATTGCTTCTGGTCTAACCATTCCGCAAGAAGGGGCCGTGCTCCTAACAGTAGCAGATAAGGACAAAGAAGAAATGCTTGAAATAGCAGACCGTTTCCACGAACTTGGCTTCCAGTTGTACGCAACCAAAGGAACCGCGTCTTATGTACAGAAAGCGGGATTGCCAGTTTCTGAGGTAGCTAAAATTGGCGCTGACGAGCCTAATGTGCTTTCAATTATTGAAAATGGCGATGTACAGTTTGTTATTAATACGTTGACTTCAGGTAAGCAGCCAAGGTCTGATGGCTTTATTATTCGCCGGGAATCAGTGGAACATGGCATCGCTTGTCTCACAAACATGGATACAGCAAATGCTATTTTAAATGTTATAGATTCTACTACATTTAGCGCGACGGAAATAAAACAAAAAGAGGTTGTTTTATAATGAAAAAAGAAGAATTGATCGTAAAGAGTTCAACCAAGATCGCGTTGGAAACTTATGAAATGGTGCTAGAAAACAGCTTCATCAGCATGACAGCAAAGCCTGGTCAATTTCTTCACCTGCAAATTGATGGACATACCTTAAGGCGCCCGATTTCTATTGCGAGTGTAAATAGAGATAAAAACACTGTGACAATCTTGTTTAAGATCAATGGATCGGGCACAAAGCATTTAGCTGACTATCAAATCGGTTCTGTTATAAACGTATTAGGACCTGCAGGAAATGGATTTACGCTGGAACCTGAATCATCTACGATTCTATTAATTGGGGGAGGAATCGGCGTACCACCACTCTATAATTTAGGAAAAAAACTAGTGGATAAACATAAAAAAGTGATATCCATACTCGGATTTCAGACAAAAGACTATGTATTCTATGAACAAGAATTTAAACAGCTCGGAGAAACACATATTGTAACAAATGACGGCTCATATGGGACACAAGGATTTGTAACGGACGTAATTGGGAGCATTTCAGACTTTGATACCTATTACTCCTGTGGCCCCTTACCAATGTTGAGAGCAGTCTCAAAAGAACTATCCCATAAAAATGGTTATATCTCGCTTGAAGAAAGAATGGGCTGTGGTGTTGGGGCTTGCTTTGCTTGTGTCATACCAACAGATCACAATGGAGGCTATCGTAAAATTTGTAAAGACGGACCTGTCTTTCATCATCAGGAGGTAAATCTATGAATTCCTTACAAGTAGAATTACCTGGTCTAAGTTTAAAAAATCCAGTTATGCCCGCTTCTGGCTGCTTTGGATTCGGACGGGAGTACAGTGAATTTTATGACCTAAATAAGCTTGGGGCCATCATTATGAAGGCGGCAACCGGTGCGGCAAGGTTCGGAAATCATACGCCAAGAGTTGCAGAAACGGCTTCTGGAATGCTAAACGCCATTGGATTGCAGAACCCAGGAGTAGAGAGCATTATTGAGCACGAGGTGTCCTTTTTGCGAGATTACCAGACTCCTGTTATAGCCAACATCGCTGGTAGTTCGTTAGAGGAGTATGAGCACGTTGCGCACTCTTTTAATGAGACAGATCATGTTGCCGCACTTGAATTGAATATATCCTGCCCCAATGTAAAAGAAGGCGGAATTCAATTTGGCACAGATCCTGTTATGGCCGCGCGTGTAACAGAGCGGGTGAAACAAGCAAGTAATCTTCCGGTATACGTCAAACTTTCACCTAATGTATCGGATATTACAGCGATGGCAAAAGCAGTCGAGTCTGCAGGTGCTGATGGCTTGTCTATGATTAATACGCTAACAGGCATGCAGATTCATCTTCCTTCTCGGAAGCCTCTCCTTGCTAACAAAACAGGTGGATTATCTGGACCGGCTATTAAGCCAGTTGCGATCCGCATGATTTATGAAGTACGGCAGCACGTATCCATCCCTATAATTGGGATGGGTGGCATCACTACTGCTGAAGATGTGCTGGAATTTTTACTGGCTGGTGCCAATGCGGTTGCCATTGGGACAGCGAATTTTCAAAACCCATTCGTTTGCCCAGAAATTATTGAGGCATTACCGGAAACATTAAAACGGTACGGATTTTCATTTGTTCAAGAAGTTGTTGGAAAGGGGATACTTACATGAACCAATCTGTTTATCTAGCACTAGACTTTCCTAATTGGGAAGAAACGAAGCATTTTCTTCACACAAATCAATTAGCCGGTATCCCTGTTAAAGTCGGGATGGAACTTTTTTACAGGGAAGGTCCGAGAATCATTGAATATCTAAAACAAGATAATCATCCAATTTTCCTTGACTTAAAGTTGCATGATATTCCGACAACAGTTATGAAAGCAATGCGTAATATTGCCAAGCTTGATGTAGAAATGGTAAATGTGCATGCATTGGGAGGAGCGGAGATGATCAAGCGGGCAAAAGAAGGCTTGACTGTTGGAAACGGGGGTAAGACGAAGTTAATCGCTGTCACTATGCTAACATCGATGGACAAACAAGCAATGAATACGGAATTACATATCCTAGGAGAAGTGGATGAGAAGGTAAGTCATTTTGCGAGATTTGCTAGCAGCAATGGAGCTGACGGCGTGGTTTGTTCCGTACATGAGACAGAGAGAATAAAATCAGAATGTGGAACGTCCTTCTTAACCGTGACACCAGGCATTCGACTGGATGGAACGGAAGAGAATGACCAGAAACGAATTGCCTCACCAGAATATGCTAAGAAGCAAGGCACGGACTATATTGTCGTAGGTAGAAGTGTGACAAAAGCAGTAAATCCAAAAATGGCCTATGAGCATGTAATAAAGGAGTGGGGTAATGGTATTATCGTATGAACTGGCAAGAGATTTACTAGATATTAAAGCAGTACAAGTAAACCCATCAGATTATTTCACATGGACCTCAGGTATAAAATCACCAATTTATTGCGATAATCGACTTACGATGTCCCATCCGCAAATAAGAAGAAAAATTACCAAGGCTTTTATGGAAATGATTGATAGGATGCCAGTGAGGCCCGATGTTATTGCAGGCTGTGCAACTGCTGGTATTCCGCATGCTGCATGGCTTGCCGATAAAATGGATTTGCCAATGGTATATGTACGGTCAAAGCCTAAGGGGCATGGTAAAGGTAATCAGATCGAAGGTGCATGTACAAGCGGGGCAAAAGTTCTCGTAATTGAAGATCTAATTTCGACTGGTGGATCTTCTCTGGAAACAGCGAGGGTATTACAAGAGCAAGGAGCGGAAGTGCTTGGTGTCCATGCCATCTTTTCCTATGGATTGGACAAATCTGCACAGCTATTTGAACAAGAAAACATAAGTCTAGAAACGATAACAGGTTATGACGAGCTGTTAGATGTGATGGAAGCCGATAATCGTCTTACAAAGTCAGAGCATGAGCAGTTAATAGACTGGAGAAATAACCTTTAAGTATAACCAACCTTTAAGTATAACCAACCTGAGAATCACTATAAGCTGATTCTCAGGTTGGTTATTTTTACGAGTTAAATACAGATTCTGCACCTTTTGGATAATATTTCACTTTAGAGCAATGATGTAAATCATTTACTATGATTTTTAAAAGGGTGGCTTTCGTATTCTCGTATTTTGGTATAAGTGGGCATTCTATAATTTAGTGCATAATACCATCCATTCATCAAGGGCGAAGCTTTGGATGCGTTTTTCTTTGATTTCCATCTGGTAATGGTTCAAAACATCAGTTGCTGCTGTTAAAACAAAGCTAGATACCTTTTTTCTTGAATTTTCATCCTGTATAGTGCGATGCAGCCAATCATCAAAGGGAAGCGTCTTTTTACGTGTTTGTTCTTTCGTAATCTTTAGCTGATTCCGATGAAATATTTGCTTCCATTCAGATATCTTTAGTGAACGATGATGACTACGATCACGCAATTTTTCTAACGTATTTATAAAAATATCGAAGGAATCTGTCTCTGGTGCAATATTATCAATAATCAAAAAAGAACCACCCGGTTTAAGCACCCTTTCCACTTCTTTAACAAAGCAATTAGGGGAAGGAAAGTGATGTGCGGCTATTCGGCATACGACATGGTCAAAGCTATTATTTAAGAATGGTAAGTTTTCTGCATCTGCAATAATATAATGAATGTTATCAAAGCGTTGAAGATGTCTTGCTGCTTCTGCAAGCATCTCCTTTGTAAGATCTGTTGCATATATTTGTTCAACATATGGTGAGAGTGTTCTAGCTACATGGCCACCGCCAGTTGCAATGTCCAACACCCTGTCTTTTGTTGAAAGGGAGAGCCAATCTGGCATTGCCATTAGATCAGCCCCCTTTGCATGTGTAATGCTTTTAACATAAGCTTGTTTATTCTCAGAAAACACTTCTTGCACAAGTTTCTTCCCTTCTTTGTCCATTTCCACCACACCTTTCGTTCTTTTAATATACCTCAAAAAATGCAATAATTAAAATATTATTTTATAATTAAAAGGGATAAATAAAACTTATCGTATAGGGGATGAAACGATTGAAAATAGATGATTATGCTCTCTTACTTAAATTAAATGAAATTGGAACCATTCGGGGTACGGCAAAAGCGATCTTAATTTCACAACCAGCTGTGACACAACGGCTGAAATATATTGAAGAATACTTTGGTGGAGCTATTTTTATTCGGACACCGAAACGATTGCTTCTAACCCCTAGTGGTGAAATGATACTAGAGCATGCATTTCAGGTTGTCCATGGTGAACAGGACATAAAAAATAAGCTCGCAAGCTCTAGCAAAGAAGTTCAAGGGACTCTGTCCATTGCCTGTTCTTCTCTTATTAGTCAGCGCTTTTTGCCTTCTATTTTAGGTGAATTTACTGCCCGCTTTCCAAAAGTGGCAATAGATCTAGTGACAGGGATTAGTGAAGATATAAAAAGTCATCACAAACAATATCATGTCTGTATCATCCGTGGAGAAAAATTAAAGGAAAGTAATTGTGAGCGCCTATTCGCGGATCCGTTATATCTATTTGACTCAGAGCCCTTTCCTTCCGATGAAATTAAGGAAAGGACGCTGATTTCTTTTAAAAGTGATGATAGTATGCATGAATTAGTAGATAACTGGCTCTACCAACAAAACTCGATAAAAGCGATGAAGACCATTACAGTTGATCAGATCGAAACATGCAAACAATTAATGAAACAAGGGTTAGGGATGGCTGTTTTGCCAGAAAGCGTATCCGATTCCATGAAGGAACAGTATCCGCATCTTCCGTTAGTTTCTGAAGGAGAAGCGGTAACACGGGACACTTGGATTTGCTACCAAGAAGGGGTACGACAGCTGCCACAAGTAGATCACTTTATTAGGGCAATGTCTGGTCAAAAGTTTTTATAAATGTTTAAGAGGCGTTAATAAGAGGAACAGTAACAGTAGAACAAGAAAAAGGAGTGTTTTTAGTTATGAGCGATGTATTATTTACTTCTCGTGCAACTGCCAAAAACGGACGCGACGGACATGTTAAATCAGATGATGGTTTAATTGATGTTAATCTGGTCAACCCAGCTAAGAATAAATCGGATAAAGGCTCAAATCCAGAGCAACTTTTCGCAGCAGGATATGCGGCCTGCTATGATGGCGCACTTAACCATGTTGCCAGAGAGAAGAAAAAGAAAATCGATTCTGAAACAACTGCAGAAGTTAGCTTCTTAAAGGACCCTGAAGATGGTGGTTTCAAAATAGCAGTGAAATTAAATATCTCGATTGAAGGAGTAGGACCTGAAGAAGCGGAAGAACTAGCAGAAGCGGCACATGACTTTTGCCCATATTCAAAAGCAACAAGAGGCAATATCGATGTAGAATTAAACCCAACCGTAAAATAGAAGGTAAATGAAAAGGCTGTCGACATAATCGACAGCCTTTTCTATTCTTATTGCTACAGTAAACCCAATCAGGAACTGCTTTTAGGGTTTCTTAACTTTTCAATAATGCTTGCATTTGGTGTGACATACAGTGTCTTCTGGTTATCGTATGTTACATAACCAGGCTTTGCACCGTTCGGCTTTCTCACATGCCGTATAAGCGTATAATCCACCGGTACAGAAGAGGATTGTTGGGATTTACTAAAATACGCTGCAATTTGTGCAGCCTCTAATAGCGTATCCTCACTTGGCGCACTATCCCGAATAATGACATGGGATCCAGGTATGTCTTTTGTGTGTAGCCAAATATCATCTCGACGGGCTAGTTTCATCGTGACATACTCATTTTGCTTATTGTTTTTCCCGACCAAAATAGCAGTCCCATTACTGGATGTATAGGATTCAGGTACAGGCTTGGTTTGCTTTGTTTTTTGCTTCTTTTTCTTCGGTTGTTTCCGCAAGTACCCTTCTTCTCTTAGCTCTTCGCGAATTTCTTCTATATCTCCTGTGGATGCAACGTCTAGCTGCTGTAATAGCTGGTCAAAGTAAGCAATTTCCTCATTTGTCTTGAGAATTTCCTGTTCAATAACCTGCTTAGATTTTTTCAGCTTTTGATAGGTTTTATAATAGCTCTGGGCATTATCACTTGCAGTTTTGTTTGGATTCAAGTCAATAGTTAGGGTACCGCCGTTCGGATCATAATAGTCCGTCACTTCAACTGTATCGGCACCTGGCTTCACAATATGAATATGTGCTGTCAATAATTCGCCTAACCTTTGAAACTTCTCTGCGCCTTCCGCTTTCTTAATCGTTTGAGCATGCTTCTTTAATTTCCGGGTGTTTTTGTCCTTCTCATTTTTAATAAACCGGTAAAGATCTTTTGCCTGTTGTTTTACACGGTCTCTTTCAGCTTTACCTGAATAAAAGGTATCCAGCATTTTATTAGTCGTTGTAAATGCTTCCGTGTCCCCAGTGAAAGCAGACAATGGAATGACATGGAATTCTTCTTTTTTACCACGATAGATAATTGGTTCGTACCTATTTTCTATAAGTTGCTGTTGTAGTTCGGTGAATTTCTCAACGTATGTTTTAGCAGAACCAAGGTTTGCTCTTTTTACTAACTCTTTTGCAATAAAAGGAGAAAAACCTGTAAGTGTATTGACAATCTGCTGATCTACCTTACCTGCATTATAGTCAATTCTCTTAACAAACTGTTCACCATCTATTTGCAATGGGTCCCATTTATCTTGCAGTGGAGGGAGCTGATACTCACTTCCTGGCAAAATGGTTCTATGCCGGTTTTGGGACATGGAAACATGCTTCAAGCTATCAATAATATGCCCTTTCTCTCTATCGATAAGCATGACATTACTATGTTTACCCATTAACTCCATAACAAGCGATTTGTGGGTGATATCCCCGATTTCATTACGCGTTTTAATAGAAAATTCTACAATACGTTCCATCCCTTGTTGTGAGATATCCTCAATGATAGCTCCTGAGAGATGTTTTCGCAAAACCATGCAGAACATGGGAGCTTCCGCAGGGTTCTGGTAGCTGTCGTCGGTTAGATGAAACCTAGCATATGTGGGATGTATTGAAAAAAGCAAGGTATGGTTACTGCCTTGACTTCTTATTGTAAAAACGATTTCTGTATGAGTAGGTTGATATATTTTTGTTATTTTACCTGGTAATAATTTATGTTTCAATTCTTCTGTTACTGCTCTTGTAACAATACCATCAAACGGCATAAGATCACCTCCTGAGTAATTATAGCATTTTTAAGGACAAGTCTGCATAGATATTAATTACATAGGGGAGTCATCTGCATGGTTAAGGTGATATAAATACAACTAATTACTGGCTTATTTGGAGGAATGCCGATGAAATGGTATCAATTAGATGTTGAACGAGTAGAACAAAAGCTTCAAGTAACATCAAGAAAGGGATTAACGACGAAACAAGTAGAAAAAAGACGCAAACAATATGGCTATAATGTATTAGAAACTCAGAAAAATACATCCAAATGGCTAATCTTCCTTAAGCAATTTCAGGACTTTATGGTTCTAGTATTATTGGCGGCTACGTTAATTGCCGGGCTTTTGGGAGAATATATTGATGCCATAGCTATCATGGTTATCGTCCTTGTAAATGGGTGTTTCGGTTATTTTCAAGAACAAAAAGCTGAGAAATCACTGGAGAAATTAAAAGAACTTTCTGCCCCACTTGCAACGGTGTTGCGTAATGAAAAGTGGGAAAAGATATATTCAAAGGAAGTAGTTGTAGGCGATATTGTAAAAGTTTCAAGTGGGGACCGTATTCCTGCTGACATAAGAATCGTAAAGTCAAGTGGAATGGAAACAGAAGAATCTACGCTTACTGGAGAATCACTTCCTGTAATGAAATACGCAACAGCGATTACTCGAGATCAACTAGAAGCACAGGATCAAGTGAATATGGGCTTCATGGGCACGCTTGTGACAAGAGGGTCAGGAATTGGGATCGTCGTTGGGACAGGCATGAACACGGTAATGGGCCAGATTGCTTCCTTAATGGCAAATACAAAAAAGGTTATGACACCATTGGAAAGAAAACTAGCGGAGCTTGGAAAAATTCTCATCGTAGTTGCCCTATTCCTTACTGCACTTGTTGTAATGCTTGGTGTCATGCAAGGTCATCCCATTTATAATATGTTTCTTGCAGGTGTATCTTTAGCAGTTGCAGCTATACCGGAAGGACTTCCGGCAATTGTTACAGTGGCACTTTCCCTTGGTGTTCAACGAATGATACGCAAAAAAGCAATTGTACGGAAACTTTCAGCAGTGGAGACACTAGGTTGTGCTTCTGTAATCTGTAGTGATAAAACAGGGACCATGACAGAAAACAAGATGACAGTTAAAGAGCTCTATTTAGGAGGAAACCAGCTTTATGTAACAGGAGATGGCTACAATCTTCAAGGAGATTTTTTTCTGAACAAAGAGAAAGTGGATGAAGATTATCCGAATTTAAAAGCAATGCTGCTCTATGGAACCCTTTGTAATAATGCATCTTTACAAGTGAAAAAAGGAAAACAGTATATTGATGGAGATCCAACAGATGGAGCGCTTCTCATTGCAGCGCGAAAGATTGGTCTAACAGTGAACGCTACGGAGAAATATCGCATTATAAAAGAAATTCCTTTTGATTCAGACCGCAAACGGATGAGTGTTGTGATTGAAGATGAAAATCAGATGCGCTATTTAATCACCAAAGGCGCACCAGATGTATTATTACCTAGATCGACATATCAAGGGAACGCACAGGGGCGTTCTGTTTTAAAAGCAGCCGATATAGAGAAAATCGATAGGGCAGTAAATGATATGGCTGAGAAAGCACTACGTACGTTGGCTGTTGCTATAAAGCCTTTAAGCAAGAATGAGAATCTAGATAATGCTTTTCTAGAGAAGGATCTTACCTTTATTGGTTTATATGGCATGATGGATCCTCCTCGTAAAGAAGTTAAAGCCGCGATCGAAGAGTGTAACCAGGCAGGTATCAAGACAGTCATGATTACAGGCGATCATGTCAAAACAGCTCGTGCCATTGCCCAAAACTTGAACCTTTTACCGGAGAATGGGTTAGTTCTTGAAGGACATCAGCTATCGGAAATGTCGGTTGAGGATTTAGAAGATGTGATTGATGATACGTATGTGTTCGCAAGAGTGACCCCAGAACATAAACTAAAAATTGTACAAGCCTTTCAGAGAAAAGGGCACATTGTTGCTATGACGGGAGACGGAGTAAATGATGCTCCAGCAATTAAAGCAAGTGATATTGGGATCAGTATGGGAATTAGTGGGACCGATGTAACGAAGGAAGCCTCATCGCTCATTTTAATGGATGATAACTTTGCAACAATAAAATCGGCAATCCACGAAGGCCGAAACATCTATGAAAACATTAGAAAATTTATTCGCTATTTACTTGCATCAAATGTGGGAGAAATTTTAGTTATGTTATTTGCAATGCTCCTAGCTATGCCGCTACCTTTAATTCCGGTTCAGATACTCTGGGTCAACCTGGTTACTGACGGATTACCGGCCATGGCTCTTGGTCTAGATAAATCAGAAGGAGATGTTATGAAACATTCTCCACGTAATCCGCGTGAGGGAGTATTTGCAAGGGGGCTTGGCTACAAGATAATAACAAGAGGAATTCTCATTGGAATCGTAACATTAATTGGCTTCATGGTAACATACCAAAACAATCCAGATAATCTGATCTATGGTCAAACCATTGCCTTTACAACACTTGTTATGGCGCAATTAATTCACGTATTTGATTGTCGTAGCGAAAAATCTGTCTTTGCAAGAAATCCTTTTGAAAATATCTACCTAGTATTTGCGGTACTTTCATCTCTGCTGTTGTTGCTAATTGTTATATACTGGGAACCTCTTCAACCAATTTTCCATACAACATATCTAGGAATCAGGGATTGGATGCTAATTATTGTATTAAGCGCCCTGCCGACTGTACTATTTGGTTTTACAAAAAAATAATACAACCCACCACGTGTCTCTGTTACGAGAACACGTGGTTTTTAATTAATGCACGGATCGTCTACTCGTAGCGTAAAGAACCTGGAACATACTGAAGTTAATTCGGAAGAGGCTTTTTCATCAGGCGCTCTTCGCTTTTGTATTATCTGTTTTCATTTTTAGTGAATCAAGGTATAATGGACAATAACGGATGTGATAGTATGTTAATAAGTATGACTGGATATGGAAGTAATGTTTCGGAATATATGGACGGTACCATTCATGTGGAAATTCGTAGTGTAAACCATCGTTTTCTTGATTTTACTGCAATGCTACCTCGCTCAATATCAATGATGGAAGATGAAATAAAGAAAGTCATACAATCTTTTTTTCAGAGAGGTAAAATAGAGGTTTCAATTCAAATAGCTGGCGGGCAAACGAACGCTAGGGAAGTACATACAGACTGGGCAGTGTTGGATCAGTATATGTCCCAGATGAAAATGGCCCAGGAACGATATGGCCTGTCTGGGAATGTATCAGTAGAGGCACTGCCCTTGTTGCCTGAAATTTTTACTGTTACGGAACAAGAGCCTGCTGGAAAAAGTCTACAAGTCCCTATTTTAGAAGCAATACGTATAGCTGCACGGCAGGTAAAGGAAATGAGATCGTCGGAAGGGCAGTTTTTGGAGAAAGATTTAAGAACTAGGCTTGAATTAGTTAAAAAAACAATTCAAAACATCGAAGAACAGAGACCTGTTGTCATAAATGCTTACAAAGAGAGAATTTGGAATAGAATAGAGCAACACTTGTCTGAAATAGATGGGATGGATTATGACAGGCTACACCAGGAAGTTGTTTTATTGGGAGAAAAAGGAGATGTCACGGAAGAATTGACGCGGCTATCCAGTCATGTGTTCCATTTTCTTGAGACAATGGAAGAGCGAAGTTCCGTTGGCAGGAAACTTGACTTTATTATTCAGGAGATGCAACGAGAAGGGAATACGATTGGTGCTAAATCGAATGATCCTGTAATAAGTGAGCATGTCGTTAATTTAAAAGGTGAACTAGAAAAAATAAAAGAACAAGTGCAGAATATTGAGTAATGCTTGAGTTTGATCTATCTTTTTTCATATAATAATTATATTATATGGAATTGAACTTATAGCCTACTAATATAATAGAAGTTTATGCAATGTTAAGGGGGAAGCAAGTTGAGTCTACGATTGATAAATATAGGGTTTGGGAATGTGGTTTCTGCTAATCGAGTTATATCGATTGTTTCACCAGAATCAGCGCCGATTAAACGTATTATTACGGTTGCCAGAGACAATAATAAATTAGTTGATGCTACCTATGGTAGAAGAACAAGAGCTGTTATTATAACAGACAGTGACCATGTAGTACTTTCAGCTGTCCAACCAGAGACAGTCGGCCAGCGCGTGCTGAGCCATGAAGAAATATCAGATGAGAATTAATGGATTTGTATAGGAGGAACAATTTTGATTGAAGAGAAGGGAATTTTATTTATACTTTCCGGGCCTTCTGGCGTAGGAAAGGGCACCGTTAGAAAAGAATTATTTGACCAGGCAACTGAGCTGAAGTATTCTATTTCGATGACTACGAGAAACAGTCGACCGGGAGAAACGGATGGTGTGGACTACTTTTTTAAGTCTAAAGAAGAATTTGAAGAGCTGATTAACCAAAACGAGCTGTTAGAATATGCTAAATATGTTAATAATTATTATGGTACACCAAGGACGTACGTGGAACAGACCTTAGCGGCTGGTTATGATGTCTTTTTGGAAATAGAAGTTCAGGGTGCCTTGCAAGTGAAAGAGAATTTCCCGGAAGGTGTATTTATTTTTCTTTTCCCGCCAAGCCTGGAAGAATTGAAAAATCGAATTGTTAGCCGTGGAACCGAATCATCTGATTTAGTTTTAAACCGTCTTAAGGAAGCAAGGAAAGAGATCGAAATGATGGATGCTTATGATTATGTCGTGGTTAATGACAAGGTAGAACACGCTGTAAGCAAAGTTCAATCTATTATTCAAAGTGAACATTTAAAGCGTGAACGTGTTGCAAAACAATATAAGAAATTACTGGAGGATGAGTTGTAATGTTAGAACCGTCAATTGATGCACTACAGGAGAAGATAAATTCCAAATATACCCTTGTAACACTTTCTGCAAGACGCGCAAGGCAAATGAGTGAAACGAACAAGGTATTGATTGATAATCCTAAATCACATAAATTTGTTGGAATGGCACTGGAAGAAGTTCAGGCCGACAAGCTTTTCATCACGGAAGAATAAACATTTAAGAAGTCTCCTCACATGGTCTATTGAGGAGACTTTATTCATTGTGCGGCAATTCATATTAAAAGCGAAATAGGATTCGTATATGTTATAACTAATGTAGCGACTGTCGGGAAGGGGCGTATCACAAATGATGAAGGATAAAAAGATTTTACTTGGAGTTAGTGGAGGAATTGCTGCATACAAAGCCTGTGCACTAACTAGTAAGCTGACACAACAGGGAGCAATTGTGAAGGTGGTTATGACAAAAAGTGCGGTTGAATTTGTCTCCCCGTTAACGTTTCAGGCTCTCTCAAGGAATCCTGTCTATACGGATACGTTTGATGAAAAGGATCCGAGCAAAATAGCCCATATTGACTTAGCTGACTGGGCTGACTTTATTCTATTGGCACCAGCGACTGCTAATGTTATCGGGAAATTGGCAAATGGTATTGCAGATGACATGCTTTCCACTATACTACTCGCAAGTGAGGCACCAGTCTATATTGCACCTGCGATGAATGTACATATGTATGCACATCCGGCCGTTAGAAAAAACATGCAACAATTAGAAACATGGGGTTACCATTTTATTGAGCCTGGAGCCGGTTACTTGGCATGTGGGTATGTAGGGAAAGGTCGGTTAGAGGAGCCTGAAACGATCATTGAAACCATCATTCAACATCAACATGAAGAAATGATTGGGGATCTATCAGGAAAAAAAGTACTCATTTCAGCTGGACCTACACGAGAAAAGGTAGACCCAGTTCGCTATTTCACAAACAGATCATCAGGGAAGATGGGATTTGCTCTGGCAGAGGCAGCAGCAGCGCAAGGAGCAGAGGTTACGCTTATTGCGGGACCTTCTGAGCAGGAACTTAAAGAGCAGAACATTCATCGGGTTAATATTGTGACAGCAGCGGAGATGTATGAAGAAATGCACCGACATTATGCTGAAAGTGATATTGTGATCAAGGCAGCAGCAGTGGCAGATTACAAACCAAAGCACGTTTACACGGAAAAGATGAAAAAACAAGGCGGGAATTTACAACTTGAAATGGAGCGGACCCAAGATATCCTTATGTCTTTAGGAAATAAAAAAGACAAGCAGTTTCTAGTTGGTTTTGCTGCAGAGACAAATGAGCCACTAAAATATGGATTGCAAAAATTACGTGCTAAAAATTTAGACGCCATTGTCATTAACAATGTTGCAGCACAGGGTGCTGGCTTTGAAGGCGACACCAATATGGTGACATATGTAAATAAACAAGAGGATAAGAATGAAATTGGTTTAGCTACCAAAACAGAGGTTGCGAAGACGATTATTCAACTTATCTTAAAAGATATGAAGGATGAGGACATGTGAAAATAGCGAACGTAATCGTTGACGTCCCTGCCAGTTCGATAAACCAGACATTTGATTATCTGATCCCGGATAAATACTTGGATATCCTCCAGGTTGGAATGCGGGTCACTGTTCCTTTTGGTCCTCGTAAAATTATGGGTTTTGTTGTTGGAAAAGCAACGCAATCTGAATTTAAAAAACTTCGTGAGATTGATCAGGTTCTTGATTTAACACCAGTATTGACTACAGAATTACTTGATTTGGGTAAATGGGTAGCCAAGAATACCGTGAGCTTTTACATTACAGCATTACAAGCAATGCTGCCACAGGTACTGAAAGCGCAGTATAAAAAGGAATTAGTCCGGGATACAGAGGAGCAACTCTCAGAAGAGATGGAGCACCTTTTTGCTGGAAGGGATGTAATAGGCTATGAGGAGTTTGAAGGATCTACCATTAGTTATTATCAATTACAAAAGGCAGTTCAGGATGGAGATATTGTAATAAAATACTTGGTTCATTCAAAAATAACAAAAAAGTATGTCACAATGGTACAACCTGCAAAGGAACCTCATTTAATGGAAGAAGCTTTTCAGGATCTTTCAAAGCATGCTGTCAAACAGCGCGAGCTACTCGCCTATTTTATTGAAAAACCTGAACCGGTGGAAAAGAAACTGTTGTTAAAAAAATATCAAACAACTTCCAGTACGATTAAAACTCTTGTAGATAAAGCATTACTTGAGACCAATCAGGTTGAGGTTTACCGAGATCCACATCAACAACAGCAATTTAGTAAAACGACGGCATTGGAGTTAACAGAGGAACAAGAACAGGCAATTGCACCGATGAAGGAGAAAATTGCAAATAACGAACATGAGGTTTTTCTACTGCACGGTGTAACAGGGAGTGGAAAAACGGAGGTATATCTCCAAGCAATTCAGGATGTTATTCACAAGGGGCAAGAGGCTATTGTCCTTGTTCCAGAAATAGCTTTAACACCACAAATGGTTAATCGATTTAAGGGGCGTTTTGGCTCAAAGGTTGCCGTCATGCATAGCGCACTATCAGCGGGTGAAAAATATGATGAGTGGCGACGCATTCACCAAAAAGAAGTGCAAGTTGTGGTTGGTGCAAGGTCTGCCATTTTTGCTCCTTTTGAAAATATTGGAATTATTATTATTGATGAAGAACATGAAGGAACATACAAACAAGAGGATCAACCTAGGTATCATGCGAGAGATGTTGCTATTGAGCGCGGGAAGACCCATCAATGTCCAGTTGTTTTAGGGAGTGCTACCCCAACATTGGAAACCTTTGCCAGAGCAGAAAAAGGCGTGTACCAGCTTGCCACCTTATCTAAAAGAACGAATGAAAAGGACATGCCAAAAGTTGATATTGTTGATATGCGAGCAGAACTGCATGCTGGCAACCGAACGATGTTTTCCCGTGTATTAATGGAAAAAATAGAGCGATGCCTCGAAAAAGGAGAGCAAATCGTTTTACTTCTTAACAGGCGGGGCTATTCCACCTTTGTAATGTGCCGGGACTGTGGTCATGTTAAAGAGTGTCCGCACTGTGATATTGCATTAACCTACCACAAAAATACGAATCATTTAAAATGCCATTATTGTTCGTATGAAGAACCAATGCCTACTATATGCCCGGAATGTGAGAGTGATTTAATTCGTTATTTTGGAACCGGAACACAACGAGTAGAGGAAGCGTTAACGAAGCTGCTTCCTGAGGCAGGGATAATCCGAATGGATGTCGATACCACGAGGAGAAAAGGATCGCATGAAAAACTTCTGCGGAAATTTGCCAATAAAGAAGCTAGCATTTTACTTGGGACCCAAATGATAGCTAAGGGACTTGATTTTGAAAATGTGACACTTGTAGGAGTTCTTACAGCAGATTCTATGTTGCATTTACCAGATTTTAGGTCGTCAGAGAAAACCTTTCAGTTATTGACACAGGTAAGTGGTAGAGCAGGCAGGCACGAACTTACAGGTGAAGTCATTGTTCAGACATATACACCAGATCACTATAGTATTGAGCTTGCAAGTCAATATGACTTCGATGGATTCTATAAGAAGGAGATGGCTACAAGAAGGACGTTTCAATATCCACCATATTTCTTTTTGGCTCTCATAACAGTCTCACATCCAAATAAAGTCTCGGCAGCACAAACGACAAACCACATTGTAAAGCAATTACTTCACAATGTTAGAAACAATACGGTAGTGCTAGGTCCTTCTCCATCTCCAATCCCACGGATAAAAGATAGATATAGGTACCAATGCATGATAAAATACAAAAATGAACCACATCTGCGGGAAATCACTTCAAGTATTATGGATCATTTTAGAGAGGAAACCCAAAAAGGGGAACTACTTATTACAGTGGACATGCAACCACACCACCTAATGTAAAACGTATCTAATATAAGCAGAAATGAAATGTTTAACATATTACGTATAGAAAGAAGGCAACTAAATGAAACGAATCGTATTTATGGGAACACCGGATTTTTCCGTTCCCATCTTACATAACCTTGTGAAATCAGAGTATGAGGTAGTTCTTGCCGTAACTCAACCAGACAGACCGAAGGGGAGGAAGCGAGTTATAACCCCCCCACCAGTCAAAGTCGAAGCAGAAAAACATGGTATTCCCGTTTACCAGCCAGAGAAACTAAGAAATAGCTATGAAGAAATTTTAGCTTATCAGCCTGATCTAATTGTTACAGCAGCATATGGCCAACTATTGCCAAACGCTCTGCTAGAGGGTCCGGAGTTTGGTTGCATAAATGTCCACGCATCTTTGCTACCTGAGTTAAGAGGAGGCGCTCCAATACATTATGCAATAATGCAAGGTAAGAAAGAGACAGGTATCACGATCATGTATATGGTGGAAAAGCTCGATGCTGGGGATATATTAACCCAACAATCTGTACCTATAGATGATAAGGATCATGTCGGTACTTTGCACGATAAGCTCTCTGAAGTGGGAACTACGTTATTGATGGACACCTTACCACGTCTTTTTAATGGTGATATCAATCCTGTGAAGCAAGATGATGCAAAAGCAACTTTTGCTGGGAATATCAAGCGTGAACAGGAAAAAATTGATTGGCATAAGAGCAGCTTGGAGATTTACAATCATATCCGGGGGCTTAATCCTTGGCCTGTAGCATTTACAACCTATCAAGGTTCAAATATGAAAGTCTGGTGGGGAGAAATACAGGACGAACGATATGATGGCAGTCCAGGAGAAATTGTAGAGAAAACAGAAGATGGGTTCCTTGTTGTATGTGGAGACGGAAAAGCGATTAAGATAACAGACATGCAACCAGCAGGAAAAAAAAGGATGTCGGTTAAAGAATATTTACAAGGATCCGCCGATCGAATAAAAACAGGCACAGTATTGGGTGGTTAAATGAATAATTATCTACTAAGAGATACAGTTCTCGATATATTAATCCGTATTGAAAAGGACAATGGCTTTAGTCATTTGTTAATTGACAATGAATTAAGGAAGCAAAAAATCCAAGCTAAAGATGAAGGACTCCTAACTGAAATTGTGTATGGTACGATGCAATATAAATTAACGCTTGATTATTATCTAGAGAATTTTATTGACCAACAAAAAAAGTTAGATCTATGGGTACGTATGCTTCTGCGGATGTCTGTTTATCAGATGGTTTACTTAGACAAGATCCCTGACCATGCTATCATTCATGAAGCAGTTGAACTGGCTAAACGGCGTGGGCATAAAGGGATTGCTTCATTGGTTAATGGTGTTTTAAGAACAATACAGCGTAAGGGAGTCCCTTCTACTTTTTTAATAAAAGACGATGTAAAACGTCTTTCTATAGAAACAAGTCACCCAGAATGGTTGGTTAGTCGTTGGGTATCTACCTATGGTTATGAAACGGTGGAAGAGATGTGTAAGACAAATGTAACTAGAAAGCATACTGCCATAAGAATTCAGCCCTTGAAGATTACAAGAAGTGAAGCAATGGATAGGCTAAGACAGGAAGGCTACGAGGTTAGCCCTTCTACATTATCTTCACAAGGAATAATCGTGGAAAAAGGAAATATTTTAAGGTCCACTTTATTTAAAGACGGAGAGATTACCATCCAGGATCAAAGTTCCATGCTTGTTGGAGAATTATTACAAGCACAACCCGGAATGCAGGTCTTAGATGCTTGCAGTGCTCCAGGAGGAAAAGCGACCCATATTGCGGAAAAAATGCTGAACAAGGGGCGCATAGATGCTTATGATCTGCACAAAAAGAAAGCGAAAAGGATAGAGTACAAAGCATCAGACCTAGGTTTATCGATTATCCATGCATCTGCTCAAGATGCCAGAAGCTTGCAAGAAACACATGAACTTGAAAGCTTTGATCGCATTCTTGTTGATGCACCATGCTCAGGCCTAGGAGTAATGCGAGGAAAGCCAGAAATAAAATATCATAAGCAAGAAGAAGATATAAAACGATTAGCTGATATTCAGCTTGATATATTAGAAAGCACTGCGCCCCTTCTTAAAAAAGATGGTTTGTTAATTTATAGTACATGTACTGTAGATGCAGCAGAGAATGAAGGGGTGGTGAAGTCATTTCTCGCTAATAACACTTCTTATACAGTAGATAAAACCTTCTTTGAGGAACTTCCTGAAAGTTTAAGTGGAGCAAGAGGGATTACACCCTATGGACTACAATTATTCCCGCAGGATGAAGATACGGATGGCTTCTTTTTGACACGGATCAAGCGAATTTAATCAATGAGTATTTTATAAAATTATAGAAATAATGGTTTGTAGAGAATCTAAGATAATCGCTCCAACGATAACAGAAATATATAATACGTGACTTGATTATAAAAATTGTTCTTTTTTACACTTATTTGTGTAATACTTGTTATAAATACTGATCCGTGAATGATGGAGGGGTGAAATAATGAAAGGTCAATTTATGACAGATCAGGGACTGGTCAGAAGCCATAATGAGGATGCAGGCGGCGTGTTTTATAATAAGCATGATCAGTTGCTTGCAGTCATAGCTGATGGGATGGGCGGTCACCAGGCAGGCGATGTTGCCAGTCGGATGGCCACATCTTTAATGGAGACCGAGTGGCTGGAATCTGAACAACTGGACAACCCTGAAGCAGCCGAAAGTTGGCTTCGGTCAGCTGTTGAGAAGATTAATAAAAAGGTATATGAACACTCTCTTACCAAGGAAGAGTGTCAAGGCATGGGTACTACTTTTGTGGTAGCCATATGCACGGCGGATTTCATCACCGTTTCAAATATTGGGGATAGTCGATGCTACATGCTTAGTGAGGGTGGGTTCAAGCAAATAACGGTGGATCATTCTCTTGTTAATGAACTTGTGCGTTCTGGACAAATTTCTAAGGATGATGCCGAACAGCATCCGAGAAAAAATGTTCTACTAAAAGCTTTAGGTACGGAGCAGTCTGTCATCCCAGAGATTATTTCACTAGGATGGGAAGTGGGGAATAGACTCCTTTTGTGTTCAGATGGATTATCTAATAAGGTCACAGACGAAGAGCTACATCGATATATTCTCGCTGAGGATGATATCGAACAAATAGAGAATGAAATGATCCGTTTAGCGAACGCCAGAGGTGGAGAAGACAATATCTCCGTCATTGTTGTAATGTACGATTCACCTGAGAAAGATGGTGATCGTTAATGTTAAGAAGAGGACATTTATTAAATGAACGTTATGAAATAATCGACACTATCGGTGGTGGCGGTATGGCAAACGTTTATTTAGCAAGAGATAAAATTCTTGAACGTGACGTGGCCATTAAAGTGCTCCGAATGGAATACGTAAACGACCAGGAATTTATTGCACGTTTTGATCGAGAAGCACAGTCAGCAACAAGTCTATCCCATCCGAATATCGTCAATATTTTTGACGTTGGGGAAGAGGACGATATTCTTTATATGGTGATGGAATATGTAGACGGAATGACTTTAAAGGAGTATGTGCAGCGATATGGGCCACTTGCTGTTCAGGAAGCATTAGATATTTTGAAGCAAATTACTGCAGCAATCGCCCATGCTCATGCCAATGATATTGTGCATCGAGATATAAAGCCTCAAAATATACTTATTGATACATATGGACAAGTAAAAGTAACTGATTTTGGAATTGCCATTGCTTTAAGTGCTACATCACTCACACAAACAAATTCTATTCTCGGTTCTGTACATTATCTTTCACCAGAGCAGGCAAGAGGAGGAATGGCAACAAAGAAATCAGATATTTACTCTATTGGTATTGTTTTATTTGAGTTGCTTACAGGTAGGCTTCCTTTCTCAGGCCAATCTCCTGTTTCTATTGCCTTAAAACACTTACAAAGCGATACGCCATCTGTTCGAAGGTTTAACCAAGACGTACCGCAAAGCGTGGAAAATATCGTATTGAAGGCAACCGCAAAGGATCCTTTTCATCGTTATGACACAGTCTATGAAATGGAAGAAGCACTTGAAACAGCGTTACATCCAAGTAAATTAAATGAAGCGATATATAAGCCACCTGTAGAAGCAGGGGAAGAGACGAAGGCTATCCCGATTATAACGGATAATCAGCTACATGACTCAAGTCAAGATACTATTGTCCACCAAACAAATAATATGACAAAAAATTATGCTGCAGAAGATAAAGCTGAGACTACTAATAAACCTGATAAAAAGAAAAAAGGAAAAAAGAATAAAAAAGACAAACCGAAGAAAAAGAAAAAATGGTTTATCATTTTACTTGTCCTATTTTTCTTAATGGTAGCTGGAGTGGCTGCACTCTTTCTTATTCCTGGATGGCTACAGCCTGCAGATGTAAAAGTTCCGGATGTTGCAGGTTTGGAGTATGAAGAGGCTGTAGATGAACTTGAAAAGGCAAATTTGACTACGAAGCGAGAATACACAACTTCCGAAGATGTGGATGAAGGCTTTGTTATTGAAACAGAGCCAAAAGCGAATAGAACGGTAAAGGAAGAGTCTACGGTTACGATTCTAGTAAGTGAAGGGAAAGAGAAAGAAGTTTTTGAGGACTATGTAGGTAGAGACTACAGTCAGGTGAAACGAATGCTAGAAGATGATTACAGTGAGGTTATCTCTTATGAGAAACATTCCGACCGTCCTGTTGGAGAGATCATTACGCAAATACAACCAGCTCCAGATAGTGAGGTAGTACCTGGAGAAACAAAGGTTATCTTTGAGGTTAGTGATGGACCAGAATTGGTAGAGATTAGCAATTTATCTGGTATGACAGAAGGAGAAGCGAGTGCTTATTTAGAGGAAAATAATCTAAAAATGAATAAAGTTGAAGAGAACTCCGAAGACATACCTGAAGGGGAAGTTATTCGACAGGATCCTTCGGCAAACTCTGAAGTAGAGCCGGGTTCTACGGTAAATGTATATATTTCCACTGGACCTGTAGAGAAGCCCCCAGTTACCCATCGTATAACGTTTACAGTTCCGTATAGCGTGGAAGCAGAGCAGGAAGAAGGGGAAGAACCAGTAGAGCAAACGGTACAAATTTATATTGATGACATGGAAAACGACTTGTCAGAAGTGTACAAAGAAGAAACTATTACAGCTGATCAGGAATTTACGTTTACACTGGTCATTGCTCCTGATGATGAAGCAGAATACTTAATAAAACGGGACGATGAAGTGGTTACAAATAAAACGGTTTCGTATGAAGAAGGTGACTAAATGTCAGAAGGAAGAATTATTAAAGCCTTAAGTGGTTTCTATTATGTGAAAGTAGAAAATGGCGAAGTAATACAGTGTCGCGGCAGGGGGGTTTTTCGAAAAAGGAAAATCACCCCTCTGGTTGGGGACTTTGTAGAATTTGAAGCCGATTCACCTGATGAAGGTTATATCATTGAGATCAAACCAAGAGAAAACGAATTAGTCAGACCACCTATAGCGAATATTGATCAGGCTATTATTGTAAATTCTGCCATTCAACCTGATTTTAGCACTACCCTTTTGGACCGATTTCTTGTGTTAATAGAGGCAAAGCATATAGAGCCAATTATCTTTATTTCAAAAATGGATTTGATTTCACCTGAAAAACAGAAGACAATCGAAGGTTATCGGAATGACTATGAAAGAATTGGTTATAAGGTAGAACTAGTTTCCTCCAAGGCGAGCGGCGGAGTGTTACCGCTTAAAGACTATTTTTCTGAAGGTGTCACAGTGTTTGCTGGACAATCAGGTGTAGGAAAGTCATCTATTCTCAATGCACTAAAACCCTCGTTGCTATTAAAAACCGCTGCGATATCCGAGAGCCTTGGTAGGGGCAAGCATACGACAAGGCATGTAGAACTGGTTCAGGTGAACAATGGACTGGTAGCTGACACGCCAGGATTTAGTGCACTTGATTTTCAGGAAATTGAGGCAGAGGACCTTAGTGACTGTTTTCCCGAAATGCGCTCAAGGAAAGGTTCATGTAAGTTCCGTGGTTGCATGCATCATAAGGAGCCAAGATGCGCGGTAAAAGACGGTGTGGAAAACGGGGAAGTTAGCTCGTATCGGTACGAGCATTATCTTACTTTTTTAGAAGAAATTCAATCGAGAAAGCCGAGGTATTAGTATGGTAAAGATTGCACCATCAATCCTCTCAGCTGATTTTGCCAAACTGGGAGAAGAGATAAAAGAAGTAGAAAATGGAGGAGCGGATTATATTCATGTGGATGTGATGGATGGCCATTATGTTCCAAATATTACTATTGGCCCACTAATTGTAGAGGCTATAAGACCCGTGACATCCCTCCCGCTTGATGTCCATCTTATGATAGAGAATCCAGACAGCTATATACCAGCATTTGCTAATGCTGGCGCGGATATCATTACAATCCACCAAGAGGCAAGTCAACACTTACACCGTTCTATCCAACTCATTAAAGACAATGGTGTAAAAGCAGGTGTAGTGATAAATCCTGCTACGCCTGTCGAAATGCTTTATCCGATTTTGCCAGAAGTAGACCTGGTTTTACTTATGTCAGTTAACCCTGGGTTTGGTGGCCAGTCCTTTATTTCGTCTACCGTTGAGCGAATTAAACAGGTAGCCGATTTTAGAAAAACACATAACCTATCGTTTGAAATAGAGGTGGATGGTGGGATTAATGCCATCACAGCAAAACAATGTACAGATGTCGGAGCTGATGTGTTGGTTGCTGGCAGTGCAGTTTTTAATCCTACTAATCGACATGAAGCCATCTTAGAAATTAAAGATGCCGTGAAGGGATAAGAGAATGACAGCAATTGGAATTATTGGGAATGGACCTCAGAATTATCCGGATTTCGCGCCATTCAAGGAAGAAATTGATTTTTGGATTGCCGCTGATAGAGGCGCTTTGGCTTTACTGGAACATAATATTCCGATAGATCTAGCGGTCGGAGATTTTGATTCTATTACAGTAGCCGAAAAAGAGCATGTCCGACTACATGCGAAGCAATTTGAGGAATATCCGGCGGAGAAGGATGAAACAGACCTAGAAATTGCACTTCTCAAGGCGTTGGAAAAGCTTCCTGAACATCTCTATCTTTTCGGAGTGACAGGAGGCCGTCTGGATCATGAGATGATTAACATCCAGTTACTGCATACCATTACTGAAAGTGGCGTGCATGGCATGATTGTCGATCAATCCAATTTGGTGGAATTATATAAACCTGGCAAATATACCGTAGAAGACAGTGCGTTATACGCTAATATTTCGTTTATCCCTTTCTCTCCAACAATTAAAGGGTTGACGTTAAATGGCTTCTATTATCCCTTATCAGATAAAACGGTAGCATGGGGGTCCACCCTATGTATTTCAAACAGACTTATTAGAAATATTGGTACTTTTTCTTTTACAGAAGGCATACTATTACTAATAAAGAGTCGTGATACGATTCAAAGGTAAGCTGTGCATGTAGAAGAGGAGGGCGAACTCATGAAATTTTATACTATTAAGCTCCCAAGATTTATCGGTGGTTTTGTCAAAGTGGTTATTGGTGTGTTCAAAAAGGATAAGTAAAACATTTTAGCTTTTGTCAGTAGATTGACAGAAGCTGATTTTTTTGCACGCTAGTAAACCATGAAAATAGTCTGTTTACTACTGTAAAAAAGGTACTGGATGTTTTAGACAAATGGCTCAAAGCACTAAGTGTACCCTTTATGCTTTGATTCTTGTTGGATGTATTTGCAAGGACATGCTGTCATCTACAGAAAACTAGTATTATAGCAATAAAAAAACACCCTGTTAATAGGGTGTTTTTTCTATCGTACAATTCCAGTTCTGTATGACACGTAAGTTATACGCGCTCTACTTTACCTGATTTAAGTGCGCGTGCAGATACGTAAACTTTTTTAGGTTTTCCGTCTACCATGATACGTACTTTTTGTACATTAGCTTTCCAATTTCGCTTGTTGGAATTCATAGCGTGAGAACGTTGGTTTCCACTGCGTGTCTGGCGTCCAGTTACAACACATTTTCTAGCCATGCAAATCCCTCCTTACTGTTTACATGTGTCATTTCATACTTATACAATTTACCATAAGTCACGAGAGAATGCAATTATTGTTTTACATTTATATAAAGAATAATCACTTGACAGATTAGCGTAATTCGTCCATTGTTATAGAGGACATTTTTACATATTATGAACTCTGCTTTTAAAATGATTCGGCATGTAGTAGAATATGCTTATATAATTGTGCAGGTATTAAAGGAGGATTATGTTATGTCCATAGAGCTTAATACAAATGATGGTCATGTAACCATAACAAATGAAGTTATTTCTACAATCGCCGGTGGCGCTGCAATAGAGTGTTACGGAATTGTTGGGATGGCCTCTAAAAGTCAAATTAGAGATGGTATCGCAGAAATACTTCGAAAAGAGAACTTTTCTAAAGGTGTAGTAGTTCGCCAGGAAAATGAAAGACTGGATATAGATATGTATATTATTGTCAGCTATGGAACAAAAATCTCAGTCGTAGCGCATAATGTACAATCACAGGTGAAGTATACACTTAGTCAATCACTTGGTTTAGCGATTGATTCTGTTAACATCTTCGTACAAGGTGTACGGGTTGCACAAGATTAAAAAAACAAATTAAAAAATTCGAAAAGCTAGCATCGAACAATTGCGTATGATTTGTGTTTCGCCAGCGCTTCAAGCAGATTTTAGCACTTACTGACCTTCCATGTTGCAATAGAAGTGTCAGAACGCTCGTTAGCGCTCACGCTTTTGTTTCAAGAGGAGGAAGTATAGTGGCAATAAAAAATTTGGATGGCATTACTTTTGCTCAAATGGTATTGGCCGGAGCGCACCATTTATCAAATAATGCACAAAAGATAGATGCATTAAATGTATTTCCAGTACCAGATGGGGATACTGGTACCAACATGAACTTATCAATGAGCTCTGGGGCAGCTGAGGTAAAGAAGCAAAACAGTGAAAACATTTCTGAGGTTGCTAATTCTTTTGCAAAAGGCTTGTTAATGGGGGCAAGAGGTAATTCAGGTGTTATTCTATCCCAAATATTCCGTGGTTTTTCCAAAGGAATGGAGAAAAAGGAAACCGTTACAACAAAGGACCTTGCAAAGGCTTTTGATACTGGGGTTTCTACAGCTTATAAAGCAGTAATGAAGCCAGTAGAGGGTACTATTCTTACTGTCGCAAAAGATGCAGCAAAACAAGCTGTTAAGGTGGCAGAAAAGGAAGAGGATATTATCCAATTAATGGAGAGTGTTATAACAGAAGCGAAGGCCTCTTTGAAACGCACACCAGATCTGTTGCCTGTTTTAAAAGAAGTTGGGGTTGTTGATTCAGGTGGACAGGGCTTGGTTACGGTTTATGAAGGTTTCCTTTCTGTACTAAAGGGTGAGGAGCTGCCTGAGCATATTACTGAAATTGAAATGGACGATATGGTTAATGCAGAGCACCATAAGATCACGCAGGACTTTATGGATACATCTGATATTGAATTTGGTTACTGTACAGAATTTATGGTTAAATTTGAAGATGAAAAACAACCATTTAATGAAGAGGATTTCCGTAATGAGCTAAGTAAGCATGGAGATTCACTCCTTGTTGTTTCCGATGATGAAATCGTAAAAGTGCATATCCATGCGGAATATCCAGGTACATGTATGACGCTTGGTCAGCGGTATGGTAGCTTAATTAATATGAAAATCGAAAACATGAGAGAGCAACACACAGCAATTGTTGGAAACAAGACCTCCGAGCCTAGAGAGAAGAAACTAACAGAGTATGGAATTGTAACAGTTGCAATGGGCGAAGGAATAAAGACGCTACTTGAAAGTTTAGGCGCAACCGTTGTAATTGAAGGCGGACAAACTATGAATCCAAGCACACAGGACATAGCAAACGCTATTAAGGAAACAAACGCTAAAAATGTGCTTGTCCTTCCAAATAATAAAAACATCTTAATGGCAGCAGATCAGGCTGCTGAACTAGCTGACGTGGATGTTCGTGTTGTCCCAACCAAAACAATTCCGCAGGGGATCAGTGCAATGCTTGCATTTCATCCTGAATCGGATATTGATGGGAATAAAGAGGCAATGGATGAAGCTAGAAGCCATGTAAAAACAGGACAGGTTACCTATGCAGTTCGCGATACGCAAATAGATGGTATCACGATCGAGAATGGCAACTTCATGGGTATTCTTGATGGTAAAATTAAAGCTACACATAAAGATAAAACGGAAGCAGTGAAATTACTTTTAGAGGAAATGATCTCAGAAGACGACGAAATTCTCACCATTCTACAAGGTGAAGATGTGGCAGGTCAGGACGTAGAAGAACTGACAAGTTATGTGGAAGAAAAATATGAAGACATTGAGATTGAAGTACACAAAGGTAACCAACCAATATACTCTTACATTTTCTCAGTCGAATAAATAATATAAAAAAATCGCTCCTCTTCCAAACGGAATTTGAGCGATTTTTTTAGTTGAAATGTTTTATGAACAAAAATAAAACACATCACAATTTTAATTATAAATGCCACAGCTATGAAAAATATCTTGTTTATCCCGGTGTAATCGTCCGTAAGACTCCCACTTCAAAACATTAAGTGAAAACGTGATGTTTAAGTGGGAGTAAACGGACGCTAACACCCCGATTCGTTCAACTAACAATCAGTGGGGGGAGAACGAAAACCCCCCACTGATTGAAGTTTCACTTTATATCCCCATAATTTTCATGACGAAGTCAAACAGGAATAGAGCTGCTATAATAATTAAAGGAATCGAAAGTTCTTTTGGTTTGCCAGTCGCTATTTTTACAATAGGATATGCGATAAAACCAAAAGCCATACCATCTGCTATGCTGTAGGAGAACGGAATCATCGCTACAATAAGTAGTGCTGGGAGGCTTTCGGACAAATCACTTACACGTATGTGTCGAATGTTTTGTACCATTAGAAAACCGACAATAATTAAAATCGGGCTTAAAGCAGAATTTGGTATCATTGTGATAAAAGGAATTAAGAACAATGTTGCCAAAAACAACAGACCTGCTGTTATTGCTGCTATTCCTGCTCTTCCCTTCGAAGCAATGACAGCTGCATTTTCAGCAGCCGAAACTGTTGGTGAAGTCCCTAGAAAAGCAGAAGCTACCGTAGAGAAGGCTGTTGCCTTGTATGCTTTGTCGTATGCCTTTTCCTTATCAAGCATTTGTAGCTGCCCGTTTAGTAATCCCATATTTTCAAATATGAGAATGATTGCTAAAGGAAAAACTGCCAGCCAGAAACTCATATCCCCGATTGCTGAAAAGGATGGTAAGAAAATAACTTCTTTCGGATCCACATGAAGCGCATTGCTTCCATTTTCCAAGACTCCAAAAAGTGAAGCGAGGATAGTGCCAGCAATCATAGTTACAAGAAAGTTTGCAGGTACATTTCGGACGAAAAGAAAAATAGCCAGAAATAACGTAAGCAAACTAACAAGAACTGTTGGTGAGGTGAAATCGCCAAACGCTAGAATAGTGTTTTGACCATTGACCACAAGTCCACTTTTCTCTAAGCCAATTAGAATTAAGAAAAAACCAAGCCCAACAGTGATGCCATGCTTTAAGGAATCTGGTATTGCTTCTTTGAGAAGTATTCCCATTCGGCTGAAAGCTGTAAGCAGAAATAACAAGCCAGCAACAAGCACAACAGCTAATCCTTCTTCAAATGTAAGGTTGGTTCCTTCGACAATAGAGTAGGCAAATAAAGCATTAATTCCCATTCCTGGTATCAGGATCAAAGGAACACCTGCATACAGTCCCATTAACATGGTTCCTAAAAAACTAACGAGAATAGTGGCAATCATACCAGCTTCCAGAGAAACTCCAGCCTCATTTAGAATGGAGCCATTTACTACGACAATATATACCGTGGTTAAATATCCAATTAACCCAGCAACAATTTCTGTACGAAGATTAAGTTTCCCTTTTTTATCTGGTCTTTCATTCGAAAAAGCCATGATATCTCCTCATCGTACTTACATCCCTCTCCCACCCGATTATGGCAAGGAAGATGAGTACCTGCTGAAGTTCCCTTCAACCAATTACTCTGTCGTACTTTGCCTGTAATCCACAAATGATTATTCTACACTTTTTTGTTATAATTTACAATAGAACGATAACCTATACGTTAAAATGGCGGTGAGATAATGAAATATAATTCAGTCTTTGATATTATTGGTCCGGTGATGATTGGGCCGTCTAGTTCACATACAGCAGGTGCAGCTCGCATTGGGAAAGCTGCCCGAAACCTATTTGGTCAAGAGCCAACATGGGCAAAAATACATCTCTATGAGTCTTTTGCCAAGACTTATAAGGGTCACGGCACAGACTTTGCGCTTGTAGGCGGATTACTTGGCTATGAAGCCGACGATAAAAGGATTAGTAAATCACTAGAAACAGCGAAGGAACGGAATATAACTGTTGAATTCATCGAAGATAGTGCTGCAGTTAGTCATCCCAATACAGCTAGATTAATTATTGGGAATGCATCTGGATCACTTGAACTTGTCGGTATATCAATTGGTGGAGGTAAAGTGGAGATTACGGAGCTAAATGGGTTTGATTTGAGGCTATCAGGAAATCATCC
Source organism: Oceanobacillus sp. GQ8 (assembly GCF_059758495.1). Lineage (NCBI taxonomy): Bacteria > Bacillati > Bacillota > Bacilli > Caryophanales > Bacillaceae > Oceanobacillus > Oceanobacillus sp. GQ8. The sequence goes on along the minus strand of NZ_JCAXEV010000001.1, from coordinate 748,854 downwards.
AGCTATCTTGATTATGCATAATGATCGATTTGGTGCCATAGCCTCTGTTACAAGGATATTAGCTAAATACGAAATAAATATTGGGCATATGGAAGTTAACCGGAAAGATGTGGGTAAGGAAGCATTAATGGTAATTGAAGTAGACCAAAATGTGGAGGATGCCGTTCTGAAGGAATTAGAAAGCGCTGATCATATAGTAAGAATAGCAAAAATTGACAGCTAGTTCTGTCGAGAAGGAGGGATCCACGTGTTTCGAACAGTAAAGGAATTAGTGGAGATAGCTGAAACGGAAGAAATACAATTGTCCGAAGTCATGATAAGACAGGAAATGGACGTGAAAAATAAATCCCGTGAAGAAATATATGAAGAAATGGAAAGAAATCTTCAGGTAATGGAAAAGGCGATTGAGGATGCGTTGCAAGGGGTTCAGTCGGTTACGGGCCTTACAGGCGGGGATGCGGTCTTAATTCAAAAGTATATGAAAGAAAAAAATCCGCTTTCAGGAAATTTAATGCTTGATGCAGTAAGTAAAGCGATGGGCACAAATGAAGTAAATGCAGCCATGGGTACAATTTGCGCTACACCGACTGCAGGTAGTGCGGGCTGTGTACCAGGCGCGCTTTTTGCTGTAAAAGAGCAGCTAAACCCGACTCGCGAACAAATGATTCGCTTTCTATTTACAGCAGGGGCATTTGGCTTTGTAGTTGCAAATAACGCTTTTATTTCAGGAGCTGCAGGAGGATGCCAAGCAGAGGTGGGATCTGCTGGCGCGATGGCAGCAGCAGCTATAGTTGAAATGGCTGGCGGTACTCCACAGCAATCTTCTGATGCTTTTGCAATGACGCTGAAAAATATGTTGGGCTTGGTTTGTGATCCTGTTGCAGGATTGGTTGAGGTTCCTTGTGTTAAACGTAATGCTGCAGGCTCCTCCTTGGCAATTGTTTCGGCGGATATGGCCTTAGCCGGTGTAACAAGTCGTATTCCGTGTGATGAAGTAATAGGTGCCATGTACCGAATTGGAAAGCAAATGCCTTCTAGTTTAAGAGAAACAGGGGAAGGCGGGTTAGCGGATACGCCGACTGGCCGGTTATTAAAAGAAAAAATATTTGGTATGTCTGTATAGGAAGTGTTAGTCATATGCTGAATGAATCAATAGAAACTTTAAAAGGTGTCGGTGAGAAGTATGCCGAGTCACTGGCATCTCTAGATATAAAAACAATTGAGGATTTGATGTATTATTTTCCATACCGTTTTGATGTGTTTGAAGTTAAGCCGCTTGCTGAACTGATACATGATGACAAGGTAACAATTGAGGGTAGGGTAGTACATGATCCTTCCCTCTCTTTCTTTGGGAAAAAGAAATCGCGATTATCCTTTACACTAGAGGTAGAAAATATAGCTGTCAAAGCGGTCATGTTTAATCGTGCCTTTGCCAAAAAACAGATTAATGCAGGGGATACGGTTACATTGGTGGGAAAATGGGATGCACATCGCCTACAAATAACCGTAAGTCAATATAAAAAAGGACCGGCAGCTTCACAAGAAGAAATCCAACCGGTTTACGCTGTGAAGGGTGACATTACGCCTTTTCGCTTGAAAAAAACAGTGAAAACAGCACTAGAAGCTTACGGAGATCAGTTGGATGAAATATTGCCAGAAAACTATTTAAACGCGTATAAGCTTCCGGATAGAAAACAAGCTGTTACCTCCATGCATTTCCCTGCCAACAGATTGGCTCTTAAACATGCGCGTAGGAGGTTTATATACGAAGAATTTCTACTCTTTCAACTTAAAATGCAACTCTTACGAAAATGGAAAAGAGAAGCAACGGATGGAAATGCACAGCAATATGACAAACAACAGGTGGAAGATTTTATTGGTTCGTTCCCATTTCCCTTAACAAATGCACAACAAAAGGCATTGGGGCAAATCTTAAACGATATGCGTTCACCATATCGGATGAGTCGTATGCTGCAAGGAGATGTAGGTTCAGGTAAAACGGCTGTTGCCGCAATCTGCTTACTGGCATCGATTACAGCAGGAAAACAAGGCGCTTTAATGGTGCCAACGGAAATTTTAGCAGAGCAGCATTATCAATCTTTATCTGATTTGTTTGGGGAGCGTGCAAACATCACCTTATTAACTGGTTCTGTAAAAGGGAAAAAGCGAAAAGAAGTATTACAGGCTATTGCAGAGAAAAAGGTGGATATTGTGATCGGCACGCACGCTCTTATTCAGGAAGAGGTCACATATCACAACCTAGGTTTTGTCATAGTTGATGAGCAGCACCGATTTGGAGTAGCACAACGACGAATGTTAAGAGAAAAGGGCCTTTACCCTGATGTGTTGTTTATGACGGCAACGCCGATCCCTCGTACACTTGCTATCACAGCATTTGGTGATATGGATGTATCCGTTATCGATGAAATGCCTGTAGGAAGAAAAGAAATTGAGACTTATTGGACGAAAGAAAATACGTTAGACAGGGTGCTTCGCTTTATTGAAAAGCAAGTAGCAGCAGGAGAGCAAGCTTATGTCATTTGTCCGCTAATTGAAGAATCGGACAAGCTAGACATTCAAAACGCTGTAGAATTACATCAACAACTTGAAACATTTTATCCTCCTGAGGTGAAGGTAGGTTTGATGCATGGACGCTTACATACAGAAGAAAAAGATGACGTCATGCAACAGTTTTCAAAAAATGAAATTCAGATTCTTGTCTCTACAACAGTTGTTGAGGTAGGTGTAAATGTTCCCAATGCTACCATTATGGTAATTTATGATGCGGAACGTTTTGGGCTTTCCCAATTACACCAATTACGAGGTAGAGTCGGTCGAGGTGATAAGCAGAGTTATTGTATTTTAATTGCTGATCCAAAGGGTGAAGTAGGAAAAGAACGTATGCGTATTATGACAGAAACTACGAATGGATTTGAGCTATCGGAAGAGGACTTGAAATTAAGAGGGCCAGGAGATTTCTTTGGTAGGAAACAAAGTGGGATGCCGGAATTTAAAGTTGCTGATATGGTCCATGACTATCGCGCCTTAGAAACTGCCCGAAATGACGCTCAGGAAATTATCGAGAAAGGAATGCTGGATACAAATCCTGCTTTTTCTGCGCTGAAAAGTATGCTGGAAAAGGACGCTGCACTCACGGATAAATTAGATTAGATCCTTGCATAAATGTACAAGGTATTATATATTACTATTAGGACCAAGTCTTAATATGTAGTTTCTACGTAATTAATTCGATGTGGACGGTGTATCAATGCGAAGAACGAAAACAGAACGCCAGCTGATGCTGAAAGAAACAATTGAACAAACACCTTTTATCACAGATGAAGAGCTATCAAGGAAATTTTCTGTTAGTATCCAAACAATTAGGCTGGATAGATTGGAGTTATCGATTCCCGAACTGCGCCAGCGTATAAAGTCGGTTGCGACAGATCAGTGGAATGAAACGGTAAAAGCTCTACCGCTAGAGGAAGTCATTGGTGAGGTTATTGACCTTGAACTAGATCAACGGGCTATCTCTATCTTGGATATTAGCAGTGATCTTGTATTTTCAAGGAATAAAATAGCACGGGGACATCATTTGTTTGCCCAAGCTAATTCACTTGCTGTTGCGGTTATCAATGATGAACTTGCACTAACTGTTAAAACTGAGCTTAAATTCATTCGTCAGGTCAAACAGGGAGAACGGGTGATAGCCAAGGCTACGGTAGAAGGAAAAGATGATAGTGGCAAGTCAATTGTTCACGTTAACAGCTTTGTAGAAAACGAACTGGTTTTTACAGGTGTATTCCATATGTACCAAACTAGTGGACACAAAGGAGAACAAGATGATGAGATTAGCAATTGATGCAATGGGTGGAGATCATGCACCAGAAGAAATCGTACGTGGTGCTATCGAAGCAGTTTCCGAAATTGACAATTTGCATATCACGTTATATGGTGATAAAGCAAAAATTAACCAATACTTATCTACGAACGAAAATATTGATGTTGTACATACAACCGAAGTTATAACAAGCGATGATGAACCAGTAAGGGCAGTACGTAAGAAAAAAGATGCTTCTTTAGTGGTAATGGCCAAAGCAGTAAAGCAAAACCAAGCAGATGCGTGTATCTCTGCGGGCAATACTGGTGCCTTAATGAGTGCAGGTTTATTTGTCATTGGTAGAATCCCGGGGATTGAACGACCGGCATTAAGTCCAACGCTACCAACCCTTGATGGGAAAGGATTTTTACTTTTAGATGTAGGGGCGAATGTTGATGCAAAGCCTTCACATCTTTTACAATACGCCATAATGGGCTCTGTATATGCACAGAAAGTTAGAGGGATTGCTGAACCAAAGATAGGTTTACTTAATGTTGGCACAGAGGACGGCAAAGGAAACGATCTGACAAAACGAGCTTTTTCTCTCATGAAGGAAGCACCAATTAACTTTGTTGGCAATGTAGAGGCACGTGATTTATTGTCAGGTGTAGCTGATGTTGTTGTTACGGATGGATTTAGTGGGAATGTTGCTTTAAAGACGATTGAAGGAACTGCTGAATCAATGTTTTCTATGCTTAAGCAAGTGTTTATGGGATCGCTCAAAACAAAGCTTGCAGCCGGTGTTATGAAAAAAGATTTAACTAAACTGAAAAATCAACTTGATTACTCAGAATATGGTGGAGCTGGATTGTTTGGACTGGGTGCACCTGTTATTAAAGCACATGGTTCATCCAATAGCAGAGCAATATTTAATGCAATAAAGCAAGCGTGCCATATGGTGGAATTTAATGTGACAGACACGATAAAAGAAACAATTGAAGCAATGGAAATAGATAAGGAGGATAACGTATGAAAAAAGTAGCATTTATGTTTCCGGGACAAGGGTCACAGGCTGTTGGTATGGGAAAAGATATCTTTGAAGAGTTTTCCGATGTGCAACAGTTGTACCAGGAAGCTGATCAAGTACTGAATAAAAATCTGTCCGAATTAATGTTTGAGGGACCAAAAGATGAACTAACCGAAACAGAGAACGCACAGCCTGCCCTCCTTCTATCAAGTATTGCTTTGCACTCGTTATTGCTTAAAGAAGAAATCCAGCCCGTAATGGCTGTTGGACACAGTTTAGGCGAATATAGCGCATTAGTTGCTGCGGGCGCTTTATCTATTGAAGAGGCATTGCCGTTAGTAGCCACTAGAGGTAGGTTAATGGAAGAAGCCTTTCCTAAAGGACAAGGTACAATGGCGGCGGTTTTAGGTCTTGACGAAGAGGCTATTGCTTCAACGCTTGCCAAAGTGGAAAATGAAACAGTTAATATTGCTAATCTGAATTGCCCAAGGCAAGTTGTTATCTCAGGTTCACAGGCAGGTGTAGAGCTAGCTACGTCTCTATTAAAAGAGCACGGTGCTAAACGAGTGCTTCCTCTTAATGTGAGTGGGCCATTCCATTCCACATTAATGCAACCAGCAAGTGAAGCATTTTCTAAGTACTTGGATGAAGTGAAGATCAACGATGCTTCTATCCCTGTATACGCAAATGTCTCTGCCGCACCTGTAACCGAAAGTAGGAAGATTAGAGAATTATTAATCGAACAATTATATTCCCCAGTTCGCTTTGAAGAATCTATTCGCCATATGCTTAATCAAGAGGTCGATGCATTTGTTGAAGTAGGAAATGGTAAGGTGCTAAGTGGTCTTGTGAAAAAAATTGATAAAAGTGTTAAGACATTTGCTGTACAAGATACGGCATCCCTTCATGAATTTATTTCGTGGTATAAGGAGGAAGCATAATGTTACAAGGGAAAAATGCCTTGGTAACCGGAGCTTCGCGTGGTATTGGACGGGAAATAGCTTTGGAACTGGCAAGACAAGGAGCGAATGTTGCCGTTAATTTCTCTGGTAACGAAGCAAAAGCTCAGGAAGTCGTTGAAGAGATTAAAGCAATCGGCTGTAATGCTATTAAGGTACAAGCAGATGTAGCAAATGAAACAAGTGTTAAAGAAATGGTTAAAGAGGTAATTGGTGAGTTTGGCACCTTAGATATACTTGTCAACAATGCTGGTGTAACCAGAGATAATTTATTGATGCGTATGAAAGAAGAAGAATTTGATCAGGTTATTAACACAAATCTTAAAGGCGTATTTGTTTGTACCAAGGCGGTAACACGTCAGATGATGAAACAAAAATCTGGCCAAATCATTAATGTTTCATCCATTGTTGGAGTAAGTGGTAATCCTGGACAAGCTAACTATGTAGCTGCAAAAGCAGGCGTGATTGGCTTAACCAAAACAACCGCTAAGGAACTTGCTTCACGTAATATTCGTGTTAACGCGGTAGCTCCAGGGTTCATATCAACTGATATGACAGATGCATTGACCGAAGAACAGCAAGCAGGAATGCTAGACATGATTCCACTAGGGAAATTAGGGAAACCTGAAGAAGTGGCAAAAGTTGTTCGATTCCTTGCTTCAGAAGATGCTTCTTATATTACTGGCCAGACCATTCATATCGACGGTGGAATGGTTATGTAATAAAAGCAATAGTGACTTTCTTTGAAAGGAGGTGAAGAGAGAATGGCAGACGTGTTTGATCGTGTAAAAGCTATTATCGTAGATCGTTTAGACGTTGACGAGTCAAAAGTAACGATGGAAGCTTCATTTAAAGATGACCTAGAGGCGGATTCTTTAGATGTAGTGGAATTAGTTATGGAATTGGAAGACGAATTCGATATGGAAATCGCTGACGAAGAAGCTGAAAAAATTAATACAGTGGGTGACGCTGTAAACTACATAAACAGTTTATAGTCCCGCAAACCTAAAAATTATAAAAAAATTGAAAGTCTCGCATTTTAGCGAGACTTTCGTATATAACAACAAACTTAGGGGGTGAAAATGAATGGAAATCGCGCAATTAGAAAAAGAATTAGCTATACGGTTTGACAATCATGAGCTGATTAAACAAGCCTTTACACATTCATCTTATGTGAATGAGCATCGTAATGAAACGGTTGTAGATAACGAACGTTTGGAATTTCTGGGAGATGCTGTACTTGAACTTGGTGTATCACAGTATCTTTTTAAGGAAAATGAAGAAATGCCAGAAGGAGAAATGACAAAGCTCCGAGCAGCAATTGTATGTGAGCCATCCTTAGTAAATTTTGCGAGGGATTTAGATTTTGGTAAGTTCATTCGTCTTGGCAAAGGGGAAGAACAAACGGGTGGTAGAGAACGGCCGGCCTTATTGGCAGACGTTTTTGAAGCATTTCTGGGAGCACTTTATTTGGACAAAGGCTATTCAGAGGCATTAGCCTTTTTGGAACGTCATGTCTTTCCGAAAATCACTACAGGTGCTTTTTCGCATGCGATGGATTATAAAAGCCAGTTACAAGAGCTTGTACAACAATATAAACATCAAACGATTACGTATAGGATTATTGATGAAACAGGCCCTTCCCATGACAGGGAATTTTTAGCCGAAGTACAGATAAGTGAAAAGGTTACAGGCACAGGTAAGGGGAGAACAAAGAAAGAAGCTGAGCAAAGAGCAGCAAAGGCTGCCCTAGACAAATATCAACCATAATATAAGTAAAGCAAAGGGCCGCTCCAGGAAGAGCATCCTTACCACTTTCATACAATTTGAAAAGGCTGTGAGATTTATTTGCTCACAGCCTTAATCTGGTTTATTAGTTTTTTCTTACGGAACGTAATTCTTCAATAAACGCCTGTGCCTCTGAAGCACTTAGACGCCCTTTCTGTACAACAATTTCATACATCAGTTTCAAGTCATCATATTTATTCAAATCATAATCTTCCGGATCTAAAATTGTTCGGTTAACTACATCAAGCCGTTCTCCTAATTGTTCTAGAATGAAAGACATATTTTCTTTGTTTGGATTTTCTAAATTCATAACAACACCCCGTATAAATAATTATCTCATTTTCTTTTTATCATAACATAATTGAACACATTGAAGTACAAAGATTGCGATTATCCTATGAATGAACATTCGAACATTATCCTTTTTTTCCTTCTAAACATGTCAGTATGCTATGATTGTGGTAAAATAAATGCGGTAAAAAACTACATAATAACATGACAAGCATATAAAAGACGCTTTCGCTATTCTGGTAGTTGGCACTATAATGGGATTTTATAGTAGCCTAAAATCGATTGATAACAAAAACCAATTATATATTTTTAATAATTAACGTAATAGTGTTTTATATAAATGTACGTGTTCAATAAAGAGGACGAAAAGCCGGTAGGTAAAAAAGCAATGCTATTGGAAGCATAGAGGATAGGGAGTATGATTTTATAAACTGGTATGCTAGACATATTATATTAATATCAGTGTTTCTAAAAACCTACCCATGTACCTTTTACACGGTTTTTCAAATAGGAGAATGTATATGTATTTAAAAAGGCTGGAGAGTGTTGGCTTTAAGTCATTTGCTGAAAGAATCTCTGTGGACTTTGTTCCAGGAGTCACGGCAGTAGTAGGGCCAAACGGCAGCGGGAAAAGTAATATAACAGATGCGATTCGCTGGGTACTGGGCGAACAATCAGCTAAATCACTGCGCGGATCTAAAATGGAAGATATTATTTTTCAAGGTAGTGATTCTAGAAAGGCATTGAACGTTGCAGAGGTAACCCTTGTCCTTGATAATCAGGATCAAGCATTGCCGGTTGATTATGAGGAAGTAAGTGTTACAAGAAGGGTTTACCGATCAGGGGATAGTGAATTTTACATGAACAAACAAGCCTGTAGGTTAAAGGATATTGTTGATCTGTTTATGGATTCAGGACTTGGTAGGGAAGCCTTTTCTATCATTAGTCAGGGGAAAGTCGAAGAAATATTAAGCTCTAAGGCTGAAGAAAGACGTACTATCTTCGAAGAGGCTGCAGGAGTACTCAAGTACAAGCAAAGAAAGAAAAAAGCAGAATATAAACTGGCTGAAACACAGGAAAATCTTAATCGTGTAGAAGATATTATTTATGAAATAGAGCAACAAGTAAACCCATTAAAGGCTCAGGCTGATAAGGCAGAAAGATATGTGAGTTTAAAGGAAAAGCTAAAACAAGAAGAAATTTCCTTTCTGATTACCGAAATTGAAAACTTGCATAATGAGTGGCAAAATCTACTGGATGACGTCGAAAAAGACAAACGTATCGAGTCGGAAATGAAACGAAACATTCAGCAAAAAGAGGCTGCAATGGAGGAAGAACAACAGGCAATAAATCGGTTGGACAACAAGATTGAAGAAATGCAAGCCCAGCTTCTTTCTGCTACAGAAGAACTTGAGAAGAGTGAAGGGAAAAAGCAGCTGCTTTTTGAAAGATCGAAGCATTTTTCTGAGAATAAAGAAAAACTAGAAGCACAAAAACATGAGGCCTCTACTCGTGTTGGGACATTGCATGATCAATTGGTTGTAGAACGAAAAAGTCTACATGAACTTCAGGAATTACGCAAAGAAACGCTGAAGCGTGTTAAACAGTTAGAAAAGGATTTAACAACAAACCAAGAGGACATAGCAGAAAAAATTGAGGATTTAAAATCAGAATACATTGAGTATCTTAACAAGCAAGCAGCAAAACGAAATGAAAAACAATCGATTGCCCAACAGATGCAACAAATGAACGGCAAAAAGGATAAGCAGGATGGGAAATTCCAAGACCTTGTTAAATCACGGCAAGAACTGCTTGGCAGTTTAGAAGTATATGAAGCCGATTATCAAAAACAGGAAAAAGACGTCAAAGATCATAAAGCGGAAATAGAATCGATTAAGACAGAGCTACGAAACGCAAGAAACACGTTTCAAGAACAGCAGACAAAGCTTTATCAAGGATATCAGTATATTGAAAAATTGAAATCGAAAAAAGAAATGCTTGAGGAAATGAAGGAAGATTTCCAAGGCTTTTTCCAAGGCGTAAAAGCAGTTTTAAAAGCACGCGAAGAGAAAAGGCTACAAGATATTCACGGTGCGGTAATAGAGCTTGTTGATGTGCCTAAGAAATATATTACAGCAATGGAAACAGTATTAGGAGGGCAATCACAGCATATTGTGGTCCAGCATGACCAAGCTGCCCGCAGAGCAATCTCCTGGCTTAAACAAACAAATAATGGACGTGCTACTTTTCTCCCAATGGAGTCCATTCAAGAGCGCTTTGTTTCAAAGGATCTGTTAACAAAAATAGAGAATCATCCGGGCTTTATTGGGATAGCTTCACAGCTTGTTTCTACAGACCCTGCATATCAACGTGCTGTCAACCACTTGATGGGTCACGTTATTATTGCGGACACGTTAAAAGATGCAAATGACATTGCCCAACAGGTTATGCGTAGGTACCGTATTGTGACGTTGGAAGGTGATGTGGTAAATCCTGGAGGCTCCATGTCAGGTGGTGCACAGAAGAAGACGAACCAATCCCTTTTCTCCCGGGAACAAGATTTACAAGAAATGACAGAAAAACTAACTGCTTTCCAGGAGAAAACCATTGCATTTGAAAAGCAGGTTGCAGAACAAAAAGCAAACGTTGCAAAGCTTGAGAAGAAACTCCCTAGTAAAGAAGATGAGCTATCCCAAAAGCAGAGGCTACTGCAGGAGACACATGATCAGTTACGTGAGTTGCAATTGAAAAAGGAAACGCTAGATGACAACTTAACGATTTATGATCAAGACAAACAACAGTTTAATGAGGATACAGAGCATTTCCAACAGCGGGAAGAAAAGCTAACTGAAGAATTGACTCAGATAAAGAACGCATTAGAGAACATTCAGTCGGAAATCGATCAGTTATCAAGCAAAGAAGCCACTATGAAAGAGAATCATGGGGAGATGCAACAAGAGCTTCATGAAAAACAAGTGCTGTTAGCTGAGCAGGAAGAGCGATTGAAAAATCAGCGGGAGAAGTCAGATAGTGTTGAAAAGCAATTATCTGAAGCAAAGCAGCAGTATGACCGTTTTGCCGGCGAACTAAATGACTTGTTAGAATATGAGCTATCAGAGGAAAGCGAGCAAGAGATTGAAGTTACAATTGAACGAAAAAGTGAAGAAAAACAAAGCTTAACAGCAGATATACAAAAAGAGCGTACGGCACGTCAGAAACGTACACAATTACTTCAAGAGAAGGATAAAGAACTGAAAGAAGAGAATAATGCACATCAAGAGCAGGTAAAGCGGATAAATGAACAGGAAGTGAAGGTTAACCGAGTTGATGTTGATTTAGAAAATCGCCTTTCTCATCTCCAGACTGAATATACCATTACATTTGAAAAAGCGCAGGCATCCTATGAGAAGGCAGAAGATATGGAAGCAGCCAAAGCTAATGTACAGCAATTAAAACAGGAAATTGATCAACTGGGTACGGTAAACCTTGGAGCAATTGAAGAGTATGAACGAATTTCAGAGCGCTATTCCTTTCTAACAGATCAGCAAGCAGACCTTGTGGAAGCTAAGCAAACACTGTATGCAGTTATAGCTGAAATGGATGAGGAGATGAAAAAGCGCTTTGACGATACGTTTTCCAAAATTAAAGCAGAGTTTACCGAGGTATTCCGCCAGCTATTCGGTGGAGGCAATGCTGAATTGAAGCTAACAGATCCAAAAAATCTTTTGGATACAGGGGTAGACATTATCGCGCAACCACCTGGTAAGAAACTCCAACACCTTGGTTTATTATCTGGTGGTGAAAGAGCGTTAACTGCTATTGCTTTATTATTTGCTATTCTAAGGGTTCGTCCCGTTCCTTTCTGTGTATTGGATGAAGTAGAGGCAGCCTTGGATGAAGCAAACGTCGCCCGTTTCGCGAAATACGTGAATCATTACAGTAAGAACACGCAATTTATCGTGATTACACATCGCCAGGGTACAATGGAGGAAGCCGATGTGTTGTATGGTGTTACCATGCAGGAATCCGGTGTTTCTCGACTGGTTTCTGTCCGACTTGAAGATACGAAAGCATTAGTTAAATCATAAGGGGGTTACAATCATGGGTTTTATGGATAAATTTAAAAGTCGTTTTAAACAAGACGAGAACGCAGAAGAAGTCTCTACGAAATATAAAGAGGGAATGAAAAAATCACGACAGACCTTTTCGGGGAAAATTAATGATTTAATTGCACGTTATCGAAAAGTAGATGAGGACTTTTTTGAGGAGCTTGAGGAGGTTCTAATTTCTGCAGACGTAGGCGTAACAACTGTTATGGACCTGGTGGAAGAACTTAAAATGGAAGTAAAGCGACAAAATATTAAAGATACAAAGGATATTAAGGAAGTCATCTCTGAAAAGCTTGTTGAAATTTATTACGGTGAGGATGACGAAAAGATTGAGGGCTTGAAACTAGATGGAGAAGACCTTTCTGTTATTTTGGTCGTTGGCGTGAACGGCGCTGGAAAGACAACTTCTATCGGTAAGCTCGCGAATCAGTTAAAATCACAAGGCAAAAAGGTTGTTCTAGCTGCAGGGGACACATTCCGTGCAGGAGCGATCGAACAACTGGAAGTATGGGGAGAACGAGCAGGCGTAGATGTAATTAAGCAAGGAGCAGGAAGTGATCCTGCAGCTGTTATCTTTGATGGCATAAAATCAGCTAAGGCTAAAAATGCAGATGTGCTAATATGTGATACAGCTGGTAGGCTGCAAAACAAGGTAAACCTAATGAATGAGCTTTCTAAAGTGAAGCGTGTGATTGAGCGAGAAGTGCCAAATGCGCCCCATGAAGTACTCCTCGTCCTTGATGCCACAACAGGTCAGAACGCGCTTAACCAAGCGAAGACATTCTCTGAGGCAACGAATGTGTCCGGGATTGTCCTAACAAAATTGGATGGTACAGCAAAGGGGGGAATTGTGTTAGCGATCCGTAAAGAACTTAATATTCCTGTGAAGTATGTAGGTCTTGGTGAAAAAATAGATGATCTTCAAGAATTTAATGCTCACGCGTTTGTTTATGGTTTATTTGCCGATATGCTTGAAGAAACAGAATAGAAGATGGCTTGACAATTCCGGCAATACTTCGATATCATGGAATGTAAAGCAAATTCACTTAACAAGGGAAGTGCCTTATGCTGGAAAAAACAACGCGAATGAATTATTTATTTGATTTTTATCAGGCATTACTGACCCAAAAGCAACGAAATTATATGGAAATGTACTATCTAGAAGACTATTCTCTTGGAGAAATCTCCGAACAAGCAGAGGTTTCTAGACAAGCAGTTTATGATAATATTAAGAGAACCGAATCCATGTTAGAAACATATGAAGAAAAGCTTCACTTGTATGAAAAGTTCCAACAGCGGCTTACTTTAATCAATGAATTAGAGTCGGTTATTGCAAATAAAGAAGAGAAGCTATTTTTTGATAAATTGAATCAACTAAAAGAATTAGATTAGGAGGACACCCTCTATGGCATTTGAAGGACTGGCCGACCGCCTGCAGAGTACGATAAAGAAGATTACAGGTAAAGGGAAAGTTAGTGAGCAAGATGTAAAAGAAATGACACGTGAGGTTCGTCTTGCTTTATTAGAGGCAGATGTTAACTTCAAAGTAGTCAAGGATTTAATAAAGCGTATTAAAGAACGGGCAATTGGACAAGAAGTAATGGAAAGTCTAACTCCAGGACAACAAGTTATTAAGGTTGTTAAAGAAGAACTTACGGAATTAATGGGTGGAGAAAACAGTAAAATTGCGGTAGCTGATCGGGCACCGACAGTCATTATGATGGTGGGACTTCAAGGGGCAGGTAAAACGACTACAACTGGTAAGCTAGCGAACCTACTACGTAAAAAGCATAACCGCTCCCCATTGCTCGTGGCATGTGATGTATATCGTCCTGCAGCGATAAAGCAATTAGAAACACTTGGAGAGCAATTAACAATGCCTGTATTCTCCATGGGAACTGAGGCTAATCCAGTTGATATTGCTACAAAAGCTATTGAAAAAGCTAGGGAAGAGCATCATGATTATGTGATCATTGATACAGCAGGTCGCTTACATGTCGACAATGAGCTTATGGATGAACTGCAAGAAATCAAAGCAAACGTAAAACCAGATGAAATCTTTCTAGTAGTCGATTCCATGACTGGTCAAGATGCTGTTAATGTTGCTGAGAGCTTTAATGAACAACTTAATTTGTCAGGTGTCGTGTTAACGAAGCTAGATGGTGATACTAGAGGTGGCGCAGCCCTCTCTATTAAGGCTGTAACAGATAAGCCTATTAAGTTTGCCGGGATGGGTGAGAAATTAGACCAGCTTGAAGAATTCCACCCTGAACGAATGGCATCGCGAATTCTTGGGATGGGAGATGTATTATCCTTAATCGAGAAAGCGCAAACCAATGTAGATGAAAAGCAGGCGAAAGAACTAGAGGAAAAAATGCGGACAATGTCCTTTACCTTCGATGACTTTCTAGAACAAATGGGACAGGTCAAGAACATGGGCCCATTAGATGACTTAATGGCCATGATTCCTGGGGCTAGTAAAATGAAAGGACTGAAAAACGCACAACTTGATGAGAAACAACTTTCTCATGTAGAAGCTATTATTCAGTCTATGACAAAAAAAGAGCGACAGGACCCAGGTCTGATGAACGCAAGTCGCAAAAAAAGAATTGCAAAAGGTTCTGGTACTTCTGTTTCCCAGGTAAACCGACTGCTTAAACAGTTTGACGAAATGAAAAAAATGATGAAACAAATGACAAACATGCAAAAAGGGAAAAAAGGCAAAGGGATGAAGTTCCCGTTTATGTAAAAGCGCCTTTATTTAAAAGGAATTTTACATTGTAATGTAAAAACACTTTACAGACTTCCTTGTTTCTGATAGAATCTAAAATTGTGTAAAACATTAATATTTGGAGGTGCAAAATAAATGGCTGTTAAAATTCGTTTAAAACGTATGGGATCAAAAAGAAATCCTTTCTATCGTATCGTTGTAGCTGATTCACGTTCTCCTCGTGACGGACGTCAAATTGAGCAAATTGGAACATATAATCCTGTTGTAAACCCGGTTGAAGTGAAGATCGATGAAGAGAAAGCACTTAGCTGGATGACTAATGGAGCAAAACCAAGTGATACAGTACGTAACCTGTTTTCAAATGAAGGCATCATGAAGAAATTCCACGAACAGAAAAATCAGTAAAGTAGTGTGATATCATGAAAGCCCTAATTGAATCAATCGTTTCGTCATTGGTAGATTATCCTGACGATATTAAGATAACGGAGACAGAAGAAGAAGCCAAGCTGGTTTATCATTTAACTGTTCACCCGGATGATGTCGGAAAGGTTATCGGCAAGAACGGACGTATTGCCAAAGCGATACGCACAGTAGTCTACGCTGCAAAGACAGACGCTAAGAAACGTATTTATTTGGATATTATGTAAAGGGAAAGGGGAACCTTTCCCTTTTTACACATGTAAGAAAGTGTACGTGTGGAGACCTACAGGAAGTAGGTTTCTGCCGGCATTAACCTAGCACAGGTTGTTCTTAGTCGGCGTTCATTAAAAAGCCATAAAGCTTTTCTTATGACTAGAGAAACTAGGAGACGTTGTGAATCGCCCTAGGATAAAGAAGACTTGCCGATTGAATAACCAGAGGACTAGTCGCACGATGCTTTTCTTAACACCTCAGGAATTTCTGAACAAAAGATCATTTTTGAGAGTGAGGATAAATTGTGAAAATTATTACAAAAGTTATTGTGAAGCAAGTAGTCACAGAAAAAAGCAAGGAAACATTGCAGACTAACTTCTATAATCATAAAATGCGGCTTGAACAAGAGTGTCAACAACTGTTGTTTGAACAGCGGAAATTTGAAAATAAATCGAGGGCTTCCAAACAGGATGTCAGTCACAGGTTTCAACAAGAAATAAATAATCGCAAAGAAAAAATCAAACTGGCTGATTTTAAACTGGAACAACTTGAGATGTTGGAGTTGGGCAGTGAGATCACAGAAAAAGAAGTTGAAGCTCTTGTTGAAGTATCCGAAGGCTCGCATTGGGATGAAATCATAGGAGAAAAAACCATTATAATAAAAGATAATGTGGTAATCAGAATTGACGAATAGTAGGTGATACTAATGAGCCAAAAAATGTACAATATTGGGAAAATCGTGAATACACATGGCATTCGTGGCGAAGTAAAAGTAGTCAGGATTAGCGACTTTGAAGAACGCTTTGCAGTAGGAAACCAGGTTTACGCAGTAAAAGAGAAAGCAGCACCGGTTGCTTTAACAATAGCTGCACATCGAATCCATAAAGGTTTTGATCTGCTTCAGTTTGAAGGATATGCAAACATTAATGATGTTGAGCATTTCAAAGGAGGCTATCTCAAAATTACCGAGGAGCAATTGACCGAACTGGAAAGTGGTGAATATTATTACCATGAGATAATAGGATGCGACGTCGTGACAGCTTCTGGCGAAAGCTTAGGTATTGTAAAAGAGATTCTCTCACCTGGTGCTAATGATGTATGGGTGATAAAGCGTCCAAAAGAGAAAGATTTATTAATTCCATACATTGATGAAGTAGTGAAAGAAGTTTCCATTGAGAATAAAAAGGTTGTTATCGAGCCAATGGAAGGGTTGCTTGATTAATGCATATCGATGTTTTAACGCTATTCCCAGAAATGTTTGAAGGGGTCTTTCACTCTTCTATTCTTCAAAGGGCGCATGAAAAGGAGACGTTTTCCTACAAGCTTGTTAACTTTCGGGATTACACAACGAACAAGCATAACAAGGTAGATGATTATCCATATGGCGGGGGTGCTGGGATGGTACTCACCCCACAACCTCTATTTGATGCGGTAGAAGATGTCACCAGCAAAAGTACTGCGAAGCCACGTGTTGTGTTAATGTGCCCACAGGGTGAGCCATACAATCAAAAAAAGGCAGAAGAATTGGCTGAGGAAGATCACTTAGTATTTATTTGTGGCCATTATGAAGGCTTTGACGAAAGAATACGAGAGCACCTGGTCACAGATGAGATCTCCATAGGAGACTATGTGTTAACTGGTGGTGAGCTAGGTGCCATGGTAGTGATGGACAGTGTTATTCGCCTGCTTCCTGATGCTTTAGGTAACAAAGAGTCCGCACCACAGGATTCCTTTTCGACAGGGTTACTGGAGCATCCACATTACACTAGACCAGCTGATTTTAGAGGAATGAAGGTTCCAAATGTTTTATTGTCTGGTGATCATGCGAAAATTGAGGCGTGGAGAAAACAGCAGGCGCTGAAACGAACCTATGAGCGTCGAAAAGAGCTACTTGAAGATAAGGTTCTATCCAAAGAGGATGCTCTCTACTTAAAGCAACTAGACTCGGAAGAAAACTCTGAATCATAATCTAAAAGATTTGCTACAAAACAACTTGAAGTATACCTAAGGTTATGGTATATTTAATCTTGTGCTAAAAGTGTCGACTTTTTGTACTATAAACGATGTTCCGCTGTCATTTATTGAGAAAGAGCATTGGTTTGGAAGGAGTGTAACAAGATGCAAAAACTAATTGAAGACATTACAAAAGATCAGCTTCGTACGGATCATCCAGATTTTCGTCCAGGAGATACTTTAAAAGTCCACGTGAAAGTTGTGGAAGGTACTCGTGAACGTATTCAGGTATTCGAAGGTGTTGTCATCAAACGTCAAAACGGTGGAATTAGTGAAACATTTACTGTAAGAAAAATTTCTTATGGTGTAGGTGTTGAACGTACTTTCCCAGTACATTCCCCTCGTATTGATAAAATTGAAGTTTCTCGTCGCGGTATCGTACGTCGTGCTAAACTTTACTATCTACGTAATCTACGTGGTAAAGCTGCACGTATTAAAGAACGCCGTTAAAGCTGAATACAGCTGTTGTAACAAAAACCACTGGAAAGGAGCTTGGCAATATGCACAAGCTCCTTTTTGCTTATTTACATTAAACTTAATTTAACCTACATATTTGCTAGTATAGAATGAAATGTTCTTTATATTGTATTATCCAAGTAATGTCGGATTAAACTAATAATAGATTGCCTGGCATGGAGGGATTGGATGGGAAAGCAGAAAAAGAAAAAAAGTGAGTGGTTGGATTGGCTGAAGGCTCTTTTAATAGCTTTTGGATTAGCTTTTATTGTGCGTACCTTCTTGTTTGCCCCTATTGTAGTGGATGGACCTTCCATGCTCCCAACACTGCATGATCGGGATCAGATGATTGTTAATAAAATTGGCTATCGTTTTGGAGATCCAGAACGGTTTGAAATTGTCGTTTTTCATGCTTCAGATCAAAAGGATTTCATAAAACGTGTGATTGGTCTACCAGGGGAACATATTGCCGTAAGAGATAATGTCCTTTATGTTAATGACCAGCCTGTAGAGCAACCTTTTTTAACAGAGTATAACAATGAAATTCTAACTAATGATTTTGAGCTGGAAGAACTGCCAGGAGAATATAAAACCATTCCAGAAGACCAAGTCTTAGTATTAGGTGATAACCGTGGGAACTCAACAGATAGCCGTATTTTAGGAATGATTTCAATGGATCAAATTGTAGGGAAAACGAGTGTGCGATATTGGCCGTTTGACCGTATAGATATTATGAAATTAGGAGAGTAGAACAATTATGACAATACAATGGTTCCCCGGACATATGGCGAAAGCACGCCGGGAAGTAGAAGAAAAATTAAAGCTCGTTGACTTTGTCATGGAACTAGTGGATGCACGTGCGCCTTTATCCTCGCAAAATCCTATGCTTCAGCAAGTTTTACAACAGAAGTCAAAAATGGTCGTTCTTATGAAGAAGGATTTGGCAGACAATCGCCAAACTGAGGAATGGATCTCATACTTTAAGGAACGGTCCATCCCCGCTATAGCAATTAATGTAAATGACAAATCAGATATAAAAAAAGTGATTCAACTTGCGAAAGATCTTGGACAAGAAAAGCTGGATAAACTTATTAAAAAAGGAATCCAACCGCGTCCATCAAGAGCCATGATTGTGGGGATACCAAACGTTGGTAAATCTACCTTAATTAATCGACTTGCCAACAAGAAAATTGCTAAGACAGGTGACAGACCAGGTGTTACGAAGCAACAATTATGGATTAAAGTAAAAAAAGATTTTGAGTTACTTGATACACCAGGTATTTTATGGCCAAAATTCGAAGATGAGCTTGTTGGATATAGATTAGCCGCAATAGGTACAATCAAAGACCAACTTCTTTCCATGCAGGATATCGTCGCTTTTGTTATTTCTTATCTACAAAAACATTATCCTGAAAGATTAGAGGAACGCTATCCGATAGACCGTGATATGACGGATATGTGGGAGATCTTTGAAGCGATAGGAAAACAACGTGGAGCCTTGGAAAGTGGCGGGGGCGTTAACTTTGAAAAAGTGTCAGATCTAGTGATACGTGACTTACGTACAGGAAGACTTGGTAATATTACACTAGAGAACCCTGAAGAATAGAGACATACATCTACTGGATGCATGTCTTTTTCATTTGTCCTTTAACAACCTATCTTGTTAGAGTTTAAATTATAATTTTATGTTAAAAAGTACTTCAGCTTTTGGGTTGCGAAATATGACATTTTGTTTTATTTTTACTATTTATTAACCGATATAAGGAAGAAAGCAGGTTGACGTATGCAAAAAGATTCAATAGCTTTGCTAAAACAGTTATTTGAAGAAGATAAACTAACGGAGCAAAAGATAGCGGAAATGCGGCAGGATGAGCGCAAAGGCGTCCAAACATTGATTAAACGATATGACGTTAAGCAGGATAGAATGAAAGCATTAGAACAACAATTCTTAGCCATGTCAGAATTCGAACTTAAACTCCGGAATAATGGTTATGTGAATATAGCTGGAGTAGATGAAGTGGGAAGGGGCCCATTGGCAGGACCAGTTGTTGCCGCTGCCGTAGTTTTGCCGCAAGACTTTAAGCTACTAGGTTTGAATGATTCTAAGCAGTTAAGTGAGTCTACAAGAGAAGCTTATTATGAAGTGATTAGAGATAATGCTATTAGCTATGGGATTGGTATTATCCATAATGACGTAATCGATAGCGTGAATATTTATGAAGCAACCAAGCTTGCTATGAACGAGGCAATTAATCAATTGAATCCAATTGCCGATTTTGTGTTAGTAGATGCTGTGCCATTGAAAGGGTTAAGTTGCCCATCTGAACCCATCATAAAAGGAGATTCGAAAAGTATTTCTATTGCCGCTGCCAGCATTCTAGCGAAGGTAACAAGGGACCGTTTTATGAAAGAGATACATATGAGCTATCCTGCATATGATTTTGCTTCCAACATGGGCTATGGAACGAAACACCATATGGAGACCTTAAGCAATCAAGGTGCAACGCCATATCATCGTAGGTCTTTTGCACCGGTCGGTAATGTAGAAGTGAAATAGGAGGACAATCCATTGGGCATTCAAAAAACAGGTCAAAGCTTGCGTGTGCTTCAACCAACGCCGAATACAATTAAACCCGGACAAGTTATTAAGGGTAGCATTTTAAAGATCTATCCAGAAAATAAGGCTGAAATACAGCTGGGATCGCAAAAAATGGTTGCTCAATTAGAGGCTTCCCTCTCTGCTGGTGGGAAGTATCATTTTATGGTGCAATCAACAGATCCTGTCATCCAATTAAAAGTGATAGGGGAGCAACTACAACAGCAGGACCATCTTAATAGTCTCAACCTGCTCCAACAGCTTGGATTAAAGGCATCCAAGCGGAATATTGTTTTTCTGCAACAGCTTATCGCAAAGAAGATTCCATTTGAAAAACCTCAGCTCACGCAATCTTTGCATCTTCTTGAAGGTTCTAAGGATAAACAACTGACAGGAAAGATACTTGTAGAAATGATTTCAAATCGTTTGCCCATTACAAAAAATGTGCTGGAAGCTCTTCAGGCTGTATCCAATTCTAGCTTTTCAGGTCGTTTAGCAAACGCTATGCTAGAATTGGATCGAGCTAATGTCCAACCAAACATAAGTCAAAATCTACAGAAGCTAGTCAGCAATCATGCAGTCATTTCAAAAGAAAGCCAGTTATTAGGGGAGAGAATAAACAATCAGAATCTATTTCACCTACTGAAACTTTCGGGTGCGATTGAACCTGCCCAAACATTTGAGGCTTGGAAAGCGAATACTACAACTGAACATAGCGGAAGACAAATAGATGTACCTTTCCAACTCTCAGAAGCACAGTTGCGGAATCTGCAAACTGTAATAGATAATAGAGCTACTTTGCAGCAGAATGCAAAGCTTCTTTTAAATAGTTTCCATAATTTATCACAGTCCATTGCTAATGTAGAAACCATAGATACCCAACTTTTTTCCCGGTTAAAAGAGCAGTTTACCCAGTCGGTACTACCATATCTGCCAAAGGATACTACTTTCCCAGTATCTTCTATGCTGCAAAACAATCGGCATGCTCTATCCCAGATATATCAATTTTTGCAAAATGCGGCTTCCGATACTCCGGAAAGTATAGAAGTCACGCTGAAGCAGTTACGAGACGTAAACCTACTGACGGCGGCTTCGCCAAAGGAACAATTTTTGCAGCATCTTAAACACACGCTTTCCTTCACAGGATATTCGTATGAGCATGATTTGGCGAACAAGGTAATGCAGGAACAAACCTCTTTAAAAGGTGTACTCTTACAGCACATGCAACAGGGCGAACACAATACAACTGAACAAAGCAAACAACTCCTTCACTTTATTAACGGTCTTCAGTTACAATCTGTTCAAGATACAGGTAATTTTATGTATGCTAGTTTGCAACTCCCAGGCGAAAAGTTAGGACTAGCTAAAGATCTTCAGCTAGAGTTTGAAGGAAGAAAAACCGAAGATGGGGAAATAGATTCTAGTCATTGTCGGGTTTTGTTCTATTTGGATTTAGCTAACTTAAATCAAACGATTATTGATATGACGGTACAAAACAGAAATGTATCCGTTACAATATACAATCAAAGTGAAGAAGAGTTGAGACCTTTAGCCAAAGACTATCAGGCTGTATTAAAAAAAGGGCTGAACGAACTAGATTATCATTTATCAAGTGTGATGTTTAAGCCTGTTCGAGAAGAAGAATTAACTGGGTCAAAACGACAACAATCACATCCTAGCTCGTACCAAGGAGTTGATTTTCGAATATGACAGAGAACAGGAAAAAAGCAGCGGCGTTATCCTATGATTCGCAAAAAGGAACTGCTCCAATCGTTTCAGCTGCTGGCAAAGGGATAAGGGCAGAGGCGATCATACAAAAGGCCGAAGAACACAATGTACCTATTATGGAAGACAGCTCTATGGTTGAGATATTGGCAGAGCTGAATATTAATGAAACCATTCCAGAAGAATTATACCAAGCGGTAGCAGAGGTGTTTGCTTTTGTCTATAGAGTGGACCGCAAATTGGATAAATCGTAACCCCATTTCAAAGATTGTAATTGCAAGTATTCTATTATTCTTGTGAAAGTTCGTTTTTTTTAATACAATGGAAATGCAGTGAATTTTGATGGGAGGATAAAGGATGAACATTCATGAATATCAAGGCAAAGATGTCTTGCGTCAGTATGGTGTAAACGTTCCTAATGGTTATGTTGCCTATACAGTTGATGAAGCTGTACAAGCGGCTGAAAAACTAGGTACTGATGTAACAGTAGTAAAAGCTCAGATCCATGCCGGCGGCCGCGGTAAAGCGGGCGGCGTTAAAGTTGCCAAAGGCTTGGATGAAGTGCGTACATACGCTGATGAGATACTTGGAAAGACATTAGTAACACATCAAACTGGCCCAGAAGGTAAAGAAGTAAAACGCTTGCTTATTGAAGAGGGTTGCGATATTAAAAAAGAATATTATGTTGGTGTGGTTCTTGACCGTGCCACTTCTCGTGTTGTTATGATGGCATCTGAAGAAGGTGGAACAGAAATTGAAGAGGTAGCAGAAGCTACGCCAGAAAAGATTTTTAAAGAAGTAATTGACCCTGTGGTAGGACTATCAGGCTATCAAGCTCGTAGACTTGCATTCAACATTAATATTCCAGATGAATTAATGGGCAAGGCTGTGAAATTTATGATGGCGCTTTATGAAGCATTTGTTGCAAAGGATTGTTCCATCGCGGAAATTAATCCATTGGTAACAACAGGCGACGGAGAAGTCCTTGCCCTTGATGCTAAATTGAACTTTGATGATAACGCTTTATTCCGCCAAAAGGATATTCAGGAATTGCGTGATCTAGATGAAGAAGATGAAAAAGAGATTGAGGCAAGCAAATACGATCTTAGCTATATCTCGCTGAATGGGAATATTGGCTGTATGGTTAACGGTGCAGGACTTGCCATGTCTACAATGGATATTATTAAACATTATGGCGGAGACCCCGCAAACTTCCTTGACGTTGGGGGCGGCGCTACAGCAGAGAAAGTAACAGAAGCATTTAAGATTATTTTATCTGATGCCAATGTAAAAGGGATTTTTGTTAACATCTTCGGTGGAATCATGAAATGTGATGTAATTGCTGAAGGTGTTGTGGAAGCAACTAAGCAAGTTGGTTTGGAAATTCCGCTTGTTGTTCGTCTGGAAGGAACAAACGTTGAATTAGGAAAGAAAATTCTCGAAGAATCAGGCTTAAATATTACATCTGCTGGATCTATGGCAGACGGCGCTGAGAAAATTGTTTCTCTAGTAAAATAAAAACGTAATAGTTTGCATGGAAAGGACGGACAAGTATGAGTGTATTTGTTAATAAAGATACAAAAGTAGTTGTACAAGGGATTACTGGTGGTACAGCGAAATTCCATACCAAGCAAATGCTAGAGTATGGTACTAATATCGTTGCAGGTGTTACACCCAAAAAGGGCGGTTCAGAAGTAGAAGGCGTTCCTGTGTTTAATACAGTTAAAGAAGCAGTTGAAGAAACTGGCGCAAACGCTTCCGTTATTTATGTTCCGGCACCATTTGCAGCAGATGCAATATTAGAAGCAGTAGATGCCGAGCTAGACTTAGCTATATGTATTACAGAGCATATTCCTGTAATGGATATGGTAAAAGTTAAACGTTATATGGAAGGGAAAAAGACTCGCCTGGTTGGACCAAACTGCCCTGGGGTCATCACCCCGGAAGAATGTAAAATTGGTATTATGCCTGGCTATATCCATAAGAAAGGTCATATTGGAGTTGTTTCCCGTTCAGGAACATTAACCTATGAAGCCGTGCATCAATTATCTGAAGCTGGCTATGGCCAGTCCACTGCTGTAGGAATTGGTGGAGACCCGGTAAATGGGACGGACTTTATCGATTCACTAAAAGCATTTAATGAAGATAGTGAAACAGAAGCCGTCATAATGATTGGTGAAATTGGTGGTACTGCTGAAGAAGAAGCAGCAGAGTGGGTGAAAGCCAACATGAAAAAACCTGTAGTAGGATTTATTGGTGGAGCTACTGCCCCTCCAGGAAAAAGAATGGGACACGCTGGTGCCATCATTTCTGGCGGAAAAGGTACTGCTGACGAAAAGATCCGCGTGATGAATGAATGTGGTATCCAAGTTGCAGAAACACCTGCTGTAATGGGCGAGACCATGATTCGTGTGCTGGAAGAAAATGGTTTAAAAGAGAAGTGTAAAACACATTAAAAATTTGATAGTGAAGAAGCCCTGGAATAAAGAAATTCCCGGGCTTTTTCTCCATGAGAGGATGTTTAAATTGAGTCGGCGCAGTAACAGGTTAATACATCTATCAAGGTGCAAAGGCATTACAAGACGTATAATGCAGTATATTATCCAAAAAGACACGGAACTAAAAGAGATTTACTATCTCTCCCCTAAAGAATTAACCCAAATTTACCACATCCCCGAACAGAAAGCAGTCCCTCTTTATCATGACCTTCATAACCCCGGCCTCATTGAACAAATTAAACAGGATAAAACACAGTGCTCTATTATTACCATTCTTGATCAAGCGTACCCCTCCATGTTAAAAACAATAAAAGACCCACCACTAGTCTTATATACAATAGGCAATAATGAATTGTTATCTTGCTCTCCTTGCATAAGTGTTATTGGAACTAGAAGGCCAACAAGTGAAGCAAGACAAAAAACACACTTTATTGTGAAGCCTTTAGTGGAGGAGGGCTGGGTTATTATAAGTGGAATGGCGAAAGGAATAGACACCTATGCTCATAAGGTAGCATTAGCTCAAAACGGAAAAACAGTTGCTGTACTCGGTAGTGGTTTTGAACATATCTACCCAAAGGAAAATGAGGATTTATTTACAGAAATTTGTAAAAGTGGTATAGTCCTCTCTGAGTACCCTCCCAACGTACCAGCCAGTCGGCACCATTTTCCTGAACGTAACCGACTTATAAGTGGCTTGACATTTGGAACGGTAGTGATAGAAGCCACAGAGAAGAGTGGTACATTAATTACAGTAGACCAAGCATTAGATCAGGGAAGGGAAGTATATGCCCTGCCAGGGTCTCCATTAGTGGCACAAACAAAAGGTTGCCATCGTATGATACAAGAAGGTGCAAAGCTTGTAATGGATGCAAAATGTATCCTAGAAGACTGGAACGATCAAGGGGCACATTTAGCTTCCGTATGGAAGGGATAATGGTTAGAAAAAGAAGGTAATGTTATACCCTTCTTTAAATTGTATGTTTGACAAATGAAACGTATATATTTACTATTAGTGAAGATTTCCAATTTAAATTAGTTGTAACCTCATTGTGGGAGGAAATATAATGTCAGATTATCTAGTAATCGTAGAATCGCCGGCAAAAGCGAAAACGATTGAACGTTATTTGGGGAAGAAATATAAAGTAAAAGCATCAATGGGACATATACGTGATCTGCCAAAAAGTCAGATGGGCGTTGATACAGAAGATGAATATAAACCAAAGTATATTACGATACGCGGAAAAGGCGATGTACTAAAAGAATTGCGCTCTGCAGCAAAGAAAGCTAAAAAAATCTATCTTGCGGCCGACCCCGATAGAGAAGGGGAAGCAATTGCCTGGCACCTTGCCCACATTCTAAATGTTGATGAGACATCGAAGTGCCGTGTTGTATTTAATGAGATTACGAAAGAAGCGATTAAAGAATCCTTTAAAAATCCGAGAAGTATTGATACAGATTTAGTAGATGCGCAACAAGCACGAAGAATTTTAGATAGGCTGGTCGGTTATAACATCAGTCCATTGCTTTGGAAAAAAGTAAAAAAAGGACTTAGTGCAGGCCGTGTACAATCTGTAGCTGTTAAAATGATAATTGATCGAGAAAAAGAAATTGAAAACTTCCAACCAGAGGAGTATTGGTCAATTGAAGGAAGCTTTAAAAAGGACGATGAGTTGTTTAATGGATCTTTTTATGGCATTGATGGCAAGAAACAAGAGTTAAAAACAGAAGATGATGTCAAACAAATTCTTGGGAAGCTTGATGAAAAAGCATTTAAGATTGATAAAGTAAATAAAAGAGAACGGAAAAGAAATCCATCTCAACCATTTACTACATCTTCCTTACAACAGGAAGCTGCAAGAAAGCTGAATTTCCGAGCGAAGAAAACCATGATGGTAGCACAGCAATTGTACGAAGGTATAGATTTAGGAAAAAAATCAGGTGGTATCACTGGACTTATCACGTATATGCGTACTGATTCAACACGTATCTCTGATACAGCGAAGAAGGAAGCAAAAGAATATATAGAAGAAAATTACGGGGAAGCGTACTTGGGGACAAGTAAACCTGCCAAAAAGAAAGAAGGAGCTCAGGATGCACACGAAGCAATCCGACCGACTTCAGCCTTACGCAATCCAAAATCATTAAAAGCGATCTTATCGAGAGATCAGCTTCGACTTTATAAATTGATTTGGGAACGATTTCTTGCCAGCCAAATGGCTCCCGCAGTCTTGGATACCATGACCGTTCACATGCTAAACAATAAAGTGGAGTTTCGGGCTACTGGATCCAAAGTGAAGTTCAAAGGGTTCATGAAAGTTTATGTAGAAGGAACCGATGATGATAAAAAAGAAGAAAACAAATTCTTACCGGACCTTCACGAAGGACAGACCGTTCTAGCAGAAGAAATTGAGCCAAATCAACATTTTACTCAGCCGCCGCCCCGTTATACGGAGGCAAGACTTGTTCGTACTATGGAAGAGTTAGGGATAGGGAGACCTTCAACCTATGCTCCAACCCTAGATACGATACAGCGAAGAGGCTATGTAACAATTGATAACAAACGTTTTATCCCAACAGAGCTTGGGACCATTGTATTAGAGCTTGTCGAAGAGTTTTTCCCTGAAATTATTGATGTAGAGTTCACAGTTAAAATGGAAGGGGACCTTGATGCAATCGAAGAAGGTAAGACCGAGTGGATTACCATTATTGACGGATTTTATAAAGGTTTCGAAAAGCGACTAGAAACTGCTGAAAAAGAAATGGAAAAAATTGAAATCCGTGATGAGCCAGCAGGTATTGACTGTGAGAACTGTGGGCATGAGATGGTTTATAAAATGGGAAGGTACGGAAAATTCCTAGCATGCTCTAATTTCCCAGAATGTCGAAACACGAAGCCTATCCTTAAAGAAATCGGTGTGAAATGCCCGAAATGTAAAGAAGGCAACGTTGTGGAAAGAAAATCAAAAAAAAGACGCGTCTTTTATGGTTGCGACCGATTCCCGGAATGTGACTTCCTTTCATGGGATAAACCAATATCAAGACCATGTCCAAAATGTGACTCCTTATTAGTGGAAAAGAAAAGTAAGAAGGAAACACAAATCCAATGTACTAATTGTGAATATAAGGAATCAGCGCAAGCATAGACGAGAAGGTCTTTAACTGTCCGTAGCTATTAACGGGCAGTTTTTTTGATTGATGTGGAGTTTAATTTCAGTTCTTCTATAGGCGTTTCTAAATTCATTAAATAGGGAACCTTTACAATAGAAGATAAAAGGAGGTAATCCAATGGACCGTAAACAGCATTATTTCGTAAAGATTCCAGAAAAGGAAATTAATGAGATGTCCATACCGGATAGATCCGCTGAATATGAAATTGTGGCAACTCATGATGAGGTTGAAGAATTACGAGAACTTTTTCTAGAAGAGAACAAAAATGCAAAAAACTCAGTTGAGTATTTATCCAAGCCATTTGATGAATGGGGAGCAGATGATGAAAGAAATAGCTATGATGATCA
Source organism: Oceanobacillus sp. GQ8 (assembly GCF_059758495.1). Taxonomy (NCBI): domain Bacteria; kingdom Bacillati; phylum Bacillota; class Bacilli; order Caryophanales; family Bacillaceae; genus Oceanobacillus; species Oceanobacillus sp. GQ8. The sequence continues at coordinate 720,693 of NZ_JCAXEV010000001.1, read as the reverse complement.
CCTGATTACTGTTTATCGTAATGTATATAGATTAGGAACTGATCAAACCAAAGAAAAAATTAAAGAGTTAGGAATACTGAAGTAATAATTTGGCAATATTATGAAGAGAAGATTGTGTCTATAGACTATTTTCTAAAAAATTCTTCTCGTTCACTAAATAAGTATAAGAACGGTTAAACATTAGGTGAAGACTAGTTTAAATAATTATTCATATTGTCTAAAGGCAAAATTGTTGACTATTTGAGTGGAAACAGATATAATTACGCCTTGGTAAGTGTAATTCCTTGACAGTCAAAACCTTACTAGTAAAGCACTCATTTGCTATGACACAGGATAAATCATTGAAAAACACGATTGCTCAATCGGTAATTCAGAATTTTGTTGCAATTTTGTTAAATTTATTGCACTACATGATTTTCTATGATATGATTTATTCGCTAATCAATGGGGTGAAGTTTTGCTTGATTTTGATGAAGCAATTAAAGCATTTACATCCTACCTACAGATTGAGAAGAATGCGTCCCCTTATACTGTGAAATATTATCAGAATGATCTGGAAATTTTTTTCACTTTTCTGCAAGGGGAAGGCATCACGGATCTGGGGGATGTAGACCAGAAAGTTGTACGAATATATCTAACGATGCTATATAACAAACAGCTAAGCCGGAGATCTGTTTCCCGCAAAATTTCAACGTTGAGAAGTTTCTATAAATATTTAGAAAGAGAGAATGTCTTATTCTCCAACCCTTTTGTCCACATATCCCTACCGAGGACCGAGAGCCCAGTTCCTGGATTCTTATATAAACAGGAACTTGAAAAGCTTTTTGAGATTAATGATCTTAATGAACCGGCAGGACAACGAAATCAGGCATTAATTGAGTTGCTCTATGCTACAGGCATGAGGGTGAGTGAATGTCAGGGGTTAAGGCTCCAAGATATCGATTTTTCGATTGGCACTATCTTTGTTCGAGGTAAGGGGAGAAAGGAACGGTACATTCCATTTGGAAGATTTGCAGAAATCGCTTTGGAAACGTACATAACGGAAGGGCGTCCAGCATTACTGAAAAAGGCGGAACAGCAGAACGAAGCTGTTTTTTTAAATGCACGTGGAAATCCTATAACGGCGAGAGGGATTAGATTAATCCTTAATAAAATGGTTGAAAAGGCTGCATTAACAGTCCATGTACACCCTCATAAGTTACGGCATACGTTTGCGACCCATCTATTAAATGAGGGGGCAGACTTGCGTAGTGTGCAGGAACTTCTGGGTCATGAAAATCTGTCTTCTACACAAATTTATACACACGTTACAAAGGATTATTTGCGAAGTGTTTACATGAACAGCCACCCAAGGGCAAATAATCAATCAAACGATTAGAAGAGGTGATTATTTTGGCAAACGAGATGCATGCAACGACTATATTTGCCATCAGCCATAAAGGACAATGCGCAATGAGCGGTGACGGTCAAGTAACCCTAGGAAACGCAGTTGTTATGAAACATAAGGCTAAAAAAGTACGTACATTATTTCGTGGTCAAGTTCTAGCTGGCTTCGCTGGTTCTGTGGCAGATGCTTTTACGCTATTCGAGAAATTTGAAGGAAAACTAGAAGCTTTTAATGGTAACCTAGCACGGGCTGCGGTGGAGTTGGCACAGGAATGGAGAAGTGATAAAGTTCTTCGTAAACTGGAAGCCATGCTGATTGTCATGAATAAAGAGAATATGTTCTTAGTCTCAGGTACAGGTGAAGTAATTGAACCTGACGATGGCATCCTCGCCATAGGATCTGGTGGAAATTACGCATTAAGTGCTGGTAGGGCGCTTGCCAGAAAAGCGGATCATCTAACTGCAGAGGAAATTGCAAGATCAGCTTTGGAAATAGCGGGAGAAATTTGTGTGTTTACGAACGATCAGATAACCTTAGAGGTGCTTGACTAAAAGGAGGGCTTTCGACGATGGGTATTGATTACACTCCGAAACAGATTGTCAGTCAATTGGATAAATATATAATCGGTCAGGGAAGCGCAAAACGCTCTGTTGCAATAGCTCTGCGCAATCGTTATAGAAGGATGCAGCTTGATGACTCGATAAAGGATGAAATAGTTCCTAAAAATATCCTGATGATCGGACCTACTGGAGTAGGTAAAACGGAAATTGCCAGACGGTTAGCGAAATTGGTTGGCGCCCCTTTTGTAAAGGTGGAAGCGACCAAGTTCACTGAAGTGGGTTACGTTGGAAGAGATGTAGAATCCATGATCAGGGACCTTGTTGAAATGTCATTGCGTATGGTGAAAGAAGAGAAAATGAAAGAGGTTAAGGGAAAGGCTGAAGAGGAAGCAAACAAACAATTAGTTAAATTGCTTGTGCCTCAGGCTAAAAAAGAGTCCTCTATGAAAAATCCTTTTGAAATGCTCTTCTCTGGCAATGATGACACTGACAAAAGTGAATCGAATGCAGAAAATGATGAGGAAATTAAAAACAAAAGAAAACGCATAGAGCACCAGTTAGCGCTAGGTGAACTGGAGGATCATATGGTTTCCATTGAAATTGAGGAACTTCCGCCTTCCATGTTTGACATGCTCCAAGGTTCGGGAATGGAACAAATGGGGATGAACATGCAAGATGCATTTGGGCAATTCATGCCAAAGAAAAAGAAAAAGCGCAAACTCCCTGTATCAGAGGCGAGAAAGGTTCTGACCCAGCAAGAGGCAGGGAAGTTGATCGATTTGGAAGAAGCAGCCCAAATTGCTGTGGAAAGGGCAGAACAATCCGGAATTATTTTTATAGATGAAATTGATAAAGTAGCCGGAAAGCAAGATAACACAGCAAATGTGTCGCGTGAAGGTGTTCAGAGAGATATCTTGCCAATTGTGGAAGGGTCAACTGTGGTCACAAAGCATGGCCCTGTAAAGACAGATCACATGCTCTTTATAGCAGCAGGTGCATTTCATATGGCGAAGCCTAGTGATCTGATTCCTGAACTTCAGGGGAGATTTCCTATTAGAGTGGAATTAGATAAACTATCAGTTGAAGATTTCAAACGAATACTTGGTGAGCCGTCTAATGCTTTACTCAAACAATATTCTTCCTTGTTGCAAACAGAGGGTATAAATGTTGTTTTTACGGACGAAGCTATAGAAAGACTAGCTGAAATTGCTTATCAGGTAAATCAAGAGACTGATAATATCGGTGCTAGAAGATTGCATACCATTTTAGAAAAACTTCTAGAAGACTTATCATTTGAAGCGCCTGATATTAATATGGAGCAAATTGAAATAACCCCAACTTACGTGGATGAAAAACTAAGTACTATTGCTAAAAACAAGGACTTAAGTCAATTTATACTATAATACCAAACAATTGAATGGAGGATTATTAATGGAACTATTAGGACGTGCAAGAAAAATTAATGCAATGCTACAAAAGGCAACAGGGAAATCGGTGAATTTTAATGATATGTCAGCTTCTTTACGAGACGTAATTAAAGGGAATGTTTACATTCTAAGCAGAAGAGGTAAATTATTAGGGTTTGCTATTAACCAAGAAATAGAAAATGAACGTATGAAAGATATGTTAGAACAAAGACAATTTCCAGAAGAATATACGGCAGGGTTGTTTAACATCCATGAGACCACTCCAAACCTGGATATCGACAGTCCACAAACTGTATTCCCTGTAGAAAATCGTGAATTGTTCAAATCAGGGTTAACCACGATTGTTCCTATTATTGGAGGCGGAGAGCGCCTTGGTACATTGGTACTTGGAAGGTTAACAGATAGCTTTAATGATGACGATCTATTGCTTGCAGAATATGGTGCAACAGTAGTAGGTATGGAAATTCTACATGAGAAAACCGAAGAAATTGAAATGGAAGCGCGCAGTAAAGCAGTTGTGCAAATGGCAATAAGCTCTCTTTCATACAGTGAATTAGAAGCTATTGATCACATTTTCGAAGAGCTGAATGGTAACGAAGGCTTGCTTGTTGCAAGTAAGATTGCTGATCGAGTAGGTATCACCAGATCTGTTATCGTAAATGCACTTAGAAAGCTTGAAAGTGCCGGTGTTATTGAATCTCGTTCCCTAGGAATGAAAGGAACATATATTAAAGTGTTAAACAGTAAGTTTCTAGTTGAACTTGAGAAACTTCGTTCAAGATAAAACAAAAAAGCTCCGTAAGACTTTAGTCTTACGGAGCTTTTTTTGTGCGGGCCTTTGTATTCTGTAAAATGAAAAAGCTAATTGCTCTTTTCGATTAAATTCGACGAATTTGTAATGTAAAGGGGAGAAAAAAGAAAAGTTAAGTAAAATTAACAAACAAAATACGATCTTATTGATAAATTAGACCTAGTTATATTTAACTATATTATGTTCTTAATAAGGAAAATGTCGAAAAGTGATAGACTTTGCAGTATTTATAAATTACAATATTCGTAGGATATTAATATTTATGACCGTCGAAAAAAAGGTTAAGGAGGGAAATGGATGGACTTATTTGGAGGCACTATTTCCACTTTGGAAAAATCATTGCAATACGCGTCAGCAAAGAATCAAACCATATCAAACAACATCGCGAATGTTGACACGCCAAACTATAAAGCAAAAGATGCTGAGTTCAAAAATATATTAAACGACAGTATGTCAACAAGCGTACAAGCAAAAAAGACTCATGAGAAGCACTTATCTTTTAATGGTACTTCTGATTCATCTTACCAAATAGTTACAAAAAACGACACATCCTACAATAGTAACGGAAATAACGTGGATGTGGACAAGGAGATGGCAGAACTTGCCAAAAACCAAATCTATTATCAGGCATTAGTAGATCGGATAAATGGTAAGTTTGGAAGTCTGCAAAAAGTTTTACAGGGAGGTAGCTAATAATGTCCATTTTTAATTCGATAAACGCAAGTGCGAGTGCTCTTACTGCTCAACGCCTTAGAATGGATGTTGTATCCTCAAACATTGCAAACGCTCAGACTACTAGAGCAACAATTAACGAAAATGGTGAATATGAGCCATACAGAAGGAAAATGGTTACAGTCGAGCCAAACGGCGGTAGTTTTAAATCGTTTTTACATAAAGCATCAGGAACATCACAAAACAATACCGGAAATGGCGTTAAGGTTACTGGGATTACGGAAGATGAAACCCCTTTTAAATTAGTATATGATCCAACACATCCAGATGCAGATGATAACGGGTATGTCCAAACACCGAATGTTGATCCATTAAAAGAAATGGTTGACTTAATGAGTGCTACTAGGTCCTATGAAGCAAATATAACTTCATTGAATGCAAGCAAGGGTATGCTCATGAAAGCATTGGAAATCGGTAAATAATTATGCTGGGAGTTTTAAATAATGATAAATAACATAACGCTAGGAACTATGGCGGATCAACAGATTAGTAAGTCTGCAGTATCACCAGGACAGGCGCAGGCAAGTTTTGCAAATACATTAAAAGCAGCGATTAATAATGTGAATGATAGCCAGATTGCTTCAGATAAAAAAACAGAAGCACTTGCCAATGGCCAAATTGATGATTTGCATGACGTGATGATAACTGCACAAAAGGCAAGCATAACATTAGAAACGAGCGTACAAATGCAACGTAAAGCTATAGATGCCTACAATGAAATAATGAGGATGCAGGTTTAAGTCCATTCGTTTTAAAAGCAAGAGTATATTTGTGTACTTCTTAACACACATTCTAATTTCAGAAATAATAATGGATTCCGAACTCGAAATATATCCTTAAAATTTGCAAAATGTAGATAATGTAATAAATGTTTTAATCAATTTTGGCATCATGGTGGGGGAATATATGAAAGAGAAGATAATGAACTGGAAAGAAAAAACGACTGGGTTCTGGAAAAAGCGCTCCAATACACAAAAGGGCGTCTTTCTTGGATCTGTATTACTAGTCATCCTACTGATTGGTGGGATCTTATTTTTGTCACCCGGGGCGAGGTTGGTTCCCTTATATAGCAACCTTTCCTTGCAGGAAGTAGGGCAAATAAAAACAGAGCTTGAAACAAGAGGTATACAATATGAATTACAAGACGGTGGAACAACTGTAAATGTTCCAGAAGAGCGAGTAGATTCACTGCTTGTTGACCTTGCCGGACAGGGCTTACCAAATAGCGGGAACATCGATTATTCCTTTTTTAGTGAGAATGCATCTTGGGGAGTAACGGATAACGAGTTTAATGTAATGAAATTGGATGCGATGCAAACCGAATTGGCTAACTTAATGAAAGGGATTGAGGGAATTGAAAATGCCGAAGTCATGATTAATATGCCTGAGGATCCCGTTTTTGTTAGTGATGCAGCACAAGAAGGCAGTGCATCCATTGTCTTAAATACACAGCCGGGATATCAGTTTGAAGGAAACCAAATAGAGTCGCTTTACCACTTAGTGTCAAAAGCAGTACCTAATCTGCCGGCAGACAACATCGTGATTATGAACCAGTACTTTGAATACTTTGATAGAAACAGTCAGACTGCAGGTGGCTCGCAGGATGCACATACATACCAGCAATCCGTTAAGAAGGACATAGAAAGAGATATCCAAAAAAGATTACAACAGATGCTTAGCGCAATGGTAGGTGGCGAAAATGTAATCGTATCTGTAACATCTGATATTGATTTCACTCAAGAAAACAGAACGGAAAATCTTGTAGAACCTGCTGATGAGGAAAACATGGAAGGTCTGCCAGTGAGCGTTGAAACAATCCAAGAAACGTATAGTGGAAACCCTCCTGTTGGTGGGAATGCTGGAACTGGTGATGAAGACATACCGAATTATGAGGGTGTTGAAGAAGGCGAAGACGGGGATTATGAGCTAATTAAGGAAACGGTGAACAATGAATACAACCGTATTCAAAGAGAAATTGTAGAAAGTCCTTATAAAGTACGTGATCTCGGAATACAGGTAGCTGTTAATAATGTTAAAAATGATGATGGCGAAACTGTTGAGTATTTAACTCAACAGGAACAAACGACTGTTGAAGAAGGTATTTCTTCTATTTTAAGTTCCATTGTGACCACTACGGTTGATGCAGAATTTGAGCCAGCTAATGCCGCACCAGGAGAAAACGTCTCCATCACTTTCCAAGAATTTAGTGGAAAACAAACGAATAGCGCTGCACCCACCTCAGCTGGCATTCCGCTATGGATGTATATAGCAGGAGGAGCATTACTACTAATTATTATTGTATTGGTTGTTATGTTGCTGCGTAACCGTGGAGAAGAAGAAATCATTGAAGAGAGCTATATTTCAGAGGAAATACCTGCTGAAGTTCCAGAATTACCTGAAAATGAACAGACAGAGGCAGATGTCCGTAAAAAACAATTAGAAAAAATTGCAAAAGATAAGCCGGAAGATTTCGCGAAACTATTACGAAGCTGGATCGGGGAAGATTAGGAGGGGATTAAATGGTAAGACAAAAAGGCGCCTTAACAGGCAGGCAAAAAGCAGCGATACTTTTGATCTCCTTAGGCCCAGATGTTTCTGCTCAGGTGTACAAACATTTGACAGAAGAGGAAATTGAAAAACTTAGCTTGGAAATTTCCTCAGTTAAAAAAGTAGATAATTCATTAAAAGACGACGTTTTAGATCAATTTCACCAAATTGCAGTAGCCCAGGATTTTATCTCACAGGGTGGGATTGGATATGCAAAAACAGTTTTAGAAAAAGCTTTTGGAAGTCAGGAAGCTTCTAATATAATTAATCGACTTACATCTTCCTTGCAGGTGAGACCATTTGACTTTGCGAGAAAGGCAGATCCGCAACAAGTCTTAAATTTCATTCAAAACGAACATCCGCAAACAATTGCGCTTGTTCTCTCTTATTTGGATTCAGAGCAATCAGGGCAAATTTTATCAGCACTGCCACAGGAAATGCAGGCCGATATTGCAAGAAGAATTGCTACAATGGATTCTACCTCGCCCGAGATCATTACACAGGTTGAACAAGTTTTAGAAAAAAACATCTCTTCTTCTGTAACAGAGGACTACACACAAACGGGTGGAATCCAAGCAGTCGTAGAAGTGCTGAATGGAGTAGATCGGAGTACAGAACGTACTATTTTAGATGCTCTTGAAATACAGGATCCAGAGCTTGCTGATGAGATCAAAAAACGAATGTTTGTTTTCGAAGATATTGTTATTCTTGATAACAGAGCAATTCAACGGGTGATACGAGAAGTTGAAAATGACGATTTACGATTGTCACTTAAAGTAGCTAGTGATGAAGTGAAAGATATTGTGTTTAAAAATATGTCACAGAGGATGGCAGAGTCCTTTAAAGAAGAGATGGAATATATGGGGCCAGTACGTTTACGTGATGTAGAGGAAGCACAAACAAGAATTGTTGGTTCTATTAGAAGATTAGAAGATATAGGTGAGATCGTCATTGCAAGAGGTGGAGGAGATGATATCATTGTCTGATTCTAACGTGACTTGTGGCAAGGTAATCAAAATCAAACCAGTCATAACACGAAATGATGTAGCAGCAGGGATAGAGACAGAAGATCAAGTCCAGGTAGAACTTCGGGAGGCACAACAGTCTCTAGAAGAAGTGAAGGAAAACACTGCCAAAATGCTACAGCAGACACATGATGAAATCGAACAAGCGAAGCTAAACTGGGAAGAAGAGAAGAAAAAATTAGTCGAACAAGCAAAAAGGGAAGGATACCAAGACGGTTTTAATGCAGGTAAAGATGAAGGTCTGTTGGTATACCGAACAAAGTTAGATGAGATGAACCAGTTAACAGATCGGGCAATGAAGGAGTTTCAACAAACAGTAGAAAAAAGTACTGATGAAATTATAAGTATCGCGTTAAATACCGCTGAGAAAATAATTGATCAAAAGATCACAGAGGAGCCCACCTCGTTTCTACACATTGTAAATAAAGCAATAAAGGAATTAAAGGATCAATCTATCATATCGATTTACCTAAATCCTGCAAATTATGAGTTTGTCGTTCAACAAAAGGAAGAACTGTTACAAATTTTAGATGACGACACAAAGCTCGCTATTTATTTAAAGGATACAGTGGAAGAAAACGGTTGTCGTATCCAACACCCGTTTGGTGAATTGGATATTGGAATAGATACACAGTTAAAGCAAATTAGAGAAGTATTACATGAAATTGTATTGGAGAAAAAGCAATGAATATCTCAGACTACCTATCAACAGTAAAACAGGCAGACACCTATAAACGTTATGGAAAAGTGCTTCGAGTGGTTGGATTAATGATTGAGTCACAAGGCCCTGCTGCCAATATAGGGGAAGTATGCTATATTCATTCATCTGAGAACCGATCTCCGATTCTTTCAGAAGTTGTTGGTTTTAATAATGAAAAAATAATTCTTATGCCTTATTCAGAAGTAAATGAAATTGGACCTGGATGTCTTGTAGAATCGACTGGAAAACCACTTAGTATAAAAGTGGGAAGAGGTCTAATTGGAAATGTTGTTGACTCACTTGGAGAAAAACTGGACCATTCTTCACTTCCAAAAGGATTAACCCGGTACTTAACCGACCAGTCTCCGCCTAATCCAATGGAAAGGCCACCCATTTCCGAGCCAATACAAGTAGGTGTAAAGGCCATTGACTCCCTTCTTACTGTAGGAAAAGGCCAACGTATTGGAATATTTGCAGGTAGTGGTGTTGGAAAAAGTACACTATTAGGAATGATTGCTAGAAACAGTGACGCAGATATAAATGTCATAGCACTAATTGGTGAAAGAGGCAGAGAAGTTCGAGAATTCATTGAAAAAGATCTTGGGCCAGAAGGACTTAAACGGTCGATCGTTGTGGTAGCTACTTCAGATCAACCCGCATTAATGCGGATAAAGGGTGCCTATACAGCAACAGCAATAAGTGAGTATTTCAGGGATCAGGGTTATAGCGTGAATCTCATGATGGATTCCGTTACAAGGGTAGCGATGGCCCAACGAGAAATTGGACTTGCTACAGGAGAACCCCCAACCACAAAAGGGTATACCCCTTCTGTATTTGCCACGCTTCCTAAATTACTCGAGCGAACGGGTACAAACAAAAACGGAACCATTACAGCTTTTTATACTGTATTGGTAGACGGTGATGATATGAATGAACCGATAGCAGATACGGTTAGAGGGATATTAGATGGTCACTTTGTTATGGATAGAAAACTGGCAGAGCGTGGCCAGTTTCCTGCAATTAATGTTCTCAAGTCGATTAGCCGTGTAATGAATGGAATTACTGTAGCTTCTCACAAACAAACAGCTCAGGAAATTCGCTCTCTAATGGCAAAATATGAAGAGAATAGCGAATTAATTCATATTGGTGCCTATAAAAGGGGCACTGACCAAATGATCGACAGAGCAATCTCCTATCAACCTAAGATACAGTCCTTTTTAAAACAGGATGTTCATGAAGTATTATCACGTACCGAATCAATTGAACAAATGACAGCATTATTAAATGGAGGCATGAATTAATGGCGGAAATACTAGCTTTATCAAAGATTCGTAATGTCCGAGAAGAAGAAAAAAATGATGCGCAAAAGGCCTACCATCAATCAACAGAATTTTTCGAGGACATCGCCACAAAAATGTTCCAGTTATTAAAGAAGAAGGAAAACGCTGAAAAAGATTATGAAGATGCAATTCAACAAGCTATCACGCTTGATAGAATAAGAGAGCAAAATGCATATATCGAGCGATTAAATAAGCAAATCATGGACATGCAAAATGCCGTTCAGAATGCAAGAAATGATATGGAATTGAAGCAGAGTTTACTTACTGAAGCACATGTAGAAATGAAGAAATTCGATAAGATTATTGAAATGAGACAGGAAGAGAAGAAAGCAATCCAGGAGAAAATGGAGAAATCCTCGATGGATGAAGTCTCGATACAGCAATATTTAAGTCATATAAACAGGTGATGACATGGAAAAAGACCTAAAAACAGAAAAAAAGAAAATGAATCCATTTCTCTGGTTTCTTTTTGCAATCGTAATTCCGCTATTGATTGCAGTCGTGATTGCGGTAATTGCCTTTAGTATGGCAGGAGTAAACGTAATGGACTGGGTAAAGGAAAAAGGAAGTAATATTCCAGTTGTGTCCTCGCTTATAGAATCGCCAGAAGGGGAGTCAGTAGAACAAACACCAGATCAAACTTCAGAGCAGCTGGCTGCCAAAAATGAGCAGATTGAGCAACTTAACCAGCAAGTACAGGATATGGAAACAACGATTGATCGATTAGAAGAAGAAGCGGTAATTCTAGAAAATCGTAATAAACAGAATGAAGCTACTGCTGAGGTGGAAGCTGATAATGAATCAGAAAATAGTTCAATTAGTACAATCGCAAGCTCTTTTAAAGACATGGACAGTGAACAGGCTGCTCTAATCATACAGGATTTAGATAATCAAACAGCTGTCTCTATTTTAGAAGAACTTTCAAATAAAGTAAGAGGCGCCATTTTGGCAGAAATGGAGCCAGCTAAAGCGGCAGATTTAACAAAAATATTCATAGATGCTGGAAACTAGATAATTTGAAAGGGGGTGAAACTTAATGAATGCAATCGGAATGTTTTTCCAGCAAATGCAATCTGTAAAAGTACCTACTGCCTCCGAGAAGACCTCTAGCAGAAGTGATATATTTCAATCAATGCTAAATGGTGAGCATGGTAACGAAGCAAATGGTTTAAAAGAGATGATTCTATTAGCAGGACAGAATAGTAATAACAAGGCTGCTGAACTAGCAACAGCGTCTGATCACGATACGCTGACCAAATCTATACAACCTGCTTTATCGCTTATATTTCAGTCTGGTGAAGAGAAAAACAACGGAGAGAAAATTCGATTGACCGAGGAAGAACAGGAAAAGCTCATGGATCTGCTAACCACCCTAATGGAATCGGAGAATAACCAAGAAAAACTTGAAATTGGAATGAAACTCGATGAGATGATAAATTTACCACCATTATTTAACGAATTTGTTCAGCTGTTAAGTGAAGTAGCTCCTGTTTTATCGGAAATAACTTCTAAACAAGATGCTGAAAAGGCAGCACCCAAATTATTACAACTGTTGCAGCAATGGACTTCACTTGAAAAGAAAGCAGGCGTAGCGAACAGTGGGGACGCGGTGCTTAATCTGATGAAAAAAGACGGTACTAGTTTACAAGGGGTCTGGAAGGATCTGCTTCAATCCTTTGAAAAGCGAAATCAGATGGCTACAAAACTTCAATACAACGCTGATTCAAAGGTGACCACTAGTGATATTGCCAAGTGGCTATCAAGCGCAATGGAACAACAATCGCAACCTACTGTAAAAACGGATGGCATTAGTAATACTGCATCTGTCATAAACGGACCAATGAGCCAGGTAGAACAGCTTGTTATCCATGTTAATTCTACCCAATCTACGAAGTCACCGGATAAACAATTACTGGAGCAGTTTCAGCAATTAATCCAATCAAGCAAGTTTGCTGCTAAATCCAATGGAACAACACAGCTGTCCATTTCATTACGACCAGAAAATCTTGGAGACATGATGGTGAAATTAACACAGATAAATGGGGAATTGACGGTGAAAATACTTGTTTCTTCTCAGGCAACAAAAGAGATGATGGAAGGGAATATTCATCAACTACGTAATATGTTCTCTCCACACCAAGTGGTGATTGAGAAACAGGATATGGCTGTTCAACAAAGCCAGAATCTCCAAGAGGATCAGGATAACCAACAATCTGATCAACAACAAGATCGATCTGGAGATACTAGGCAGGATGAAGAAAGTAATGCAGAAGATGATTTTGCAACACAGTTTCATGAATTATTAATGAATGAGAAAGTGTAGGTGGAAAAAATGCCCGTTAACCTAGACCCGTCATTGTATTTGAAAAATCAAAGCAGTGCAAGAACACCAAGCACAAATTTAGGAAAAGATGAATTTCTAAAGATTCTTATGGCACAGTTGCAGAATCAGGACCCAAGCAACCCCATGGATGACAAGCAGTTTATTTCACAAATGGCCCAATTTTCTTCGCTAGAGCAGACAATGAATATGGCAAAATCAATAGATAGTCTTGTAGAGAGTCAAATGATTTCTCCAGTCATTAAGTATAGTCATATGATTGGAAAGGAAGTAAGCTATCGGGCTGTAGATGAAGAAACCGGGGAAAAAGGTGAAGAGATTTCAAGTCAAGTGGTTTCAGTGAGTCAGCATGAGGGTTGGGCTGTTTTAGAACTGAAAAACGGAGACAAAATATACGCTGATGCTGCTATTCAAGTAAGTGATCCAACCGAAGAGGTGGAAGAAGAAGCATAATGGCACAAAAAAGGATGTGAGCATATGGATCACCGAATTCATCAATTGCCGCACCAGCATGCCCTGAATGTCACTACGCCTGTCAGGCAGCCAAGTAGTAAATCGACCATTATTTTTAAAGATGTTCTTACAGAACAGACAGGTTTAAAAATTAGTAAGCATGCCTCGGAGCGGCTTCAAGAGAGAAACATTGAAATTGATACAAAGCAATGGGAACAAATAAATGATAAAGTAAAAGAAGCAAAAGCTAAAGGCATAACAGATTCGTTGGTCATTACAGAACAAGCAGCACTACTTGTAAGTGCAAAAAATAATACGGTTGTAACTGCAATGAACAGGCAGGAAGCGACAAGTCGAATTTTCACAAACATTAATGGAACAATACTGATGGATAAATAGGCTGGACCCTTCTGGGAGGCCAAACCGCTGTTGAAGGATAGATACAGCGTAAAACGATATAACCAAAAAGGGGAAATGATAAATGTTACGTTCTATGTATGCTGGGATTTCAGGTATGAAAAACTTTCAAACAAAATTAGATGTAATTGGAAATAATATTGCCAATGTAAACACTTCAGGCTTTAAAAAAGGAAGGGTAACCTTTCAGGATATGATGAGTCAAACGACAGCTGGTGCACAAGCTGCAACTGACACACGAGGTGGAGTTAACCCGTCCCAGGTAGGGCTTGGTTCACAGCTTGGAACAATTGACAACATTCACACACAAGGCTTTAGACAGACTACCAACAGTCCCCTGGATTTTGCTTTAGAAGGGGACGGAATGTTTGTTGTTCAGGATGGTAATCAAACGTTTTACACAAGAGCAGGAAACTTTTACCTAGATAGTGAAGGAGCTATTGTTAATCCACAAGGTTATTACCTACAAGGTATGGACGGTAATATAAATATTCCGGATACTGCACAAAGCTTCAGTGTTCAAAGCAACGGAACAGTTTCCTATATTGATGAAGAGGGTGACCCTCAAGAAGCTGGTCAGATCGCGATTGCATCTTTCTCGAATGCCGCTGGTTTGGAAAAGGCAGGAAGTAACTTATTCCTTAATAGTGAAAATGCTGGATACAACGGTATAGTTGCTCCTGAAACAGAAGGAACTGCATCCATTGTAAGTGGTTCACTGGAAATGTCGAACGTTGATCTCTCAGAAGAATTTACCGAGATGATCACGGCACAACGTGGATTCCAGGCAAATACACGTATTATTACAACATCAGATGAAATACTTCAGGAACTAGTAAATCTAAAACGATAAGGAGGTAGGGAGTGCCGTATCCTGGCACTCCCGCCCATTTTATGATTGAGTTAAGACGTTTAAATAATGAAACATTTACGCTTAATGCGTTAATGATCGAACAGATTCAATCATTTCCTGACACTACGATAACATTGTTAAACGGCAAAAAGGTTGTTGTAAAAGACAGGGAACATACGGTAATTGAACTGGCAACAGATTTTTATAAAAAAATCGGCTTGCAACAATCATTGAATAAAGCAGGTGATGGTAAAAATGAGTAAGTTAGTAAAGGTGATGCTTTCCTCCATAGCAATACTGATTGTTGGGGCAGCTGCAGCTTTCCTGGTTATCCTTAATTTTAATGATAAAAATGAAGGTGAAGCAAAAACAATCGATGATATTGTGGAGTATTCCTATGAATCACCTGAGGTAACAACAGATCTGGATGATGGCAGCTTTGTGCGTATTCAGTTTCAGATTATAACGGATAGTAAAGATGCTAAGGAAGAAATTGCTAAACGAGATTTCCAGCTTAAAAATATCCTTATTAAAGAGTTAGCTGTGTTGAGTGAAGAGGATTTTAAAGCAGGCTTATCTGAGTTGGAAGAAACCGTCCAATCAAAGTTAAATGAAGTTATGACAGATGGAAAGATTACTGATGTTTATACAATCAATAAGATTTTGCAGTAAACATAGATGTAATACTCCAACATGGAGGTGAGTTAGTTGGTAGATGAAGTTCTTTCACAAAATGAGATAGATGCCCTTTTGTCTGCTATCACGTCAGGGGAAATGGACGCAGAAGAACTTAAAAAAGAAGATAAAGAGAAGAAAGTACGTGTCTATGATTTTAAGCGGGCACTACGTTTTTCAAAAGATCAGATTCGCAGCATTTCCAGAATTCATGAAAACTACGCTCGGATGCTTACAACTTTTTTCTCTGCTCAATTGCGGACATATGTAAATATCAATGTGGCATCAGTAGACCAAATCCCATACGAAGAATTTATAAGATCAGTTCCAAAAATGACAGTACTTAATACATATAGTGTTGCTCCGCTTGAGGGAAGGATCGTTATGGAAATTAATCCAAACATTGCCTATGCGTTGCTGGACAGAATATTAGGTGGTAAAGGGTTTAGTGCAAATAAAGTGGACAACTTGACGGAAATCGAAACGATACTAATGTCACAAATATTCGAAAAAGCAATTGTAAACTTGCAAGAAGCGTGGGCTTCTATAGTAGAAATTGATCCTGTATTGGAAGAATTCGAAGTGAATCCACAGTTTTTACAGATGGTTTCACCAAACGAAACGGTAGTTGTCGTTTCTTTAAACACAGCCATTGGTGATACGAGTGGATTAATTAACATCTGTATTCCCCATATCGTGCTAGAGCCAATTATTTCAAAGTTATCTGTTCACTATTGGATGCAGACGTCGACTAAAGAAAGAGACGATGAAGCATATAGCAAGTTGTCTACGAGCCTGGAAACAGCAAAAGTAGAAGCAAAGACCTTGCTGGGTACTACAGACATAAACATTGAACAATTTCTTAATCTTAAACCAAATGATGTAATTGGGCTAGATCAAACAATAGATCATCCACTTATAATGGAAGTTAATGATAAACCAAAATTTTATGTACAGCCTGGCAAGCAAAAAAATAAATTGTCAGTGCAAATAATGGAAGAAATTAAAGGGGTGAACATAGATGATGAATGATGGAATGCTGTCACAGGATGAAATTGATGCATTATTGAAGGTTGGCGAAGATGATGCGGACGATGCTGAAGTCACTTCACCTGTACATCAGACTTTAACCACAATAGAAGAAGATACATTAGGAGAGATAGGCAACATATCCTTCGGGAGTTCTGCTACGACACTATCAACTTTGTTAAATCAAAAAGTAGATATTACAACACCAACCGTATCTGTAATTCAGAAGGCAGATCTAGAAAAAGAGTTTAACTTTGAACCAGTCAGCGTTGAAGTAAGCTATATTGATGGCTTTACTGGGAAAAATGTATTTGTACTAAAATCACCAGATGCTGCGATTATTTCTGATATTATGTTAGGGGGAGATGGAACTTCTCCTGCAGAAGATTTAAATGAAATTCATTTGAGCGCTGTCCAGGAAGCAATGAACCAAATGATGGGAGCAGCTGCAACAAGCATGTCAACAGTCTTCAACAAGAAAGTTGATATTTCACCACCCAATATACTATTAGAAGACCCCGAGGATGACACCAAAGCTAGATTTACAGAAGATGCCTATGTAAAGGTCTTTTTTGAGCTTAAAGTTGGCGATCTAATAGATTCTAATATTATGCAACTTATGCCGATGAGCTTTGCAAAGGGATTGGTGGATGAATTGCTCAATGGAAAAGCTGAGGAAGAAGCCGCTGTGACGGTAGAAGAGCTAGAAAGAAGCTTTGAAACCGAGACGGAAGAACCTGTGAAACAACAATATGAGACAAATCATCAAGAGAATCCAAGCATTTTAGGAAATACTGCAAATCAACATAGTGCCGTCCAACCTGCAGCGTTTTCTAGCTTTGAGCCTGTAGAATTAAACAAATCAGAACATCGTAACTTGGGTATGTTGATGGACATTCCTTTAAAAGTAACGGTTGAGTTAGGAAGAACGAAACGAACGATCCGGGATATTCTGGATTTATCTGCCGGATCTATTATAGAGCTAGATAAATTAGCTGGAGAGCCTGTAGATATTCTAGTAAACGAAAAACTTATTGCCAGAGGAGAAGTCGTGGTAATTGATGAAAACTTTGGTGTACGGGTTACAGATATCCTAAGCCAGTCAGATAGGTTACGTAAACTTAAATAACATTTTGCTAAAGGGGATTTTTGAATGGGACAACGAATCTTGATTGTAGATGACGCAGCTTTTATGAGAATGATGATTAAAGATATTTTAACTAAAAATGGTTTTGACGTAGTGGGGGAAGCACAAGATGGTGTACAAGCTGTTGAAAAATATAACGAATTAGAACCTGATTTGGTCACAATGGATATCACGATGCCTGAAAAAGATGGCATAACCGCGTTAAAGGAAATTAAAGCAAAGCATCCAAGTGCAAAAATAATTATGTGCTCTGCAATGGGACAGCAAGCGATGGTAATTGATGCCATCCAAGCAGGCGCTAAAGATTTTATCGTTAAACCGTTTCAATCAGACCGGGTTATTGAAGCAATACAGAAGGCATTGAATTAGGAACAAGTGAGTATGTTAATTAAAAAAATAAGTCTAGTTATCTGTTTCATCGCCATTTTCTCCTTTTCTTTTCTATCTAACGAAGTCTCTGCTAGTTCTTCTAATGTGACGGACTGGCTAAATGAAGAAGAGGAAGGAGAAAATAGCCCACCTGAACAAGAAGGAAACAATCAAGAAGAGCAGGTAGAACAGGGGCAAGTGGAAGAAAGTGGATCCATGCTGTTTGATCTTATAAAAATGTTCTTTGCTTTAGTATTAGTATTGGCACTCATCTATGTGCTTTTAAAGTTTTTGAATAAGAGAAACAAGTTATTTACGAAGGTAAGAGCTCTTGAAAGCCTTGGTGGAGTAACAGTAGGACAAAATAAATCTGTTCAAATTGTGCGCTTAGGGGATCGTTTTTACCTGCTTGGTGTTGGCGATAATGTTGAACTTTTACAGGAAATTACAGATGCAAATGTGAAGGCAGAATTATTAAGACAGGATGAAGTACAGCAAGGGACAGGTGGAATCTTTGCAGATCTATTTCAATCAAAAGGAAAGTCTACAACATCGACTATGAAATCAGATAAAACAGATTTTAAAGATCTTTTTTCAGGTGAATTGAAAAAGCTAAAGAACAATCGCAACAAATTGATTCAACAGCAAAAGCAAAAGGAAGATAGACATGAATGAATTCGTAGACATGTTTTCTAGTTCGGATCCTTCGAATGTAGCGACATCTGTAAAACTATTACTCTTATTGACAGTTTTGTCTCTTGCTCCAGGTATATTAATTCTGATGACGAGTTTTACAAGAATAATTATAGTCTTGTCATTTGTAAGAACATCACTTGCAACGCAACAAATGCCGCCAAATCAGGTACTAATTGGTATTGCCTTATTTCTAACCTTTTTTATTATGGCACCTATTTTTGGAGAGGTATACGATGAAGCACTTCAACCACTATTCGATGAAGAAATAACCCTTGATGAGGCCTATGATAGAGCGAGCGCTCCGATGAAAGACTTTATGGCAGAGCATACAAGACAGAAAGACCTTGCCTTATTTATGAATTATGCTCAGCTAGAAAAGCCAGAAACAGTTCAGGAGATACCGCTGACAACGCTTGTCCCGGCATTTGCGATCAGTGAATTGAAGACTGCATTTCAAATGGGATTCATGATTTTTGTTCCTTTTTTAATTATTGATATGGCTGTCGCAAGTGTCCTTATGTCAATGGGAATGATGATGCTGCCACCTGTTATGATCTCCCTGCCATTCAAAATTCTATTATTCGTACTAGTTGATGGTTGGTATATGATTACACATTCGTTGTTGGATAGTTTCTAAGTTGGATATTTTAAGAAAAGTAGGTGATTTTGGTGAGCAGTGAATTTGTATTGGGCCTTGCAGAGAAGGGTGTATATACCATTCTCTTAATCACAGGCCCCTTGTTGATACTAGCGCTTGCTGTTGGCTTGCTGGTAAGTATTTTTCAGGCGACAACCCAAATACAGGAACAGACCTTGGCCTTTGTTCCGAAAATTGTAGCAGTATTGGTTGGACTCATTTTTTTTGGGCCATGGATGCTTACAGAAATGGTTAAATTTACTTCCGACATATTTCAAAATTTAAATCAGTTTGTAGGGTAACCCATGCTTGAATTAATTAATGTCAATAGCTTGCCAGTTTTTATTCTTGTCTTTGTTCGAGTGCTAGCCTTTTTTGTCACGTTGCCACTGTTTGCTTACGGGACTATACCAACACCATTTAAAATAGGCCTTAGTTTCTTTTTAGCCTTTATTATGTTTTATACAATTGGTACCACAGATATTGTTTTTGATGAATTGTATTTGTTCCTTTTAATAAAAGAAGTATTGGTTGGACTATTGATTGGTCTGATTGCATACATCATTCTTTCAGCAGTTCAAATCGCTGGTGGATTTATAGATTTTCAGATGGGGTTTGCAATAGCTAATGTTATTGATCCGCAAACTGGCGCACAAAGTCCATTAACGGGTCAATATTTTTATATCTTTTCCTTACTCTTTTTATTGGCTGTAGATGGGCACCATTTATTAATAGACGGTATATACAATAGTTATTCGTTCATCCCTGTTGATTCTTTTATACCATTTGGCAACCAATCTATTGCTGATTTTGTTATTGATACGTTTAATACGATGTTTCTGATAGCTTTCCAAATCGCCATACCGATTGTTGGCTGCCTGTTCTTAGTTGACGTAGCACTAGGTATTATAGCGAGGACAGTCCCACAACTAAATGTATTTGTAGTAGGACTTCCACTAAAAATACTTGTTAGTTTCCTAACATTATTCGTTTTTCTAAGCCTCTATATTGTACTTGTTAAAAAATTATTTACATATCTGTTCCAAACAATGCAGGGACTGATGCAATTATTCGGGGGTGCGTAACTTGCTAAAGCTTGACTTACAATTTTTTGCAGGTGAAAAGACCGAAAAAGCAACTCCGAAAAAGCGTCAAGATGAGCGGAAGAAAGGTAAGGTTGCGAAGAGCCAGGATATTAATACAGCAATATTGTTGCTTTTTACTTTTATTATACTCATCGTTTTTGGTAGCTCGATAAAGAATAGTATGATGGATTTCTTTACACATACTTTTACGGAATACATTCAATGGGATGTTACGGAAAACACAGTTCATCAAGTTTTTACCGGTGCAGCGATTGAAGCTGCCAAAATGCTGGCGCCTATTATGGTAATCTCGATAGTAGCTGGATTGGCGGCAAATTTTTTGCAAATTGGATTCCTGTTTACAACAGAGCCTCTTAAATTCGATCTGAAGAAAATAGATCCAATTCAAGGTGCTAAAAGAATATTCTCCATCCGAGCACTTGTTGAATTGCTGAAATCCTTACTAAAAATTGTGTTCATCGGCACCATAACATTTCTTGTAATCTGGATAAATAAAGATGAAATGATGATGCTATCGTTTAAAACAGTGGACGGTGCACTAGCCTTCTTTGGTCAGGTAACGGTTATCATGGCTATATCAGCGATAATTGCTCTTCTTTTTCTTGCTGTTTTCGACTATGCTTACCAGCGTTACGATTTTGAAAAGAATATGAAGATGTCTAAACAGGATGTAAAGGATGAATATAAAAATATTGAAGGGGACCCATTAATTAAGTCCAAAATAAAAGAAAGACAACGTCAAATGGCAACACGCAGAATGATGAGCGAGGTCCCTAACGCAGACGTCGTCATCACGAACCCGACTCACTTTGCCATAGCGATTAAGTATGATGAGACGAAAGCAGATGCCCCGTATATTGTCGCAAAGGGATCAGACGATATCGCAATGAAGATAAAAGAAGTTGCTAAGTCAAATGGGGTAACCACAGTAGAGAATAAACCACTGGCCCGTGCCCTATATAAAGCAGCTGAGATCGGGGATATCATCCCAGAAGAGTTCTTCAAAGCTGTGGCTGAAGTGTTGGCGTATGTATATAAACTAGAGAAAAAAGCTTAAGCAATGAGGAGAGACAATAATGAAAGCTCGTGATTTATCCGTCCTTTTAGGTGTTATATTAATAATCGTAATGCTTGTCATTCCATTACCGGGATGGCTATTAAGTATTTTTATTTTATGTAATATAACCCTTGCACTAATCGTTATACTTGTATCAATGAACACACAGGAAGCATTGCAGTTTTCCATATTTCCATCTCTCTTGCTGCTTTTAACGCTTTTCCGCTTAGGGTTAAATGTTTCTACTACCAGGTCGATTCTTTCTGAAGCTGAAGCAGGCGGTGTCGTTGAAACATTTGGTACATTTGTTATCGGTGATAATCCTCTTGTAGGTTTCGTCGTATTTATCATACTTGTTATCATTCAGTTTCTTGTAATCACGAAGGGTTCAGAACGTGTATCAGAAGTGGCAGCAAGGTTTACTCTCGATGCAATGCCAGGAAAGCAAATGAGTATTGATGCCGACCTGAATGCTGGACTGATTTCTGAGCAGCAAGCAAAAGACAGGCGGGAAAAAGTAGAGAATGAGGCAGATTTTCACGGTTCTATGGATGGAGCAAGTAAATTTGTAAAAGGTGATGCTATTGCTGGTATTATCATCGTTCTCATTAACATTATCTTTGGCTTAATTATTGGAATGGTACAAATGGACATGCCATTTCAAGAAGCAATTAATACATATATGAGGTTGACAGTTGGGGATGGCCTTGTTAGTCAGATACCCGCCTTATTAATTGCAACAGCAACTGGGATTGTTGTAACACGTGTTGCAGGTACAGGGAACCTTGGAAGTGATGTTACAGGTCAGCTACTGCAATATCCAAAGCTATTATTTATTGCAGCCGGGACCATCTTCTTGCTTGGTTTAACACCGATTAACTTCTTCCTTACTACTGTCATTGCCGGAGTGCTTGCATTAAGTGGATACTTGTTATTGAAACAGGCTGAAGAGCCGGAGGTTGATGAAGTAGAAGAAGAGGTTCAAACAGAAAGCAGTGCAATGAAGACTTCGGAGAATGTGGTTAGTTTAATTAATATGGATCCTATTGAATTTGAATTTGGTTATGCTTTAATACCCTTAGCAGATACGAACCAAGGTGGAGATTTGTTGGACAGAATTATTATGATCCGCCGACAATTGGCTATCGAATTAGGAATTGTCATACCAGTTGTTCGTATTCGTGATAACATTCAACTAAATCCTAATGAATACCAGATGAAAATTAAGGGAAATGAAGTGGCAGAAGGGGAGTTACTGCTTGATCATTACCTTGCCATGTCTCCTGATATAGCAGACGATGAAATCGATGGAATCGATACAAAAGAACCAGCGTTCGGTCTACCAGCTAAATGGATAAACGAAGAAGTGAAAGATGAAGCAGAATTGTCAGGTTATACTGTTGTGGATCCACCCTCAGTTGTATCCACCCACATTACGGAAGTGATAAAGAAACATGCACATACTTTACTAGGCCGACAGGAAACAAAACAATTAATTGATCACCTAAAAGAAAGTTATCCAATATTAGTAGAGGAAGTTACACCAGAGCCTTTATCTGTTGGAGATATTCAGAAAGTATTGGCAAAACTTTTAAAGGAAAATGTTTCCATACGTAACCTGCCAGTAATCTTTGAAACCTTAGCAGACTTCTCAAAATTAACAAATGATACGGAGCTACTAGGTGAATATGTAAGACAAGCCTTATCCCCACAGATTACCAAGCAATATGCAGAAGATGATTCTTCATTTAAGGTATTGACTGTCTCAGGGAAAGTCGAGAAACTTATAGCGGAAAACATCCAGCAGACAGAGCATGGGAATTATTTAGCGTTGGATCCTGATTCCCAACAAGAAATTGTAAAATCCCTACACAATGAAGCTGAAAAGTTATCGTTACAGGAAGAAACTGCAATCGTACTTTGTTCCCCAGCGGTCAGAATGTATTTGAAACAGCTTGTTGAACGTTTCCTTCCACAGGTTGTAGTGCTATCTTATAATGAATTGGAGCCAACAGTGCAAGTCCAAAGCGTAGGGGTGGTGAATATTCAATGAAGGTAAAAAAATATACAGCGGCAACCATGCCAGAAGTAATGAAGCTGGTAAGGAAAGAATTAGGTACAGGAGCTGTTATCTTAAATTCCAAAGAGGTAAAACACAAAGGCTTTTTAGGACTTTTTAAAAAAAGCAGAATCGAAGTGGTCGCGGCGCTTGATCCAGATCCAATTCGACCAAGCAATAACCAGACGATTCAAAACAAAGTAGCCGAGACAACAAAAATTGAAACCAAGCAAGACGGTTCTAAAAAAGACTCTGATAACCTTGTCTTAGAGGAAATAAAGCAACTAAAAAAAATGCTACATTACTCAACAGATGAAACCAGTCATTATCCAATGAACTATCGACTTGTTTATCAAGGCTTACTTGCACAAGAAGTAAATCCGATTCTTGCCAAACAGCTTGTAGATAAAGTAATGGATAAGGCTGGAAATGTAGAACCCGATAATGTAAATTATCGTGATATAGTTGACACCTTAGCGACAGTTTTAAAGACAGAGCTGTCTGGTTTTCCGTATAAAGGTATAGAAGATACGAAGAAAATTGCACAGTTTGTAGGTCCGACTGGTGTCGGGAAGACAACAACCATTGCTAAAATCGCAGCAAAATGTATGCTAGAGGACCAGAAGAAAGTAGCGCTTATAACTTCGGATACGTATCGTATTGCGGCTGTAGAGCAATTGAGAACGTATGCCAAAATATTGGATGTACCAATGGAGGTTGCATATACAGCAGATGACTTTAAGCAAGCATTTGAAAAATATGCTAATTACGATGTCATCCTTGTTGATACTGCCGGCAGAAATTTCCGAGATGAACAGTATATAAGACAGCTAAAGGAAACTACTCGTCCTGAGTGGAAGATGGATACGTACCTCGTCTTGGCTCTAACAGCAAAAGCAGAAGATATTACCACCATTTACGACCAGTTTTCTCAGATTGGCATCAAAGAAGTAGTATTTACAAAGGCTGATGAGACTAGACAGTATGGTAGTTTTCTAAATATATCACTTGGCAAACAGACTGGAATTGCCTACGCAACCAATGGTCAGGACGTTCCTGAAGACCTGTTAAAATTGTCTCCTTCCCTAATAAGTGATTACATTGTGGACGGTTTGCGAGATGTTTGAGGATCAAGCATCAAGTCTTCGAAAAAAGCTAAAACAAGATCCTTCACATGATTTAAAACAAGCAAAAACTGTTTCTATTATTAGCGGCAAGGGGGGCGTAGGTAAGTCTAATGTAGCACTCAATTTATCATTAGAGTTAGTCAGACAAAAAAACCGTGTCCTCTTATTCGATTTGGATATCGGCATGGGGAACATTGACATTTTGATGGGGGTGCCAGCAAAAAAGTCAATTGTTAATCTCTTGCAAAATTATGAAAGAATTGAAGATATCATTGAAACGGGTCCTAAGGGGTTAGGATACATTGCAGGTGGTTCAGGGCTGAATGAATTGTTTTCACTTAATAAAGAAAGCAGAGAATATTTTTTTGAACAGTATCATAAGCTAGTTTCTTCCTATGATTATATTATTTTCGATATGGGGGCGGGGGCCACTAAGGATACCATGTCATTTATCTTGGCATCTGATGAATGTATTGTTGTAACTACTCCAGAGCCAACTTCCATTACAGATGCGTATGGCATGATTAAACATATCGTATCCAACAATCTGGACATGCCAATGAAAGTTATTATGAACCGAGCTTCAAGTATTAAAGAAGGTGAACGGGCTTTACAGCGGTTCCGTGAAGTGGTGATGCGTTTTCTTGAGGTTAATGTGCATGCACTGGGCATATTACCTGATGATAAACATGTATCCCAAGCCGTTATTCGTCAGATTCCTTATACTTTATATAATGAAAATGCTCCTGTTAGTAAGGCTATGAAACAATTAGCCTATCATTATACGGATAATTTACCGCATGATTTTCAACAATCTGGCCGTAAGACTTTCCTACAAAAACTAAAACAACTGATGACAGAGAGGTAACGAATTATGAAATCTATTCGTGTGCTGGTAATTGACGATTCTGCATTTATGCGAAAGGTTATTAAGGATATGCTGGAATCGGACCAACGTATTCAAGTAATAGCTACAGCCCGTAATGGTGAGGACGGGATTAGGAAAATAAAAAAGTTGTCACCAGATGTTGTAACATTGGATATTCATATGCCTGTAATGGATGGTATTACAGCACTTCAATATATTATGGGTGAATGCCCTGTTTCTGTTGTAATGTTGTCGAGCGCTACTGCAGAGGGAGCAGACAAAACCTTACAGGCAATCTCTAATGGGGCTGTTGATTTTATAACGAAGCCATCAGGAAATTTATCGATGGAGAATGGTCAAATAACACAAGAAATTATTAGTAAAGTAATAGCCGCGTCAGGAGTATCTATTACGGAAAAACCTGAAGAGCCTGCGATACAATCTACTGACATTCCTGTTCAAGACAGAAAACAGACACATAGCAAAACGATTGTAACCATTGGTACGTCAACGGGAGGTCCACGTGCATTACAGCAAGTAATACCTTGCCTGCCAGCTGACTTTTCAGCACCGATTTTGATTGTTCAACATATGCCTCCTGGCTTTACCAAGTCTCTTGCAGAGCGTCTGAATTCAATGTCAGCAGTTCATGTGAAAGAGGCAGTTCATGGTGAAGTCCTTGAGGATGGAACAGCATATATTGCTCCTGGTAATTATCATATGCACGTTAAAAAACGTGGAATAGCAATGGTTGTGGAATTATCTCAAAAAGAACCAGTTAACGGGCACAGGCCTTCTGTTGATGTGCTGTTTGATTCTGCAGGTGACTTAGACAAAACAAACAAAATTGCCGTTATTTTAACGGGAATGGGAAGCGATGGATCAAATGGTATTAAGAGGATGAAAATGAAAGATCCCTCTACAATAACCATAGCGGAATCAGAAAAGACAGCCATTATTTATGGGATGCCAAAATCCGCGGTTAAAACGAACTGTGTTAATCATATAGTGGCCTTAAACCAGGTTGCAGATACGCTTGAAAATCTGGTGAATGCTTAAGAACATACAGACTTT
Source organism: Oceanobacillus sp. GQ8 (assembly GCF_059758495.1). Classification (NCBI taxonomy): domain Bacteria; kingdom Bacillati; phylum Bacillota; class Bacilli; order Caryophanales; family Bacillaceae; genus Oceanobacillus; species Oceanobacillus sp. GQ8. The sequence continues at coordinate 694,256 of NZ_JCAXEV010000001.1, read as the reverse complement.
GTTTCTTAGTCTACAAGTATTTTTAGAATTGCCAATTAGGTTTATTATCAAAATATAAAACAAATCGGAGGCGTGTAAGATGGAAACAGGAACTTCACTTAATAGAAAAGTTATTATATTTCAATTGCAAAATGAAGAGTATGCAGTATCAGTACAGCAAGTAGGGGCAATAGAAAGGGTGCTCCCGATTACAAGAGTACCTCAAACTGCTGACTTTGTTAAAGGTGTGATAAATCTGCGTGGAGTGGTAACACCAGTCATTGACTTGCGCGTCAGATTTAATCTCGAAGCAACAGAATACAATGAATCCACTAGAATTATTATTATTAATTTGGAAGACATGGAGGTTGGTTTGATCGTAGATGCTGCCAATGATGTAATGGATATTTCTGAAGAGGCAATCGAACCACCACCCGAAGTAATTGGAACTGTAGATGTGGACTATATCGAAGGTGTTGTAAAAATGGAAGATCGATTGTTCATACTTCTTGATCTTGAGAAGGTTTTAACTGTTGATCAAATGAAGGAATTACATGGAGTGGAAGGGTCTTAACAAATGAATGACTTTACAAACCTAACCAACGTGCAAAAAGATGTGCTTCGAGAAATAGGTAATATTGGAGCAGGAAATGCAGCAACCTCCATGGCGAAATTACTTAATAAGAAAATTGATATGCAAGTCCCTTCAGTTAAAGTGGTAAGTTTTGATGAAGTAATGGAATTAATTGGAGGGCCAGATGAACTAATTGCTGCAGTGTTTTTCCGGATACAAGGAGAAGCGCCTGGGACCGTGTATTTTATATTATCTATTGAAGAGGCGGAATTCTTGGTTAATGAAATAGTACCTGGTAATGAAGTGAATTTACTCGGGGAGTCAGCCAACGAGTTTGCTATCTCTGCATTGCAGGAGGCAGGTAATATTTTGACTGGTTCTTATCTATCGGCGTTGTCTGACTTTACTAGTATAAATATGCAGCCATCTGTACCTTATCTAAGTATTGATATGGCCGGTGCTATTTTAACAGTAGGGTTATTAGAGTTATCACAGGTCTCAGATTATGCCATCATTATTGATACCAAGATTAATGAACAAGAAGATCAAAAAGGTGTTCAGGGGAATTTCTTACTAATACCTGATCCAGCTTCACTAACTAAGTTATTTCATGCATTAGGAATTACGGAATATGACTGAGGTTAAATCTATCGTGAAAGTTGGTATAGCAGATTTAAATATGGTAAGAGCACCAGGTATTATCCGGACTTCTGGACTTGGATCATGTGTAGGTGTAGTAATTTATGATGATGTAAAGCGGATAGCAGGACTCTCTCACGTCCTTCTACCTGATTCTAATTTGGCAAAACAGGCTGAGCTAAATGTTTATAAATATGCGGATACTGCCATTCCGATCCTAGTTAATAAATTAATTGACGAGGGTGCTAGAAAGTATGCACTAAAAGCAAAACTGGCTGGTGGGGCGCAAATGTTTCACTTCACATCTAATTCTGACATTATGCGAATTGGCCCACGAAATTCTGAAGCAGTATTAGCAATTTTACAAGACTTGCGCATTCCTGTTATCGCAGCCGATACGGGTGGTAACGTCGGGAGAACAATAGAGTTTAATCCTAAAACAAGTAAATTGAAAATAAAAAAAGCTAGTAAAGAGGAACAACTGATTTAATAAAATGAAACTTCAATCAGGGGGGCATTCTTCCCCCACTGATTGTTAGTTGAACGAATCGGGGTGTTGACGTCCGTTTACTCCCACTTAAACATCACTGTCTCACCTCATGTTTTGAAGTGGGAGTCTTACGGACGGTTGCACCGGGATGAAAGCTAGTTGGTTTAATAGTAGAGAGGGAGGAGTTAATGATGACGGTGAACAAGTCTTCTCATGAACAAAAGTTGTGGCATGATTGGCAGACCCGAAAGGATAATGATGCTGCAAATGAACTCATTCAAACATATATGTATCTTGTAAGCTACCATACTGAGCGAATCTCCAGTCATTTGCCGAGTAGTGTGAATAGGGATGATGTTAAGAGTTTTGGATTGCTCGGATTATATGATGCGCTTAAAAAGTTCGAACCAGCTCGAGATCTTAAGTTTGATACATATGCTTCCTTCCGTATCAGAGGAGCAATTATGGATGGGTTGAGAAGAGAAGACTGGCTTCCTAGATCATTACGAGAGAAAACGAAAAGACTGGAGCAGCTAACCCATTCACTTGAACAAGTACTCCAACGCATGCCGACAATGGAAGAGATAGCTGAAAAGGCTGGACTGGGAGTGAAGGAAGTGGAAACCATCTTAAATGATTCATTATTTGCGAATGTCCTATCCATCGAAGAAAAACCAAAAGATGGAAGAAGTGAATTAAAAGAAGGAATCGGCTATGCTGTGCCTGATGAAACAACGGTTTTACCTGAGGTCAATGTTCTTTCAAATGAATTAAAAAAAGAACTAGCAGAAGGTATTAGCAGTTTAAATGAAAATGAACAAATGGTGATCAGTTTGTTTTATCAAGATGAGTTGTCTTTAACGGAAATTGGCCAGGTACTCGGCCTGACTACTTCCCGTATCTCACAGATTCATAAAAAGTCTATCGTCAAATTAAGAAGTACGCTCAAAAAAATCCAGGCTGTCAACTAACAAACCATTCTTCTTACATCTAGATGCCTGAGTCGAAGTTTAACACTTATGCTTTAAAAACAGGATAAGGAGAAGAAGTGATGGAACAGTTAAGAGAATGCTTTCAAGTCGTTTTAGAGAAGGATGGCTTATCTGCTGAATTGGATTGTCTTGATAGAGAGATGTACAGGCAATTAAAGGTGGATGAAGAAATTTTAACCACCTTTATGAAAGAGAAGCAAATTCACTATGGACTTAACCAAACTTATTTTCAAAAACTTATAGCTAAAGAGGATCTTTCTTTTCCTATTACGATTGCAAAAGGTAAGCCAGCAATAAATGGAATAGACGGTGAAATTGTCTATCATTCTAACTTTACTACGGAAATAGATCGCGATTCCAACGCGAATTTCCGCGATATTATGCGGATTCCTGCCGCTAAGGCTGGACAGAAGCTTGCTACATTAAGACCACCTACAAATGAGGAAGACGGAATTAACATTTCCAACAAGAAAATAAGAGCCAAGCCAGGTAAGACGGCTCTATTAAATCCAGGTAAAAACGTAATATTTCATCAGGAAGACCAATCTTTCTATGCAGAAGCGGAAGGGCAACTGAGCATAATGGGTAATACGTTACATGTATATCCAGTCTATGAAGTGCATGAGACACTTTCTATGAAATACGGCAACCTTGACTTTGTTGGCACCATTATTATTCATGGAGATGTTCCCTCTGGGTTTTCGGTTAAGGCTACAGCAGACATCAAAATTTATGGTCTAGTGGAAGCAGCCACCATCATTGCAGGTGGGACAGTTTATATTGCAGAAGGACTTGCAGGTCAAAAGGAAGGTTCCGTAGTAGCAGGAGAAACAGTCAGAGTTGGGTATATTAATCAGGGTAGCGTGGTGGCGGAAAAGGATATTTTTGTAGAAAACTCCATCCTCCACAGTACTTGTGCAGCAGGTGAAAAGGTCTATTGCCAAAAAGGTAATATTATTGGTGGCAGTGTATCTGCGGGTAAATCTGTGGAAGCGATGGATGTTGGCAACAGACTACATATAAAGACAGAGGTTTCCCTTGGTATCAACAAGCTAGCTTTGGAAAAGGAGCAAGTATTAGTTACAAAAAAGAAGGAATTAGAAGATGAGATAGCGAAACTCTCTATACTGGGTAAAAGGATGGAAAACATCTCTCTTACAACGAGCGAGACAAAATTACGCATTACAAAACTTAGACAGCGCAATCTGTATGAAAAAGCTTGTAATGAACTTGCCATTGTTACGAAAAAACTTAAAATGGTTAATGTCACACTAGGAAACGAACAAACGGCCTCCATTACTATTAGGCAAAATCTTTATCGTAACGTCAGGGTAGCTTTTGGGAAATATAAAAAAGCAATCAAGTCAGATTCGCATTATGTAAGATTAGAGATGAACAAGAACGAAATCGCAACACATCCATTATTCAGCTAATTCAGGGATTGTTCCCAAAAAGGGAAGTGTGGTTATGAGTTGGCGTTCTATAGAAATGCAGGTAGCCTTGCCAAGAACACAGGATGCAGGTAAAATGCAAGAACAACAAATGAAACAGAACCAGCATTTTCAAGAGTCCTTAGCTGGAGTGCAGTTAAAACAACAACTGGAAAAGCGAAAACAGGTGAATAGGTCGGAAAACACGGAGAAAATAAAAAAGGAAGAAAAACATACTAACAGCTCTGAACAGAATGAGAAAAAGCAGGAACAGCAGGTACAGCAATCTATAAACAAAAATGATCACCCTTTTTTAGGAAAGAGGATAGATTTCAACGGATAGTAGGGAGAATTATAATTATATGGAATCTTTTTTACTGATTATTAGTTTTTTATTACACATCGTGACACTCACCATTATATTCCAGCTATTTAGGCAAAGATCCCAGCCAAAGTCTGATACACAAACAGAAGAGTTAGTCACATTATTGGAAACATACCTTCAAGAAGTAAAAGAGGAAAATGATCGATTACAGGAAGCAATAAGTAGCGAAGAGGATAAGGTAACTTCTGTACCTAAGGGAGTTGCTTATGAATCCGTTCGTTCTCAAGCAAACTATGATTACAGTGAACAAGAGAATTCATCGTATACTCCACCAGCGCCAATTGAGGAAGATCAAGTGGAAGCATCCTTGCAAAGTAGGATACTCCAATTGCACCATAGGGGAAAAAGCAATACCGAAATTGCAAAGCAATTGGACTGCGGCAAGACAGAAGTTGAGCTTATTGTAAAATTGTATGCAAAAAATGGTGAATAATACTTGCTTAGAGGCGAACGGTATGATATATTAACTTTTGGTGTAAATACTATGTTCATATATTAATGAACGAGGTACGAAAACACGCACGTTCCGTGATTTGTATAGTGGGTGCTGTATAACAGTCTCTATATAAAAATGACCTGAACGGAGGAATAAAACCTTAGGAGGAAGATATTATGTCAGCAATTTCTATGAAGCAACTACTTGAAGCTGGTGTACATTTCGGACATCAGACTCGCCGTTGGAATCCAAAGATGAAAAAATACATCTTTACAGAGCGTAACGGCATCTACATCATTGACCTGCAAAAAACTGTTAAAAAGGTTGATGAAGCGTACAATTACGTGAAGGAAATCGCGTCAAATGGCGGGACAGTACTTTTCGTTGGTACAAAAAAACAAGCACAGGACTCTGTCCGTGACGAAGCAACTCGTTCTGGTATGTTTTATGTAAACCAGCGCTGGTTGGGTGGAACGCTTACTAACTTCCAAACAATCCGTAAACGTATCAACCGTCTTAAAGACATTGAGCGCATGGAAGAAGATGGTACTTTTGAAGTACTACCTAAAAAAGAAGTAGTAAACCTTTTAAAAGAAAAAGAACGTCTAGTAAAATTCCTTGGTGGAATTAAAGAAATGACTAAATTGCCAGATGCATTGTTCGTTATCGACCCACGTAAAGAGCGCATCGCTATCGCAGAAGCTCACAAGTTAAACATTCCGATTATCGGAATCGTTGATACTAACTGTGATCCAGACGAAATCGATTATGTAATTCCTGCAAACGATGATGCTATTCGTGCAGTAAAACTTTTGACATCTAAAATGGCAGATGCTATTTTGGAAGTGAAACAAGGCGAAGAAACAGAAGAAGTGCAGGTTGAAGAAGAAGCAGTGACTGCTGCTGAATCAAATCAAGAGTAAATTCAAGTAAAAGGTGAGGGTGATAAGAGGATAAGAGCCTTTTATCACCCTTTTTTAAAGCAAAAAACCTAGAAAATGACTTAAACCAAGGAGGAATTATAATGGCAATTACTGCAAAAATGGTTAAAGAACTACGCGAAAAAACAGGTGCAGGAATGATGGATTGTAAAAAAGCACTTCAAGAGACTGAAGGCGATATTGATAAAGCGGTTGACTATCTTCGTGAGAAAGGTATTTCTAAAGCTGCTAAAAAAGCAGATCGTATTGCTGCAGAAGGATCTACTTACATCGAAGTTGTAGACAATAGTGCTGTACTACTTGAAGTAAACTGTGAAACAGATTTCGTTACAAAAAATGATCAATTCAAAAACTTGTTAGCAGAGCTTGGTAAACATATTGTTAACCAGAAGCCAGAAACTGTTGAAGAAGCACTTCAACAAGAACTTCATGGAAATGGCGATACAGTAGAAACATATATCAACTCTACTGTTGCTACAATTGGAGAAAAAATCTCTCTACGTCGTTTTACAGTTCTAACCAAAACAGATAATGATGCATTTGGTTCATACCTACACATGGGGGGACGTATTGGTGTACTTGCTTTACTTGAAGGTACAACAGACGAAGATCTTGCAAAAGATGTTGCTATGCACGTAGCTGCAGTTAACCCTCGCTATGTATCTCGTGATGCAGTATCTGAAGAAGAAGTAAATCATGAGCGCGAAGTATTAAAAACACAAGCGTTAAACGAAGGAAAACCTGCTAATATCGTTGAAAAAATGGTAGAAGGTCGTCTTGGTAAATTCTTTGAAGAAATTTGTCTTCTAGAACAAAGCTTTGTTAAAGATCCAGACCAAAAAGTGAAAAAAATTGTAGCTGATAAAGGCGCTACTGTTCAAACTTTCATCCGTTATGAAGTTGGAGAAGGAATGGAAAAACGCGAAGAAAACTTTGCTGATGAAGTAATGAGCCAAATTAAAAAATAATAAACCACATAGGGAGCACTCGTTGTTCCCTATTTCTCCAAATTACTTTACTCTTCTTTTGCTTCTGTTGTTTATATGTGCAACAAAAAAGCAAACAAAGACCTATTAGTGGTAGAAACCCTATAAAATCTTATTTATTCATGGAGGTTATTATGACAACAGCTCGTTACCGAAGAATTGTACTAAAGTTAAGCGGAGAAGCTTTAAGTGGAGAACAGGGTTATGGCCTTGAACCAAAGATAATAAAATCCGTCGCCGAGCAAGTTAAAGAAATTTCAGCACTAGATGTAGAAATAGCGATCGTTGTTGGCGGTGGAAACATCTGGCGAGGAAAAGTCGGCAGTGAAATGGGAATGGATCGAGCAACAGCAGATTACATGGGAATGCTTGCTACCATCATGAACTCATTAGCATTACAAGACGGCTTGGAAAACATTGGTATTCCAACAAGAGTACAGACTTCCATTGAAATGCGTCAAGTTGCAGAGCCGTACATAAGAAGAAAAGCTATTCGCCATTTAGAGAAAAAGCGAGTTGTAATCTTTGCGGCCGGTACTGGTAACCCGTATTTCTCTACAGACACAACAGCCGCGTTACGAGCTGCAGAAATCGAAGCAGAAGTAATTCTAATGGCCAAAAATAATGTTGACGGTGTCTACACGGATGATCCAAAAATAAATAAAAATGCTAAGAAGTATGAGCAACTATCCTATATGGAAATGTTAAATGAAGGTTTAGGTGTAATGGATTCAACAGCTTCAACTCTTTGTATGGATAATGATATTCCACTAATTGTCTTCTCAATCACAGAAGAAGGCAACATAAAACGCGTTGTCCAAGGTGAAAACATTGGTACAACAATAAGGGGGAAATAAAAATGTCAGAGTCAATTATGAAAGATATGAAGGATAAAATGTCACAGGCAGTACAGGCTTTTTCAAAAAGTTTGGCAACTGTCCGTGCAGGTAGAGCTAATCCAGGTATTTTGGATAACGTTTATGTCGATTACTATGGTGCTTCCACTCCATTAAATCAACTCGCTTCAGTTAATGCACCAGAAGCTAGGTTACTTGTTATTACACCATATGATAAATCAGCGATTCAAGAAGTAGAAAGAGCAATCCAAAAAGCAGATTTAGGATTATCCCCATCTAATGATGGAAATGTTATTCGTATTAATATTCCTGCTTTGACGGAAGAACGACGTAAAGACTTAATAAAAGTTGTTGGAAAATATGCGGAAGAGTCTCGCGTTCAAATTCGCAATATCCGCAGAGATGCTAATGATCAGCTGAAAAAGTCAGATGATCTGACAGAAGATGATGTGCGAGCTGCGCAGGACGATGTACAAAAAGAAACAGACCAGCACATTGCTCGTATTGATCAACTTGCAAAGGATAAAGAGAAAGAAATTACGGAAGTTTAACTCATACCCTTTTCTGTTCAATAAGTTGTAATAGCCCTCTTCTTATAAGGGGGCTTTTCTTTTCTTCCAACGGTTATGCTGGATCACATCTAGAAGTATCCCCCCCGTATCATATCTATCAAAATCATGATATAGTGAAGGGGAGGGAGGTTTACTGATAGGTAAATGAATACCAGTAAACGAATAGAAAAGAAATATAAATAAAACTAAAAAGATGTATGAGATGAATTAGAATGAAGGAATCAATAAAAAAATTACATAACGTATTCCTTTATTCCGATATAATTCTCTTGGCTTTTAATGATATAATGATAATTCATACCACCTATACTGAATAGAATGTATTGATTCACGCATACACATATATTAGGTGCGTGAGGGTATGGATAATCAATTGCATTCGGAGGACATAAGATGTCAATGAAACTTCCTTTTTTTAAAACGAAACAAATAGATGATCATAAAGAACATAAGGATATAGAAAATATTCCAAACCATGTTGCCATCATTATGGACGGGAATGGCAGGTGGGCCAAAAAACGGTCACTCCCACGGATAGCGGGACATAAGGAAGGCGTAAATGCAGTAATGAAAGTTGTACGTGCTGCGAGTAACTATAACGTTAAAGTTCTCACATTATATGCGTTTTCAACAGAAAACTGGAAAAGACCGAAATCAGAAATAGATTTTTTAATGAAACTACCAAAGGAATTCTTACATATTTACCTTCCAGAATTAATGGAGAAAAATGTACGAATTGAAACAATTGGAGATTTCGATGCACTCCCAGCCCATACAAAGAAAGCAGTACAGTATGCAAAGGATAAAACAAAGAATAATGATGGATTATTATTAAATTTTGCATTAAACTATGGTAGTAGGTATGAAATCATGCAGGCTATTAAGCAAATTATGACAGATATCGATTGCTCGAAAATCACGCTTGACTCGTTGGATGAAAAAGCCTTCTCCAGTTATTTGTATACAGAAGGATTAAGCGACCCGGATTTATTAATCCGTACAAGTGGAGAGCAAAGGTTGAGTAACTTTTTGCTTTGGCAATTGGCCTATACAGAATTTTGGTTTACTGACGTGCTTTGGCCTGACTTTAGCGAGGATGTTTTCGTTGAAGCACTGCATGAATATCAGCAGCGTAAGCGCCGCTACGGAGGAATTTAGGTGATTATAGCGTTATGAAACAAAGAATACTGACAGCAATTGTCGCACTTATTATCTTTGTCCCATTTGTAATCTTTGGTGGATTACCATTCGAATTACTTGTATATATTATGGCTACAATAGGCTTAATAGAGCTTATGCGAATGAGGGAAATTGGGAAGTATTCTGTATCTTCAGCGTTGGGAATTCTATTACTTTGGATGCTTATGCTTCCTTCCGCTGGATTTGATTTTCTTTCAATACCCGAAGCGTTTTTCCATAAATCTGATGTGATTATGTTAGTTGTATTGCTTTTATTATCCTACACAGTGCTTGTAAAGAATAGATTTTCTTTCGACCATGCAGGATTTATTTTACTTTCGACGATTTATGTAGGAATGGGGTTTTCGTTCCTAATTGAAACAAGAAATTATATAGATGATGGGCTTGCTACGATTGTCTATGTATTCCTTGTTATTTGGGCAACAGATACAGGAGCCTATTTTTTCGGACGAGCATTTGGAAAGAAAAAACTTTGGCCAAAGATCAGTCCCAATAAGACAGTCGAAGGGGCTATTGGTGGTGTAATACTCGCATGTATTGTGGCTATCATATTCCATGTGTTTAGTCCAATTCAACATCATTCTATGTTAGTAGTTGTACTGGTGACAGTACTAGCCTCTATTTTTGGCCAAATTGGAGACCTTGTAGAATCTGCATTTAAGCGGCATTATGGAGTAAAAGACTCTGGTGACATTCTACCTGGTCATGGTGGTATTTTGGATCGTTTTGACAGTATGTTATTTGTTTTACCTGTTTTGCATTTTATAGGCTTTGTATAATTTTAGAAATATTTATGACTCGGCCATCGTATACTAAAAAAGTCATCCAATGCTAAATAATGGCAATCTCCTGAACATCATCTTTAGATGTCGGGTTAAAGGAAGGTGTTTTTATTGAACACAGTTATCGCATTTATCTTCATGTTTGGATTACTCGTATTTATACATGAATGGGGCCACCTCATTTTTGCAAAACGTGCTGGCATGTTGGCACGTGAATTTGCTATTGGTTTTGGTCCAAAGATCTTTGCCTTCACCCGCAATGAGACAGTATATACAATACGTCTATTGCCGGTTGGTGGTTATGTACGTGTAGCAGGAGAAGATCCGGAGATAATTGATTTAAAACCAGGCTACCATGTTGGTCTTGAATTTAACGAGCAAGGAAAAGTAAACCGGATTATCGTGGATAATAAGTCTAAGCATCCCAATGCGAGGATTGTCGAGATAGAATATGCAGACTTGGATCACCGTTTGGTTATTGAAGGGTACGAGCCAGATGAGCATGAAGAGAAACTACACTTCGAAGTAGACCGTAAAGCATTCTTTGTTATGGATGAGAAAGAGACACAAATTGCACCATACGACCGTCAATTTGCTTCTAAGAGTATTGGAAAACGGGCAATGCAATTGTTTGCTGGCCCTATGATGAACTTTATTTTAGCAATGGTAATTTTCTTCATTCTTGGTCTAATCCAAGGGGCACCTGTTGATGAAGCTAAAATGGGTAAAATTCTCGAAGATAGCCCAGCTGAAACAGCAGGACTACAAGAGAATGATGAAGTGGTCCAAATAGGAGATACGTCGGTATCCTCTTGGGACGAGTTTACGACAATTGTTAGAGAAAATCCGGGACAGGAACTGGATATTGTTATAGAACGTAATGGTGAACAGCTACCGCTAACTGTAACGCCAAATGCAGTAGAAGTTGAGGGAGTAGATGGTCAAGAAACGATTGGCCAATTAGGTGTAAACCTGGCATATGAAAAATCAGTACTCGGTACACTAAAATATGGTTTCACCCAAACCTATGACACAACAAAATTAATCTTAACGAATCTAGCTATGCTCGTCACCGGGCAGGTATCCATTGACATGCTATCTGGGCCAGTAGGAATTTATGACGCAACAGACCAGGTAGTTCAAACTGGGTTTATGAATTTCCTTCTATGGACAGCAATCTTAAGTATTAATCTTGGTATTGTTAACCTCGTTCCACTTCCAGCACTTGATGGTGGTAGACTATTATTTGTAGGAATTGAAGCGATCCGTGGCAAACCAATTGCTCCCGAAAAAGAGGGTATCTTTCACTTCGTCGGTTTCGCATTACTCATGCTACTAATGATCGTCGTAACATGGAACGATATCCAACGACTATTTTTATAAATGTAAATTTACTATTATAATCGTAGGTGACTCCCTGCAGTGTTTCGTGCAATGAAGCTCACCAACTGCTCACGGAAAGTATGCTATTCTACTTTCGAAGGTTATATGATTACTAAGTGGAGTTTACGTTGAACGTAGTAAAATACATTCTAATTTTTTTATGAAGCAAATACTAATGTAACAAAAGGAGAGAACCTTTGTCTTTAAATTGACAAAGGTTCTCGCTGATTTTACCACGTTTTTTTGGTAAAATATGTTCAGGAGTAAAAATGAAGCACAGCTGTAACAGGGGGATATACGATGGACTTAACAAAAAGAGAAAAATTGCGTTTACTCTTAAAACAGCTGCAAATAGCTGGAGAAGATGTAGAAGCCTTTTTTAATGAAAGTTATCTAGAAAAACTTGAAATATATAAAAAAACGAAAAAATGGCATTTTCATATTTTTGTTGAACGTGTTCTGCCGTTGCAGGTTTATCAACTCTTGGTTGGTAAATTAAACGATACTTTTGAACATGTTGCTACAACAGAATTAACCATTCTAACGGGAGACAACAACTGTGATGAAGAGACGATTACAGGATACTGGAAACAGTTTGTTGGCAGCAAAATAGACATATCTCCTGCTTATAAGGATCTAATCCATGAGCAAATACCACAAGTTAACAATAATAAGATTATGTTAACTGTGAGAAATGAAGCAGAAGGTTCTGCGCTAAAAAAACGCCTTGACCAAGATTTTAAAGAGTTTTGCTTAAAGGCTGGTATACGTTATTTTCCCATTGAAACGGAAGTCAAAGCCGAAGAAGCTGCATTGAAGAAATTTAAAGAGCAGAAAGCCTTAGAGGATCAGAAGCTTGTTCTTAAGACTGTCCAGGAAAAAGAAAAAAGAGATACCCAGAAAATACAGCAGGACAACCGTCCACTAACTTTAGGTTATAAGATACAGGATGAACCTCTTCAAATGCAGGAAATCCAGGATGAAGAACGACGTGTAACCATCCAGGGCTATATTTTTGATGTTGATATACGCAAGCTTCGCTCTGGTAGAAGTCTACTCATTATTAAAGCAACAGATTACACTGATTCCTTACAAATTAAAATGTTCTCAAAAGGTGATGAGGATGCTGATAAATTTGATACAGTAAAAAAAGGAATGTGGGTCAAGGCGCGTGGTAGCATTCAAACGGATATGTACACCAACGAGCTTGCTATGATGGCAAATGACATTCAAGAGATAAAAGTAGCGACTCGTATGGATGAGGCACCCGAAGATAGTAGAAGGGTAGAACTGCACGCACATAGCACGATGAGTCAAATGGATGCTGTTGTTTCACCAGGTAACTTAATTGCCCAAGCTGCAAAGTGGGGACATAAAGCAGTGGCCATTACCGATCATGCTGGTGTTCAAGGCTTCCCTGATGCACATGCTGCTGGTCAGAAACATGGTATAAAAGTTTTGTATGGTGTTGAAGCAAATCTCGTAGATGACGGGGTTCCAATCGCCTATAATGAACAAGATATTGACCTTGCAAGTGCTAATTATATTGTATTTGACGTGGAGACGACAGGTTTGTCTGCAGTATATGACTCCATCATCGAACTCGCTGCAGTAAAGGTGCACAATGGGGAAATTATCGACAGATTTGAATCCTTTGCAAATCCTCACCATCCCTTGTCTCAAACAACCACAGACTTGACTGGGATTACGGATGACATGGTAAAGGATGCCCCAGAAATATCCACTGTTCTTCAAGATTTCCATAAGTGGATGGGAAATGATATATTGGTTGCTCATAATGCAAGCTTTGATATGGGCTTTTTAAATCAAGGCTTTCAAAAAATAGATTATCCAAAAGCTCAGAATGCTGTAATGGACACTTTAGAACTTGCAAGATTTTTATTTCCAGAACTAAAAAACCATCGTCTGAATACCTTGTGTAAGCATTTAGATATTGAATTGACCCAACACCATAGAGCAATTTACGATGCTGAAGCCACAGGCTATTTGTTATGGAAGTTAGTGCAAAGACTTTTGGAAAAAGAAATTGCAAATCATCTTCATCTGAATAACCATATGGGAGAAGGAAATGCTTACCAGCGCTCGCGACCTTTTCACTGCACCATAATGGCAAAAAACGAAGTAGGTTTAAAGAATATCTACAAACTCGTCTCCCATGCTCATATTGACTATTTTTACCGGGTTCCTCGTATACCGAGATCTCTTTTGAAAAAATATCGAGAGGGATTACTCCTAGGATCTGCATGTGATAAAGGGGAAGTTTTTGAAACGATGATGCAGAAATCTGCTGAAGAAGCGGAGAGTGTGGCAGAATTTTATGATTACATTGAAGTACAGCCACCTGCAAACTATGCACACTTAATAGAAAAAGATCTTGTTCAAAATGAAGCCCAGATTCTAGATATAATTAAGAAACTTGTTGAGATGGGAGATCGTTTGGGTAAAACAGTAGTGGCTACAGGGAATGTCCATTATTTGGATGATCATGATAAAGTCTATCGACAAATTTTGATAGCTGCTCAAGCAGGAAATCCGCTAAACCGACAAACACTCCCTGAAACACCTTTCCGAACTACAACTGAAATGATGAAGGCATTTCACTTTCTTGGGGAGGAAAAGGCAAACGAAATAGTCGTTGACAACACAAATAAAATAGCAGATGAGATAGAAGAAATCTCGCCAGTTAAAGATGGTCTCTTCACTCCTACAATCGAGGGTGCTGACCAAGAGATGCGGGACCTTTGCTATAATAGGGCAAAGAAAATATATGGCGAGCCAGTACCCCAAATTGTTACGGATCGACTTGAGAAAGAGTTGGAAAGTATTATTGGGCATGGTTTTGCGGTTATTTACCTCATTTCCCACAAGCTTGTGAAAAAGTCTCTCGATGACGGCTATCTTGTTGGTTCTCGTGGTTCAGTAGGCTCCTCTTTTGTTGCGACAATGACGGAAATTACGGAAGTAAATCCACTCCCACCTCATTATGTATGTTTAGAATGCCATCATAATGAGTTCATTACAGATGGGTCTGTGGGGAGCGGGTTTGATCTTGCAGACAAAAATTGTCCGCATTGTAATATACCTCTTACGAAAGATGGACAGGATATACCGTTTGAAACGTTCTTAGGTTTCAAAGGGGATAAGGTTCCTGATATTGACTTGAATTTCTCAGGTGCATATCAGCCTCAAGCGCACAACTATACAAAAGAATTATTCGGTGTTGATAATGTTTACCGAGCAGGTACTATTGGCACCATAGCCGAAAAAACTGCCTATGGGTATGTAAAAGGATATGCTTCGGATAAACAACTTGTTTATAAGAATGCTGAGGTAGATAGGCTAGTACAGGGAACAACTGGTGTTAAACGGACGACTGGTCAGCATCCTGGTGGCATTATTGTTGTGCCAGATGATAAAGAAATCTTTGACTTTACACCGATACAATTCCCTGCAGATGATCGTAAAAGTGAGTGGAGAACAACACATTTTGATTTCCATTCTATTCATGATAATTTGCTTAAGCTTGATATTTTAGGGCATGATGATCCGACGGTAATACGGATGCTCCAGGATTTAAGTGGAATTGACCCGAAAACAATTCCGACAGATGATCCTGATGTCATGAAAATATTCTCAGGTACGGAATCGTTAGGTGTTACTCCGGAACAAATCTATTGTAAAACAGGTACGTTAGGAGTTCCTGAATTTGGGACAAAATTTGTTAGACAGATGCTTGAGGATACAAAACCGAGCACATTTGCTGAACTTGTTATTATTTCTGGTCTTTCACACGGCACAGACGTTTGGTTGGGGAATGCGCAAGAACTGATTAATGATGGAATATGTGAGCTCCCAGATGTAATTGGTTGTCGTGACGATATCATGGTTTATTTAATGCATAAAGGCTTGGAAGCTTCTTTGGCATTTAAAATTATGGAATTTGTCCGAAAAGGAAAAGGGCTTCAAGATGAATGGATTACAGAAATGAAAAAGCATGGTGTGCCAGATTGGTATATTGACTCATGTAAAAAAATTAAATACATGTTCCCTAAGGCTCACGCAGCAGCCTACGTGTTAATGGCTGTCCGAATTGCTTACTTTAAAGTACATCACCCAATCTTCTTTTATGCAGCTTACTTTACTGTAAGAGCTGACGACTTTGAATTAGATACAATGATCAAAGGACCTGCTGCGATCAAACAGCGTATTGATTCTATTACTGCAAAAGGAAATGATGCACCGCCAAAAGAAAAAAGTCTCCTAACCGTGTTGGAGATATCATTGGAAATGTGTGAACGCGGTTTTCATTTGAATAAAGTTGACCTGTATAAGTCCAGTGCAACAGAGTTTATTGTCGATGGCGATTCCTTATTACCGCCATTTAACGCGGTAGATGGTTTAGGTACAAACGCTGCTCTTAATATAGTAAAAGCTAGGGAAGAAGGGGAATTCCTTTCAAAAGAAGATTTACGTGAAAGAAGTAAAATTTCTAAAACAGTACTAGAATACTTGGATAACCATGGTTGTCTTGAGGGTATGGCAGAAAAAAATCAATTATCATTGTTTTAATAACTAAAAAATGGGGAAATTACAGATAGGTAATCTGTGTGTTTTCCACAAAAAGGAAGTAGGCCTGCCTATTTCTTTTTTGTGGTTGTTAGATATTGTGGTATAATCGGTACAGAATATTCAATGAATTTACACATTACTTATACTATACAAGACTTGAAGGAGATGCAGTTGTATGAGTTATATTTTCAATGATAAAAATGAGGTAGAAAGTTTTATTATAGAAAAAAGAAAAGAACTTGAAGCCCTACTACTTAGTGAAGCATCAATTGATATAGAAAAATTAGAGGAGATAAAGATTGTTGGGGGCATTCATTTAGTGGATAATGCCTATAATCTGATTCTCATGATTGTGAATAATAAGGAGCAAGATGTGATAAATTTCGCCAAAAAAGAGGGGGTTGCCTGGGCAAAAACCTCTCTTACACTCTCGTTTAAACTTGAATGGGTTAAAGCTATACGAAAAGCTTTTTGGAGCTTCTTGTATGAATATGAGCAAGCCCATAATATGAGGAGAATTACGGAGAATTCATATGAAATGGTCATTAAAATTAATAAGTTGATTGACGAGTTCTTTCAAGGCTTCTTTATCTCTTATTCTGATTACAAGGATGAATTACTCGAAAAGGAACGGAAACTCGTCGAAAACTTATCCGTACCAATTATCCCAATCTCTAATAACATAAGCATATTACCTTTAATTGGCACCATTGATACTTATCGAGCAGGAATTATTGAAGAAAAAGTTCTAGTAGAAATTGGCAAGAACCATGTAGGGAAATTGCTTTTAGACCTTTCAGGAATTGCAGAAATGGACAAAGAAGCGATTCATCATTTTCTAAAACTACTTGATGGTGTATCCATGATGGGATGCCAAACAATTATTACTGGCTTGCGACCTGATATAGTTAGAGAAATTGTAGCGTTTGATGTTTCTTTTGGAAATAAAGTAAGAACAACAGGGAATTTACAACAGGCCCTTGAGCTATTTTCCGATAAAGATAATGACGAAAGAATTTTCGTTTAAGAGGAAGCAAATTCGGTTATATTGCTAACGTACCCACTATCTTGCAATAGGTTTCCCTTTATGATATACTATTTTTTGGTAAGTATTGATACGAACGGTTAAAAGAGTGGGTAAACGCCCACTCTTTCTTCATACTTCTTTTCAACTTCGCGTAAACTTCCCCTTGCCACAGAATTCGGCAGGGGTTTTCTATTGATTTACAGTATGATCAAATGAAAAGTAGTATGATGGTTCATACTATCAGAAAGACAGCTATTAGCTGACAGGCAGCAAAACAACTGAATAAAGGAGGATGAATGTTGAGTTCTCAAGTAATCAAAACAACAGAGGAATTATTGCGGCCGATTTTGGAACCTAAAAACCTGGAACTTGTTGATGTTGAATACGTTAAAGAAGGAAAGAATTGGTTTCTACGTGTGTATATTGATAAACCAGGCGGTGTAGATATCACGGAATGTGGTGAGGTTTCCGAAGAATTAAGTGAGAAATTGGATAATACGGATCCAATAAAGGAAGCGTATTTTCTAGAAGTATCTTCCCCTGGGGTGGAGCGGCCATTAAAGACACAAGAAGACTTTAAAAATAATGTTAACAACAATATCTTTGTGAAACTTTACGAGCCGATTGAAGGCGAGAAGGAATATGAAGGTATTCTAAAAAGGTTTGATAACGATCTCTTAACAATAGAGTACAAGGTGAAAACAAGAAAAAAACAAGTAGAACTACCATACGATAAAATAGCAAAAGCACGTCTTGCTGTAATGTTTTAGAAGGGGGAAAAGAACGTGAGCAATCAGTTGTTTGACGCGATTGATTATTTGGCAAAAGATAAAGGGATCGATAAGGATATTCTTCTAGAGGCATTGGAGGCAGCCTTGATCTCAGCATATAAAAAGAATTTCAAATCTGCGACGAATGTCCGTGTGGAACTAAATGAAGCAACAGGTAAAATGGGTGTATTCTCGAGGAAAATAGTTGTCGAGGAAGTAGAAGACAATCAAGAAGAGATTTCACTTGAAGAAGCAAAAAAGATTGACCCTAATTACGTACTCGAAGACGTAGTGGAAGTTGAGGTAACACCAAAAGACTTTGGTCGAATCGCAGCACAAGCAGCAAAACAAGTCGTAACACAACGTGTTAGAGAAGCTGAACGCGGAGTTATTTTTTCCGAATATGCTGACCGTGAAGAAGATGTTATGACAGGGATCATTCAACGTAAAGATCCACGCTTTGTGTATGTAAATCTTGGTAAAATAGAGGCGAAATTAGCTGAAGCAGAGCAAATGCCAACAGAAGAATACTATGTTCATGACCGTTTGAAAGTATTTGTAACCAAAGTAGAAAATACGAGCAAGGGACCGCAAATATATATTTCAAGATCTCACCCAGGCCTTCTAAAGCGTTTGTTTGAAATGGAAGTGCCAGAAATATATGAAGGCATCGTAGAAATTAAGTCCGTAGCCCGCGAAGCAGGTGATCGCTCTAAAATCTCTGTTCATGCACCAGACCCAGAAATTGACCCAGTAGGATCGTGTGTTGGGCAAAAGGGACAGCGTGTTCAAGCGATTGTTAATGAGCTCAAAGGCGAAAAAATTGACGTGGTAGAGTGGTCAGAAGATCCGGTAGTATACGTATCCAATGCGCTAAGCCCTTCAAAAGTAGTAGATGTGCTTGTTAATGAGGAAGAAAAAGCTACCACAGTAATTGTACCGGACTACCAGTTATCCTTAGCTATTGGAAAACGTGGTCAAAATGCTCGTCTAGCTGCTAAGCTTACTGGCTGGAAGATTGATATTAAGAGTGAATCGGAAGCGAAAGAAGAGGGCTTATTAATAGAGCAGGAAGAGGTTCTACCAGACACTGAGGAAGACTTGTTCGAGTAGGAGGCTGTCCAATGGTGCAAAAAAGAAAAGTACCTGAGCGAAAATGTGTTGTAACCAATGAAATGAAACCGAAGAAACAGCTTATCCGCGTTGTTCGAAATAAGGATGGCGAGGTATTTGTGGATGAAACAGGAAAGAAGAATGGGCGCGGAGCTTATTTAACTAGAGATCTTGAAATCATCCGTCAAGCTGAAAAAACCAGTGTTTTAAATCGCCAGTTGAATACAGAAGTAGACTCCTCAATTTACGAGGACTTAATAAAACTGGTTGAAGGTAAAAAACATGACTAATAATAACAATAATTCTTACTTAAATATGATTGGGCTTGCCTACCGTGCTAGAAAGATTTCACTGGGAGAAGAGGCAATTGTGAAGGATATTCGGCAAAATAGAGCAAAGCTTATTCTGTTGGCTAGCGATATAGGACCGCAAACGAAGAAAAAGCTCACAGATAAGTGCAAATCATATAATGTACCATATGAAATAGTGGATGATAGAGAGACACTATCACAAGCTATTGGAAAATCCCAAAGAGTAGCTGTTGCTATTTTAGATGCAGGATTTGCTACTAAAATCCAGTCGTTACTCGGGTAATTAAATTCGGGGGTGAACGTATGAGTAAAATGCGTGTATATGAATATGCAAAAAAAATAAATAAACCTAGTAAAGATGTAATCAATTATTTAGAAGAAATTAAGGTAGAAGTGTCTAACCACATGTCTACTATTTCAGCTGATACCGTTAGTAAGCTGGATGAAAAGTTTAACTCCAAACCTAAGACTTCTGATAAACCAAATCAGACATCTGCCAATGCTGGAGCTCAAAACACGAATTCGAATACATCAGGAGCAAAAATGAATCATAATCAAGGGAATAAAGGGAAAAATAAACCGAATTCCAATCAACAGCGAAACACAGGAAATTCAAATTCGTATAACAAAAAGCAAAAAGGGAATAAAAGAGGGAATCAGCAAGCCCCTAAACAACCTGTGGTCAAAGAAACACCAAAACATATTACTTATAGTGAAACACTTACTGTGAGTGACCTTGCTGCTAAACTAAACAAAGATGCTTCAGAGATTATTAAGAAATTAATGTTCCTAGGTGTTATGGCAACAAAAAACCAGGATTTAGATGACGATGCAATTGAATTAATTTGTGCCGAGTTTGATGTGCAAGTTGAAAAAGAAATCATCTTAGAAGATACTGACTTTGATAAATACCTGGAAGAAGATTCTGAAGCAGATCTTGTAGAACGTCCTGCTGTTGTTACGATCATGGGACACGTAGACCACGGGAAAACTACTTTACTTGACGCGATCCGTCATACAAAAGTTACAGCTGGTGAAGCAGGTGGAATTACACAGCACATCGGCGCGTACCAAGTAGAAAATGATGGGAAGAAAATCACATTCCTTGATACACCTGGTCACGCTGCCTTTACAAGTATGCGTTCAAGAGGGGCTCAAGTTACGGATATTGCTATTTTAGTGGTGGCTGCCGACGACGGCGTAATGCCACAAACTGTGGAAGCAATCAATCACGCAAAAGCTGCTGAAGTACCAATCATCATTGCAGTTAACAAAATGGACAAAGAAGGCGCTAATCCGGATCGTGTTATGCAAGAATTAACCGAATATGAACTAATCCCGGAAGATTGGGGTGGCAGCACGATCTTTGTAAACCTTTCTGCAATAAAAAATGAAGGTATCGACGACTTGTTAGAAATGATTGTTCTTGTTTCCGAAATAGAAGAATTAAAAGCTAATCCTAAAGCAAATGCATTTGGTACTGTTATTGATGCACAGCTTGATAAAGGTCGTGGCTCTGTTGCTACATTACTCGTACAAAATGGTATGCTACATGTAGGGGATTCCCTCGTAGTTGGAAATACTCATGGACGTGTTCGTGCAATGGTAAATGATCTTGGACAACGAGTAAATGAAGCAGGGCCATCAACTCCTGTGGAAATTACAGGTTTAAATGAAGTACCACAAGCTGGAGATCAGTTCCTTGTATTTACCGATGAGAAAAAAGCACGACAAATTGGTGAGGCTCGTCAACAAAAACAAATCCAGGAAAACAGAAGTGAACAAACCAAAGTTAGTCTGGATGACTTGTTTGAACAAATCAAGCAAGGGGAAATGAAAGAAATTAATATTATTATTAAGGCAGATGTACAAGGTTCTGCTGGTGCATTAGCTTCTTCCTTACAAAAAATTGAGGTTGAAGGCGTAAATATTAAGATCATTCATACCGGTGTTGGTGCAATCACAGAATCTGACATTATTTTAGCTTCAGCCTCAAATGCTATTGTTATTGGGTTTAACGTAAGACCTGATGCGAATGCTAAAAAGGCTGCAGAATCCGAAAAAGTGGATGTACGTCTACATCGTGTGATTTATAAAGCTATTGAAGAGGTAGAAGCTGCTATGAAGGGAATGCTCGATCCAGAATATGAAGAAAAAGTAACGGGTCAAGCAGAAGTTCGTGAAACCTTTAAAGTATCAAAAATTGGTACGATTGCTGGTAGCTACGTAACAGAAGGCAAAATTACAAGAGATGCCGGTATTAGGTTAATTCGCGATGGTGTTGTTCATTTCGAAGGAGAAATTGACGCATTAAAACGTTTTAAAGACGATGTGAAAGAAGTAGCACAAAACTACGAATGTGGTATTACAATAAAGAACTTCAATGATATTAAAGAAGGCGATATTATTGAAGCATATGTAATGGAAGAAATAGAACGCAAATGATCGTTTATGCTGAAGTAGAGTGTATGTTGTACGACGGGCATTCGCTTAAGCAAAAAAGGTCTGTGCTAAAAAGGTTGCTCGCAAAGCTCCAGAACACCTTTAATGTAGCTGTAACAGAGCTTGATTACCACGATCTATGGCAACGAACAAAGCTTGGCATTGTAACCATTTCTAATGATTACGTTCATTCGGAAAAGGTCATGCAAGAAGTGATGAAAGTTATTGATGCGTTCGTTGAACTTGAAAGAACACAAACAACGGTTGAACGGATGTAAGGTCCATTGTAAGATGTTTCGTTGATCGGGATTGTAAAATATGTATGATAAGACGAGTGAATGTAGTTTTCTAATTGAAGCACGAAGCTTTTCTTAAAGAGGTGAATAAGTTGGCAGAATTAAGAGCAAACCGCATTGCTGAACAAATGAAAAAAGAGCTTGGAGAAATCTTAACCCGAAAAATAAAAGATCCTAGAGTTGGATTTGTTACGGTTACAGACGTTGAAGTCACAGGAGATTTACAACAAGCAAAAGTGTTTATCTCTGTATTAGGTGATGAACATCAAAAACAAGACACACTATTGGGACTTGCTAAAGCGAAAGGATTTATTCGTTCCGAAATAGGACAGCGAATTCGCCTTCGCAAAACACCTGAGCTCTTGTTTGAATTTGATGAAGCACTTGAATATGGAAATAGAATTGAAACAATACTACGTGATTTAAACAAATAAGCTTGGTGGATAATCTGACTCCTTTTTTGCGAGTCAGATTTTTTCCATGTGCGTAGAAAACTTAAAATCAAGCTTTAAAATTTAATGCAATCAAGATTTAATGCCTAAAATAGAGCAATGAAACCTTTCTGTATGTTGAATGTATATATTGGAGGTGAGAAAATGAATGGAATTTTACCATTGTGGAAACCAACGGGAATGACTTCTCATGATTGTGTATTTAAGCTTCGGAAATTATTACAAACCAAAAAAGTAGGCCACACTGGTACGTTAGACCCTGAGGTAGAAGGTGTTTTACCAATATGTGTTGGGCAGGCAACGAAAATCGTCCCCTTTCTAACTGATACAAGAAAGACGTATGTTGCAGAGCTCAAACTTGGTGTCTCTACAGAAACTGAAGATGCGCATGGCAGTGTAATAGAAGAGAAACCTGTTACTGTATTTCCAACTGAAGAACAGATTGATGAAGTGCTAAAAGCGTTTACTGGTATCATCACCCAAGTTCCACCAATGTACTCTGCAGTAAAAGTTAAAGGAAAAAAACTGTATGAATATGCAAGGGAAAATCAAGTGGTGGAAAGACCAACACGCCAGGTTGAAATTTTCTCCATTTCAAAGATCTCTTCATGTGAGGAGAGGGAAAGTATTTCCTTTGAAGTTGTATGCTCAAAAGGAACCTATATTCGTACGCTTAGTGTGGATATTGGAAAGAAATTAGGTTATCCAGCTCATATGGCCCATCTTACAAGGACACAGGTTGCTTCTTTCCCTAAGGAAGAAACCGTGACATTTGAACAAATTGAAGAAAAGCTAAAGTTCTCGCATCCAGAATCCCTATTATTTCCTGCCCAGAGAGGGTTAGAGCATCTGGACTGTTTTCATGTTGATGAACAAACAGCGGTCAAAGTACGAAACGGGCAAAAACTCTCAAAACCTGATAAAATAATGAAAGAGCCATTTGTAATGATGTTTAACCAAGAATTATTGGCAATATATCAAACCCATCCGGATAAACCAATGGAAATAAAACCCGTTCGTGTTTTTAACGGATAAAG
This sequence comes from Oceanobacillus sp. GQ8, assembly GCF_059758495.1. Taxonomy (NCBI): domain Bacteria; kingdom Bacillati; phylum Bacillota; class Bacilli; order Caryophanales; family Bacillaceae; genus Oceanobacillus; species Oceanobacillus sp. GQ8. The sequence continues at coordinate 670,572 of NZ_JCAXEV010000001.1, read as the reverse complement.
TGCAGGTGAGGAATATGAGAACATTTGAATTAACATATCCACATTCTATGGTGTTTAACGAACTACCTGAAACGGTTACGGCCATCGGCTTTTTTGATGGAATACATAAAGGGCATCAGAAAGTCATTCAAACAGCTGTAAGAGAAGCAAAGGAAAGAGGGATGGAAAGCGCAGTAATTACCTTTCATCCACATCCCTCTGTTGTTTTAAAAAAAGATGTACAGCACGTGAAATATCTTACTCCAATTCGAGAAAAACAGGAAATTCTGCAAAAACTTGAGGTAGATCGACTTTACATTATTCAGTTTAATCAAGAGCTTGCATCCTTGTCTCCTCAAGAATTCGTGGATCATTTCCTAAAAGGACTTCATATCAAGCATATGGTAGCAGGCTTTGACTTTTCTTATGGACACAAAGGAAAAGGAAACATGCAAACCATACAAGAGCATGCGGCCGGAACGTTTACCGTAACGCAAATTGATAAAGTGGTAATAGATGGAGAAAAGATTAGCTCAACTAAAATTCGCAATCTATTAAAGTCTGGGAATATGGACGAGGCCGCAAAACTACTTGGAAGACCGTTATCTGTAACAGGACTTGTAGTTAAAGGGGAGCAACGTGGCAGAACCATTGGCTATCCAACAGCAAATATTGCAGTGAGCGATGAAACGCTATTACCCAAGGTCGGTGTCTATGCAGTAAAAGTTCTCTATAAAAATGAAGTTTATGAGGGAATGGCTAGTTTAGGTTTCAAACCAACCTTTACGGACCAATTGGAAGAACCTATTCTGGAAGTAAACATTTTTGATTATAACAATGATTTATATGAAGAAGAGTTGAGAGTACAATGGTATACCTTTATTCGGGAAGAAAAAAAATTTTCCGGGGTAGAAGAATTAGTGAGCGAAATTGCGGAGGATGAAAAGAAGGTCAGAAATTACTTCAATTCATAAGCGACCTTACTTCTAACTATCTTTTACTTGCATTTTTTTAAAAAAACATGTAGTATTAACAACGTAAAACCATCGCTTGGCAATTCGTAACTCCGACGACTGCTAGGGGAATGGGGATTCAATATAATTACAGGAGGTGCGCCATATGGCAATCACACAGGAACGTAAGAATGAAATTATTAATGAATACAAGGTTCATGAAAGTGACACTGGTTCTCCAGAAGTACAAATCGCTGTACTAACGGAAGAAATCACAACTCTAAATGAACATCTTCGTGTTCACAAAAAAGATCACCACTCACGTAGAGGTCTTTTGAAAATGGTTGGTAAACGTCGTAATTTACTTAACTACTTACGTAATAAAGATGTTACCCGCTATCGTGAATTAATTAAACAACTTGGCTTACGCCGATAATTATTCAAAAAGCAGGAGAAATCCTGCTTTTTTTATAAGTAAAAATTTTTCATTTAACCCTTAGATACTGGTGGTAAATGAGTGGTTTTTGCATGAAGGAATAAAGCAACTACTATATTATGACAAGATTTTTCTACATAAAATTTACATTCCGGCTTATAAACTATAATATAATAATTGGAGTGTTTTTTATAACGGCTAGCATTTAGTTTGCAATAAGCGCCGTGATGAATATTAATTAAGCTGCAAAAGCTCATATGGAGCTCGATTTTATTGAAAGGAGTACTACAAATGCCAGAAGAGAAGCAAATATTTTCTACAGAAATTGCAGGTAAAAAATTCACCGTTGAAATCGGAGAATTAGCAAAGCAAGCGAACGGTGCTGCCATGATGCATTATGGCGATACATCTGTTCTGTCTGTTGCGACAGCTTCAAAGGAACCGAAAGATCTGCCATTTTTCCCATTAACCGTAAACTACGAAGAACGTCTTTATGCAGTTGGGAAAATACCAGGAGGGTTTATAAAAAGAGAGGGCCGTCCGAGTGAAAAAGCAATCCTTTCCTCACGTCTTATTGACCGTCCGATTCGACCTTTATTTCCTGACGGTTTCCGAAACGAAGTTCAGGTTATTAGTACAGTTATGAGTGTTGACCAGGACTGTCCTTCAGAAATTGCTGCTATGATCGGTTCTTCCATTGCGTTAAGCATTTCTGATATTCCGTTTGCAGAGCCGATTGCCGGCGTAAACGTTGGTCGCGTTGATGGCGAATTTATTATCAATCCAACCATCGAACAAGAAGAAAAAAGTGATATTGAACTAACGGTCGCTGGAACAAAAGATGCAATCAACATGGTGGAAGCAGGAGCAGATGAAGTACCTGAAGAAGTTATGCTTGAAGCTATCATGTTTGGCCATAAAGAAATTATTCGTCTAGTTGAATTCCAAGAAGAGATCGTAAAAGCGGTAGGACAAGAAAAGTCTGAAGTAAAGCTTTTTGAATTAGATGAAGAACTTTCTAAGAAGATTGAAGCAGAAGCTTCGGAAAATCTTATAGCAGCTATTCAGGTAAAAGAAAAGCATGCTAGAGAAGACGCTATTAGTAAGGTGAAAGAGGATGTTCTTGCGTCCTATGAAGATGAAGAAGATGCTAATATTTTGAAGCAGGTTAAATCTGTGCTGGATAAAATGGTTAAAGCGGAAGTCCGCAGATTAATCACGAAGGAAAAAGTACGCCCAGATGGCCGAAAGATAGATGAAATCCGACCATTGTCTTCAAGGATTAATGTATTACCAAGAACACATGGCTCAGGGTTATTTACACGTGGGCAAACACAAGCACTAAGTGTATGTACATTGGGAGCGCTTGGTGATGTGCAAATCTTGGACGGGCTTGATTTAGAAGAGTCTAAACGCTTTATGCATCATTACAATTTCCCTCAATATAGTGTGGGAGAAACAGGTCCTATAAGAGGGCCAGGCCGAAGAGAGATTGGTCATGGCGCATTAGGAGAACGTGCTTTAGAAAAGGTTATCCCATCTGATAAGGACTTCCCATATACCATCCGCCTTGTTTCAGAAGTATTGGAATCAAACGGTTCTACTTCACAGGCAAGTATTTGTGCAAGCACACTTGCAATGATGGCAGCTGGTGTACCAATTAAGGCACCTGTAGCCGGAATCGCAATGGGGCTAGTTAAATCTGGTGAGGATTATTCGATCCTAACAGATATTCAAGGTATGGAAGATGCACTTGGGGATATGGACTTTAAAGTAGCCGGTACTTCTAAAGGCGTAACGGCCTTACAAATGGATATTAAAATTGATGGTCTATCAAGAGAGATTCTTGAAGAAGCACTTAACCAGGCTAAAAAAGGAAGAATGCAAATTCTTGATTCTATGCTTGCTACGATTAAGGAGCCTAAAGAAGAATTATCTGAGTATGCACCGAAAATCCTTACGATGTCCATCAATCCAGATAAGATCCGTGATGTTATTGGGCCAAGCGGTAAGCAAATAAATCAGATCATTGATGAAACTGGTGTGAAAATCGATATAGAACAAGACGGAAGTGTGTTTATTTCATCAACAGATGCCAAGATGAATGAAAGAGCTAAAAAGATCATCGAAGACCTTGTAAGAGAAGTAGAGGTTGGGCAAATGTACCTTGGAACAGTTAAACGTATTGAAAAGTTCGGTGCGTTTGTTGAATTGTTTAAAGGAAAAGATGGACTAGTCCATATTTCTGAATTGGCTGAAGAACGTACCAATAAAGTGGAAGACGTTGTATCAATTGGGGATGAGATCATGGTCAAGGTCAAGGAAGTTGATAACCAAGGCAGAGTAAATCTTTCCCGAAAAGCAGTATTAAAAGAGGAAAAAGAAAGACAGGAAAAAGCCAATTCTTAATTGAATAGTGCCTGTTTTAGATGGCTGTTCTGACAGCTGTTTTAAAGTAACAAAGAGGAGCAATTGCCATTGCTTCTCTTTTTTTGTTAGAAAAGAAAAAATTGACTGCTCCATACTAGTCTACATAGTTTAAGCATACCTTGTCCCGTTTCAACATAAGTTTGAAATAGGAGGGGGTAAGTATGTTTCAGTTACGACAAATCATACATGTAATTGTTTTTATAATTATAGTTACGATTTCATTCAATACTACTTATAATCCATTCTCAATGGAAAGTAGTACAACCTTTATGCAAACTGCAAAACCAAATGATGCTTTATACAAGGAAATAGAAAAGCAGGCAAACGCATATGAGGAAGAACCTGTTGATCCATATATTGATGAGGTATGGAAGAAAACACCGGGGCGTAATGGCCTCGAGGTAAATGTTACTAAATCGTATGAACGAATGAGGGAAAAGGGTGAATTTGATGACGATTTACTCGTTTATAAGCAGATAGCACCAAATGTTTCTTTAAAGGATTTACCATCATCTCCTATATACCGTGGTAACCCGGAAAAAGAGATGGTTTCTTTATTAATCAATGTCTCTTGGGGAACAGAATATGTCCCCAAAATATTAGCCATAATGAAAGATAAGAACATCAAAGCTACCTTCTTTATTGAGGGGAAATGGGCAAAGGAAAATGTTGACTTAGTGAAGATGATAAAGAACCAGAACCATTTAATTGGAAATCATGCCTATAATCATCCTAATATGGCAAATTTGACTACACAACAAATGGTTGAACAGATAAGTCAGACAAATGATATCTTAAAAGCAATAACTGGAATTACACCTGCTTGGTTCGCTCCACCTAGTGGTAGTTATAATCAATATGTTGTGGATGCTGCACATAGCCAGAAGATGGAAACGGTGCTTTGGACGGTAGACACGATTGATTGGAAGAATCCAACAGTATCTGTTATGATTAACCGAGTGAATAGTAAGCTGCATCCGGGAGCAACTATTCTAATGCACCCTACTGCTGCAACGGCTACGGGCCTTGATGAATTGATAGATTCTGTAAAGGATAAAGGATATAAACTAGGTACAATGGAACAATTAGTCAGCCCGGAAAGATAATCAATTTGGCGCTCATCTTACATATCTAGCATAGGAGGAAGTACATTGATTGAAAAACACAAAAGTAAGAACGGCTTGCGGGTTGTACTCGAAAAAGTACCTGCTGTAAGGTCTGTTACGATAGGTATTTGGGTATTAACTGGTTCTAGAAACGAAACAGAGAAAAATAACGGTGTTTCTCACTTTTTGGAGCACATGTTTTTCAAAGGAACAAAAACCCGCTCAGCTCAAGATATAGCCGAAGCATTTGATTCGATAGGTGGGCAGGTCAATGCCTTTACCTCAAAAGAATACACATGCTATTATGCCAAGGTTATTGATACACATAAAGACTTTGCGTTGGAAATTTTAGCTGATATGTTCTTTAACTCTGCATTTGATGAAGAAGAAATGGAAAGAGAAAAGAAAGTGGTTTATGAAGAAATAAAAATGTATGAAGATACACCTGATGATATAGTGCATGATTTGCTTGCAACAGCTTCTTATGGAACGCATCCGCTAGGCTATCCTATTTTAGGTACAGAGGAACACTTGCGTTCATTTAAGCCCCAATCTTTAAGAGACTATATGCGGGAAGCTTATAATCCAGAGAACGTTGTGGTTTCTGTCGCAGGTAATGTAGATAGTGCATTTATTGATAAGGTAGATGGATATTTTGGTTCCTATGAATCAAATCACCAGCCTAGTTCTTTAATTAAACCACAATTCCTTACCAATAAGCTTGAGCGTCATAAAGATACGGAACAAGCGCATCTTTGCCTTGGCTATGACGGACTTCAAACAGGCCATGAGCAAATTTACAGCCTTATTATTATGAATAATGTTCTGGGTGGTAGTATGAGCTCTCGACTGTTTCAAGATATTAGAGAAAAGCAAGGACTTGCCTATTCGGTATTTTCGTATCATTCTTCTTTCTTGGATAATGGTATGCTTACTATCTATGCTGGAACTGGTAAAGATCAATTACCGCAGTTAAGGAAAACAATTGATAGCACAGTGGAAAAGCTAATTCAAGACGGTATTACCGATAAAGAACTAAAAAACAATAAAGAGCAATTAAAAGGAAATCTTTTACTGAGTTTAGAAAGCACAAATAGCCGAATGAGTAGAAACGGTAAAAACGAGTTGCTTCTAGGACGCCACAGAACGATGGACCACATGATACAAGAAATCGACGCTGTGGATCATGAATCGATTAGAAATGTAATAGACATCGTTTTTGAAAAACCGTCTTCAAGTGCTCTCATTGCTCCATCAGGAGAACCTATGTAATCCATAGGTTCTTTTTTTTATGTCGGTAACTATAATAATAAGGATAAGCTTTTTCCTAACGTGTTTTTTAATTAAGCCGTAATTTCTAGCATGCTACATAAACGTATTAAGGCTGTAGTATAGCTTTGTGTAAGAACAATAACGATAAGTTGAGAGGATGACAAGGATGCGCTATAAGGATATGAGTGGAAAAGAAATTGTGGATGTGAATGAGGGCTCACGATTGGGAGTACTTGGACAAACAGATCTCGAGATAAATGAGCATACTGGTCAAATTGAATCCTTTATCATACCAAACTATAAATGGTTTGGTTTGAAAAAGGAGGGGGAGGAAACGAAAATTAAGTGGGATGCAATAAAAAAGATTGGGGAAGACATGATTATTATTGACACAAATAGGCTCGGTTAAGGTATTAAATAAGCATTAAAATTTATCCCGGTGCAACCGTCCGTAAGACTCCCACTTCAAAACATGAGGTGAAACAGTGAGTTTTTAGTGGGAGTAAACGGACGCTAACACCCCGATTCGTTCAACTAACAATCAGTGGGGGAAGAATGAAAACCCCCACTGATTGAAGTTTCACTTTATTAAAAAGGCTGGCCCGAAGAGGAGGGTATCAGCCTTTTTCCTGTTTTTTAAAAATAACCAATCACTAACATTCTCCCGTTTCATAAGCTATATAGAAATAATTTAAGGAACTCGATGTTTGGAGGGTGTTCATTATAATGAGTCATACAATTGCAGTAATAGGAGGCGACGCCCGTTATCTGGAGTTGATTCGTCAATTACAGGCTATTCCAGGTGCGAACATAAATCTTGTCGGCTTTGATAAATTGGAACAAGGATTTACCGGATTAAAACAGTTGGAGTTTAGTGAGCTAAAACCAGAAGAGCTTGATGTCCTCATTTTACCAATTACAGGGACAGATAATACAGGAAACGTAGAAACAGTTTTTTCTCATGAGACGATTCACATATCGCCAGAATGGTTCGGGCAATTAAAAGATACGGCTATCATTTTTACTGGTATTTCAAGTGATTATTTGAAAAAAGTAACCACAGAAGAAGATATTTCATTAATCCCTTTATTAAACAGAGACGATGTTGCGATTTACAACTCCATACCAACAGCAGAAGGATCCATTATGATGGCGATAGAACATACTGACTATACCATCCATGGTTCTCGTGTCATGGTTGCTGGATTTGGTCGAGTGGGTAAAACGATTGCTAACAAGTTTGCTGCGTTGGGTGCGAAGGTTTCTGTAGCAACCAAAAGTAGCGCAGAACTTGCTAGGATTTCAGAAATGGCACTAACAGCTATTCACCTTGATAAAATGGCAGACTATGCTAATGAATACGATGTAGTTATCAATACGATTCCAGCAGCTGTTATAGATCGAAAAACCATTCAACGTCTGCCGACACATGCAATAATTATCGACTTAGCATCCAAACCAGGTGGAACAGATTTTGATTATGCAAAGCAACGAGGCATTAAAGCAATTTTGGCAAGAAGTTTACCAGGTATTGTGGCACCAAAAACATCGGGTAGGATATTAGCGGACGTCATAAAGCAATTTCTTCAAAAAAACATGCAAGAATAGGAAATTAGTAGAAAAGGGGTATTATTTATGAGTTTAGAAGGAAAACGTATTGGCTTTGGAGTTACGGGTTCTCATTGCACATATGACCAAGTTTTTCCACAGTTGGAAAAGTTAATGGAACAAAAGGCAGAAGTTGTGCCGATTGTAACGTATACGGTGCGAAACACTAGTACAAAGTTTGGAAAAGCAGAAGATCATATTGAAAAAATTGAATCCATAACAGGAAAACGAGTTATTTCCACTATGCAGGAGGCAGAACCACTTGGCCCAACTGCTCCACTTGATTGTATGGTGATTGCCCCGCTAACGGGAAATTCTTTAAGTAAGATGGCAAATGCTCTAACGGATTCACCCGTGTTAATGGCCGCTAAAGCGACAATGCGTAATAGAAGTCCTGTGGTCCTTGGAATCTCTACTAATGACGCACTTGGTCTAAACGGAGTTAACCTTATGCGGCTTATGGCCAGCAAATACATTTACTTTATACCATATGGACAGGATGACCCATACCAAAAACCTAACTCACTAGTTGCCAAAATGGATCTTTTAAGTGGAACAGTAGAGGCTGCCTTGGAACATAGACAACTACAGCCTGTTATTGTTCCGCATATCGATTAGATTGTGGTAGAATAAAAAGCTAGAAGAGAAATATTTTTTATGAGTGAAGGGAGAAATGGGGATGTCGCATAAAGCAGCATACAACGTGGCCGTCGTAGGAGCAACAGGTGCAGTAGGTCAAAAAATTATAAAACTACTAGAAGATAAGAAATTTCCAATAGATCAAGTAAAGCTTTTATCCTCAAGCAGATCCGCAGGTAAAAAAATATCATTTAATGGTGAAGAAGTCACAGTGGAAGAAGCATTACCTGAGAGCTTCGCAGGTGTAGACATAGCGTTATTTTCTGCAGGTGGTTCTATATCAAAGAAACTAGCTCCAGAAGCGGTTAAACATGGTGCGGTTGTGGTTGATAATACGAGCGCATACAGAATGGATAAAGATGTGCCACTTGTTGTGCCAGAAGTAAATAAAGAAGACCTATTAAATCATAAAGGGATTATTGCTAATCCAAACTGCTCTACTATTCAAATGGTGGCAGCATTAAAACCGTTACAAGAAGCATTTGGCCTCAGTCGTGTAATTGTATCTACGTACCAGGCCGTATCTGGTGCTGGGATGACTGCCAATAAGGAATTGGAAAATCAGACAGCAAGCCATTTAAACAAGGAAGAAATGCACGCTGAGATCTTACCAGTAAAAGGGGATAAAAAACATTATCCAATCGCGTTTAACGCCTTGCCTCAAATTGATGTTTTTCAAGAAAATGGCTATACTTTTGAAGAAATGAAAATGATAAATGAAACGAAAAAGATCATGCATGCACCCGAATTATCGGTAGCAGCAACGTGCGTTCGTTTACCGATTTTTACTTCGCATGCCGAGAGTGTCTATGTAGAATTAAATAGTGATGACTTAACTGCAGCAGATATTCAAAAAGTATTAAACGAAGCAGAGGGTGTTATTCTAGAAGATAACCCAGAGACACAAACATATCCAACCCCATTAAGTGCAGCGAATAGAGAAGAAGTCTTTGTCGGACGTGTTAGAAAGGATCCGGACTTAGCGAATGGATTCCACATGTGGATCGTATCCGACAACCTTATGAAGGGTGCTGCCTGGAATACTGTGCAAATTGCGGAAACATTAGTTGAAAATAAATGGCTATAGTACTTGAGGTGTTACAATGCAAATAGTTGTTCAGAAATTCGGTGGAACATCTGTCCAATCCGAAGAAAATAGAAAACATGTAGTAAAACATATAAAAAATGCATTAATGCAGGAATATAAACTTGTGGTGGTTGTTTCAGCTCTAGGTAGAAAGCCAGACCCTTATGCAACAGATACATTGTTGGGTCTGGTCAATTATCCTGCTGGGAAAAGTTCTGCTAGAGAAATTGATATGCTCCTTTCATGTGGAGAGGTCATTTCCTCGGTCGTATTATCTAATGAACTGAAAAAACAACATATTTCATCTACAGCCCTAACGGGTGCGCAGGCAGGTTTTATTACAAATGATGATTTTAACCAGGCAAGAATTAAAGCAGTACATCCAGAAAGAATTATTAAGGAACTGGAAAAGCATGATGTAGTAGTTGTGGCTGGATTTCAGGGCAAGACTGAAGATGGTGAAATAACGACAATTGGTCGTGGTGGCAGTGACACAACAGCCGCCGCGCTGGGAGCAGCACTTGCAGCAGAGCGTATTGAAATCTTCACAGATGTGAATGGTATCATGACCGCAGATCCGAGAGTGGTGGAAACTGCTCGACCGCTAGATGTGGTAACCTACACGGAAATCTGTAACTTGGCATATCAGGGGGCGAAGGTTGTTCACCCACGGGCAGTTGAGATAGCAATGCAATCCAAAATACCGATGCGTGTTAGATCAACATATTCACAGGAAGAAGGAACGCTTGTTACCTCTTCAAGGGTGCAGGAAGCAGGCATGGATGTTACAGAACGGCTTATCACGGGTATTGCACACATATCCTCGATAACGCAGATAAGAGTGCAAGCTAAGGAAGAAGCGTACCGCTTGCAGTCAGAAGTATTTAAAGCTATGGCGGAATCCGGAATCTCTGTAGATTTTATTAATATTTCTCCAACAGGAGTAGCCTATACAGTTCCCGATAGACATACTGAGAAGGCTGTGCATATTCTTAAAACACTTGGTTTTTACCCGGAAATTACGGAAAACTGTGCTAAGGTTTCTGCAGTCGGTGCAGGTATGACAGGGGTGCCTGGTGTTGCTTCCATGATTGTGCAGGCACTCACTGACGCCGGAGTACAGATCCTGCAATCCGCAGACAGTCACACAACGATTTGGGTACTTGTTAACAATAAGGACTTAAAAGCTGCAGTAAATGCGCTGCATGAGGTATTTGAGCTTAGTGGTTTACAGAAACAATCCTAGATAAGACAAGAAAGAGAAAGGTGATAGAAATGAAATTTGGTCGTGTGTTAACAGCAATGGTGACCCCTTTTGATCATACTGGAGAGATTGATTATGATCAGACTGACATACTAATTGAATACTTACTTGAGAACGGCACTGACGGTTTAGTTATTGCTGGAACGACGGGAGAATCACCAACTTTATCAGTGGATGAAAAAGTAAATCTTTTTAAGCATGTAGTTAAAGTTGTAAATAAGCGAGTCCCGGTAATTGCTGGTACAGGTAGTAACAGTACTGCAGCCTCTATTCAATTAACCGAAGAAGCAGAAAAATGTGGTGTAGACGCTGTTATGCTTGTAGCTCCTTACTACAATAAGCCGAATCAAAGAGGCATGTATGAGCATTTTAAAACGATAGCAAATGCCACAACACTCCCGGTGATGCTCTATAATATTCCTGGTCGATCTGTTGTAAAACTGACTTCTGATACGATTATTGAACTAAGTAAAATCCCTAATATTGTTTCAGTTAAAGAATCAACAGGTGACCTTGATCAAGCAGCCGAAATTATTGAGAACACAAGTGACGATTTTAGTCTATATAGCGGAGATGACAGCATGACACTACCAATGCTTTCAATAGGTGCAGATGGAATTATTTCCGTGGCCTCTCATATTGTCGGCAATGAAATGCAGGAAATGGTGAATCTTTATTTAAACGGCGACGTAAAACAAGCTGCAGCCAAACATAGGAAATTGGTTCCTGTTATGAATGCATTGTTTACGTCACCATCCCCAACACCTGTAAAAGCTGCACTACAAATGAAAGGAATTGAAACAGGTAGTGTGAGGCTTCCTCTTCTTCCTTTAACAGATGAAGAACAAAACCTTTTAAAAGAAAAAATTGATATGTAGTGCTAAATACCAGCTCCTAGCTGGTATTTTGTTTTTTGCATGGAGTTATTCATTTACGTTCATACTAGGAATAGTTACTAGTGATAAGGAGTGTTCGTAAATGAATAAAGAAGGTAGAAAAGAAGATCAAAATCAGGATGGTCAACAAAACTCTTCTGCTTTGGTGCAAAAGATTCAGCAGCTGGGACAATCAAGTGTTCCGCAAGCCCCTGATTCTAATATACACGTGCTGTCCATCATTGGTCAGGTAGAAGGACATATACAGCTACCACCTCAAAACAAAACAACGAAGTACGAGCATTTATTGCCACAGCTGATTGCAATTGAACAAAACCCTAAAATAGAAGGATTAATTATATTGCTAAACACCGTAGGCGGGGACGTAGAGGCAGGACTTGCCCTTTCTGAAATGATTGCATCTATTTCTAAGCCGACTGTTTCCATTGTACTTGGTGGTGGTCACTCCATCGGTGTACCAATAGCCGTTGCCACAGATTACTCTTTCATTGTACCGACAGCGACGATGACCATACATCCTGTAAGGCTTACCGGGTTAGTTATTGGTGTACCACAAACGTTTGAATACCTAGACAAGATGCAAGAAAGAGTTATTAATTTTGTTGTCAGCCATTCGAATATTAAGGAAGAGAAATTTAAGGACCTCATGTTCGACAAAGGAAATTTAACAAGGGATATTGGTACGAATGTAGTGGGAACAGATGCTGTAGAGTATGGCTTGATTGATCGCGTTGGAGGGGTAAAAGAGGCTATGCAGAAGATTAACGAAATGATAGGACCGAAACCAGAAGAAAATCAGGTGATTCAATGATCCTGTATACACCATTGTCTCAAGAAGAAATTTTCCCACAACAGGATGAAGCCATTGCAAATCGACATTGTGTTGTTTTTCAGGGGAAGAGCATGTATGTAGAGCAAAAAGAAGATGGATCGTATCAATTGTTACAATTGCTTTCCACTGATCCACAGGATTTTATGAATGACTCATTTAGTCCTGGAACGATTTTATCTTAGAAAGATTTTTTATGGTATAATAGAGGAAATAAAGTAATAACCCTTGTCGGTAAACGGCAGGGGTTTAATCGTCATAATGCGTGGTAGAACAGAGGTGAAAAAATGGCAAAAAAAAGAAAAAAAAGAAACAGTAAGTTAAAAAAACAACTTAAATATGAACTTTTAGGTCTACTATTTATCTTTCTAGCAATACTTGGTAGTGGAGCAGGTGCAATTAGTGACGGTGCAATTCCTGGTGGGTTAGAACATGTATTTCGATTCTTTTTTGGAATCTGGTATTTTGTTGCTTCTCTTCTATTACTCATAACTGGTGTATTGCTGGTTGTTAAAAGAAGATATCCGGATTTGACTAACAAGAGATTGGTAGGCTTCTATATTGTATTTGGTGGCGTTTTATTGCTAACGCATATACAAGCATATGAGCAAGTTGTGCAAAATGGTAATGTCTCCATTATGGCTGCTTCATGGGATAATTTTATTTCCAGTTTAAATGGGCAGACGAGTAACGCTATGTTTGGGGGAGGTATGGTTGCAGCATTACTATTCACCTTTTGCTATTATTTATTTTCCTTAGTCGGTGCAAAAATAGTTTCCGTTTTTTCTATTTTAATCGGAATTATCTTTATGACAGAATACTCCATTGGAGACTTATTTTCCAAGTTTGGAAAAAAATTAGCACAAATGATAAGTAACTATAAAGATAAAGCAGCAAATAATAAGGAAGCAAAACGTAAACGTAAACAGGATAAAGAGATCGAAGAACTTGATACGACTGAAGTAGCAGAAGTTCCGTTAGAGGCATATGAAAATGAGCCGGTAATCCAAGACTTTACTGATGTTACATACGCTGCTTCAGAACTATCAAAACAGGATGCTCCTCAGGAAAAGAATGATGATACTGAAAAAGAAGATACTAGTGTAGACGATATTATGGAAAATATGCCAATGACTGAGCCTGAGAATCATGAGTATGTACTCCCATCCCCTAAATTATTAGCAGAGCCTGCTAATAACTCACAGCAGCAGGAAAAGTCTCAGATTCAGGCAACTGTTAGAAAACTAGAAAAGACATTTCATAGTTTTGGAGTTAAAGCAAGAGTCACAAAGGTCCATGTAGGGCCAGCGGTAACGAAATATGAAGTGTATCCTGAAGCTGGTGTAAAGGTAAGTAAAATTGTAGGGTTACATGACGATTTGGCTCTTGCCCTTGCAGCAAAGGATATAAGAATTGAAGCTCCTATTCCAGGTAAATCAGCAGTCGGTATAGAGGTGCCTAATCAAGAAGTTGCGATGGTAAGCCTCCGTGAAGTGGTAGATAAAACGTTACAGAACCCATCTGCAAAATTGTTGTTTGCACTTGGACGGGATATCTCGGGTGAAGCCGTAGTAGCAGAGCTTAATAAAATGCCGCATATGCTTATAGCAGGCGCAACCGGTAGCGGGAAAAGTGTCTGTGTTAATGGCATTATTACAACCATTCTTATGCGGACAAAGCCCCATGAGGTTAAAATGATGATGATTGACCCGAAGAAAGTGGAATTAAATGTTTATAACGGGATTCCTCACCTATTGGCACCAGTCGTGACAGATCCGAAAAAAGCATCAAGAGCTTTACAAAAAGTAGTTTCCGAGATGGAAAGAAGATATGAACTGTTTTCGGATACTGGCACACGTAATATTGAAGGATATAACGAATATATAAGAAAGTCTAATCAAACCACTGAGGAGACACAGCCAAATCTTCCGTACATTGTAGTATTGGTCGATGAGCTGGCAGATTTAATGATGGTTGCTTCAAATGACGTAGAGGATGCGATCACCCGGTTGGCACAAATGGCTCGTGCGGCCGGCATTCATTTGATTATTGCAACACAGCGTCCTTCTGTCGATGTTATAACAGGAGTGATAAAAGCTAATATTCCTTCTAGGATTGCATTTAGTGTTTCTTCACAAACAGATTCTAGAACAATTTTAGACTCTGGTGGTGCTGAGAAATTACTTGGTCGAGGTGATATGTTATTTCTCCCAGTTGGTGCTTCCAAGCCGACCCGTGTACAAGGTGCTTTTCTTTCAGATGAAGAAGTAGAAAGAGTAGTCGATCATTGTATTGATCAACAAAAGGCTTCGTATCAGGAGGAAATGATTCCAGATGATACGAACGAGGTTCGTGAAGAAGTAAGTGATGAACTATTTGACGATGCTGTCCAATTAATTACTGAAATGCAAAGCGCTAGTGTTTCCATGCTACAACGAAGGTTCAGAATAGGCTACACAAGGGCTGCAAGGTTAATAGATGCGATGGAAGACAGAGGGATAGTTGGCCCATATGAGGGAAGTAAACCACGTACAGTACTCGTAACACATTCAGAAGAAAAATCTTCTTAGTAGAATCTATTTATATATTAAAAAACACAGCAGGCACTATCCATAGTGACCTGCTGTGTTTTTAGCTGCAGATATACTTCGGTAGTTGTCACGCCCAAACAGATCTTATTACATAAGGTAGTATAAAAGGAATCAAATTATAATCATTTAGGTAATAGAAGTGTTAATGTGAATTAAACAAAGAAAGCGTTTGCGGTATGAAAACTGGTTTTTGTGTGATCTATAAAGGCTTATTGTAGAAAAACGTCGAATTATTAGCAAATTATTTAAGGAATTTGTCCTATAACTATTTATTTATTCTTCTATTAATGGTATGATTTATCTCGAATAAATGAGAGATATGTCAAACGTCAGAGGTCTGAACTCTCTAGACTTTACATACCGGAGAGAATGGGGGAAGCTCTTCATGTCTATTAAAATCGATGCTAGGCATTTATACCTTCAAGTAATAGATGAAATTAAACGGGATATTGAAAGCGGTAAATATAAAGAAAAGCAAAAGCTTCCTTCTGAATTTCAATTATCCAAGCTTTTAGGAGTATCTAGAGCTACATTAAGGGAAGCATTACGCATACTAGAAGAAGATAATATTGTTACAAGAAGACATGGTGTGGGAACATTCGTTAATCAAAAGCCGATATTTTCCTCTGGCATTGAACAGTTAAATAGTGTTACAGATATGATTGAACAATCAGGTAAAAAGGCAGCCTCTCAGTATTTGACAACAGAATTTTTAGAACCAACAGATGAAGAACGAAACAGATTCGCACCTGAGCAAATTGATATTCTTGCAAAAATTGAGCGAGTAAGAACTGCCGATAATATACCAGTAGTTTTCTGTATTGATAAAATACCTTCACATTTAATTCCATTGGAGAGAGTGCATGAAGAAGATTCACTGTTTCAATTACTTGAGGAGTATACAGATAAGCGTGTCGCTTATGCTGTAACCTATATCGAACCAGTTAGTTATCATGAAAGGATTTACAGTATTCTTAACTGTGAACCAGAGCAATCTCTATTACTGTTAAAGCAGATGCACTATACGGAAACAGACGAACCAGTCCTCTATTCTGCAAACTATTTTCGTTCAGATGTATTTAGTTTCCACGTGTTACGTAAAAGAATGTAGCCAATCGTAATAGAAAGCATTTGGGGAGGTGATAGTTAACGAGATAACTGGGCGCTAAATTTTCACAATATTAAAGAAAACAGGGGGTAACAATGTTGAAGAATCGTAAATTTATTTTATTGTTTGCATTATTGCTAAGTCTTGGTCTTGTATTAGCTGCATGTGGTGGCGGTGATGAAAAATCGAGTGGTAATAGCGAAGGTGAAGGGTCGTCTGAGGGATCTTCTGAAGAGGGTTCTGCAGATTATACTGTCGGAATGGTAACAGATGAAGGTGGCGTTGATGATAAATCATTTAACCAATCTGCATGGGAAGGGTTACAAGCATGGGGAGAAGAACATGATCTATCAAAAGCAGATGGATTCGACTATGCACAATCAGAAGATGAGTCTGATTATCTTCCAAACATGACTCGTCTTGTTCGTAATGACTATGATCTAGTATTCGGAATTGGTTTTCTACTTGAAGATGCAATTGCTGAAATTGCAAAACAAAACCCAGATAATGACTTTGCGATCGTTGATACAGTAGTAGATGCACCGAATGTAGCGAGTATTACTTTTGCGGAGCATGAAGGTTCATTCCTTACAGGTGTAGCTGCAGCAATGAAAACAAACACAGATAAGCTAGGTTTCATTGGTGGCGTAGATTCTGCATTAATTAATAAATTTGAATCAGGATTTGTAGCAGGTGCTAAATCTGTAAACCCTGACATTGAAGTAGATATTCAATATGTAGGTAACTTCAGTTCTGCTGCAGATGGTAAATTAATTGCAACACGTATGTACAATGATGGAGCAGATGTGATCTATCATTCAGCAGGAGCTGCTGGGAATGGTGTATTTGCACAGGCAAAAGATTTAAAACAAAAAGATCCAGAGAGAGAAATCTATGTAATTGGGGTTGACCGTGACCAATATGAAGAAGGTGCAATTGGTGACCACAACGTAACATTAACTTCTATGGTGAAACGTGTAGATACTTCCGTTATCGAAGTAAGTAACCAAGGTCTTAACGGAGAGTTCCCTGGAGGGGAAGTACTCGTATTTGGACTAGAAGATGAAGGAATCGGGATTGCTGAAACAAATGAAGAAGCATACACAGAAGAAATTGCAACAGCAGTTAATGAGTGGAAAGAAAAGATCATTAATGGGGATGTTGAGGTTCCTCAAACTCGAGACGAACTAAAAGCATTCGAAGAAGAATTATAAGGTAATAGAAAACGTGAAAAAGGCTGATAGACAGCCTTTTTCACTATAAATCAAGATTGTAAATTTAACCTATGCCATGATGTCATGTTCTATTAAGAAGATCTTCAACTGAAGGGTAGTATCCCGCTCCTTCAGTTGGCGATCTTCATTTTAAGTATAACGATTTTATTCAGATAATTCTGCTCATAAGGAGGTTGATTTTTGGTGGACTATGTTGTTGAAATGTTAAATATACGTAAAGAATTCCCAGGAATTGTAGCCAATGATGATATTACCATACAGCTAAAAAAAGGGGAAATTCATGCATTGCTAGGAGAAAATGGTGCAGGGAAATCAACATTAATGAATGTACTCTTTGGATTATATCACCCTGAAAATGGGGAAATCCGAGTTAAAGGGAAACCAGTGAACATGACCGATCCAAATGTCGCGAATGACCATGGAATTGGTATGGTGCATCAACATTTTATGCTTGTAGAGCCTTTTACCGTCACGCAAAATATTATCTTAGGTGCTGAACCGACTTCCATGGGGAAAATCGATTTACGAAAGGCAGAAAAAGAAGTACAAGCGTTATCCAATAAATATGGTTTAAAGGTGGATGCAAGAGCGAAAATCCAAGATATTTCGGTTGGAATGCAACAGCGGGTAGAAATCTTGAAGACCTTATACCGTGGAGCAGATGTACTTATCTTTGATGAACCTACTGCTGTATTAACACCACAGGAGATAATTGAACTTATGCAGATTATGAAGTCTCTAATTGCAGAAGGTAAATCTATCATCCTAATAACACATAAATTAAAAGAAATTATGCAAATATGTGACCGATGTACTGTAATAAGAAAAGGAAAAGGTATTGGTACAGTCAATGTAGCCGATACGTCTGTTGATGAACTGGCTTCCTTAATGGTCGGTAGGGATGTTTCGTTTAAGACACAAAAAACACCTGCACAGCCTAAAGAGACCATATTAAAGGTGAATAACTTACACGTGAAGGATTCACGAAAAGTTGATATGGTAAAAGGATTAAACCTAGAAGTCCGTGCTGGTGAAATTGTTGGAATTGCGGGAGTAGATGGTAATGGACAGAGTGAATTAATCGAAGCCATTACGGGATTAAAAAAAGCTCAAAAAGGCTCCATCGAGTTAAATGGAAAAGCGATTACAAATTTATCTCCTCGTAAAGTGACGGAAAGTGGAGTCGGGCATATTCCACAAGATAGACATAAGTTTGGATTAGTCCTAGATTTTCCAATAGGCGAAAACATTGTGCTCCAAACCTATTATAAAAAACCATATTCTAAATACAAAGTATTAAACTACAAAGAAATTTACGATAAAGCAGAAAAATTGATTAAAGAATACGACGTTCGAACGCCTAGTGTTTATACAAAAGCTCGTGCACTATCGGGGGGAAACCAGCAAAAAGCGATTATCAGTCGTGAGGTTGACCGTTCACCAGATCTATTAATTGCCGCACAGCCTACTCGAGGTCTTGATGTAGGAGCAATTGAATTTATTCATCAAAAGTTGATTGAAGAAAGAGATAAAGGACGGGCAATTTTACTAGTCTCCTTTGAACTGGATGAAATCCTTGATGTTAGTGACCGGATTGCAGTTGTTTTTGATGGTGAAATTGTAGCAAATGTGAAACCTGAAGAAACAAACGAACAAAAATTGGGACTACTGATGGCCGGAAGTTCAGAAGAAAAGGTGGGTGTTGTAAATGACCTCGAATAAAATGTTTAACATCTTGGTTCCGGTTATTTCAGTATTAATTGGTCTTCTATCAGGTGCCGTTATTATGCTCGGGTTTGGATATAACCCTATTGAGGGCTATGCTGCCTTATGGGAAGGCGCCTTTGGAGATATGTATTTTGTAGGTGAAACAGTCAGACAAGTAACGCCATATATCCTTACCGGACTGGCTGTAGCATTTGCTTTTCGAACTGGATTATTTAATATCGGTGCAGAAGGCCAGGTTATTGTGGGCTGGCTTGCAGCAATTTGGGTAGGAATTACATTTGATTTACCAATGTATATTCATCTCCCATTTGCGGTGATCGTTGCTGCTTTGGCTGGCGCAATTTGGGGCTTTATACCAGGTCTTCTGAAAGCACGACTTGGAGTACATGAAGTTATTGTTACGATCATGCTTAACTATGTAGCTTTATACAGTTCAAATGCCTTAATTCGTTCTGTCCTATCCGATAATCAGGATAAAACAGATAAAATTGCTGCAACTGCTTCTCTTTCATCAGAATGGTTGCAGAACCTAACTTTTTTCTCAAGAATGCATTATGGAATTTTAATTGCATTATTCGCAGCTATCATTATGTGGTTTTTAATTGAACGAACTTCTATTGGCTATGAATTAAAGTCTGTTGGTTATAACCAGCATGCATCGAAATATGCAGGTATGAATGTTCAACGCAATATTATCCTTGCAATGGTTATATCTGGAGCATTTGCAGGTCTTGCTGGAGCAATGGAGGGGCTTGGGACCTATGGTAACATGTCTGTAAGTTCAGGCTTTACAAACCTTGGATTTGATGGAATAGCTGTTGCTCTATTGGGTGCTAATACAGCGATTGGAGTCATTTTAGCCGCGTTTCTTTTTGGTGCATTAAAGGTAGGAGCGTTGAACATGCCGACAGAAGCTGGCGTGCCAAACGAGTTAGTTGATATTATCATTGCACTCATTATCTTTTTTGTTGCATCAAGCTATATTATTCGCTGGGTATTGCTTCGTTTAAAAAAGGGGGAGAAATAGATGGGGGTTATTGAGTTATTAGCACAGGTTATTCCACCAGCACTCTTCTTCTCTGCGCCACTTATTTTTACAGCGCTAGGCGGAGTGTTCAGTGAAAGATCAGGTGTCGTTAATATTGGCCTTGAAGGGCTAATGGTAATGGGAGCGTTTGTTGGGATTGTGTTTAATTTAACTTTCGCAGATGTTTTAGGTCCATGGACACCATGGGTTTCCATCCTAGTTGCCATGGTTGTTTCCGCAATTTTTTCCGTGATACATGCTGTAGCAGCTGTGTCGTTTAGAGCAGATCAGGTTGTAAGTGGTGTAGCTATTAATTTCTTGGCATTAGGACTTGGTATATTTTTAACCAAACAGTTTTATGGTAAAGGACAGACCGACATGGTCACACAACCTTTTTACACGACAGATGTTTGGCTTTTATCAGACATACCAGTTTTAGGGCCAATCTTCTTTGAAGGGATCTATGTTATCTCCTATATATCGATTATATTAGCGCTAGTTTGCTGGTATATTATGTATAAAACTCCATTTGGTTTAAGATTGCGTGCGGTGGGAGAACATCCGATGGCTGCAGATACCAATGGAATTAGCGTTACGAAGATGCGTTACGTAGCAGTCATTATTTCTGGAGCATTTGGTGGATTGGGTGGTTCTGTTTTTGCCTTAACTATTGCACTAAATTTCTCACACGCTACTATCGTTGGACAAGGGTTTATGGCTTTAGCAGCAGTAATTTTCGGTAAGTGGCATCCCCTTGGCGCGATGGGCGCAGCATTGTTTTTTGGATTTGCCCAAAGTCTAAGTGTAATTGGGGCGGGAATTCCATTGCTTGCTGATGTTCCACAGGTATTTTTATTAATCGCACCATATGTACTGACAATTCTAGCTTTGGCTGGGTTTATCGGTCGCTCTGAAGCTCCACGAGCTAATGGAGAGCCATATATTAAAGGAAGCAGATAAAATCTGTGCAGAAATCTGACTTGCATTTAGTAGCAAGTCAGATTTTTTTATTTTATAATGGATTACAATTGGTAAAATTGAACAGAATAATCAACGTACTCTAGAATGCCACGTATAAAAAGAACAGGAGGAAACAGGATGGAAGCTGTTGAAGAAAACGTCGTCCATACAGATGGGTTAAACCTACATTTTATCCATAATAAGAAATACAAAACAATTAATATTGTTGTAAAGCTGAAAGCTTCGCTAGAAAGAGACACGATCACGAAAAGAGCATTACTACCATATATTTTGCAACAAGGAACGCTTAACTATCCAGGAAAAAAGGAACTACAAAGAAAATTGGATGACTTATATGGCGCCGTACTCTCGGTCGATGGTTCAAAAAAAGGAGAGCAACATATTATAAGCTTTCGTTTGGAAGTACCAAATGAGAAGTTTATACCGGATGAATCAAAAATTGTAGAGGAAAGCATATCCTTACTAAGTGAACTTCTTTTTAAACCAAATGCAGAGAATGATGCATTTAACCAAAAAGTAGTTAAACGTGAGAAGGATACACTAAATCAGAAGATTCATGCCATTAAAGATGACAAAATGAGTTATGCAAATATGCGCTTAATAGATGAAATGTGTAAAGGAGAAGCATATGCCCTCCATGTACATGGTTACCAAGAAGATCTGGAGGGAATAACACCTAAAAACTTATTCGCCTATTATAAGAAAGCCATTTCAGAAGACCAGTTGGATGTGTATGTACAGGGAGATTTTGATGAAAAAGCATTAAAGCAGCAACTTGTCGCAAGGCTAAAGCGTGAGCAAGTGAATACTCAGGCTACGGAAGTAAGCCCCCCTAATGAAAATAATTCAGGGGAATTAACGGAGGTAGTGGAAAAGGAAAATATCCAGCAGGCCAAGCTACACATTGGGTACCGTACAAATTGTACGTATCATGATGAGGCATATTTTGCCTTACAGGTGTTTAATGGGATGTTTGGAGGCTTTCCGAGCTCTAAATTATTTATTAACGTTAGAGAAAAAAATAGTTTGGCCTATTATGCTTCCTCGCGTCTGGAGAGTCAAAAAGGTCTCTTAATCGTATTTAGTGGTATTGCGCCAAAGGACTATGAACAGGCAAGAGATATCATGAATGAGCAGCTTGAAGCCATGAAAAAAGGCGATTTTACCGATGAGGAATTGGAAGAGACAAAAGATCTTATTGTTAATCAATTACGAGAAACAATGGACCATCCGCAAGGCTTAGTTGAATTGCTTTACCAGCAGGTCCTTGCTGAGAAGGAAAGAACGCCTGAGCAGTTAATCAACGGAATAAAAGCAGTAAACCGTGAACAAGTCATCTCAGCAGCTGAGAAAGTGGAAGCTGATACCCTTTATCTGTTAACAAGCAAGGATGGTGAAGCAAATGAATAAGCAAGTTTATGAGGAGATATCCGAAACGCTATATACGAAAAAAATGGATAATGGTCTGACCGTTTTGCTATTGCCAAGGCCAGAGATGGCAAAAACATATGGTCTCTTTACCACAAATTATGGATCCATTGACCAAACCTTTACTCCCATAGGTTCAGATGAGGCAGTGACCGTACCTGAAGGGGTTGCACACTTTTTAGAACACAAGCTTTTTGAAAAGAAAGATAGAGATGTATTTGCAGACTTTGGTAAGCAAGGCGCTTCGCCAAATGCTTATACTTCTTTTACAAAAACTGCTTATTTGTTTTCGGCAACGAACCATATTGAAAAAAACGTGGAGACACTTTTAGATTTTGTCCAGGATCCCTATTTTTCGGAGGGATCAGTCGAGAAGGAAAAGGGCATCATTGCACAGGAAATTAAGATGTATGATGACCAGCCTGATTGGCAATCGTTTATGGGCACGATTAAAAGCATGTTTAAGGAACACCCTGTAAACATTGACATAGCAGGGACAGTAGATTCGATTTATACCATCACCAAAGATGATTTATACACATGCTACAATACATTTTATCACCCGGAAAATATGATCTTCTTTTTGGCTGGTAATTTTGATCCTAGTTCAATGATGGAACTAATTGAAGCTAATCAGAACGCAAAAACATTTCAAAAAATGGATGAAATTAAACGACAATTTCCAGAAGAAAAGATGGAAGTGGCAAAGCGAGAAGCAAAGCAAACGATGTCCGTGTCCGTACCTAAATGTACGATTGGGATTAAAGACTCTGTTTCTACATTGACGAAGGAAGAATTTTTAAAGCGGGAACTTCTGCAGAGCATGGTTATGGATCATTATTTCTCTAAAGGGGGGGACTTTTATCAAGAGTTGTATCAATCAGAGTTAATTGATGATAGTTTCTTTTATGAAACCAACCTTGAAAGAAATTTTGGTTATACCCTTATTGGAAGTAATGCACAAAAACCTGAAGCTTTTTCAAGTAAAGTGAAAGAAATGTTGCTTTCTACGAGAAATAATGATCTGTTAGAAGAAGATTTTAGCCGTATGAAAAAGAAAAAGATTGGACAATTATTAAGAGCAATGAACTCTCTTGAATTTATTGCAAGTAAATACACGCATTATCACATGCTGGGAATTGATTTCTTTAATATCATCCCGGAAATACAGGCGCTTACATTAGAAGATGCCAACGGATTCTTAAAAGAATGGATTTCAGAACAACAATTAGCTGTACATGTGATTACAGGAGAATAAGGAGATACAATGGGGAAGAATGTATTAATTATCGGGGCAAGCGGAGATATTGGAATGGCAATTGCTGAAAAACTTGTGCTAAGCGGCTATGCCCTCCTTTTACATGGTTACCAGAACAAAGCAAGATTGCACCAATTTAGAAGGAAGCATAATTCAGAAGCTGTTTTAGATATAATTGAGGCAAATTTAGCAGAACCACAAGGTATACAGAATTTTATAAACCAACTCGCTTATTCTGTGGATAGTGTCATTTATGCTGGAGGCCATGCCTATTATGGGGTTTTCCAGCAAACACCGGATAAGGTAATGGATGAGATGTTATCGTTGCACGTCAAAGCTCCTTGGTTGCTTACTAAGCATCTACTCCCCTCTATGATTCAAAAAAACGAGGGTAATATCATCTTTATCACTTCCATTTGGGGGAGAGAAGGTGCTAGCAATGAAGTGGTTTACTCTTCCGTAAAAGGGGCACAAAACAGCTTTGTTAAGGCACTTGCGAAAGAGGTAGGACCAACAGGGATATCAGTTAATGGGATAAGTCCAGGTTTTATTGAGACAAAAATGAATGCGCAACTAGACCAGGGCGAGATAGAAGCCATATTGGATGAGATCCCATTACGACGAGCTGGTAAACCTGAAGAAATTGCGAATTTAGTCGCATTTTTACTTGGTAAGCACTCTCCTTATATTCATGGTGAAATTATTAATATGACTGGTGGTTGGTGATGTAACATATTCCATGTATAAAGCCTGCTTTTCATCAAATACTATAGGTGTATAACATGGAAGGAGGCATCTGTATGTCAGTATTGGATAATTTTGATTCCTGGAAGGGTTTCTTATCGGATAAATTACAGCAAGCCCAGCAACAGGGTATGAGTGAAAAGACAATCCAAAGTGTAGCACAAGAAGTAGGCGATTACCTTTCACAAAGCGTAGAAGCTAAGAATGAAGAAGAGGCTGTGTTACGTGAACTATGGAACGCTGCTTCTGAAGAGGAACAACAAGCAATTGCAAACACAATGATTAAGCTTGTTCAAAAGTAATGAGCAAATAAAATTAATGAAGAAAAAGGAATTGTAGAGAAATAGTACAATTCCTTTTTTTCTATTGTGAGTATATTTTCCATGTTAACTCCACTCCAGTCGCTAGTTTTCTTAGCGGCGTTTTACACTTTTCTAACTTTATTTACACATATGGATGATAATCTCTTTTCACTTACGTCAAAATCATTTATTATATAGAGAGGGATTGACATGATAGATTTTAGGAAGTTATTTACTAAGGAGTAATCTTATGGAGAGAACAGAATGGTATCTTGAATATGAAATCCAAATAAATCGCCCTGGGTTACTTGGTGATATTTCCTCATTGCTAGGAATGTTGTCAATCAACATTATCACAATAAATGGAGTAGAGAATTCCAGGAGAGGGATGCTTCTGCTCTCTAAATATGATGAAAATATTACAAGACTAAAGACAATTTTGCAAACAATGGATACAATAAATGTGACAAAGATCAGGAAGCCAAAACTGCGTGATAAATTAGCCGTGCGACACGGGAAGTACATTCATAGAGATGTTGATGACCGTAAGACAATTCGGTTTGTGAGAGATGAACTTGGTTTATTAGTCGATTTTATGGCGGAATTATATAAACAAGAAGGTCATAAACTAATTGGTATTCGAGGAATGCCTCGTGTTGGCAAAACGGAATCAGTGGTGGCAGCAAGTGTCTGTGCGAATAAGCGATGGTTGTTTGTGTCAAGTACATTACTAAAGCAGACGGTGCGCAGTAAACTGATTGAAGGTGAATATAACCCCGATAATATATATATTATTGATGGCGTGGTTTCAAAGAACAGAGCGAATGAGAAACATTGGCAGTTAATACGAGAGGTGATGCAGCTTCCATCTATCAAGGTGGTTGAGCATCCAGATATCTTTGTACAGGCGACGGAGTATAAAATAGATGATTTTGATTATATCATTGAACTTCGAAGCCATGAAGATGAAGTAATTACATATGAGCCGATTGAAAGGCAGGATTTTAGCCAGGACAATGGCTTTACAATGTTTGATTTTTAAAATGGATGGTGTTTATATATGGAAATTGGTGTACGGTTAAAGGAAGCGAGAGAAGCGAAGAATATCTCTTTAGAAAGTCTTCAAGAATCTACCAAAATACAGAAACGTTACCTTATGGCGATTGAAGAAGGGAATATGAAAATCCTTCCTGGTAAGTTTTATGCACGGGCATTTATTAAGGAATATGCCAACGCGGTAGGTCTTGACCCCGATGAATTGTTAGAGGAGTACAAAGAAGAAGTACCAAAAACAGAAGAACAGGAAGAAGTACAATATACTCGTATGCAACGGACAAGAAAATCTGGAAATGCTGAGAAAAGCAGTTCTCATTCTTCCATTTTGCCAACAATTATTACAGTCATACTCGTTATAGGTATCCTATTTGCTGCATGGTATTTTATTAAGCAATCCATGGGGAATGATGAAAGCAATGCGCCAGGTGAGGAAGAAGACATTATTATAACCAACCCAGAAAATTCACAAGAGAATGCATCTGGTAATGAAGATAATGAAAGCAATGAAGATGAGTCTACTGCTGACGATGCGGATCAGGAAGAGACAAATGAACAAGAACAGGAAGAAAATCAGCCGGAGCCATCTTTCTCTGTAGTGGAAGAAGGGACTGGATCTACACCTGTCTCAACTGTCGCACTAGATAACGCTGGGGATGAAATAACAGCAACATTGGAAGCAGAAAGCGATACATGGCTACTTGTGGAGTCTGAAGATGGGGAGACATTTTTTGAAGAAGGAATGTTTACCAGTGAAAAATCCCCATTAGAGATTGACTTAAGTGGAAAAGAACGCATATTCTTTAAGATCGGAAATGCCTCAATTTTAACCATCACGATAAATGGAGTGGAGATGGAATATCCGGTTGATGCGAATGCAAAAGTGCGTCAGGATATTTGGCTGGAAATTAACCAGGAAACAGAATAATTGTAGAGAAGCCCTTCCCTTTTATACAGACGGAAGGGTTTTATCACTTATCTTACACATAATAGTAAACATAATAGGAGGATTTACGAATGAATGTACCTAATAAAATTACGCTATCTCGAATTTTTCTAATCCCTATCTTTATTCTATTGTTAAGTATTCCATTTAATTGGGGCACTTGGGATATTGGGGAAACGTCTCTACCTGTATCAGATTTCATAGCGGCTTTGCTTTTCATTTTAGCAGCTGCTACAGATTGGGTTGACGGTCATTATGCACGTAAGCATAACCTCGTAACAAATCTAGGTAAGTTTTTAGATCCACTTGCTGATAAGCTTCTTGTCTCAGCAGCGTTAATACTGTTAGTGGAGATGGGAATGGCACCAGCTTGGCTTGTTATTGTCATTATAAGTAGAGAGTTTGCAGTTACAGGGTTACGACTTGTCGCAGCCGGTGAAGGTATAGTACTTGCTGCTGGTAGCATGGGGAAGCTTAAAACAGCAACACAAATGGTCGCAATTGCAATTTTACTTCTACATCAGTTCCCGTTTTCCTACATAGGCTTCCCGTTCGGTACGGTAATGCTTTATGCTGCACTATTCTTCACCATAGTTTCGGGTGTTGACTACTTCATGAAAAACTGGCATGTTATGAGGGATTCGAAGTGATGAAACAATTAAAAACAGAGATTGTTGCAGTAGGCACGGAATTATTGCTCGGACAAATTTCGAACACAAATGCACAATGGTTATCTCAACAACTCGCTTTATTCGGGGTTAATGTGTACCATCACACTGTTGTAGGAGACAATTTGCAGCGTGTCAAAACAATATTCAACCAAGCCCATGCTCGTTCAGATGTGATTATAGTGACGGGGGGATTGGGCCCGACAGATGATGATTTAACAAGAGAGGCGTTTCAAGCAATGAGTGATATGGACATCGTAGAACATGAGCCTTCCATGGATAAAATAACAGCTTTTTTCAGTAAACGCGGAACGAATATGACGCCGAATAATCGGAAGCAGGCGCGAGTTTTTGCAGGAGCTAGCGTATTGGAAAACCATGCTGGGATGGCACCTGGTATGATTGTCACCCATGAAGAGAGAACATGGGTTTTTCTTCCTGGTGTCCCAAGAGAGATGAAGCATTTAGCTAGTACATCTGTTTTCCCATATTTGCAGAAGCTGACAGGTGAAAAACAAGTTATCAAGTCAATGATATTAAAGTTTATCGGAATCGGAGAATCCCAGCTTGAGCATGAATTATATGATTTAATTCAAAATCAAAGCAACCCTACTCTTGCGCCTCTAGCGCAAGAAAGTGGTGTTGTAATTAGGCTTACTGCCAGACATAATTCCGAAACAGAAGCCGATTCTTTACTAGAACAAACAAAAGCACAAGTAGAGGATCGACTCGGGGACTATCTTTTTGGTATTGATGAGCAAACGATCGAGCAACAAATAATAGATTTACTCAAATCTCATGGTAGGACGATAGCCGCAGCGGAAAGCCTAACGGGTGGAATGTTTACCGATAAGCTCGTCTCTATTTCTGGTGCTTCAGCTGCCTGTAAAGGTTCAATTGTATGCTATGATACGGATGTAAAAAGGAATGTACTTGGAATATCAGAGGAGGTCCTCGTAGAAAACGGGACCGTTTCTGAAGCTTGTGCAGAACAGATGGCTGAGAAGGTAAGTGGTTTGCTGGGTAGTTCATATGGAATTTCATTTACTGGAGTTGCGGGTCCTATGTCAATGGAGGACCACCAACCAGGTACTGTCTTTGTTTCCATATACGACCACATGAATAAACGCTCTGAAACCAAATGTTATCATTTTCATGGTGATCGCAATTCAGTAAGACATCGGGCGACAATAAAGGGATTAGAATTTCTTTTTAATTATTTAAAATCCACTATTGAGTAGGTTGTATGAGGAGTTAATCTAATTCTAGCTTGGCCTTCATACTGGAAAATGCTATTTTTTCCAATAGAACCATATTAAAAAAAGGGAACATTTATTCGTTTTTTTCTTGGCAAAAGGTAAAAAACAATGTATGATGTAAATAGAAGAACTGAAGGAGGAGTACGTTGTGAGCGATAGAAAACAAGCGTTAGATATGGCGTTGAGACAAATAGAGAAGCAATTTGGTAAAGGATCAATAATGAAACTTGGGGAGCAGGAACAAAGGAAGATAGCAACCATTCCAAGTGGATCACTTGCTTTAGATGTTGCATTAGGAATAGGTGGATACCCGCGCGGACGTGTTATTGAAATATATGGCCCGGAGTCTTCAGGTAAAACGACTGTTGCTTTACATGCCATTGCAGAGGCTCAGCAAAAAGGTGGACAGGCTGCTTTTATTGATGCAGAGCATGCGCTTGATCCAATTTATGCAAGAGCACTTGGTGTTAACATTGATGAATTGCTGTTATCCCAACCAGATACTGGGGAACAAGCACTGGAAATAGCTGAGGCGCTTGTAAGAAGTGGTGCAGTAGATATCGTCGTAGTAGACTCCGTCGCTGCCCTTGTACCGAAAGCGGAAATAGAAGGTGAAATGGGTGACGCCCATGTTGGGCTTCAAGCTCGTCTTATGTCACAGGCACTTAGAAAGCTATCTGGAGCAATTAACAAGTCAAAAACCACTGCTATCTTTATTAACCAGATCCGTGAAAAAGTAGGTGTTATGTTCGGTAACCCTGAAACTACACCAGGTGGTCGTGCACTAAAATTCTATTCATCTGTAAGACTAGAAGTTCGTCGTGCAGAGACTTTGAAGCAAGGCAACGACATCATGGGAAATAAAGCTAGAATTAAAGTAGTGAAAAATAAAGTAGCTCCACCTTTCAAGCAGGCGGAAGTAGATATTATGTACGGTGAAGGTATATCCAGAGAAGGTGAGATTCTTGATATTGGATCAGATCTGGACATTGTACTGAAAAGCGGTGCTTGGTATTCCTATAATGAAGAAAGGTTAGGCCAAGGTCGCGAAAATGCGAAGCAATTTCTGAAGGAAAACACAGACATAACGGCTGAAATCCACGAAGCAATCCGTCAACATTATAAGTTGGATGAAGAGCCCGAAGAAGAAGCAGAAGAGGTTAGCCAGGAAAGTTTTGATGTGTAAGTAGGAAGTGAAAATTTTAGTAGTATTCTATTAAACTAATGCCGGACGATATTTCGAAGCTAAATTCGAATATGTCCGGTTTTCTTTATATGGTTTAAGTTTGAGTGTTAAAGTTTAGCATTTTTCCCTTTATGGCTATATTGTAGTTATGAGTGTGGTAAAAAGAGGTTCTATTGAGCTAATTACTTCCTATTAAGTATGAGAAATAAAAGCGTTTCTTCTATTTCCTATTAGGGTAAGGAAATAGTTTGTGACGTTTCCTTGACATTCCTTATATAGACAATTAAAATTAAATATGTATAAATTTATAATTTATATTATATGAATTATTGTTCTTTTGCATTTGAAAACGGTACATGCCGACAATAATGATTTGTAAAACTTAATAGCAATAGGAGGTGAAATTATGGACAATCCTATCTTTATAATCATCTCCATTTTGCTCCTAATCGTCGGTATTGTTGTTGGTTATCTGATTCGTAAATCTATTGCTGAAGCTAAGATCTCTAGTGCAGAAACCTTAGCTAAACAAATAGTGGATGAGGCACATCGAAATGCAGATGCCGCTAAAAAAGAGGCACTTCTTGAAGCGAAGGATGAAAATCACAAGCTTCGTCAGCAGACAGAAGACGAGTTAAGAGAACGTCGTTTAGATGTACAAAAGCAAGAAAATCGTCTGATGCAAAAAGAAGAAAATCTGGACAGAAAAAGTGATACAGTAGACAAGCGTGAGCTCATGTTAGAGAAAAGAGAACAGTCACTAACAGAAAAACAACAACAAATTGAAGAAATGGAAAGCAAAGTGGAAGCTATGAAGCAGGAGCAGCAAACAGAGCTTGAGCGCATTTCAGGATACACGACCGACCAGGCAAGACAGGTTATCTTAGAGCGTATTGAAAAAGATGTTGCGCATGAATCCGCACTAATGATCAAGGAAGCTGAGAATCGTGCGAAGGAAGAAGCAGACAAAAAGGCGAAGAACATTCTTTCCCTTGCCCTGCAACGCTGTGCAGCAGACCACGTTGCGGAAACAACCGTTTCTGTAGTGAATCTTCCAAACGATGAAATGAAGGGGCGTATAATTGGTAGAGAAGGACGTAATATACGTACACTGGAAACATTAACTGGAATTGATCTTATTATAGATGACACCCCAGAGGCGGTAATTCTATCTGGATTTGATCCAATTCGTCGTGAGACTGCCCGTTTGGCACTTGAAAAACTTGTACAGGATGGTAGAATTCACCCTGCAAGAATTGAGGAAATGGTTGATAAATCCAGACGTGAAGTGGACGAATATATAAGAGAGATCGGTGAGGAAACAACATTTGAAGTTGGTGTGCATGGTCTTCACCCGGATCTGGTTAAAATACTTGGTCGACTGAAATACCGGACAAGTTATGGACAAAATGTCCTTAAGCATTCAACTGAAGTTGCTTACTTATCTGGATTGCTTGCAGCTGAATTAGGAGAAGATGAAACATTGGCTAGAAGAGCCGGATTACTTCATGATATCGGAAAGGCAATTGACCATGAAGTAGAAGGTAGCCATGTTGAAATTGGAAAAGAATTAGCGATGAAATACAAAGAGCACGAAGTTGTCATTAACTCAATTGCCTCCCACCATGGTGACGAGGAACCTACATCCATCATTTCTGTCCTGGTTGCTGCTGCGGATGCACTATCTGCTGCTAGGCCGGGCGCAAGAAGTGAAACACTTGAGAATTACATTAAGAGGCTGGAGAAACTGGAAGAGATATCTGAATCCTTTACCGGAGTAGAAAAATCTTTTGCTATCCAGGCAGGAAGAGAAATAAGAATCATGGTTAAACCTGACGAAATTGATGACATCGAATCGGTTCGTATTGCTAGAGACATTCGAAAACGAATTGAAGGTGAACTTGATTATCCTGGCCACATAAAAGTTACGGTAATCAGAGAAACCAGGGCAGTTGAATATGCAAAATAATGCATAGTCTATCAAAAAAAGCGGTCAATGACCGCTTTTTTTTTTTGGTAAAAAGATATTCTGGTTGGGTTGTGGCCAATTTGAGTTGCCTTTCATACCTAAAGGTTTAGAAAATGGCTACGTTTTGACAATAGAAAGTTTATATGAAAAACTAAATATAATTAATAGAGATGGGATGAACTAATTATGAAGATATTATTTATTGGTGATGTAGTAGGTTCACCGGGAAGAGACATGGTACAGGAATATTTACCAAAATTAAAAGAGAAATATCGCCCGACCGTGACAATTATCAATGGTGAAAATGCTGCGTCTGGAAAGGGCATCACAGAAAAAATTTACAAGCAGTTTTTAGAATGGGGCGCACAAGTCGTTACCATGGGTAACCATACATGGGATAAAAAAGAAATCTTTGAGTTTATTGATGATGCAAAATACATGATACGTCCAGCGAATTTTCCTGAAAATAACCCAGGGAAGGGTATTGTTTATTTGAATGTAAATGGTACGGAAATAGCGGTTATTAATATGCAGGGCCGCACTTTTCTACCTGTTATAGATGACCCATTTCAAAAGATGGACCTTTTAATTGAAGAGGCAAAGCAACGTACGAATATTATTTTTGTTGATTTTCACGGTGAAGCTACAAGTGAAAAGCAAGCGATGGGATGGTATGTGGACGGAAGGGTGAGTGCTATAGTTGGTACGCATACACATACACAAACAGCAGATGAACGCATTTTACCAGGGGGAACAGCATATATTTCAGATGTTGGGATGACAGGGCCGTATGATGGAATCCTTGGAGTAAATAGAGAGGCTGTAATGAAAAGATTTCTTACATCTATGCCGGTACGTTTTGAAATCACGAAAGAGGGAAGAACACAATTAAATGGATTCGTTGTTTCAATTGATAAGAATAGTGGGAAAGCAACTAAAGTAGAGCGGATTATGATTAATGAGGATCACCCATTTTTTGGCTAGTCTTTGAATCTGTGAATTATTTGTCCATACTGTAATAAGCTAACATCTCCAAGAATATAGTAGCAATAGAACTACAATAGCAAATAAAGGAGGTACTAGTAATGGAAGTATTAAAAGTTTCAGCTAAATCAAGTCCAAATTCAGTAGCGGGCGCACTCGCGAATGTCCTAAGAGAACGTGGCACAGCGGAAATCCAGGCAATTGGTGCTGGTGCACTAAACCAATCGGTAAAAGCTGTAGCTATTGCAAGAGGGTTCGTAGCTCCAAGTGGAGTGGATTTAATCTGTATACCAGCGTTTACGGATATTATGATTGATAATGAAGAAAGAACAGCCATTAAACTTATTGTAGAACCGAGATAAATAGAATAAACGATATTACCTCCCGCAATTTAGGGAGGTTTTTATTATAATAGAAATAAATACAAAAGCCATAGTTTAAAGAAGAAAGTATGTTATGGGACAATTTGAATACAAACACCCTGAAATTATGATAAAAAGGTACTCCACGCTTTTGAGTTATAATATTGTGTATTTTGCTTGTAGCATTTATACTGTAATATTGTATAGGTATAGTTTGGTGTGGGAACACATGAAAGGGGTCTTTTAAATGAACGAACAGCAACGAAAAGAACAGTCGCAAATAGTTAATCAGGTAGATGCCGCGGACAGAAAATCCGGACTGGAAAAACCTTTACATGAAAAAACAAGCGCTGATTTTGCGAAATACTTTGAAACTACTTATGAACCACCTAATTTGAATAAAGCTCGAAAACGGGGCCGGGATAAAGTAAATGTTCACTATGATTTTGCTATTCCTGAAGACATGGAGCGAATTGGTGAAGGAAAGAAATTTTTAATACGTACATATGGATGTCAGATGAATGAACACGATACAGAAGTAATGGCCGGTATCTTAACCGAGATGGGATATGAGTCAACTTCTGATACAAATGAAGCAGACATCATTTTACTTAACACTTGTGCCATCAGAGAAAATGCTGAAAACAAAGTGTTTGGTGAGATTGGCCACTTAAAACCTTTAAAATTAGAAAAGCCTGATCTTATCCTAGGTGTTTGCGGTTGCATGTCACAAGAAGAATCTGTTGTAAACCGAATACTGAAGAAGCATCAGCATGTGGATCTCATCTTTGGAACGCACAATATTCATCGCTTGCCGCATTTAGTGAAAGAAGCTATGTTTGGCAAAGAAAAGATTGTAGAAGTGTGGTCAAAAGAAGGCGATGTTATAGAGAATCTTCCTAAAGCAAGGAAAGGAAAAATCAAGGCCTGGGTAAATATCATGTATGGTTGCGATAAATTCTGTACCTATTGTATCGTTCCTATGACGCGAGGAAAAGAAAGAAGTCGAAGACCTGAGGATATTATACAGGAGGTACGTCACCTTGCTGCCCAAGGCTATCAGGAGGTAACATTGCTGGGGCAAAATGTTAACGCCTACGGTAAAGATTTTGAAGATTTAACCTATGGTCTTGGTGACTTAATGGATGACATGCACAAAATTAATATTCCGCGGGTTCGCTTTACGACTTCCCATCCACGCGATTTTGACGACCGTCTAATTGAAGTATTGGCCAAAGGCGGTAATTTACTAGATCATATTCACTTGCCAGTACAATCAGGAAGCAGTGAGATCTTAAAGAAAATGAACCGCAAGTATACGAGAGAGGAATACCTGGAACTTGTAAGGAAAATTCGTGAAGCAATGCCAAATGCGACATTAACAACTGACATAATCGTTGGATTCCCAAATGAAACAGATGAACAATTTGAGGAAACGATGACGTTAG
The DNA here is from genome assembly GCF_059758495.1 of Oceanobacillus sp. GQ8. Lineage (NCBI taxonomy): Bacteria > Bacillati > Bacillota > Bacilli > Caryophanales > Bacillaceae > Oceanobacillus > Oceanobacillus sp. GQ8. Next base: position 635,796 of record NZ_JCAXEV010000001.1, on the reverse strand, counting down.
TTGAAGAGGTTGGATTTGAGGCGGCTTATACGTTTATCTACTCACCTCGTGAAGGTACACCTGCTGCAAGAAAAAAAGACGATGTACCAGAAGAAGTGAAAAAACAGCGCCTATATCGTTTAAACGATCTTGTTAATAAGCAGTCGGCAGAGTCAATGAAAACCTATACAAATAATAAAGTTAAAGTGCTTGTAGAAGGGGAAAGTAAGAAAGACCCTGACGTATTAGCAGGATATACAGAAAAAAATAAATTAGTAAATTTTAAAGGACCGAAGTCTGCGATTGGCAGTATTGTAGAAGTTGAAATTACAGAAGCAAAAACATGGTCTTTAAATGGTGTGATGGTAGAAAATACAGTTGAGGTGAACTAATATGGCAGAATATACACGTACACAAGTATTAGAAGAAGCAAAAAGACTTGCGTCAATGCTTGCAAATACAGAAGAAATTGATCGCTTTAAGCAAGTAGAAGCAAAAATAAATGAAAATCAAAAAGTACAAAAATTAATTACAAAGATTAAAGCATTGCAGAAACAAGCAGTAAACTTTCAGGCTTATGAGAAAAGAGAAGCGTTAAAACGTATTGAGGAAGAAATTGATCGCCTGCAAAATGAAATTGACGAAATTCCAGTAGTTCAGGAATTTAAAGAAACACAAATTGTTGTAAATGATGTATTACAGCTCGTTTCAGGAACGATAGCCAGAGAAGTTACCAATAATGTCATTGAATCAACAGGCGGTGATCTTTTAGCAGGAGAAACTGGCTCAAAAGCAAAAAAGAACCATGGTTGCAGTAACTAATTATGATGAAAGAGACGAAGCAGTCTCTTTCTTTTTTTATTTCCAAACCGCTTCATGACACTTCTCACCCACCTTAAAATTGGTTTCTTTTCTTTTTTCACAAATCGCTATGCACTTTAGGTATTTGTCTTGCATAAAATGAGAATGAAAAAAGAGGAGGTAAAAGTAATTATGACTTTTCTTGAAAAAGACTATAGAGAAATCATTACAAAAGCCGTTTGTGGAAAAGGAAAAAAATTCACGCAAGCTTCTCATTCCATTACGCCATCTCATAGACCATCAAGCATCCTGGGGTGCTGGGTGATCAATCATTTATACAATGCTAAGAAGAAGTCCGAAGACACTGTTGAAATTAATGGGAGCTATGACATCAATGTATGGTATTCCTATAATGATAATACTAAAACAGAGGTCGTAACGGAGAGGGTTACCTATACGGACATAATCCCGCTTTCTGTTAAAGATGATAAATGTATCAATGATGAGTTTGACGTAATCGCAAAAGTTACACAGCAACCAAACTGCCTGGAATGTAAAATTGCAAGTAAGGGACACAAAATTGTTGTCGAGATTGAAAGAGAATTTGTTGTTCAAATTATCGGTGAAACAAAAATCGCTGTCCGTGTTGATCCTTCTGAGAACAACTTTGATGACGATGAAGACAATTGGGATTTTGAATTAACTGATGATGAACTGGAAGAAGTTGAACCAGATTTCCTTCATCATAAAGACTAATAAAAATTACGAGGGATAGTCTCTCTCGTAATTTTTTGTTTTTTAAGCTGTTTGTAATTAAGTTCTCTAGTTAGCCAAATATAATGTTTTATCCCGGTGCAACCTTCCGTAAGACTCCCACTTCAAAACATGAGGTGAAACAGTGATGTTTAAGTGGGAGTAAACGGACGCTAACACCCCGATTCGTTCAACTAACAATCAGTGGGGGAAGAACGAAAACCCCCACTGATTGAAGTTTCACTTTATATAGTTAGAAGCTTCTTGGAAATTCGTATGAGTAAGGGGATGTATGCTATACTATAGCTAGTATAAGATAGGTTTTGGAGGATGAAACATGGCAAAATATACACCCATGATGGAGCAATACTTACAAATAAAAGCAGCTTATAAAGATGCCTTTTTATTTTTTAGATTAGGTGATTTTTATGAGATGTTTTTTAATGATGCAATAGAAGCTGCAAGAGAGTTAGAGATAACCTTGACCAAAAGGGATCCTGGACAGAAAGAGCCCATCCCAATGTGTGGTATCCCATACCATGCAGCAGCTAATTATATAAAAATTCTTGTGGAAAAAGGTTATAAAGTTGCCATCTGTGAACAGGTGGAAGATCCGAAGACGGCTAAAGGTGTTGTGAAAAGGGAGGTTGTTCAACTTATAACTCCTGGCACAGTTATGGAGAGCACAATGCTTACCGAGGGAGAAAATAATTATATTGCGAGTCTTTCTCACTTTGTAGATGGCTCTTTTGTGATAGCTTACAATGACTTATCTACAGGAGAGAATCGACTTGCCCTTATCGAGGAAGGGTTTGAAGCGGTCATCCATGAATTTTACAACCAGCCGATCAGGGAAGTTGTAATTCCATCTACATTACCCGAAGGTCTACAAAGTCAATTGCGAACACGCCTGCAGGTCACATTATCCTATCAGGACGAAGTTAAATTTAGTGCGGAATATCGTGACCTTAGTGAGAATCTCAATGATGAACGGTTAATGACTGCGTTCAGCAGATTACTCAATTATGTTCAAGACACGCAAAAACGATCCCTCGATCATTTAAAACAAGCAGAGATTATTAATCGAAAAAATTATCTCTCATTGGATATGTATTCGAAACGAAATTTAGAATTAACCGAAACGATAATGAAAAAGGGAAAACAAGGAAGCTTGCTCTGGGTTTTAGATAAAACCGTAACGGCAATGGGATCCCGCATGTTGAAGAAATGGCTTGAACGCCCATTACTACACAAGGAGAAAATCGAGGAAAGGCTTGATGCAGTATCCGCATTTTATGAGCATTTTCTAGAAAGAGATACATTAAGGGAAACATTGAAATCTGTCTATGACCTTGAAAGACTAGCTGGTAGAATCGCTTTTGGTAATGTTAATGCCCGAGATTTACAACAGTTAAAGCTGTCTCTAGAAAAGATTCCAGGTATAAGAGAAACCTTAAATCAAATAGATCAAAAGGAGGTTGTAAACCTTGCAAACGATCTTCATTATCCTGAACATTTAGTAGCGTTATTGAATGAAAGCTTGGTAGACGAGCCACCCGTTTCAATAAAAGAAGGATCTATCATTAAAGATGGATACAATGAGCAGCTTGATACGTATCGTTATGCTTCAAGAAATGGAAAACAGTGGATTGCTGAGCTGGAACAGAGAGAGAAGCAAGAGACGAATATTAAATCACTTAAAATCGGCTATAATCGTGTCTTTGGTTATTATATTGAGGTGACACGGGCGAATCTTCATCTCCTACCGGAAAATAAATATGAACGGAAACAGACTCTAACCAATGCAGAGAGATTTATTACACCTGAATTAAAAGAAAAAGAACAACTTATATTAGAAGCAGAAGAGAAAAGCGTTGAACTTGAATATCAGCTCTTTTTAGAAATTCGGGAAAAAATCAAGGAACATATTCCAGAGATACAGTATTTGGCTGACATAGTCAGCAGGATAGATGTTCTTCAAACCTTTGCTACGGTTAGTGAAGTGAATAATTTTAAACGGCCAAGTTTTAGCACAGAGAAGCTTGCTATCAAAAATGGCCGTCATCCTGTCATTGAGCAGGTCATGCGTGACGGGAATTTCGTACCGAATGATGTGGAATTGGATGCTGAGAAAAATGTGCTCCTTATTACTGGTCCAAACATGTCAGGTAAAAGTACGTATATGCGGCAACTCGCCTTGACGGTTATCATGGGGCAAATTGGTTGCTTTGTTCCTTGTGATGAAGCTGAATTATTATTGTTTGACCAGATATTTACTAGAATTGGCGCTGCCGATGACCTAGTATCAGGACAAAGTACGTTTATGGTAGAGATGCTTGAAGCCAACCATGCCATCTCGCATGCAACAGATAAAAGTTTGATTTTACTAGATGAAATAGGTCGGGGAACGAGTACATACGATGGAATGGCGCTTGCCCAGGCGATTGTCGAGTATATCCATGATAATATTCATGCTAAAACATTATTCTCGACCCATTACCATGAGCTCACTTCTTTAGAAAACTCACTGGATCGCTTGAAGAACATTCATGTACGTGCAGAGGAGTATGAAGGAAATGTTGTCTTTCTCCACCAAATTAAAGAAGGTGCAGCAGACGAAAGCTATGGAATTCATGTAGCAAAGCTTGCTAACCTTCCAGGAACATTAATTGAACGTGCAAATCTTATATTGCAACAGCTAGAAGGGGAGCAAAAGGAAACGAAAGCGAATGAAGATATACCAGCGTCTGATCAGCTGTCCTTTTTCGTAGAAGAAAAGCGTGAAACTTCGAACTCTCGTAGTGAAAATAACCAGATAGATGCGAAGCTGTTAAAAAAATTACAAGAGCTAGACTTATTTGACATGACACCAATGGATGCCATGAATACCTTGTATCAATTACAGAAAGAAGCAAAAAGCACGAAGTAGAAAGGAATGTTAGTATGAGCATTGTGCAAATGCCCGATGTGTTAGCGAATAAGATTGCTGCTGGTGAAGTAGTAGAACGTCCTGCTTCGGTCGTAAAAGAGCTGGTGGAGAACAGCATCGATGCAAATAGCACATGGATAAAAATAGATATATTGGAGGCAGGGCTTCAGCAAATTAAAATTACCGATAATGGGGATGGAATGGCAGAGGATGATTGTGAGCGGGCCTTCCTCCGCCATGCAACAAGTAAGATAAAAGATGAGAACGATCTTTTTCATGTAAGGACATTAGGGTTTCGCGGCGAGGCGCTAGCCAGTATTGCCTCTGTTAGCAGACTTACCATTCAAACATCACAGGGTGAGGAGGCGGGCACGCTTCTCCAACTAGAAGGTGGTAAGGTTACACGTAAAGCGAAAAGTGATGCACGCAAAGGCTCGGAGATTCTTGTTGAAGATCTATTCTTTAATACACCTGCTAGATTAAAATATATGAAAACAATTCATACAGAACTTGGACATATAACAGACCTACTAAACCGATTATCGCTTTCCCATCCTGAGATTCGCTTTGAAGCAACTCATAATGGCAAAGGCCTGTTTAAATCTCCGGGCACAGGTGATCATTTACAGGTCATTTCAAATGTTTATGGTATGGGGATTGCCAAGCAAATGCTTTGGATAGAGCGGGAGACACTGGATTTTTCAATTAAAGGCTATATTGCCAAGCCCGAAGTCACTAGGGCTTCAAGAAGTTATATATCTACTATGATCAATGGTCGCTATATTAGAAGTATTCCACTGTCTCAATCAATTCTAAGAGCCTATCATACATTATTGCCAATTGGTAAATATCCTATCGTTGTACTGGATATTAAGATGGATCCAATCCTTGTCGATGTGAACGTTCATCCCACGAAGCTTGAAGTGCGTTTTAGTAAAGAAAAAGAATTGTTCCAGCTTATAGAAGAGACTATACGGGAAAGATTTAGACAACTAACTTTGATTCCTGAATTACAATCAAAGCCTATTGCAAGAGAAAAAACAGTTCAAAATACGATGGATTTTGAACAGAAAAAAGCAGAATCGGTATCAGACCAAACTTGGAACAACGTGGATACAGTTCGAGAAAACATTATTGATCAAGAGAAAGCAGTGGTTAAAACAGAACCTCTGACTAACGAGCCTTTCGAAGAAGCTGAAGAGCAAAAGAATCGAAACGTGTATACAGAGGAATTGCCAGAGAAAAAACTGTCCGAAGCCGAAATGGCCAGCATGGAACCTAAACAACAAGCACAACGAGTGCCGATGATGTATCCAATTGGACAACTCCACGGCACCTACATTATGGCACAAAATGAAAACGGGCTTTATATGGTGGACCAACATGCTGCCCAAGAGCGTATTAAATATGAGTTTTTTAAAGCAAAACTTGGTAGTACGAACAACGAGGCGCAAGAGCTCTTGTTGCCGTTAACCTTTGATTTTTCTAAACAGGAAGCGATATTTATTGAGCAATATAAAGCAGATTTAGAAAAAGTTGGCCTGTTTTTTGAGTCCTTTGGACAGCATACTTATGTGATTCGCTCACACCCTAATTGGTTTCCGAAAGGTTTTGAAGAAGAGGTTATCAGGGAAATGATGGAGCAAATAATGGCGGATGAACGTATCGATATCGAGTCGATTAGAGAAGAGGCCGCTATTATGATGTCTTGTAAGCGATCGATTAAAGCAAACCATTATTTAAATCAGGAAGATATGTTTCGCCTGCTTGAAGACTTAAGACAAACCACGGATCCATTTACCTGCCCTCATGGACGGCCAATTATTGTGCATTTTTCTTCTTATGAGCTTGAAAAAATGTTTAAAAGAGTTATGTAAAAATGAATAAACCGAATGTGCCTCGCCGATGATAGAAAAAAACGATCATCGAGGTGTATTTAATGGAAAATCAAAGACTTATTAATTTTCTCAATCAATTATTGTCAAATCATTTTGTCCTATATGTCAAATTACACCGATATCATTGGTATGTGCAAGGAAGACATTTCTTTACATTGCACGAGAAATTTGAAGAAATGTATACAGATGTTGCGGAAGATTCGGATGAAATTGCCGAGAGAATTTTAATGATAGAGGGAAAACCGCTCGCAACTATGAGTATGTATATTAAAGAAGCGACATTGGTGGAAGCCAGTGCAGATGACAAAGAAAGTGAATTAATAAGTCAGTTGTATGATGATCTTACACAACTTATTAAGGAGATACGCTCAAGTGGCCTTAAACTTGCAAAAGAATTGGATGATGGCCCCACAGAGGATTTACTTTTAACGATCCAAGCAAAGGCGGAGAAAAGATGCTGGATGCTTAGAGCGTACATGGCGTATGATTAAACATTTAGGATTTAGGGGATAATAATGGAACAAACCGTAATCGCAATAATAGGTCCAACAGCAGTTGGCAAAACGAAACTTAGCATTGAGGTAGCAAAACAATTTGACGGAGAAATTATTAGCGGAGATTCGATGCAAGTATACAAGGGAATGGATATTGGAACTGCCAAGGTGTCAAAAGAAGAAATGGAAGGTATTCCCCATCACATGATAGACATTAAGGAGCCGTGGGAATCTTTTTCTGTTGCTGAATTTCAAGCTAGTGTTAAAAAGCACATAGAGGAAATTAGTTCAAGACATAAATTACCGATTCTCGTAGGAGGAAGCGGTCTGTATGTACAGGCTGCTTTATATGATTACAATTTTGCCAATGGAAAGCGAGACATTACCATCTCAAAGAAGCTGGAAAAACAAATGGAAGAAGATGGAGCGAATGTCCTTTACAATAGGTTGAAAGAATTGGACCCAGTACAAGCTGCAAAGACGCATCCAAACAACGCTAGGCGCGTTATTCGAGCACTTGAAATCTATGAAACAACGGGAATGACTATGTCAGAGTGGCAAAAAACACAGCAGCTAACTTCTCCATATCAGCTACATTTAATTGGGCTGGAGATGGATAGAGAGCTCTTATACGACCGAATTAATCATCGGGTAGATCTCATGGTGCAACAGGGATTAGTAAAAGAGGTTCAAACTTTGTATCAAAGGGGATATACAGATAAGCCTTCAATGAAGGGGATTGGTTACAAAGAGTTTATTCCCTATTTTGAAAATCACCAGTCTCTTGGGGGGGCAATCGAAACGCTAAAGCAGAATTCTCGCAGGTTTGCAAAACGACAGTATACATGGTTTAGAAATAAGATGGATGTCAATTGGTATTCGATTAAACCCGAAGAGGCTAGGGAAAAATCTAGACTTATTTTACGCGATATTGCAGGATTTCTTCAAGAAAAGTAGAAATGAATATATAGATAGAAAAGAGGAGGAAGGAAAATGGCGCAAACAGTAAATATTCAGGACCAATACTTAAACCAATTGAGAAAGAACCATATTGCGGTGACTGTGTTTCTGACAAACGGTTTTCAATTACGTGGAGTAGTGAAAGCATTCGACAATTTCACCGTTCTTTTAGAAACCGACGGAAAACAGCAGCTGATATTTAAGCATGCAATTTCCACATTCGCTCCTGTCAAAAATGTAACGTTGGAAAAAGAATAAGTAAAATTTACGGGCGCTAATGGCGCCCGTTTTTCATGTTCACTTATCTTAAGTTATGATTTACTGGGCTAATGTCACAACTTTTATGCCTCCGCGTATAATGATACGACGGAGGGGTGAAGGCATGGAAACACAGTTAATGCGTAGTAAAAGCAACCAAATCAACATTATTCTTCAGGATAGAAAAGAGGAAATCAAGGCAATTCCAAATAAACAAAATAGAATGGCTGAGAGTAATTCTTTTAAACACATTGACAGTGAGTTTTCCTCATTTGTGGGGTTGCATGAACTAAAGCAGAAAATAAAAGAAGTCTATGCTACGGTAGTAATCAATGAAAAACGAAAGCAAGCAGGTTTATCGTGTTCTAAACAAGTACTTCATATGCTTTTTAAAGGTAATCCAGGAACAGGAAAAACAACCGTTGCTCGGAAGCTCGCCAAAATTTATTTTGATATGGGTCAATTATCAAAAGGGCATTTTATTGAAGCGGAAAGAGCCGATTTGGTTGGGGAATACATCGGGCAGACTGCTCAAAAAACGAGAGCGCTTATCCAAAAAGCAATGGGAGGGATCCTATTTATTGATGAAGCCTATTCGTTAGCGCGCGGTGGTGAAAAGGATTTTGGGAAAGAAGCAATCGATACGTTAGTTAAGCATATGGAGGACTATCAAAACGACTTTGTTCTTATTCTTGCGGGCTATCCTTCTGAGATGGAACGATTCCTATCTTTAAATCCAGGGCTTAAATCACGCTTTCCATTCATTCTGGATTTTCAAAACTATGAAGTCTCCCAATTGATGGAAATTGCGACTCAAATGGCAGCTGAACGTGAATATAGATTTACAAAGGAAGCAAGATATGAACTGAGGGAACGCCTTACAAGGAAGATGCAAGAGGAGGAGCGGAACTTCTCCAATGCACGTTATGTAAGAAATGTGATAGAGCATGCTATCCGTATGCATGCTGTAAGACTTCTAACAGAAGAACATTTTACAACGCACGATTTAATTCATCTAACGCGAGAAGATCTTTCAAGCAATAACTAGCTAGTCTCAATTTTGTACTCGATTGCCAATTTTGATAAGATAAAACTAGCGAGAACACTGAAAACAATACACTCATCGAAAGAAAGGATGCAGTTATGTCCGAAAAAATTCTTATAATTGCCGTAAATAAAAAGCAGCAAAATGAAGCAAAATTCCAGTCCTCTTTAGATGAGCTTATTTCCTTAAGTGAAACAGCGGGTGGGAAAGTAGAGTCTATAATGACTCAAAATAGAGATCGAATCGACCCTGCTCACTATATTGGTACAGGAAAAGTACAAGAAATTAAGGAAGCCATCACAGAATTTGGTATAGATTTAGTTATTTCCAATGATGAATTGTCAGCTGGCCAATTGCGGAACCTAGGGGCAGAATTTGGTGTGCGGATAATTGACAGAAGTCAGCTAATTCTTGATATTTTTGCCCAGCGGGCGAGGACCAAGGAAGGTAAGCTTCAAGTTGAATTAGCGCAACATGAATACACTTTGCCGAGACTTCGAGGTCAGGGGATTGAAATGTCCCGTCTGGGAGCGGGTATTGGTACAAGAGGGCCAGGTGAAACCAAACTTGAATCCGATCAACGTCACATAAGAAGAAGAATCTATGATATTAAAAGAAGGCTAGAAACGATTGTTCGTCAACGGGAGCAATACAGAAAACGGAGAAAATCAAATGAAGCTTTTCAAATTGCCATTGTCGGATATACTAACGCAGGGAAATCAACGTTGTTCAATCGTTTGACAAATAGTACATCGCTTGAGGAGAATCAATTGTTTGCTACATTGGATCCGTTGACAAGGCAAATTCAATTACCTTCTGGTTTTCAAGCGCTTATTACCGATACAGTAGGCTTTATGCAAGACTTACCAACAGCCTTGATTGCCGCCTTTCGTTCCACCTTAGAAGAAGTGAAAGAGGCGGACTTTTTATTACATGTCGTGGATGTTTCCCATCCTGATCAGGAACAGCAGCAAGATACGGTTATAAAGCTTTTAGATGAATTGGATGCTGGCTCCATTCCCATGCTTACTATCTACAATAAAGAAGACCGTCTGAATGGGGAAGAAGTTATCCCCATGCAGCATCCTTACTTCTTCATGAGTGCTTATCAACAAAAAGACATTGATAATATGCTCTCCAAAGTAGAAACGATTTTGCAAGAAATATGGAAACCATACAATGTCCAACTAGGTCCTGAGGAAGGAAAACAATTAAACAGACTAGAGCAAGAAACACTTATTGTACGAAAAGAGTTTGAGGAAACAACAAACCGGTATGTATTACAAGGCTATATCAAACAAGATCACCCTTTAAGGGGCTTTTTAGAGGAGTAAAGACATTACATGATTAGAGATATGATACAACAGACAGAAAAAGATTGTGCTATTCACCATAAGAGTATTGAAGAAGTTCGGGAGATAAATCAGAAACGAGTACTAGAAGCCTTTAAAAAACACCGGGTTAGCGACAGCCATTTTCATTCAACAAGTGGATACGGGTATGATGATATAGGGAGAGAAACACTCGAAGCCGTCTATGCAGAAGTATTTGGTGGCGAGGATGCACTTGTAAGACCGCAAATCGTATCAGGTACCCATGCTATTACAACAGCATTATTTGGACTCTTGAGGCCGAAAGATGAATTACTTTACATTACGGGCAAACCATACGACACGTTGGAAGAGGTTATTGGCATTCGAGGTGAAAATACAGGTTCATTAAAAGAGTTCCATATCCATTACAATCAAGTTGACTTAAGGGAAAATGGAAGGGTTAACTACCAGGGGATAAAAGAAGCTATTTCTAATCAGACAAAGGTTATAGGTATTCAACGGTCAAAAGGATATGATGATCGCCCCTCCTTTACGATTGATGAAATAAAAGAAATGATTTCTTTTGTTAAAGAGATAAATGAAAATATTATTGTATTTGTTGATAATTGCTACGGGGAATTTGTAGAGAGTAGAGAGCCATTGCATGTGGGGGCAGATATGATTGCTGGCTCTCTTATAAAGAACCCAGGCGGGGGGATTGTAAGGGCTGGTGGCTACCTTGCGGGAAGTAAAGAACTCATTGAACAGTGTGCTAACCGTTTAACAGCACCTGGTCTAGGAAAGGAAACGGGGGCAACTTTTCATACGCTTCAAGAAATGTTCCAAGGCTTCTTTCTAGCTCCGCATATTGTGGGAGAAGCGTTGAAAGGTGCGGTTTTCACTTCTCGCTTTTTAGAACTAGCTGGTTTTGAGACAAGCCCGCACTACCAAGAGAAAAGAACAGACCTTATTCAATCCGTCACCTTCAGGAAAGAGCAACCGATGGTACGCTTTTGCCAGGAAATACAGCGAAACTCTCCAGTGAATTCTTTTGTCACTCCATACCCTAGCGAAATGCCCGGATATGAAGATAAAGTGATTATGGCAGCAGGTACATTTATTCAAGGGGCAAGTATTGAATTGTCAGCGGACGGCCCATTAAGACAACCATTTACAGCCTTTGTTCAAGGAGGCTTAACATATGTACATGTTAAGCTAGCGCTAGTAGCAGCTGTGGAAACATTGACAAAAGAAGGTTTGATAAATAGAAGTTAGGGAATAAAAAAGAAGTAGAAGTTTAATTGTGTTAGAAAACCTAACATCAGGTTGACATATTACCTTACACCTCATATAATATAACTAATTCGTTACAAGGGGGTCATGAATTGAATGATCAAGATAGACGTTCCATGCCCTTATTTGCAATTGGTATTGTAATGAAGCTTACAGAACTAACTGCAAGACAAATAAGGTATTATGAAGAGCATGATCTAATTCATCCAGAAAGAACAGGTGGAAATCAACGGTTATTTTCATTTAATGATGTAGACAGATTACTTGAGATAAAAGACCTTTTAGATAAAGGCCTAAATATTGCAGGGATCAAGCTCATGCTTCAAGAAGAAGTGACCGAGAAAAAAGAAGTGTTGCCAAAGCCAACCTCAAATGAATTGTCAGACAAGGAGCTTCGGAAAATTTTACGAACAGAACTTACCGATGCGGGCAGACATGGTAAAACGAACCTGCGCCAAGGTGAATTATCCAGATTCTTTACCAATCATTAATAATGTATAGAAAATGTGGATACATAGCTTAGCTTATATAACCATATTTTTTATTCAAATATATAAATTATTAGGAGGAGAAAGAATGGGAAAGAAATTATCAAAAGATGAAATCATGAAACAGATTAAAGAAGAGAACGTGAGGTTTATCCGTCTTCAATTCACAGACATGTTAGGGACAATCAAGAACGTTGAAATCCCTCTAAGTCAATTAGATAAAGCATTAGATAATAAAATGATGTTTGACGGTTCTTCTATCGAAGGATTTGTTCGCATTGAAGAATCTGATATGTATCTATATCCTGACCTGGATACCTTCGTTGTATTCCCATGGACTTCAGAAAAAGGTAAAGTTGCCCGTTTTATCTGCGATATTTACAAGCCAGACGGCACGCCATTTGAAGGGGACCCACGCTATAATCTAAAGCGTAACCTTAAGAAAATGGAAGAGCTAGGGTTCGATGCTTTTAATATTGGGACAGAGCCAGAATTCTTCCTTTTCAAATTAGATGAAAAAGGAGATCCATCCCTTGAACTAAATGATAGAGGTGGCTATTTTGACTTGGCTCCTACTGATTTAGGAGAAAACTGTCGTCGTGATATCGTACTTGAACTTGAAGAAATGGGCTTTGAAATTGAAGCATCCCACCACGAAGTAGCACCAGGACAGCATGAGATCGATTTCAAATATTCTGATGCTGTAAAACATGCTGATGATATCCAAACTTTTAAACTAGTAGTTAAAACAATTGCTAGAAAGCATAATTTACATGCTACATTTATGCCGAAGCCATTATTCGGCGTTAACGGATCTGGGATGCATGTTAACATGTCTCTATTCAAAGACGGTAAAAATGCCTTTTTCGATGAAAAAGGAGATATGCAACTAAGCGAAACGGCTTATCAGTTTATTGCAGGCACAATCAGTCATGCGAAAAGCTTTACTGCTGTTACGAACCCTACAGTTAACTCATATAAAAGATTAGTTCCTGGCTATGAAGCTCCTAGTTATATAGCGTGGTCCGGTTCTAACAGAAGTTGTCTAATGCGTATTCCAAGTTCACGTGGAATTAGCACACGGGTAGAAGCGCGTAGTGTTGACCCATCTGCTAATCCATACTTGGCATTATCATCCCTACTAGCAGCAGGCCTAGACGGGATTGAGAAGAAAATGAAAACACCAACTGCCGTAGACCGCAATATTTATGTTCTTACAAAAGAAGAGCGTGAAGAAGCTGGAATCGAGGATCTACCTAGCACATTAGCTGGTGCACTTGAAGAACTTAAAAAAGATGAGGTTATCGTAAACTCACTTGGTGAACACTTATTCGAACATTTTGTTGAAGCAAAAGAAATCGAATGGGATATGTTCAAAACGCAAGTGCATCCATGGGAAAGAGAACAATATTTAAGCACGTACTAAGCTTTAAAGAAGCTTTGTACTCAACTATTTTAAATGTATATTAAAAATACCGTCCATCCATGGGCGGTATTTTTAAAAGTACCTTTTGAAAAAATTACACTTTAATACTTGATCGATTTAGAGATTAAAGGGAGATAGAGCAGGTGTCCCATAATGCAGGCGCTCTATCCTTTAGTTTAAAATGTCAAAATTTTTCAATGCTTCTAATGATTGCATTTGTCTAATTTTTTAGACTTATGGTAAAATAAATCTACATTTCTCGACTTAAATTGCGAGATGAAAATTCAGAATGTTATTAATCATGTCGTTAATCAATCTTTAAGGCCAACAAAGGAGGAACTAACATGAATAAATTTGTAGCAAACTATTTATCTACAAATCGGAATACTTTTGAACAGGTAAGTAGCTATATTTACCACCATCCAGAAACAAGATTTGAAGAATATGAGTCAGCTTCCTATTTTGCTAAGGCTTGTGAGGAAAAAGGCTTTCTTGTTGAACGTAATGTTGCGGGGATAGAAACAGCATTTATTGCTACATATGGCGAAGGCAAGCCCGTAATAGGATATCTAGGAGAGTTTGATGCACTTTCAGGCTTAAGTCAGAAGCCTAATGAAACGAGTTATCAACCTTTAGAGAAAGATATTGGACATGGATGTGGTCATAATTTGTTAGGTACAGGGGCGTTTGCTGCTGCATGTGCTGCAAAAAAATACTTAGAAAAAAATAACCTGCCAGGTACTGTGAAATTTTTTGGCTGTCCAGGAGAAGAAGGCGGTTCAGGGAAAACATTTATGGTAAGAGAAGGTGTGTTTGATGGTGTTGACGCTGCGCTTACATGGCACCCCTCTCCTGCAAATGCGATTATGAGTTTATCAAGCTTAGCAAACTATCAAGTTTCATTTAAATTCAAAGGCATTTCCTCTCACGCTGCAAACACGCCACACTTGGGTCGGAGTGCATTGGATGCTGTGGAACTAATGAATGTGGGTGTCAACTACTTACGAGAGCATATTGTGCCAGAGGCACGTATTCATTATGCTGTGACAAATACAGGGGGTATATCCCCAAATGTGGTTCAAGCAAATGCTGAGGTACTATACCTCGTAAGAGCTCCAAAGGTGGCACAAGTGGACAGCATTTTCCAAAGGGTAAAGAAGATTGCCGAAGGTGCCGCACTCATGACAGAAACGGAAGTAACAATTGATTTTGATAAGGCATGTTCTAATTATATTCCCAATCGTTCACTGGAGAAAATCTTGTATAAGAAATTTACCGAGGTTGGGGTACAAAAGCCTACAGATGAAGAAAATGCATTTGCAGAGAAAATATGGAATACCTTTACAGACGGTGAAAAAGAAAACTTCCTAGATCCAATGAAAGGTTTTGGTTATGTAGGAGATGGTAGCGAATTTGCTGGTAAGTATTATTCTGACTCCATTTCCCCTTATCATGAATCTAAGGAAATCCTTGCTGGGTCAACAGATGTTTCAGATGTAAGCTGGGTCGTCCCAACAGCTCAATTATCGGCATCAACCTCTGTACTGGGTACTGCTTTACACACATGGCAAATGACAACACAAGGATTAAGAAACTATGCACTAAACGGTATGTTCCGTGCCGCAGAAACAATGGCCTTAGCTGGTATTCAGCTGTTTGATAGCCCAGAAGACCTGCAAAACATAAAAGAAGAATTTGAGGCATTTAAGAAAGCCAATCCATACAGCAATCCTATTCCTGAGGGTGTATATCCTTCAAAGTTGCATGAGAAATAGGCTTTTCAAATAGATAGATCGTAATATTAGTATAGAATGCGAGGGATATTATGGAAAAGAGGCGTGGTTTATTTCAAAGATTTTTAGATTTGGTGGAAAAGGTAGGAAATAAGCTGCCGGATCCGTTTATATTATTTATTGGTTTATCACTATTAATGATCGTTGTTTCCTATATATTTAGTTTATTTAACGCTTCCGTTGTGCATCCAGGTACAGGGGAAGAACTAGAGATTCAAAATTTGCTATCAGGTGAAGGCTTGCAGTTTATCTTGACTTCCATGCTTGATAACTTTACAGGTTTTGCTCCACTGGGACTTGTTCTTGTTATGATGCTAGGAATTGGCCTAGCTGAAAAAGTTGGACTGATGGATTATGCCATCAGAAAAACAATCTTAAGCTCACCTCCAAGTTTAGTTACTTATACGGTAGTATTTGTAGGGATTCTTGGAAACCTTGCCTCTGACGCTGCAGTTGTATTGATACCACCACTTGCTGCGATGGTATTTTATAAAGTTGGACGCCATCCATTAGCTGGATTAGCTGCAGGCTTTGCTGGGGCCGGTGCAGGATTTACAGCAAATATCTTTATTGCAGGGACAGATGCATTACTAGCAGGCATTTCAACAGAGGCCGCAGCCATTGTGGACGAGTCGATGGTAGTAACCCCGGTCGATAACTGGTACTTTAATATTGTATCTGTTTTTGTTATGACGGTTATTGGTGGACTCATAACTACTAAATTTGTTGAACCAAGACTGGGCAAATATAAAGGCGAAGCAGTTGAAGATGAGGGGAATGAAGAGTTACAGAATGGTGGCAAAGGATTCCGAAATTCGATCATTGCTGGGCTTTCCTACATTGCACTTATCGTCATTGTTATTTCTTTACCAAACAGCCCATTAAGAGGTGAAGATGGTAGTATTGTACCCTCGCCATTCTTAGACGGGATTATTCCTATTGTGCTATTTTTCTTTATCATTGTAGCTGTTACCTTTGGTATAACAGTAGGGAAAATTAAGACTGGTAAGGATGTTAGTGACTATATGGCAGATTCTATGAAGGACATGTCAAGTTATATTGTTCTAGTATTTGCTATTGCACAGTTTATTGCATATTTTAATTGGTCGAATTTAGGAACATGGGTAGCCGTTAATGGCGCTGATTATCTAAAGGATATTAATTTTACAGGTATTTGGTTGATTATTGGCTATATCATATTTACTGCATTAATGAACTTCCTGATCACTTCAGGGTCTGCCAAGTGGGCAATTGAAGCCCCGGTGTTTATTCCTATGTTTATGCAACTCGGTTATCATCCGGCCTTTACGCAAGTTGCGTACAGGGTGGCAGATTCCTCAACAAATATTATTACACCATTGTTTCCGTATATGGTTATTATTTTGGCGTTTATGAAAAAATACGATAAAAAAGCTAGTATAGGTACTTATATTTCATTAATGCTACCGTATAGTATTGCGTTTTTAACTACTTGGATTATATTAATTCTGGTATTTTACTATTCAGGTCTACCATTTGGTCCAGGAATATACCCGTTCTTATAAAAGGAGGAGAGCAGTATGCAACAATTAGGAGATAAATTAATTAAGTGGCGCCGAGATTTCCACCAATATCCTGAAACAGGTTTTTTGGAAATGAGAACAGCGTCTATTGTAGCCTCTATTTTAGATGAGCTTGGTTTCCAATTGAAAATGGGAAAGGAAGTTATGTCAAAGGCAGACTGTATGGGAAAACCAACTGAGGAGGAAACAAAGAAACATTATCAATGGGCACAGAAAAATGGGGCAATTGGTGATTATCTTCATCTCTTTTCTGAAGGCTATACAGGAATAGTTGCCACACTAGATACAGGTAAGAAAGGTCCTGTCATTGCATATCGATTTGATATGGATGCATTGGATATTTTAGAGTCAAACAGTAACGAGCATTTCCCGCGCAATGAAGGATTCAGCTCAAAAGTTCACGGGAAAATGCATGCCTGCGGTCATGACTCCCACACCGCGATGGGTTTAGGCCTGGCCACTTTGCTTATTGAAAATAAGGACCAACTTAAGGGGAAAATAAAATTAATATTTCAACCAGCTGAGGAAGGTACACGTGGAGCAAAAGCTATGGCAGCTGCAAATGTAGTGGAAGATGTGGATTATTTCGTCGCTACCCATATTGGGGTCGGTGTTCCGCATAAGCAGTTCGTTGCCGCCAATAGTGGTTTTCTTGCGACCTCCAAGTTAGATATCACCTATAGTGGTACTGCAGCACATGCCGGAGGTAGTCCTGAACAAGGGAAGAATGCACTCTTAGCAGCAGCCGCTAGTGTGCTAAGCCTTCATGGTATATCACGCCATTCAGGAGGAGCTACCAGGATAAACGTTGGGCAGCTAGAAGCTGGTGCAGGTAGAAATATAATTGCCAACCATGCTAGCATGAAAGTGGAAACGCGAGGAGAGACTTCTGAAATAAATGATTATGTGAAAGAACAGGTGACATCTATCGTCAGTGGAGCGGCTACCATGTACCAAGTAGAACATAAGATTGAAACAGTAGGCGAGGCACTAAGCTGTAAATGTTCGTTGGACCTAGCAGGTATCCTCCACCAATGTGCCGAATTATCCCCAGATATTGAAAAAAGTCGACTGGAGGATAACACACCAGGAGGATCAGAGGATGCGACCTATTTTATGAACGAAGTGCAGAAAAACGGCGGAAAGGCAACCTACTGTGTATTCGGAACAGAACTGACTGCAGGGCATCATAATGAGAAATTTGATATTAAAGAAGACACGTTATTGCCTGCTGTTAAAATTCTTTTCCAATCAGCCAAAGTAATAATGGAACAATAAAACAGCTGCCCTCGAGGCAGCTGTTTTTTTATTGTGAGAAAAAGATATTTGGCATGATCGAAAGACGAGTGCATGATACTATGCGTTGCGCTATTTAATGAATATTACGATATAAGCCAATTACTTTACCTAGTATAGTTACATTATCATATAGAAGCGGATCCATCGTTGCATTCTCAGGCTGGAGGCGAATATGGTCTTTTTCTTTAAAGAACCTTTTCACTGTCGCTTCGTTTTCATCTGTCATCGCAACAACTATATCACTGTTTTGTGCGGTGTTCTGCTGTTTCACGATAACCATATCCCCATCAAGTATTCCTGCTTCAATCATACTTTCCCCTTCGATAACCAATACGAAAAGATTATCATCAGGTCCGGCACTTGTGGTTGGTAGAGGAATGAATTCCTCGATGTTTTCAACTGCTGTAATAGGTAGGCCTGCTGTTACTTTCCCGATTACAGGAGCATAGCGAGCTTCTTCTCTTGGGATATTGTTTCCTTCCGACAAATCAAGTATTTCAATTGCTCTTGGCTTAGTCGGATCTCGTCGAATGTATCCTTTGCTTTCAATTCTAGATAAATGTCCATGCACTGTAGAACTTGAGGCAAGTCCAACAGCTTCGGCAATTTCCCGGACGGAAGGCGGATATCCTTTTTTTGTTACTTCGTCTTTAATATAATCTAAAATCATTTGCTGACGTTTTGATAGTTTTGACATAAATGTTTCACCTCGCCCATAAGATTAATTATTAATAGTTTACCATTTGATTCCACATAAAGCAAACATTCGTTCGAGAAAAAGTCTTGACAGGATCATATGTTCTGCTATAATTAAAATTACAAATAAGCGAACAAAGGTTCCTATTTAGAGAAGGAGGGAATGAGACTATGTTTAGTAAACTTACAAAAACGGATTTGTTTTATATAGTTGCCTTTGCCTTGACGCTGGGATTCCTGTACTTTACTATGATTACGAGTTAAATGGTTTAAGAAGGAGTAAGCGTGTTGAATGCAATTATCTACTGTCGCGTGAGTACCGACAAACATACCCAAGAGACCTCTCTTGCTAGACAAAAAATAGAGCTAACGGGATTAGCAGAACGCTATAATTTTAATGTAATAGCTTGTATAGAAGAACAGAAGAGTGGCTATGAAATAGAGCGAAATGGAATATTTGAGATGCTCGATATATTTGCAGCTAAAGATGCTGACTGTCTACTCATCCAGGATGAAACTAGACTAGGGCGTGGGAATACCAAAATTGCGTTGTTCCATCAGCTTCAAAAGCTCCGTATAGATGTATATACAGCAATGCATGATGGGAAGCTTGAACTATCAGAATCAGACTCTATGGTTTTGCAAATTGTTGGGATAGTGGAAGAATACCAGCGGAAAATTCACAATGCAAAGATTAAAAGAGGAATGAGACGCGCAGTAGAACAAGGATATAATCCTGCTGATAATCTCAAAAACCAGCATCATGCGCCAGGGCGTGATAGAGTTGACTTTCCTATAGAAGAAGTGGTTAGACTTAGAGAGAAAAAACTGACATTTGAAGAGATTACGAGTACATTAAATGGAATGGGTTACCCTGTTTCAAAAGCGACGGTCCATCGGAGGTATAAGGAACTGCAAGATACTTGAATATAAGCCTTAATAGGCGTAAAATAAATAAGCAGGAGCTAATGGCTCTTGTTTTTTGTTGTATTCAGAAGTAAAATAGATTTTTTAAAAGATAAAGCTTAATAAGATCTTAAATAGCCCAAGACGTTGGCGCAATTACGACGAGGAAGTTTGTAAAAGCCAAAAGGGTATTTAGACTTGTGTAATAGATAATTGAAAAGGAGGTAGAGCCATGTTATCTCAGGATAAAATTGAGCGAATTAATTCACTGGCAAAAAAGGCTAAAGATACAGGTTTAACTGAGAAAGAGAAACAAGAACAAAAAGAGCTCCGTGAAGAATATCTAAACAATGTAAGAAGCTCTTTTAAAAACCAGTTTAAATCCATGACAGTAGTAGATCCTAAAGGAAACGATGTTACACCAAAAAAAGTGAAAGACTTGCAAGAGAGAAATAAGAAACATTAATTTTGTACCATACTACGACAAAAATCACCCTTTTTATAAGGAAGCCTATCCGTTTTAACTTGTTCCTGGATGGGTTTCGTTATAGAATGAGGAGGAAACAACCAGTAGTTATTTTTGAAAGGGGTTAAACAATATGTCAAACAACATAGAACAAAATTCAATTACTACAATTCGTACATTATCTATTGATGCAATTGAAAAAGCGAACTCTGGTCACCCCGGACTTCCAATGGGAGCAGCTCCAATGGCCTACACGCTATGGACTGACTTCATGAATCACAATCCTAAAAACTCAAAATGGTTCAACAGAGACCGTTTTGTTCTTTCAGCAGGCCATGGATCTATGCTTCTATATAGTTTGCTTCATTTATCTGGTTATAACGTGTCGATGAATGACTTGAAAGAATTTCGTCAATGGGATTCTAAAACACCAGGCCATCCAGAAGTACATCACACAGACGGTGTAGAAGCAACAACTGGTCCACTTGGTCAGGGGATTGCCATGTCAGTTGGGATGGCGATGGCTGAAGCACATCTATCTGCGAAATTTAACCAAGAAGATCTTCAGATCGTCGATCACAACACTTATGCACTTGTAAGTGATGGAGATTTAATGGAAGGTATTTCACATGAAGCGGCTTCACTTGCTGGCCATTTAGGTCTTGGTAAGCTAATTGCACTATATGATTCCAACGATATATCTTTAGATGGCGATCTAAATCAATCTTTCTCTGAAAACACGGAAGAACGCTTCAAAGCATATGGATGGCAAGTAATTCGCGTTGAAGACGGAAATGATGTAAATGAATTAAGAAAAGCGATTAAACAAGCACAGGAGAATACTGATCAACCAACACTTATTGAAGTGAAAACAATTATTGGCTACGGTTCTCCAAATAAATCAGCGTCAGCTTCTTCTCACGGTGCTCCTTTAGGTGCAGACGAAGTTAAACTAACTAAAGATTATTATAAATGGACCTATGAACAAGACTTCCATGTGCCAGAAGAAGTGTATGAAGATTTCCAAGAAAAAATTGGGAAACAAGGTGCTGAAGCAGAAGATAACTGGAACGCTTTATTGGCAACATACAATGAAAAGTACCCAGAATTGGCTAAGCAATTTGAATTAGCTATGAAAGGAGAACTACCAGTTGATTGGGAAAAATCTCTACCTGTATTTGAAGCAGGCAAAGATACCCTTGCAACACGTGCTTCTTCCGGAAAAGTATTGAATGCTATTGCTAAAGCTGTTCCTAATTTCTTTGGTGGAAGTGCGGATTTAGCAGGTTCAAATAAAACAACCATGAATGACGAAGAAGACTTCACGCGAAAAAATTATGCAGGACGTAATGTTTGGTTTGGTGTACGGGAGCATGCTATGGGAGCAGCATTAAATGGAATGGCTCTTCATGGTGGATTGAAGGTTTATGCGGGTACTTTCTTCGTGTTTAGTGATTACCTTCGTCCAGCAGTTCGTCTTTCTTCCATTATGAATGCGCCTGTGACATATGTATTCACACATGATTCTATCGCAGTAGGCGAAGATGGTCCGACGCACGAACCAGTTGAGCAATTAGCGGCTTTACGTGCAATGCCTGGCTTGTCATTAATTCGCCCAGCGGATGCTAATGAGACACAAGCAGCTTGGAGATTAGCGATTGAATCAACCAATCAACCTACCGCACTTGTGCTTACACGTCAAAACCTTCCTACTCTTGAAGGGACAAAAGAATATGCATATGAAGGTGTTAAGAAAGGGGCATACGTTGTAAGTGATGCTACCAAAGAAACACCAGATGCATTGCTTTTAGCGACAGGTTCTGAGGTACAGTTGGCGGTCTCTGCACAAGCAGCCCTTAAAGAAAAAGGCATTGACGTTCGCGTTGTAAGCATGCCATCCTGGGATCGTTTCAATGCACAAGATGCAGCATATAAAGAAAAAGTTATACCTTCTTCTGTCAAAAACAGAGTAGCAATTGAAATGGCAGCATCATTCGGTTGGGATCGTTATGTAGGTGACCACGGAAAAATTATTGCTATTGACCGCTTCGGTGCGTCAGCTAATGGTGACAGAGTTATAAAAGAATATGGTTTTACTGTAGAGAATGTCGTAGAACATGTAGAATCACTAACAAAATAGCTTGATTTTTTAGGATGAATAATTCACTTTAAATCGAGAAAAACGAAACTAAATAGCATACCAATTCGCATTAGGATTGGTATGCTATTTTTTTGTTTGAGATAGTTTACAGACTAAAACTACTATTAGTTCAAGTCGATCTCATATTACTCTAATTTTAAATATATAATTACTAACCTTAACCCTTTGAAGCTTTAATAAGCGAACTTTCTAGCGGTATTAGGGCTTTTGTATATTTATAAACTTTTCTCGACAAAACAAGTTAAAATATCTCCGATGAACCGACATTATTTTAAAGCTTCTTTCCGTATAATAGAAGGAAAAGGGGGAAGTTTAGTATGTATGAATATACTGTATTCCGGATGAAGGAAGAGTTTTCTTGGCATTACTTCCATAAAAGTGATATTCTTTATCGTTTTATAAAACATTATCAGAAAGAATGTCAGCAAAGACCGGAGCTACAAATGCAATATGACTATAGTACCTATCCTTTTCCTGGAACACAGTTCTGTAAGATTGTAGAAGAGAAGCTGGATAAGACGATGTTTTCATACGAAACAGCAGATTTTTTACGATTATATAAAAATTCGACTAATATTCCTTTACATATAAGTGAAAAACATTTAAAATTTCGTTGTAAAACAATACTGGAAGCTGAAGAGATATTGTTTCCAATATTACGGGAGATTGACTCTACCTTCTTTATCATTGGAGAAAATACAGCACAATATGGCTGGGTATCACCAGTTATTCGTATACGTGAATCAAAAAGTGGACAAGTATTGTATTCTTATCATTAATTTACTATACTGTTAAAGAGACAACACGAAGGAGGAAGGCGTGACATGAGCACGATTTGGGTAGTACTAATTGCTATAGCAGCGTTAATTGCTGGTGTTGCTCTTGGATTTTTTATTGCAAGAAAATATATGATGAGCTATTTAAAAAAGAATCCACCAATTAATGAGCAAATGCTTCGTACGTTAATGATGCAAATGGGCCAAAAACCATCTCAGAAGAAAATTAATCAGATGATGCGTTCTATGAACAATCAATCTGGTAAATAAGCAATTATTTTATAATTTTGCAACAAGCATCCGCGCGAATCACCCCCTTACCATACAACGTAAGGGGCTTTTTTATTACAACGGCTAATATTTTCGGTGTTTCGTCATAAATTTAATGCATGAAACAATACATTTTTAGCTACACTGTGATAAGTTAGCTATGAGGAGGTAGAATATGTCTGAAATAAATATTTTCATTGCATTTAGTGCTGGCTTTTTATCGTTTATATCTCCCTGTGTATTGCCGTTATTTCCAGTATTTGTATCCTATATAACAGGTATGAGTGTAAGCGAATTAAAAGAGGATAATAAAAAATTCAATGTGAAGAGCACAATGCATACCCTTTTCTTTTTACTAGGTTTTTCCTGTGTATTCATCACGATGGGGTTCACAAGCCTCTACATATCGGAGTTTTTGATGACATACAAAGACTTAATTAGACAAGTGGGTGCTATTCTAATTATCTTTTTTGGATTAGTAATTGCAGGAGTACTGAACTTTGAGTTCTTGATGAAGAATAAACAAATCATGTTTAAAAATCGCCCCGCTGGCTTCGTAGGGTCTTTTATCATCGGATTGGCATTTTCCCTTGGATGGACGCCATGCACTGGTCCTATACTAGGTGTCGTCCTGTCACTTGCGACTACTGAGCCACAATCGGGGATGTGGATGATGATCAGTTATGTTCTTGGTTTTTCTGTTCCTTTCTTTGTATTATCCTTCTTCGTTGGGAAATTAGGTTGGATAAAAAGACACAGTTCCATCATTGTGAAGATCGGTGGATACCTAATGGTTGTGATAGGAATAGCATTGTTTTTTGACTGGATTTATAAATTGACGTCCTATTTGGGAGGGTTGTTTGGTTTCACAGGATTTTGATGGATTTTATTAGCATAGTATATTAAACTTATGATATATAGGCATAAAGGAGCTTTTTACATGTACAAAACAAACGATTTAATATTACGTACTACCACATCATTGATCGCCTTTATCCTGCTAGGTTTTGCAGTCTATCTATTGCTTGCAGGACATAATTCACCTGGTGGTGGTTTTGTCGGTGGGCTTATGACGTCAGCGGCTATTTTGCTCATGTATATAGCCTATGGAATCGAGGCTGTAAAGAAAGTACTACCGATAAACTTCTTGGTATTAATTCCAATTGGTTTAGCTATCGCACTTGGTACAGGTATAGGTTCATTTATATTTGGTGTACCATTCTTATCCCAAACCTTTGATTACTTTACAATACCTTTATTTGGCGAGATTGAGTTGGCAACAGCCATGATTTTTGACTTAGGAGTCTATTTCACAGTAATCGGAGTAATGATGACAATCATTTTAACCATAGCAAACGATCAGTAACATTTAGGGGAGGAAGAATATGGCCAGAGTTATGGTAGTTGACGATGCAAACTTTATGAGGGTAACCTTGTCCGCTATACTGAAAAAAGAAAACCATGATATTGTAGGGGAAGCTGCAGATGGCGCAGAAGCGGTGAAGCTTTATAAAGAATTGAATCCTGACCTTGTTACAATGGATATTACGATGCCTGTCATGAATGGTATTGATGCAATTAAGGAAATCAAGTCATATGACCCGCATGCTACCATCATTGTATGTTCAGCTATGGGCCAACAAAAGGTTGTGGTGGAAGCAATCGAGTCTGGTGCAAAAGACTTTATTGTAAAGCCGTTTGATGATAGTCAGGTCTTGGAAACTGTTAACCGCTTAGTGAAATGAGAAACGGTAATAACTAAGGGTATAACCTGATAGAAAGTATGAGGTAATGTCATTATGCTTTGGTTGGTAGCCAGTACTATTGTTGCAGCCTGTATGGCTGTGACTATGATTTTTGTCCGCATAAGGGGAGCCAAGAAGCCGGCTTCTGTAAAAAAAATTATGTTGCCGCCCCTTTTTATGAGTACAGGTGCATTAATGTTTATATTCCCTGTTTTTCAAATTAGTTTAAGCCAATTCCTGGAGGCTCTTATCGTAGGCGTTATTTGCTCGTTTTTCTTAGTTAGAGCTTCCAGATTTGAAATTCGGCATGAAGCAATCTATTTGATTCCCTCAAAATCATTTGTTTTTATTCTCTTTGGTTTACTGCTTTTTCGAATTGTAATGAAACTGATCATTGGCAGCAGTATTTCAGCAGGGGAAACAAGTGGAATGTTTTTTATCTTGGCATTTGGGATGATATTTACGTGGAGATGCTGTATGTTGTATAAATTTCTTCAGCTTGAAAAGCAATTACATGTTAATGCATAAAAAGAAGTCCGAAATGTTTAGAGTTCGGACTTCTTTTTATTATTGTTTTCCATTCGTTTTTCCCAATCAGGCGTATAATCCTCTTTTGCCATGATAAACAAATGTTCATATTGAGTAACTTGGATGTTCTTCTCTTTTAATTTTTTTCTTAGAAACTTATGATCCCGCTTTGGTGTAGCTAGAATATATCCTTCAATTACCACTTCTTGATTGATAGCACTCATTTCTCTCTTGACCGCAATTTCTCCAATTTTACTTGCAATTTTATGCCTTGCAATATCTCTAAATAGTTCAGGCACAGGGGAAACCAATTCTTCAAGAAGTTCTTTCTCATTTATATTCCACATATGTTGGCTTTTTTCCATGTAATACTCTTCCCAGTCCATAATGGACTTACCATCTTCTTTAGGAAGCCGTTTTAAAAATTTACGGAACATGAAAAAACCACCTATTGCCATAAACATAATCATAAGAAAGCCCCATAAAATGATGATAATAGAATAATCTACAAATCCCGACATCGTTTCACCTTTTTCTTCAAATAATCGAATGAAATTACAAATTGTTACAAGTATTTTACATAAGTAATTTATTTTTTTACGCAGGTATAGTAATATTACTAATAATTGGGTATATATTCATAAAGATAACAGGTAAAACAATTATATCATATTATAATAGGAAAAATTACTGCAAACAAGCGACATATTATCGCATTATATATCATAATCTAGAATTATGAGACGCCAAATGGTTGTTACATTATGACAAAGAGGGGGAGTACTATGGCTTTTAAGAACAGAGATCAAAATAAATATCAAGTTGAACATACTGTAAAAAAAGCAGAACCCGCCAACACACAGGATACCTTTGAAGCATTATCGAAACTACCCCTATACATGGTAGATTGGGTAGAAAAAAACAACCATGATATTGTGACAGTCTGGGATGAGAGTGGTAAAGTTATTTACATCTCTAGCTCGATAGAGGATTTATTGGGCTACCAAACTTCTGATTTAAGAGGCACCTACTGGTACGAAAAAATATCGGCAGAAGATGTGAGTTATATTCGAGAACAGTTGGACAATGCTTCCGACTCCTTTCAGAAAATTAATGTAAATATATTAAATAATAATGGCAAATACATTTGGTCAGAATGCAAGGTCGCGAAGTTAACGGATAAATCAACTAACACAAAATACTATATTTCGACTTTAAAAGATATTACAGATAAAAAAGAAGCAGAAGAAATGATGATTCGTTCAGAAAAGATGTCAGTAGCTGGGCAGCTTGCTGCGGGGATCGCACATGAAATACGTAATCCGTTGACCTCTCTAAAAGGGTTTCTACAACTTTTACAAGCTGGCGTTAAGGGTAAAGAGGAATATTATCAAATCATGGTGGAAGAAATAGAAAAGATAGAAACGATAACATCTGAACTACTCTTTATTTCAAAGCCTTTGACGGATAATCGAAAAATGGAATCTATTAAAGATATGATTCACGATGTAACAGTTCTTTTAGGGCCACAAGCCAAATTAAAGGGCATAGACATTAGAATGGATGGCTCAGATAAAGCCCAAATTAACTGCGATCGTTCCCAAATTAAACAGGTCCTAATTAATTTGCTGAAAAACGCGATTGAAGCAATGGAATCACCAGGTTTTATTACGTTTTACGTGAAAGACAGTGAGGAAGTAATTAAAATTAGTATCAGCGACGAGGGCCCCGGCATTCCAGAAGAAATCATACATAAGTTAGGCGAGCCTTTTTTTACAACAAAGCAAACAGGTACGGGACTTGGAATCATGATTACAAGACAAATCCTTGCGTCACACCAGGCAAGATTAGAGATCAGTCAAAATGAGAAGGGTGGAAGTACATTCCACATGATTTTTCATAAATGACCTGGTTATTCGTTGCCCTTGGTTTTTTTAAACAAACTAATAAGTAAAACTTATCACTCTACATAAGATTTTAATATAGGCAAGAAAAAGGGAATGGTTTGTTTTCTCCTCCATTATCCTTTAAGATATACTTGTAAGGAAATCGCTTTTATATGAATGATAGAGTAATAGTATAAAAGCAGTCGAAATTTGTAGAGTTTATTAAATGATTAAGTGAAGTATGTTTGAAAGGGGAAGACAAAATGGGGAATCATAATGTTTATGGTGCGAAAAAACAGTTTGATTTAAACGGGAAAAAGTATAATTATTATCGTCTGAAAACACTTGAAGAAGCTGGCCATGGTAAAATTGGCCGTTTGCCATTTTCTGTTCGCGTATTACTAGAGTCATTATTACGCCAACATGATGGACGACAAATCAAAAATGAACACGTTGAAAGACTAACAAAATGGGGCACAAAAGAAGGTAAAGGTGTAGATGTTCCTTTTAAACCTTCCAGAGTTATACTTCAAGATTTCACAGGTGTTCCTGCTGTGGTTGATTTGGCATCATTACGGAAAGCCATGGTAGATATGGGTGGAGAGCCAAATAAAATTAACCCTGAAGTTCCAGTTGACCTTGTAATTGACCACTCCGTCCAGGTTGATCAATACGGAACAGCAAATGCACTAAAAGCAAACATGGATCTTGAATTTGAGCGTAATGCCGAGCGCTATGAATTTTTGAATTGGGCGCAAAAAGCATTTGAAAATTATCGTGCAGTACCACCTGCAACAGGTATCGTTCACCAGGTTAACCTTGAGTATATTGCCAATGTGGTACACGGCCTTAAGAATGAAAACGGAGAGTATGATGCATTCCCAGATACATTGGTAGGTACTGACTCCCATACAACGATGATTAACGGACTTGGTGTACTAGGATGGGGAGTTGGAGGCATCGAAGCTGAAGCAGGAATGCTTGGTCAACCATCCTTTTTCCCTGCTCCAGAAGTAATTGGCGTTAAATTCACAGGTAGTTTCCCTCAAGGAACAACCGCAACAGACTTAGCCTTGAAGGTAACACAAGTACTTCGTGAAAAGAAAGTGGTCGGCAAGTTTGTTGAATACTTTGGTCCTGGTCTACAAGACATGCCACTTGCAGACAGAGCAACCATTTCAAACATGGCTCCGGAATATGGCGCAACATGTGGATTCTTCCCTGTTGATGAAGAGTCATTAAACTATTTACGCCTAACTGGGCGGGACGAAGAGCAAATAAATCTTGTAGAAACGTATTGTAAGGAAAATGACCTTTGGTATTCTCCTGATCAGGCTGATCCAGAATATACCGAATTAGTCGAAATTAACCTTTCTGAACTGGAACCAAACCTTTCAGGTCCAAAACGTCCACAAGATTTAATAGCACTATCAAACATGAAAAAAGAATTTAATAAAGCTGTAACCGCCCCTGCAGGCAACCAAGGCTTCGGGATGGATAAAAAAGAATTTAATAAAGAGGTAACAGTTAATCATCCAAATGGTAATAGCTCAGTTATGAAAACGGGCGCATTAGCAATCGCTGCCATTACTTCTTGTACAAATACGTCAAACCCATACGTAATGCTTGGTGCTGGACTGCTTGCGAAGAATGCTGTTGAAAAGGGTATGAAGGTACCTGACTATGTAAAAACTTCTTTGGCACCCGGTTCTAAAGTTGTAACAAGATATTTGGAAGATGCTGGTTTAACGCCTTATCTTGATAAACTTGGCTTCAACCTTGTTGGTTATGGCTGTACAACTTGTATTGGGAACTCAGGTCCTTTGCGTGAAGAAATAGAACAATCCATCATGGACAATGATTTGCTTGTTTCTTCTGTCCTGTCAGGTAACCGAAACTTTGAGGGGAGGATTCATCCGTTAGTTAAAGCGAATTATTTGGCTTCACCGCCACTTGTAGTAGCTTATGCCCTTGCTGGTACAGTGGATGTTGACTTAACCAAAGAGCCGATTGGTGAAGATAAAGATGGCAAGCCAGTTTATATGGATGATATCTGGCCATCTATGGAAGATATTAAAGAACAGGTGGCAAATGTTGTCAAACCTGAGATTTTCCGCAAAGAATATGAAAACGTGTTCCAATCTAACGAACGCTGGAATGAAATTGATACAACGGATGAACCATTGTTTAAATGGAATGATGATTCAACGTACATTCAGAATCCACCGTTCTTTGAAGGACTTAGCAAAGAAGCCGGCAAAGTGAATCCGTTAGTAAACTTACGTGCCATTGGTCAATTTGGCGACTCTGTAACAACAGACCATATTTCACCTGCTGGGGCAATTGCTAAGGATATGCCTGCAGGCAAGCATTTACAGGCTAAAGGTGTTTCCCCACGGAACTTTAACTCATATGGTTCCCGTCGTGGTAACCATGAAATAATGATGCGTGGTACATTTGCAAACATTCGTATTCGTAACTTACTTGCTCCTGGGACAGAGGGTGGATATACAACCTACTGGCCTACTGAGGAAGTAATGCCGATCTATGATGCAGCAATGAAATACCAACAGGATGGCACTGGCCTTATTATTATGGGTGGAAAAGACTACGGTATGGGCTCATCACGTGACTGGGCAGCCAAAGGTACAAACCTTTTAGGTATTAAAACGGTTATTGCTGAAAGCTTTGAACGTATTCACCGTTCAAACTTAGTTATGATGGGTGTTCTACCACTACAGTTTGAAAAAGGTGAAAGTGCTGAAAAGCTTGGTCTAACTGGTAGAGAAACCTTTAATATTGAAGTAGATGAAAGTGTAAAACCGCATGATCTTGTAAATGTTACCGCAACAGATGAAAATGGTAAAATTACAACATTCAAGGCAGTTGCTCGTTTTGACAGTGAAGTGGAAATTGACTACTACCGTCATGGTGGCATACTACAAATGGTACTTCGCGACAAATTAAAGAAATAAAAGCCGCAATACCGTACAGTAAACAAGTCATATAAAAATACTGTTTACGAAATGAATAATTGTTAATGATTAAACCGCGCGACACAGTATTTCTGTGTCTGTGCGGTTTTTTGTGTAACAAGCTTTTCTTGGTGTATACGCTAAGTGAAAAGTAGGGGGAAGAACTCTAGTGGTGGTATTATAAGAAATGATACTTTACAAAAAGCTCTTTTCTAACTAACATAAGAAGAGAGCCAATTTGTCAGGAATGTGTATTAAAGGAGCTAAAAGATGATTAAAAATATAATAGCAACAGGTGCTTTGCTTGTATTGGTAGGTATTGTTGTATTTAACTTCTTTGATAATCAAAAAGAAGCAGAGACTGAAAAAGCTAATGAAATGAATACAAGCTCTGAGGGTGGAGCGATTGCACCAGTAGAAAGTGCTGGACTGGAACCAGGAGAAGCGGCACCAGATTTCAACCTACAAACGCTAAATGGTGAACCGATTCAACTAGCAGATTTTAAGGGGAAAAAGGTCATTCTAAATTTTTGGGCGACATGGTGCCCGCCATGCAAGAAAGAAATGCCAGAAATGCAAACTATCCAGGAAGAATATGGGGATGAAGTAGAGATTTTAGCTGTTAATATGACAGATTCAGAAGCAAAGGGCATAAGTTATGTCCAAAAGTTTCAAGAAGAGTTCAAGTATACTTACACGATGCCACTTGATGAAGATGGAGAATTAAGTACAGCTTATAAGGTATATAATGTCCCAACAACGTACTTTATTGGATCAAATGGTAAGATCGCATTGCCGCGGAAATCAGGGCCCATGACGTATGATTTCATGGTGGAAAGTATTTCACAAATGGAATAATAGTATGAAAATAAAGAGGAATGGTAATACTTCTATTTAAAAGGAGTGAATTACCATTTCTTTGAAAAAGAAAATATCATTTGAACAACTCGTACAGGATAATAAAAAGCAAATTATGCAGGACGCTTCATTATTAGAAAGAATAGAGCGGAATTTAGAAATGAAAATGAATCAAACCCTAAAAAAGAAAGAATCTTAAAAAGATGAGCTCCTCTGAAATATCAGAGGAGTATTTTTATGCCTAGATAACGTTAAAAAGAACTTCCTTATAAAAATGGACGTATAGCTTTCTAATAATAAGTTAGAATAAAAAAGAAATAAAGAAAGGAGCATGAAATTGACTGATAAACATTCACACAAACCAAAACCTGATGACCGTAGTGATAACGTAGAGAAATTGCAAAATATGGTGCAAGATACAATTCAAAACATTGAGAAGTCCCATGAAACCATGCGTTTTACTGATGGTGAGGAAAAGCAAGCTATTGAAACTAAAAATAAACGTCGTGAAGAAGCAATTGATGCAATGCGTAATGAAATCAAAGACGAATATAATGCACTAGACTAGACATTGTATTGCTTCCCACAAACTTTACACAATATTTAAAGTCGAACGAATTCGAATCCTTGGTGAAGGACTTGAACTTTCGTTCGATTTTTATTTTATTTAACGTTTTTCTTGTTCTTTTATAAGTGTTTTATTAGACGGAGACTTTGGTAGGTATGATAGGATATAAAGTGTAACAAGCTGTATTGGAGGAATCATTGTTGAATAAAGTGCAAACACCAATTGAAGTACGTTATCAGGAAACCGACCAAATGGGTGTCGTCTACCATGCCAATTATTTAGTATGGTTTGAAATAGGGAGAACGAAATTTATAGAATCACTAGGCTTACGATACGGAGCGATGGAGGAGCAGGGCGTTGTATCACCTGTCACAGATGCTACGATTAGCTTTAAAAAGCCCATTCGTTATGGCGAAGACACTGTAGTAGAAACATGGTTGGAAAGTTACGATGGATTACGAACAGTCTATGGATATCAGATTCTCAATTCAAAAAGACATGTAGCAGTTAGCGGTAAGACGGAGCATGTGATTGTGAAAAAAGACAGCTTTCGTCCACTTTCACTTAGAAAAGCTTTCCCTGAGTGGCATGAAGCATACAGTAACAAATTGAAAGAGGGATAACAGGCATGGCGTTTGGTTTAAAAAGAGATGAATTAATTTCTTGGAAGAAGAAAGTACTTGCTGGAGAAATTGCAATCTTAACACACTATTGGCTCGATAATCGATTTCCTGGGTGTACAACCGTTACAAAGGTTGGTTGTAATGATCTCGAGAAACTAACTAAATGGGGAAGACAATATGGTTTAGAAGCTGAATGGATTCACAGGGACCAAAAATTTCCCCATTTTGATTTGTTTGGAGATAGACAACGGGATATATTACTTTCCGAAAAGCAATGGAAGCAACTAGAACAATTTAATTTATTGACTAAATAAGAAAACAACAGCACGTGGGACTTCTCTGTGCTGTTGTTTTTTGATAGATTGTTTACTTATTAAGGGACGTGTATTTAAAGGCAGGTTCTGCAAGTTTATTATTCATCTGTACTTTTAAATCCTTGTCTTCAAAGTACCAGGCGTCCTTTGTCTCTACGTAGAAGGAAACCCCCTCCACAATAACAGAAGCATGCTTGTTCTCTGGTTCTTGAACAGCAACTCCGAGGGAAAAACCAGGAAGATTTCCACCTACCCCGCCGTACCTAACATAAAAGCGTATTGGGCTATTCTCTTCTAAATCTAATTCATCTTTATACCATTTAGCAGCTTCCTTGCTAACCTGCAAATTCAATTGTGACAACTCCTTTTGAAACTATTTCCTGATCTTTTGTTTTTTCTCCGGTACTAAATCAACACCGCCTTCATGAAAAGGGTGGCATTTGCTAATTCTTTTTACTGTTAAATATGCTCCTTTAATGGCACCGAATTTTTTAAACGCTTCAAGGCCATATTCCGAACAGCTTGGATAGAAACGACATGTTCTTGGAGTAAATGGACTTATTGCTTTCCGGTAAAATGTAATGAGCCCAATGAATAGATATTTCATCTATATTACCCGAGGTTCTCATTGCGCTTATCATAACTAACAGAAGCAATGGCGTCATGCATATGGATAGACTCTTCATTTCGACAAGCAACTCGAAATTTATCAACCATATCCATTTCATATAAGTCAGCTGCAACGAGACGAACCATATCTTCTACAAAGCGAGGATTTTCATAAGCCTGTTCCGTTACCATTTTTTCATCTGGTCGCTTAAGTACCGGGTGAATTCTTGCACTAGCATTACTTTCTGCCGCTTCTAAGAGCATTGTTTTCCAGTCCATCTCTGCTTGAACTGCTCCTTCGTTTAGTTCCACATCTATTGATACAACACCTCTTTGGTTATGTGCGCTGTATTCACTAATTTCTTTAGAACATGGACAAAGTGTAGTAATTAATGCCGATAAAGAAGCTGAGAGGGTATAACCCGTTTGATAGTCATAGATTACTTTCATGGTTATATCCGCGTGATTTAATCCTGCGAGATCACTTTGAGGGCCACGTCGTTCAAAGAACCAAGGGAATTGCAACTCAATTGTCGCATCTTGTTGATCGAGTCGGTCTGCTAATTCTTTTGTGAACGTTTTTAATATTTGCCAATCAGCTTGGAAGACACCTTGTCTGTAATAGGTACTTAGTTGTTCTGTAAAGCGACTCATATTTGTCCCTTTACTTGTGCTTTTCAAGCTAGTTGAAAAGGAAATATTGGCTATACTGGATTGTATTTTAGGTTCCAAGTCACCCGTAACCGACACAGGATGTTTTACATTTGAAATCCCTACAGCATCTAAATCAAAAAGAAAATCTTTTTTTGTATTTTGCAAGTCAGCCATCTGACTTTTTTCAATTGGTTTTGTTCTCGGAACTGGTAATACTGAACCGAATAATTTATGTCGTTCTGCCTTGGATGGCAGTTGTTTTAGTGGGAAGAATTTCGTATTCACGACGCAGTCCCCTTTCTATTCATGTATAAACAAGTATACGTGAGCACCATTTAATATTCAATTTATTGGTTTTGCTGAAATTACATCCACGTAATCTTCGGTTCGGTCTTTTCTCTAATCCGCTTAATATTAGTTTTGTGTCGGTAAGTTACAAATAGCGTAAGCAGGGCAGTTACAATAATAAGTCCGATATCTTGAAAAAGAAAGGAAGCGATAACTGCAACAAACCCCGTGATAATAGAGGATAATGAAACATACTTCGACAAATAAAGTGTAACTAAAAAGGTACTTATCGTAATGATAAATAATAATGGATTAATACCTAAAATTATTCCGCCAGAAGTAGCTACTGCTTTTCCGCCTCTAAACTTAGCAAATAGTGGATAGGTATGTCCAATTACTGCAAATAACCCGATTATCAATCGATAAACGTCCGCATCAAAAAGGAGGGGGATTAATGTAGCGATAGTTCCTTTTAGAATATCTGTAACGATTACGATACTTCCAGCCTTAAATCCAAGCACACGAAATGTATTGGTTGCACCAAGATTTCCGCTTCCATGTTCGCGTATGTCCAGGTTGTAACCCAGTTTCCCAACAATTAATGCTGTTGGAATAGAACCCAATAAATAAGCAACAATAGCGAATATAATATATTCCATCATGATTCCTACTTTCCGATTAGTATGTAGCAAAAAAATTCTATTTACATTCTAGCACGAAGTAAGTGGGGAAAGAACCATTTTTATTATTTTAGAGAGAAACATTCCAGTTGAAGTTTTTATTCAACAAAGATAGGGTAAGGTTTTAAGAAATTGAAAATGGTTTGTGTATATTGCTAAGGGGGAACAAGAGATGATTGAATTTGATAAGGTGAAAAAGGTCTACCCGGATGGAACGGAGGCTATACGTGAGTTCTCGTTGAAGGTGCAAGCCGGTGAAATTGTAACGTTAATCGGACCGAGTGGCTGCGGCAAAACTACAGCCATGAAAATGGTTAATCGATTAATCGAACCAACGGCAGGTGATATTTACATAAATGAACAGAAAGTAAATTCATACAACATACATGAACTTCGCTGGAATATTGGTTATGTTCTACAGGAAATTGCATTATTTCCGCACATGACGATAGGAGAAAATATATCCATTGTGCCCGAGATGAAAAAGTGGAAAGGAAAAAAAGTTAAAAAGAGAATTGATGAGTTATTGGAGATGGTGGGATTGGACCCTGCCACTTATCAAAAACGAATGCCTAGAGAGCTATCGGGTGGCCAACAACAACGAATCGGCGTTGTGCGCGCTTTGGCGGCTGACCCAGATATTATTCTAATGGATGAACCATTTAGCGCCCTTGACCCGATTAGCAGGGAGCAACTCCAGACAGACATAAAGACATTGCAAAAGGAAATAAAGAAGACCATTCTCTTTGTTACCCACGATATGGATGAAGCGATGGCGCTTGGTGATAGGGTGTGTTTAATGAAAGATGGCGAAATCGTACAATTGGACACACCACAGCAACTCATCTTAAACCCCAAAACAGAATTCGTGAAGAATTTTATTGGGGAAAGAAAATCACCTTGGCAAACAGCTGTAGACGTTATTTGCGATCAATTTTCAAGTCACGTTCTTACAAAAGAAGCATTTGAACAAGGGAATTTTGATCAAAACGCGACCTATATTGTTACAGATAGAAACAACATGTATGAAGGTGTGGTCAGTATGGGTGCTATCAAGCCGGAATTTTTGACTCTTGAGAATGATCTCCCGCTCTATAAGGCTGCGGCTTTAATACAACAACATGATAGCCAACACTTATTCCCAGTCATTAAACAAGGGAAGCTTATTGGATTGTTAAGCAATAAGAAAATTGTTGAATACCTAAGAAGTAAAACGACCCTCGAAAACGGGGTGATCCAGTAATGCAGGAGTTTATTAACGTTTTCCAGGATAGAAGAGGTCAATTGTTAGAGACGATATGGGAACATTTACAGATTTCCCTGTTGAGCTTAGTTATTGCAATTATAATAGCCGTTCCTCTAGGACTTATACTCACAAGATATCCTCGAGTTGCTGAGCCAATAATAGGGATATCTGCAATAATGCAGACCATACCCAGTCTGGCAGTATTAGCATTTCTAATACCGTTTTTGGGCATAGGGAAAGTACCTGCCATCATTGCGCTAACTGCTTATGGTTTGCTCCCGATATTGCGGAACAGCTATACGGGAATCATAGGGGTCGACCCTGCATTGAAAGAGGCGGCAATCGGTATGGGGATGAACTCGTTTAAGCGACTCTCTAAAGTAGAACTTCCAATTGCCATGCCGGTAATTATGGCCGGTATACGTACGTCTATGGTACTAATCGTTGGTACCACGACAATCGCAGCATTAATTGGAGCAGGTGGGCTTGGCGAACTGATTCTTTTAGGAATTGATCGAGGAGCAGATATCAATCTAATCCTCCTTGGGGCGATACCGGCAGCTTTACTGGCTATTATACTTGATTTAATTCTACGCGGATTCGAACGTATCTCAAAAAGAGCTGGTTTTAAATCTTTTGTTGCCATGTTACTTATAGCTGTGCTTGTGGTTACATCTCCGTTTATATTTAACAGCTCTCAAAGAGCAGATATCATAATTGGCGGAAAACTGGGATCTGAACCAGCCATACTAGCAAATATGTACAAGTTGTTGATTGAAGAAGACACGGATTTAAATGTTGAGTTAGAAACAGGGCTTGGGAAAACATCCTTTGTTTTCAGTGCCTTAGATAAAGGGAGTATTGATATCTACCCAGAATTTACTGGAACAGCAATTGTGACACTATTGGAAGAAGAAGCGGAAAGCAATGATGCGAAAGAGGTCTATGAACAGGCTAAAATCGGTATGGATAAGAGATACGATATGGCTTTACTACAGCCGATGGCTTTTAATAATACGTATGCCGTGGCAACTACAGAGGAACTTGCTGATCAATACAATTTAAAGACAATTGGAGACTTGCAGGCGGTAGAGGATGAAGTGACGGCAGGTTTCACGTTAGAATTTAATGACCGCTATGATGGATATGTTGGCATGCAGGATGTCTATAACCTTGATATTAGTAATATTCGTACCATGGAACCAGGAATAAGGCAGGACGCCTTGTCAAATGGGGAGGTTGATATCATAGACGCTTATGCGACAGATAGCTATATGGTAGAATTAAATCTTGTCACATTAGAAGACCCAGAAAATCTTTTTCCGCCATATCAAGGTGCTCCTTTATTGCGTAATGAAACAATGGAAGAGTATCCTGAACTTAAAGATATTCTTAATCAACTGGGTGGAAAGATCACAGATGAACAAATGCGCCAGATGAACTATAAAGTGGATTATGAAGATCGTTCTCCACAGGAGGTAGCTGAAGAATTTCTACAAGATGAAGGTTTGTTAGAAAATTAGGGAGGTATTCATCATGACATGGGAAAATCCGTCGAATGAACAATTAAAACAACTATTAACAAATGCAAAGACAATCGCAGTGGTCGGGCTTTCTGATAAACCTGAAAGAACGTCCTACCAAATTTCGAAAGCAATGCAAAAACAAGGCTATCGAATCATCCCCGTTAATCCAACAGTGGATGAGGTGTTAGGGGAGAAGTCGTATTCTTCCCTACAGGACATACCAGATGAGGTTGACATTATTAATGTATTTAGGAGACCAGAATATCTGCCAGCTATAGCAGAAGAAGCGGCACAAACAAACTGCAAGATTTTTTGGGCACAACAAGGAATAGTTAATCAGGAAGCCTACGATTTTCTTAAAGAAAAAGACTTTACAGTAATAATGGACCTTTGTATAAAAGTAGTTCATGCCGTACTGGTAAAAGGATAGATTGCATGGGATGGTATCAGAGAATACCATCCTTTTTGCTGTTTTTTTAACCGATTTAGCTGGACTAGTGAAGGTCTGACACTACGGTTCACCTATACAAGCTGATTTCTTTTATAGTATACTTAATTACATGTCTACAAATAGAGGGAGCCTTAGGTGGCCGGTAATCAATTTTATATGCGCATTTTTGAATATGTTTATAGTCTTTACAAAAGTAAAACGTTTGTTCTATTATAATACATACATGTGTGGAAAGAGCGGGTTTTAGAAAGGAGTTAAATATTTTGACTAAGCAACCATTACAATATAGTGATGATTCAATACAAGTGCTGGAAGGACTAGAAGCGGTCCGAAAAAGGCCTGGTATGTATATCGGTAGCACGGATACTAGAGGGTTACATCATTTAGTATTTGAGATTGTCGATAATGCAGTAGACGAGGCACTCGCCGGATATGGTAATAATATTAAAGTGACGATACATAAAGACAACAGTATATCTGTCACAGATAATGGACGAGGCATCCCAACTGGAATGCATAGCACAGGCCGACCAACAATAGAAGTAATTTTTACTGTATTACATGCGGGTGGTAAATTTGGCCAAGGTGGATATAAAACAAGTGGCGGACTTCACGGTGTAGGAGCGTCTGTAGTGAACGCACTTTCAGAATGGCTTGATGTAACGACTCACCGGGATGGCTTTACATACTACCAGCGCTTTGAAAATGGTGGAAAGCCTGTGGGGTCAGTTGAAAAGAAAGGTCCTACCAAGAAAAAAGGCTCTACCATTCACTTCAAACCAGACCCTAGCATATTTTCTGTTACAATATATGACTACGAAACGTTATCTGAACGGCTTCGTGAGGCAGCCTTTTTACTAAAAGGATTAACGATTCAATTAAATGATCATCGCCACGATACTACTGAAGAGTTTGAATATCCAGATGGCCTTGAGTCGTTTGTGAGTTATTTGAATGAAGAAAAGGATACACTACATCAAGTTGTTTCCTTTGAGGGAGTACAACAGAACATTGAAGTGGACTTTGCATTTCAATTTAATGATGGGTACGCAGAAAGTATGCTTTCGTTTGTTAACCATGTGCGTACAAGAGACGGCGGAACGCATGAATCTGGAGCACGTGCAGCAATTACAAGGACTTTTAATGAATATGCAAGAAGGAATGGACTTTTAAAAGAGAAAGAGAAAAATTTAGAAGGTACGGACATTAGAGAAGGTTTTACAGCAGTTGTATCCGTACGTGTTCCCGAAGAAATGCTTCAATTTGAAGGACAGACCAAAGGGAAATTAGGAACTTCTGAGGCTCGATCCGCGGTTGATGGTGTTGTATCAGAAAAACTAGCCTACTTTCTTCAAGAAAACCCTGATGTTTCAGGGCAACTTATTAGAAAGTCTATTAAGGCAAAGGAAGCTCGCGAAGCAGCGAGAAAAGCCAGGGATGAAGCACGTACTGGTAAGAAAAAGCGCAGAAAAGATACGCTATTAAGTGGAAAACTGACACCAGCCCAGTCGAAAAATCCAAAGCGAAATGAGTTATACCTGGTGGAGGGTGATTCAGCTGGTGGATCTGCAAAGCAGGGAAGAGATCGAAAGTTCCAGGCGGTCCTTCCATTACGGGGTAAAGTCATCAATACGGAGAAGGCAAAGCTACAAGATGTCTTTAAAAACGAAGAAATCTCTACGATCATCCATACTATTGGAGCAGGCGTGGGCGGCGACTTTGATTTGGAAGACGTGCAATATGATAAAATCGTTATCATGACAGATGCTGATACAGATGGCGCCCATATACAAGTATTACTGCTTACTTTTTTCTATCGTTATATGCGTCAGCTAGTTGAAGCAGGTAAAATTTATATAGCGCTACCACCATTGTTTAAAATCTCAAAAGGTAAAGGAAAAAAAGAAAAAGTTGTTTACGCCTGGGATGAAGCGGAAATGAAAAAGGCGGTAGCTGAGTTCAAAAATGGTTATATGATCCAGCGATATAAAGGGCTTGGGGAAATGAATGCCGATCAATTATGGGAAACAACAATGAACCCGGATACGCGTACGCTTATAAGGGTAACGCTCGAAGATCTTGCTAGAGCAGAGCGTCGAGTCACTACTCTGATGGGCGATAAAGTGGAACCAAGGAGAAAATGGATTGAGGGTCATGTAGAATTTGGTCTTCAAGAAGATTCCAACATTCTAGAAAATGAACGGATACATGAGGAAAGCTAATGTTTTAAAGAAATAGGGGGGACTTCATTTGTCACAACCGGAAACATTTCTGGACCTTCCATTAGAAGAAGTAATTGGCGACAGATTTGGAAGGTACAGTAAATATATTATTCAAGATAGGGCATTACCTGATGCCCGGGATGGGTTGAAACCAGTACAGCGAAGAATTTTGTATGCCATGCATGTAGAGAAAAACACGTTTGAGAAAAATTTTCGAAAATCTGCCAAAACGGTTGGTACAGTAATTGGTAACTATCATCCACATGGTGATTCTTCTGTGTATGAAGCAATGGTGCGACTCAGCCAGGATTGGAAGATTCGCAATGTGCTTGTTGAAATGCATGGAAATAACGGGAGTATCGATGGTGATCCACCAGCAGCAATGAGATATACGGAGGCAAGGCTTTCTAGCATTTCCTCCGAACTGTTACGAGATATTGATAAGGAAACTGTAGATTTCATACCAAACTTTGACGATACGATCCAAGAGCCTGTAGTCTTGCCTGCTAAATTTCCTAACCTTTTAGTTAATGGCTCTACAGGGATTTCTGCTGGTTATGCAACCGACATACCACCACATAATCTCTCTGAAGTGATTGATGCTGTCATTATGAAGATTGACAAACCCGAAGTGTCAGTTGATAAATTAATGCAGGTGATGCAAGGACCAGATTTTCCAACAGGTGGGATTATTCAGGGTGTTGAAGGGATAAAAAAAGCTTACGAAACTGGTAGAGGAAAGATCATTGTTCGTGGTAAGACGTCGATAGAAGAAGTCCGCGGAAACCGGCAACAAATTGTGATTGAGGAAATACCATATGAAGTGAATAAGGCAAATATGGTGAAGAAAATGGATGAGCTACGCATCGACCGAAAAGTCGAAGGAATAGCCGAAGTACGTGACGAAACGGATCGAACTGGCCTACGCGTAGTAGTAGAACTTAAAAAGGATGTTAACAGTGAAGGAATTTTAAACTTCCTCTTTAAAAATACAGATTTACAAGTTACCTATCATTTCAATATGGTAGCGATACAGGATAAAACACCGAAGCTTCTTTCGTTACCGCAAATGCTTGATGCCTATATAGATCATCAAAAAGAAGTTGTAACAAGACAGACCAATTACGATTTGAGGAAAGCAAAGGATAGAGCGCATATTGTGGAAGGTCTAATTAAGGCAATCTCAATTTTGGATGAGCTGATAGCGACAATTCGCGCCTCTAAGGACAAGCAAGATGCCAAAAAACGCATTATTGCAAGCTATGATTTCTCCGAGGCTCAAGCAGAAGCGATTGTAATGTTACAATTATATCGATTAACAAATACAGATATAACATCGCTTGAAAAAGAAGCAGCTGAATTGCGCAAAAATATAACAGATCTGGAATCCATCCTGCAAAGTGATAAAAAGCTTCTCCAGACCATTAAGAAAGATCTAAAGCAAATTAAAAAGACCTTTTTTACTTCGCGCAGAACGGTGATAGAAGATAAGATTGAAGAACTGAAGATAAATATAGAAGTAATGGTAGCAAGCGAAGAAGTACTTGTTTCTGTCTCAAAAGATGGCTATATAAAAAGAACAAGTCTACGTTCTTATGGTGCTTCAAATGGAGATGACTTAGCAATAAAAGAGGAAGACCACCTGGTAGGTCTAATTGAATTAAATACTACGGATAAAGTACTTCTATTTACTAATAAAGGGAAGTACCTGCCAATCCCGGTACATGAATTACCTGATATAAGGTGGAAAGATATTGGACAGCATATTTCCAATATCGCATCGATTGATAAGGATGAGCGTATTATCCAAGTCCTACCTATTCGGGAATTTTCCGATAAGCATTATCTACTCTTCTTTACTAAGAATGGGATGATTAAACGTAGTGAACTTGCCTTATATGACTCGCAGCGTTTTTCTAAAGCGCTGATTGCATTAAATTTAAAAAAAGGCGATGAAGTGGTTAATGTTTACCAGACAGACGGACATTCCGATATATTCCTGGCATCTAACAAAGGGTATGGACTCTGGTATCATGAATCAGAAGTAACGATTGTAGGGCAGCGTGCTGCAGGAGTTAAAGCAATTCAGCTTAAAGAAGAAGAATATGTCGTAAATGGCCAGATTTTTAATGACATGAGCGCACCATCATTAGCGATTATTACACAGCGTGGAGCATGCAAACGTATGAAACTACAGGAATTTGAGAAAACCAGTAGGGCAAAACGCGGATTGCTTATGCTCAGGGAGCTAAAAAGCAAACCGCATCGAATACAAGGCTTTTTTGTAGTGAATGATAGTGATACTATTTGCTACAATACTGCAAATGGAGAAACCCATAGTATTTACCCACTAGCACTTTCTGCAAGTGATCGTTATAGTAATGGCTCTTTTGTTATTGATGCCGACCATGATGGGGAAGTTGTAGAAGCATGGAAGCAAGCTGAATATATCAAACCATTTGAAGATATGAACGACTAATTATAGAAGAACGATGATTTATAGGTTCCAAGTCTTCTGTAAGACGATTAGGCAGTAAAGATTGAGATGACTCCCTTTACTACCGTAAATGTTTTAACATTAAATAATCTTGGCGCCGAACAAACTTGGTAAACTGGTAGCTGTTTACGCATATTTGTTCGGCGTTTGCTTTATTCAAGCTATCTTGTAAATTTTAATTTTTACACTTATGAAAACGCTTTCTATTATCAGAAAAGTATGCTAAAGTATATGTATTAAGAGAAAGGAGGGGTCATAACGGGGCTACGTCAAAGAATAATTCAATCATCCCTGCTCTTATTTGAACAAAATGGATTTCATGGTGTAACAGTCAAACAAATCGTGGAAAACGTTGGTACATCAAAGGGTGGTTTTTATCATCACTTTTCATCAAAGGATGAGTTGTTGTTTGTAATTCATGACACTTTTATATCGTATGTTTTGGAAAAAGCATCCATAGCAAACACCATACATACCTCACCAACCCTTAAGCTTCGTGCTATCATCAAAGATTTTGTAAAGGTGTTTGATCTTTACAAACCACATATTTCAGTGTTCTACCAAGAGAACATCTATTTAAAGCCACATTATGCTAAGCTTATTAATGAAAAACGTGACACATACAAAAAAATGATTATGCAAGCTATAAAAGATGGAAAGAAAGCGCGAGAATTTCGTCAAGATCTCTCCGTGGAAATTACAAGTATGGCCATATTAGGAATGGTTAATTGGACATACAAATGGTATAAACAGTCAGGGGAAAAGTCGATTAATGAAATCGGAGATATTTTCGTTGATCTAATCCTGCGAGCAGTATTAGAGAAAGAAAGTGAAAAAGTTTCTTTAGAAAAAGTGTTTTAAATATGTGGTTATTCGCATACTTTTTTAATAGCGTGAACAGACCAACCAGTCGGTCTGACTCAAGGGAGGTATATTATGAACTTTGAACTTACCAAGGAACAATTAATGATTAAAAAAATGGTTAAAGATTTTGCTGATGAGGTTATCCAGCCAAGAGCCATCGAAATTGACGAAGAGGCTGCCTTTCCCGTCGATATTTTTGAGGAAATGGGGAAACTCGGATTGCTCGGTATCCCTTTTCCTGAGGAGATA
Source organism: Oceanobacillus sp. GQ8 (assembly GCF_059758495.1). NCBI lineage: Bacteria > Bacillati > Bacillota > Bacilli > Caryophanales > Bacillaceae > Oceanobacillus > Oceanobacillus sp. GQ8. The sequence goes on along the minus strand of NZ_JCAXEV010000001.1, from coordinate 591,447 downwards.
GGCGGTTCTGGTGGCGACACTCTTTCTTACGCTCTTGCCGTTGAAGAAATCGGGCGAGTTTGTGGTAGTACTGGGCTAAGCTATGCAGCGGCAGTCTCTTTGGGTGCAAGTCCTATCTATTATTTTGGAACAGAGGAACAGAAAGACACTTTTTTGAAACCGCTTGCAAGCGGGGAAGCACTTGGCTCCTTTGGTCTGACAGAGCCTAATGCAGGGTCAGATGCTGGTGGAACAAAAACAACTGCAGTTATGGATGGCGATGATTATATTATAAATGGAGAGAAATGCTTTATCACAAATGCAAGCTTTGCTAAGACACTTATCGTTACTGCTGTTACAGGCAAAAATGATAAAGGAAGAAATATCATCTCTGCCATTATTGTGCCTACTGATACGAAAGGCGTCTCCATTACAAGTGAATACAAGAAAATGGGAGTTAGAGGTTCAGATACTGCGGAAATCGTACTAACGGATGTGCGGGTTCCGAGAACTAACCTGCTTGGTGATCCGAATAAAGGATTTAATCAGTTCTTGTATACCCTTGATGGGGGCAGAATATCGATTGCTGCTCTTGGAGTAGGGATTGCACAAGGAGCGTTGGACAAAGCCCTAAGTTACGCAAAAGAGAGGAAACAATTTGGAAAGCCAATATCCAAGTTCCAGGCTATTCAATTTAAGCTGGCTGACATGGCGATGGAAATTGAATTAGCACGCAACATGGTTCATAAGGCTGCATGGTTAAAGGATAATGAGAAGCCGTTTAGTAAAGAAGCAGCGTATGCCAAGCTTTATGCAACGGAAACAGCTTTTCGCGCTGCAAATCAGGCTATCCAGATACATGGCGGTTATGGATATATGAGAGAGTATGAAGTGGAAAGATATTTGCGTGATGCAAAATTATTGGAAATTGGGGAAGGCACCTCTGAGGTTCAACGCCTTGTCATTGCTAGACAACTAGGTTGCTAGATTAAAAAGGTGAGAGGAGAAAATTCATGGGGCTGATGTCATTAACAATTGGGGAACTATTGGAGAAACAAGTGAATGAAAATCCCCATCATGAGGCAGTTGTCTATCCAGAATTAAATTTTAGAAAAACGTATAAAGCGTTCAATGAAATGGTAAATGAAACGGCGAAAGGACTTATGTCTCTAGGAATAGAAAAGGGAGAGCATGTAGCAATATGGGCTGATAATAAACCAGAGTGGCTTATTTCCCAATTTGCCACAGCGAAAATAGGCGCTGTGCTTGTAACAGTGAATACGAACTATCAAGCAATGGAGCTTGAATATTTGCTGAAACAATCTGACACAAAGACGTTGATACTAGCACCGTCCTTTAAGGGGACTTCCTATTTGGACATTTTGCAGAAGGTATGCCCAGAACTTGAGACAAGTGACAAAGGAAACGTTTATTCTGACAACCTTCCAAACTTGAAAAATATAATTGTTTTAGATAATAAGTCTCCAAAATATGCATATAACTGGCAGGAGATTGTCAATGCAGGGCACGCTGTAAGCGCACAAAAGTTAAAAGATCGGAGTGGTTCACTAGATCCATTTGACGTGATAAATATGCAATATACGTCAGGCACTACCGGTTTTCCAAAAGGAGTCATGCTCACACACCATAATATAGTTAACAATGGAAATCAGATAGCGGACTGTATGGAACTAACGCCAGCTGATAGGTTATGTATACCGGTGCCGTTTTTTCACTGTTTTGGTTGTGTACTCGGTATATTGGCTGCAGTGTCTAAAGGAGCAACAATGGTGCTACTCGAGCAGTTTGATCCAGTAGCAGTTTTAAAAGCTGTAGAATCCGAGAGATGTACGGCCTTGCATGGTGTACCAACCATGTTCATTGCAGAATTAAATCATCCTGAATTTGATGATTATAATGTAACCTCACTACGAACTGGTATTATGGCAGGCTCTACTTGCCCTATGGAAGTGATGACAAAGGTAATGGATAAAATGGGGGCAAAAGAAATTACCATTGCATATGGGCAAACAGAATCTTCTCCTGTAATTACTCAAACAAGAACAAGTGATCCGATTGAAAGAAAGGTCGGTACGGTAGGAAAGCCCCATCCTAATGTAGAAGTGAAAATTGTGATACTTGGGACTAGTGAAGAACAAGAAAAAGGACTGACTGGTGAACTACTTACAAGAGGCTATCATGTTATGAAAGGTTATTATAAAAATCCAGAGGCTACGGCTGAAGCGATAGACCAAGATGGATGGCTACATACAGGAGATTTAGCTATCCAGCATGAGAATGGATATTTGGAAATTACCGGTAGGATGAAAGATATGATCATCCGAGGAGGGGAAAATATTTATCCTCGTGAAATAGAGGAGTTCTTATACCAGCACCCAGCTGTTCTTGACGTGCAGGTCGTTGGGGTACCAGATGAGAAATATGGAGAAGAGGTATTAGCCTCTATTATCCTAAAAGAAAAAGAAAAAATAACAGCAGAAGATATTCGTATTTATTGCAGGGGAAACATAGCTAGACATAAAATCCCGCAATATGTTCAATTCGTTACCTCCTATCCAATGACAGCAAGTGGTAAAATTCAAAAATTTAAATTGAGAGAGGATGCAATGAAAAAACTTGAAGCAATAGGGGAGATACCATGATAAAAAAAATACTAATAGCAAACAGAGGGGAAATTGCTGCTAGAATAATTCGAACATGCAATAAGATGAACATTATGACAGTGGCAATATATTCAGAGGCTGACCAAAAAGCAGACTTTGTAGACATGGCAGATGAGAGTTATCTAATTGGCCCACCACGGGTAAACGAAAGCTACTTAAATGCAGATAAAATTATTTCTGTAGCCAAACAAGCGAATGTAGATGCCATTCACCCAGGCTATGGTTTTCTAAGTGAAAGTGATGTGTTTGCCGAGCAATGTGAGGAACAAGGCATTATTTTCATCGGTCCCCGTGCCTCTGTAATAAGAGAAATGGGGAGTAAAATTCTGGCTAGACAGTTAATGGAAAAAGCTGGTGTACCTACCATTCCAGGGACAAAGAATGCTCTTGGTACAGCAGAAGAAGCATTAATAGCTGCACACAATATTGGATATCCAGTCATGCTAAAGGCGTCCGCCGGTGGTGGCGGGATTGGAATGCAAGTCGTTAATTCCGACGAGGAACTAATTCTTGCCTTTGAAAGTAACACAAAGCGAGCCAAAACATTTTTTGGTAATGGTGACATGTTCATGGAAAAGAAAGTTGAAGATGCTCGACATATAGAAGTTCAACTTCTCGCTGATAATACAGGAAACGTTCTTCATTTGTTTGAACGGGATTGTTCTATTCAACGTCGCAATCAAAAGGTAGTTGAAGAAGCACCGTCTACCTTTATCACAGAGAAAACAAGGAACCAGATGACTGAAGCTGCAATAAATGCAGCTAGAGCACTAGGGTATACCAATGCAGGAACAATCGAGTTTTTAGTAGATAGCAAGGAAAATTTTTATTTTCTGGAGATGAACACTCGGGTCCAAGTTGAGCATCCTGTCTCGGAGGAAATAACAGGAATTGATATTGTAGAAAAGCAAATTTTAATTGCTGCTGGTGAACCCCTTGGCCTGTCACAAGAGGATTTTGTAATCAATGGGCATGCCATCGAGGTACGTATTTATGCAGAAGATCCAGAGACATTTCTACCTTCGCCTGGTCATGTGAGTCAAGTGATATTCCCACAGGGTGAGCATATACGGAACGAACCAGCTATCACGGGAACATGTGATGTTACGCCATTTTATGATCCGATGATAGCAAAGTTGGTAGTCCACGGAACGGACAGACAGGATGCAATATCCTTACTATCAGAGGCTTTGCAAGCATATAAAGTGGAAGGTATAAAAACGAATCTACCAATGCTTGAACGCATTGTAGAGGATGAAATTTTTAGAAAAGGAAATGTAACCACCGCCTATATTCAGGATCACTATTTACCTACTATCAAAGCAAAATAAGGAGGATATAAAGATGGAATTAAAAGCAAGTATGGCAGGAAGTGTATGGAAAGTAAATGTTGCACAAGGGGATACGGTGAATGAAGGCCAGGATGTAATTATTTTGGAATCAATGAAGATGGAAATCCCCATACCTGCAGAAAAATCAGGTACCTTAGAGAAATTAAACGTAGCTGAAGGGGATTTTGTGAATGAGGGAGATGTATTGGCGGTAATTGAATAAGCTGACTATAAGGAGGGTTGCATATGAACTTTCCACCAAAAGTGACGGTTAAAGAGGTCGGTCCTAGGGATGGATTGCAAAATGAGAGTGCTCTAGTTTCGCTAGATGCAAAAGTGAAATGGATTAACATGCTTAGTGAGACCGGGGTTTCCTATATCGAAGTATCTTCCTTTGTCAGACCTGAATGGATACCACAGTTAAAAGATGCATCAGAGGTTGCGAAAAGGATTAAACGGCACCCTGGTGTTACGTATGCTGCTCTTGTCCCTAATCAAAGGGGACTAGAGCGGGCGTTAGAGGTAGACATAGATGAAGTATGCGTTTTTATTTCCGCTAGTGAGACGCATAATCTAAAAAACGTAAATAAAACCATTGCAGATACAATCCCTATTATGGAGAAAGTTGCCGAGGAAGCAAGGAAGAGTAATAAGCGAATTAGGGGCTATATTTCCACTGTTTTCGGTTGTCCCTATGAAGGAGAGACTTCCATTGATCAAGTTCTTTTTATTTGTGACAAGTTATTGGAAATGGGAGTCGAAGAGTTATCGATTGGAGACACAATTGGGATTGCGGATCCCCTACAGGTAGAAAATGTGACTAAATCCTTACTTAGCCACTTTCCAAGTGATCGCCTAGCCATGCATTTCCATGATACGAGAGGGACGGCACTAGCTAATGTCCTAACAGCAATGAATTTAGGTGTTGCCAAATTTGACAGTGCAGTTGGAGGACTAGGCGGTTGTCCGTATGCAAAGGGGGCATCAGGTAATTTAGCAACGGAAGATCTTTTATATATGTTGCACCGAATGGGCATTCATACAGGCATCGATAAGGAAAAAGTTAGAGTGGCAGCCACATATATTGCAAAGCATGTACCAGAACTATCAAGCCATCAAATGAAACTACTAAATAGCTGAATGGGAGGGTGTTTATGCGTGGTACAACATATCGACTACTAAACGATAGTATTGCAATTATTACACTAAATCGGCCAAATGCAGCGAATGCATTATCGAAAGTACTTCTTGATGAATTGAATGAATATATATACGAAATCAATCAATCCACTACTATTCGCTGCCTCATTATAACAGGGGCTGGAAACAAGGCTTTCTGTGCAGGTGCGGACCTAAAGGAACGCAAAGAGATGACAGAAGACCAAGTAGTGCAAGCAGTTCACTATATAGGCAAAACCATCACTGCGTTGGAAAACGTTCGTATCCCTGTCATTGCGGCTATAAATGGTGCGGCATTTGGGGGTGGTCTAGAGCTAGCATTGGCCTGTGATATCAGAATAGCTAGTAATCAAACTAAAATAGGACTGACAGAAACCACGCTGGCCATTATCCCGGGAGCTGGTGGAACACAACGCTTACCACGTTTAATTGGAACTGGTCAGGCAAAACGTTTAATTTATACAGGCATACCGATTAGCACAGAGGAGGCATACACGCTTGGCTTAGTAGAGGAATTAACTAGCCCGGATGATGTTGTTGAAAGAGCAACAGAAATGGCAATCAAGATTGCATCTAACGGGCCTGTTGCCATACGTCAGGCAAAGCTTGCGATTGATTCAGGGCTGCAGACAGATCTTACTACAGGGTTAAAATTAGAACACCTGGCATATAAGGAAACAATCCCTACAAAAGACCGGGTAGAAGGCCTTGCAGCATTTAAAGAAAAAAGAAAACCTATCTATAAAGGGAACTAGTTTACGTAGGAGGGCAGATATGAATTATAGAGATACGTTAAAGCAAAAAGTCGATTCAATAAAAAGCGGTGGCAAGGAAAAATACCATAAACAAAACGAAGAAAAGGGAAAATTATTTGTCCGGGAGCGCCTCACATTACTCTTTGATGAAGATGTTAATATAGAGGACGCCTTTTTCGCCAATTGTATGGATGATACGCTACCTTCAGATGGTGTGGTCACAGGAATTGGAAAAATTAACGGAGAAGCGGTTTGTGTGATGGCAAATGACTCTACAGTAAAAGCTGGTTCCTGGGGAAAACGGACTGTTGAAAAGATTCTCCGTATTCAAGAGACCGCTATGAAGCTAGAAATACCGATGTTTTATTTGGTAGATTCAGCTGGTGCTAGAATCACGGACCAAGTAGAGATGTTTCCAGGAAGAAGAGGAGCAGGTCGTATTTTCCATAATCAAATTAAGCTTTCTGGCCGCGTGCCACAGGTTTGCTTATTATTTGGCCCATCAGCAGCAGGGGGAGCATACATCCCAGCATTTTGCGATATTGTTATCATGGTGGATGGCAATGCTTCAATGTATTTGGGTTCGCCTAGAATGGCAGAAAAGGTAATTGGAGAAAAGGTGAGCCTTGAAGAAATGGGTGGGGCCAACATGCATTGCAGTGTTTCAGGTGTAGGGGACGTATTAGTCCAGACAGAGCAAGAGGCCATTTCATTTTCTCAAAAATACTTAAGCTATTTTCCTACTAATTTCCGCCAGAATCCAAAAATAACAGAAGCTAGAGAAGCGAAATTCATAGAAAAAAGCGTTACTGATATCATTCCGGAAAACCAAAATGCACCTTTTAATATGTATGACTTAATTGATAAACTAATTGATGAGGAGAGCTTTTGTGAAATAAAGAAAAAATTTGCTCCTGAATTAATTACAGGTTTAGCTAGGATTAATGGGAAACCAGTTGGGATTATTGCCAACCAACCTAAGGTAAAGGGCGGTGTTCTTTTTCCTGACTCAGCAGATAAATCAGCAAAATTTGTGCAACTTTGTGATGCCTTCCATATCCCGCTGTTGTTTCTAGTAGATGTTCCTGGTTTTATGATTGGAACCAAAGTGGAGCGGGCAGGAATAATCCGACACGGAGCTAAAATGGTGGCAACAATGAGTGAAGCAACCGTTCCGAAAATTTCTGTTATTGTGAGAAAGGCTTATGGTGCAGGGTTATATGCGATGGCAGGTCCTGCATTTGAGCCGGATAGCTGTATCGCTTTACCAACAGCCCATATTGCTGTCATGGGTCCAGAGGCTGCAGTAAATGCGGTATACGCGAACAAAATCGCAGAACTCCCTGAATCTGAAAGACCTGCTTTTATTAAGGAAAAGCAAGATGAGTATAAAGATAATATTGACATTTACCGGATGGCTTCAGAAATGGTCGTCGATGCGGTAATAGACCCTGAACATCTAAGGGAAGAGCTGTCTAGTCGTTTCTCTCTTTATGAGACAAAAAATGTGACCTTTACAGAGAGGAAACATGGTGTTTATCCTGTATAGTTTAATGTTTTAACCAGAGGTGGAAAGCATAGCCTCTGGTTTTTTGTATAGTTAAATACGATTAAAATTTGTACTTTAAAATGAATTCTAAAAAAGGTTTACGATAATATTATTATGTTAACTTCTAAATAATGGTTCTTATTTGACATTTGCCAGGAAAATAGAATAATAAACCGTAATAGTACGTTGAAATGGAGGGTGCAATATGAAGATTGAAGAGTTTATGATTAGAGATGTAATAAGTGTTAACAAGGAAACAACCATTAAGCAACTTCTAGAAAAGCTAGTACAAAATAAAATTACGGGTGTCCCTGTGGTCGATGAGGAAGGTAAACTGCTCGGGATGGTTACCGACGGAGACGTTATTCGACATATACAGCCAAAAGGAAGAACGGTTTACGATATCTTTTCTTTAATCCTAGTTAGTGAACAAACAGATCTGACCGAACGTTTAAGCTATTCATTGAATAGACCAGTGAAAGAAATTATGCAAAAGAATGTATTTACAGTTACCCCAAAGAGTCCAATTGATGAAGCAATGGATGTCTTCTCTAAACACCATATTAAAAAGATACCTGTCGTAAACCCCGCGAGTCGAGTCATTGGTGTGATAAGCCGAGGCGATTTAATCCGCTATATTACTACACAATTGATCGATCAGGCTGTTGAGAAGTAAGTATTAGCAAGTGTAGAAAATAGTACTTAAAGGGCGTATAATGAGAAGGAGAAAGTTTACGGAGAGGGTCTTAGAATTGATCATGCTAAAAGAAGAGAAACAATTAATGTTACAAAAGATGGCTTCGATATATGACTATTTACTCGACAAACAGGATCACGTAAATGCCGCGAAATTAGTTGATCTTTATGAAAAGCAACAGAATGACCAGTTTATCATCAGCTTTGCTGGTCATTTTTCTGCTGGTAAGTCCTCTATGATAAACGCGCTTTTGGGGGAAGATCTGTTACCCAAAAGTCCTGTACCCACAAGTGCTAATATTGTGACCATTTCTCGAGGGGAAGGTCTCATTCGAGTATATTATCGTGAAGGTGAGACAATAGAGATAAAAGAGCCCTATGATCTTGAACTGATTAAAAAATATTCAAAAGACAGGGAACTAATAAAGCAACTTGATATTCGTTCTCATGATACAGTCCTCCCAAAAGGAACAGTAATTATGGACACACCAGGTATTGATGCAGCGGATGATGCAGATCGGCTGATGACAGAGTCAGCGATGCATTTGGTGGACGTTGTGTTCTACGTTATGGATTATAATCATGTTCAGTCAGAAGTGAATTTGCAATTCCTCGAATCTCTTCAGGAAAAAGGTATTCCTTACTTTGTCATCATTAATCAGGTTGATAAACATGATGATTCTGAACTTCCGTTTGCATTGTTTGAGGCGAGTATCAAACAAACGTTTGAACAGTGGGGAATTTCTCCCTTGCGCATATTTTATACCTCTTTAACTAACCGGTCAGCCCGTTATAATGAATTTGAAGCATTACAACAAACGATTAATAACATGATCGAAGAAGAGCCAAAAGCCCACAACACAACGTATAACGCACTTAAGACCATTGTAAAAGCACATGAAACCTATTTAGATAGTCTTTATAGTGAAAAAATGCCTGTTGTAGATGACAAGTATACGTATGAAGAATTGCTCCAAAAGAAGAGTGACCTCATCATACAAAAGGACGATTTAGTGGAAAAGCCTAAAGCTATAAAGGATCAATTGATGTCGGAAACACAACAAACAATAAAGAATGCATACTTGATGCCGGCAACGCTCAGAGAGAAAGCTGAACAGTTTCTTGCTTCACAACAGCCTAATTTTAAAGTCGGACTTTTTGGTTCTCAAAAGAAAACGAAAGAGGAGCAGGAAGCAAGACTCCTTACTTTTTTACAACAATTAAATGAGTCGGTAAATTCCTCGTTAGAATGGCGTTTAAAAGAAAAGTTATCGACTATTTTATCAGAATATCAAATTCATGACACAGAGCTAATACACAGAGTACAGGGAATGAACGTTGACTATACTAAAGAGGATCTTCGTCGTTTAATTAAAACTGGTGCCACTATGAACAGTGATTATGTTTTAAATTATACGAACGATGTGTCAGCAGATATTAAATCAAAATATAAAGGACAGGCGAAACAGGTAGCAGATATGGTGGAAGCTAAACTTATAGAGCAAAGTAGCAAGCAACTAACGGAGTGGGAAGCGACTATTTCTGAGCTTGAAAGAGACTCGTCTGAGATGATACGTCTACAAAAATTGGAGCAAGATCTTGCCGAGGAAAAGGCTGTCGTACAGAAACAATTGGAAGCAGATCAACCTTTCCTCAAATCAAGTGAATTGCTGGAGGAAGCCCTTCACCAGCGAAAAGAAAAAAGGAAGCAGGGTTCTGTAGAAGAATTGAGTCAAGAGGCGCAATTAGAATACCAACAAGAAACCAATAAACTTCCTGATAAGCACCGCTTTGCATCTCAAAAGGATATCCTTCCTCATTTAGATGACGCGATGAAAATTTTAGATGGGGTGCCAGGTACTAAGTCTCTTGTCGATGACCTGCTTCAGAAAAAACAGCGTCTAGAAAGACGATCGTATACTGTTGCATTATTTGGTGCTTTCAGTGCGGGTAAGTCTTCCTTTGCTAATGCTTTACTTGGCGATAATGTGCTTCCTGTTTCTCCGAATCCAACAACAGCTGCCGTGAACCGAATCAACCCAGTAAATGGTGCTACGGTACATGGTGAGGTTCATATAAGCGTGAAAAAACAAAAGGACTTGGAAAAAGACTTACTTGAAATATTAAAGGTACTTCAACCTACTGTTACAGCTCTTGAAGATTTGCTTAATTGGGTTAAAGACCATGACTACCAACAAAGTAACCAATTGAATCCTTTATATCAATCTTATCTCCAGGCAATGATAGATGGATATGATGAAATGAAGGAATACATCGGCGGGCAACTTGATCTCCAGTTAAAGGATTTAGGTCCTTATATAACAGATGAAAATAAGGCCTGTTACATTGATGCGATAGATCTTTACTATGATTGTGAGATTACAAGACAGGGTGTTACGCTTGTTGATACTCCAGGTGCCGACTCTGTCAATGCTCGACATACAAATACGGCTTTTACCTATATTAAACATGCGGATGCTATTTTATATGTAACATATTATAACCATGCCTTATCCCGAGCAGATAAAGACTTTCTCATGCAACTTGGTCGTGTTAAAGACACATTTGAGCTTGATAAAATGTTCTTTTTAGTAAATGCTGCTGATCTTGCGGAGAATGAACAAGAATTAAAACTGGTTACTGATTATGTCCAGGAGCAATTAATACAATTAGGTATTCGCTTCCCAAGGCTTTATCCTGTATCAAGTAAAGTATCATTGTTAGAAAAGAAGCAGGCAACGCCATTAAATAAAGGAATGGCTCGTTTTGAAGAAACATTTTATAGGTTTATTAAACATGACCTAAGCTCACTTACTGTAGCCTCTGCAGTTAGAGACATAGAGCGGGCTCTGTCAACATTGACGCATTTTTTGAACTCTAGCAAGCTGGATCAAAAGGAACGAGAACAGTACGAGCTAGCATTATCTAATAAAAAGCATGATATGATACAGGATATTCAAGGGTATGAAACAGATGTTCTGTCCAAGCAAATTAAGCAAAAAATTACCAAACAACTTTTTCATGTTTTAGAACGCTATACGATTCGATTTCATGATATGTTTAAAGAAACATTTAACCCAACTACGATTACACAGTCTGGAAAAGCTGCACAGCCAGAATTAAAAAGAGCCTTGCAACAGCTGCTTGAATATACAGCATTTGAGTTACTTCAAGAGGTACAGGCTGTCGCATTGAGGATTGAAGCATTGGTAAATAAACTGCTTCAGGAAATATACCACGATCTATACACCACATTGAATGCGCGAGATGCTCAATTTCAGGTGGCAGATTTGGAAATGGTAACGCTAGAGACGCCAGTATTTGAAAAAGGGCTCCAATCTGTGAGTGCGAAGGAATTTTCTACTGTGTTAGCATCTTATCGAGGCACGAAAGCTTTCTTTGCACATAATGAAAAAGAAAAAATGAAAGAAGCACTTTTCCAACAGATTCGTCCCTTGGCATCAACTTATTTAGACGAAATTAGACTGGTGTTGGAGCAGCAATATGATATACAATGGCAGGAAAACGTCTCAGAAATTCAGCAGCAGCTTCAATTAAGAGTCGAACAATATGTAGAAGATTCCCTTGCTGCGTTGACAATCCCGCTGAACACAGACATTCTAACCGAGAAACGTCAAAAGTTGGAAGATATACTAACTAATCAAAATACAAAGGATTGAGAAATGATGGATAGAAAACAAGTTTTACTCGTCGATGGAATGGCACTCTTATTTAGAGGATTCTTTGCTACTTCCTTCAGGGGTAACTTTATGATTACAAAGCAAGGCATCCCAACAAATGGGGTATACCAATTTATGCGCTATTTTCTGGATGCAGTAAAAACTTTCACTCCAACCCATGTAGTATGCTGCTGGGATATGGGGAGTAAAACATTCCGTACTGACATGTATGAAGGCTATAAAGCAAACCGCGATGCTCCACCAGTAGAATTGATCCCACAATTTGACCTAGTAAAAGAAGTTGTCGAGGCATTTGATATGCCAAACATCGGATTAGAAAACTTTGAAGCGGATGATTGCATTGGTACATTGGCCAGAACATATGCTCAAGAGAACGACGTGACGATCCTTACAGGCGATCAAGATATCTTGCAGCTTGTAGAGGAGCATATCCAAGTTGCCATCATGCGAAAAGGACAAGGAAATTATGAGGTCTTCACAAATGAAAACTTTTATGAGAAGAAAGGAATTACCCCAAGACAGGTCATAGATTTAAAAGGATTAATGGGAGATACCTCTGATAACTATCCTGGTGTAAAAGGGATTGGGGAGAAAACGGCACTCAAGCTTATAAAAGAGCACGGAACAATAGACGAACTGCTTGTTAATATAGACTCATTACCAAAAGGTGTACAAACTAAAATTAAAGCGAACTTAGATATGCTACATCTATCAAGGACCCTCGCTGAAATTAAATGCGATGTCCCTGTTACTTGTGAACTAGACGGGGCGTTATGGAGTTATGATAAAGAGAAGATACAGAAAAAATTTGACGAGCTGGAGTTTAAAAATCTCGCCAAATTAATTTAAGGATTATGGTTTTAAGATGACTTTTATACAGTCATCTTCTTTATTTTGAAATAGCTTATATCCTTCTGCAGCATCAACTAGGGGAAGCTTATGGGTAATAATATCCGTTGGATCAATTTCATTGGCTGTAATCTGTCGGTAAAGCTCCTGCATATAACTTCGTGCAGGGGCTTGTCCCATTTTTAGGGTAATATTTCTTGTGAAGAATGGCCCCAATGGAAACATATTGTAGAGCCCTCCATATACCCCTGTCAATTGCACCGTACCCCATTTTTTAACCGCTTTTGTAGCAATTTGAATTGGACCTAATGTTCCACCCTGAAGCTTTAACTTTTGCTCAGCAAATTCCAAAGCTGACTTCTTTCCATCCATCCCTACACAATCGATTACGACGTCAGCTCCACCTTTTGTTAGCTCTTTTAATGTTTCACCCATATCATCATACTTCGTAAAGTCAAAGATTTCCGTCTTGTTAGTCTGCTTAGAATGTTGGAGGCGATAATCAAAATAGTCAATCGCAATCACACGCTCTGCACCTTTTTGCCAAGCGAATTTCTGTGCCATTAATCCAATAGGTCCACAACCAAGGACAATAACTGTATCCCCCTGTTTGACACCGGCATGTTCCACACTCCAATATGCTGTAGGAAGAACATCGGATAAGAAAAGCAATTGCTCATCTTCTAACTCACAATCCTCTGGTATTAAAAAGGGTGTATAATTTCCATAAGGGACGCGTAAATATTCCGCTTGCCCACCAGGAAAGTCACCGAATTTTTCGGAGTAACCAAAATATCCTCCTGAATCATAGTGTGGGTTGGAGTTGTCACACTGACTCTCCTGATGATTCGTACAGTAGGGACATGAGCCACAGGCTACCGTAAAGGGGATAACGACCCGGTCACCTTTTTTTACTTTCGTTACATCAGGACCAACTTCCTCTACAATCCCCATAGGTTCATGACCAATAGTATAGCCAATAGGCAATGGGAAATTTCCTTGATATAAATGAAGATCAGACCCACAGATAGCAGTAGAAGTAACTCGAATAATTACATCTTCTGAATCCTGTATTGTGGGAAAAGGGACTTTCTTAACAGCAACGGCATACTTTCCTTGATATGTTACGGCTTTCATATTTATCATACTCCTAATTTGTATTGAGGTTTATCTTATTTTTATCTAAGGTAAAGAATCTATACCCTCATGTCTTTATCGTTTTATAGGAACCTTCATAAGGTATAGAAAACAGAAAGGGGAGATCATATGCACTTATTATTTATTTATGGCGATCTAAGGATAGGTGAAAAAGCGGAAGTACTAAAAAAAGATTCAACTAGCATAGATGAACAAGTGTGGATAAACGGTAAACTTTTTGACTGGAATGGAACGCCTTATTTAGTGGAGGATCCCGAAGCGTTAACATATGGGGAGCTAGTCGAGATTAACGATGAAAAGCTAACAGATCTAGATAATCAACTAAAGTGTTCTCGGTCTATCGTTTCTGTATTGTCATCAACAAATGAACAGTATGAAGCATTTATTTATAAAGAAAAAGCAGACACTGAAGATAAATTGGAAGAAGTACCATTTGGAGACTGGAAAGTATATCGTTACTTAAAAAATGAAACGCTTTACTACTTTGCATATGGCTCATGTATGGATGATAATCGATTTAAAATGGCAAATGTCGATCAATACTTTACATCTATTGCTGGAAAAGGAGTCGTTGAAAATTATGGATTTCGCTTTACGAGATCCAGTGAAGATGGCGGGAAAGCAGATATTATTGTATCCCAAATGGAAAAGGTGGAAGGTGTCGTCTATAAAGTACCTTTAGAAGCGATTGATTATTTATATAGGCGAGAAGGAGTGTATTCTAAAAGATACCGTCCAACGGTTATTACGCTAGCTTTAAATTACGGGGAAGAAGTAGAAGGCCTAACCTTCGTTAGCGTGGAAAAGGATAAGGAAACGAAGCCTACTGAAAGATATGCAAATGAAATATTACGGGGAGCGGCGGACATTTTATCACCATCCTATGTTGCGCGAATTCGGTCTCATATAAACCATTTATTAAATTAGAAGTTCTGACTTAGTGTTTACACCTTGCTAATTAAGGTTATTAGAATAACATAATCAAAGTTTAACCTGGAGGTATAACATTGAGACAAAATGAGACGACATCTATTTTACCTAAAGCAAATGAATCCTATTGGAGAGACACAGGAAAAGTTCCTTCATATGGTGAGCTGAAAAATGATCTTCATGTGGATACGGTAGTAGTCGGAGCAGGAATAGCTGGTGTGATGACTGCTTATCAGCTTGCCAAGGAAGGGAAAGAAGTAGCACTGCTTGAAGCGCGTGAATTATTTAGTGGTACGAGCGGTTTTACTACAGCAAAACTAACTGCACAGCATAATCTCATTTATGACGAATTAATAAATCGTTATGGACAAGAAACAGCTAAACTGTTCTATCAAGCGAATATGGAAGGGATTGCGTACATTAAGGAACTTGCCGACCAATTTGATATTGATTGTGAACTAGAAGAACGAGAAGCTTTTGTTTTTACTCAAAAAGCAGAGAACCGCAGCAAAATTTCAAAAGAGGAAGAAGCCTACGAAAAACTGGGAATTGAAGGCGAGTTTGTTGAAGACCTTCCATTAAATATGAATGTAGAAGCTGCAATTATGATGCGTAATCAGGCACAATTTCATCCGGTTAAGTTTTTAGCTGGGCTGTTAAAGGAGTTTGTAAATCTTGGTGGTAAAGTATATGACCAGACAAGGGTAATGGACATTACCGAAAAAGCCAATAAGACAGAATGTACGACAGAAAGTGGGTTAAAAGTAACAGCCAGCCAAGTGGTACAGGCAACACATTTACCAATTATAGAACCTGAAAGTAAATTCTTCTCAAAACAAAATAATCCAGAGAGCTCTTATGCACTTGCAGTGAAAACAGAAGATGAATTCCCAGACGGTTTATACATTAATGCAGACTTACCAAAACGGACGTTACGTGGTTTAGATAGTAAAACAGGAAGGGTTGTATTAGTTGGTGGAGAAAGTCATTCGACTGGTGATGGAAAGTCTTCCTCAGAGCGATACAAAGAGCTAGAATCTTTTGCCAAGGAGCTGTTTGAAGTGAAAGAGATTATAAATCGCTGGTCCGCCCATGACTATATTTCAGAAGACAGACTCCCATTTATTGGCGCGCTTTCAGAAGATCAACCTAATGTTTATGTAGTAACAGGGTTAAGCAAGTGGGGGCTGGCCATTTCTGCTACCGGTGCAAAAATTCTTACCGACACCATCCTTGAGAAAGACAATCCTTACAAAGCTATGTTTGCTCCTGAAAGGAATATTCAAGAAAGCATTTCGGTAGAACCACAGGAAGAAAATCCTAATCACTATGATGATGCCAGTGAAGAGAATAATCCGGAAGAGCTGTCAAATAATCAAGGGATGATCACCAAGCGCGATGGCGAAGAGGTAGGAGCCTATAAAGATGAACATGGCAACTTACATTATGTTGATCTTACTTGTACGCATCTCGGTTGTGGTGTCCAATGGAACGACGGTGATAATACATGGGATTGTCCCTGCCACGGATCACGTTTTAGTGGAACGGGTGAGGTAATTGAAGGTCCTGCTGTGGAGTCGCTAAAGACTTTAAATGAGTAGTAGGTCGTTATTCTTACGATGTTTCATTGACTGCTATTTATACTGAATTTGATACAAAGAAGCTGCTTCACAATGGAAGCAGCTTTTTTGGGGGTTAATCTATTTGTTACGGTTGTTGTTGCGATTGTTTTCATTACGGTTATTGTTGCGGTTATTATCATTGTTACGGTTGTTGTTATTGTTGTTATCGTCAAGGAATTCATTCGCAAATTCAACGTTGTTGATATCTTGATTGTTGTTATTGTTGTTCTCATTACGGTTGTTATTGCGGTTGTTCTGACGATTGTTGTTATTGTTGCTCATCGCTAACACTCCTTTTATTTTTTTATATGTGGTTTGGTTTTTGCAGGCCACATAACAATTACAAAAATTATTTTAACCCTTTATGCAATTCCTATACATTTCATCACACTACCAATTAATACCAATTTATCTTGTGCAGTTTACTTGTTTGTCATAACTTTAAGGTGATATGATCGAAATACAAAAGAGAGTGCGAAAAGGTAGGTTATCTATATGAAGGTTGTTCAAAATATAACAGAATTAATTGGCGAAACCCCAATGGTAAAATTAAATCGAGTCGTTCCAGAGAATGCAGCAGATGTATATATAAAGATGGAAATGTTTAATCCGAGTAAAAGTGTTAAAGACAGAGCAGCTTATAATATGATTAGAGTAGCAGAAGAGAAAGGGTTCATTAAACCAGGGGACACGATTATTGAACCAACAAGTGGGAACACCGGAATTGGCCTAGCAATGAATGCTGCCGCCAAGGGCTATAAAGCGATTCTTGTTATGCCTGACAATAGCACACAGGAAAGAAGAAACCTTCTACAGGCTTTTGGAGCAAAAGTAGTGTTAACACCGAGCAAAGAAAAAATGCCAGGTGCAATTCAAAAAGCGTTGGAGTTACAAAAGGATATACCGAACAGTTTTATTCCTCAGCAATTTGAAAATATAGCCAATCCTGACGTGCATCGTGTGACAACAGCCCCTGAGATTCTCAAACAGATGGATGGAAAACTTGATGCATTTGTATGCACCGCAGGGACAGGTGGAACGGTAACGGGCACTGGAGAAATGTTAAAAGAGAAATTACCAGAATTAAAAATAACCGTAGTTGAACCAAAAGGCTCTCCTGTTCTTTCTGGTGGCGAGCCGGGGAGTCATAAACTGGTGGGAACAAGCCCAGGATTTGTACCCGATATTTTAAATACATCTATATATGATGAAATTGTTCAAATTGAAGACGAAACTGCAGTTTCCATGTATAAAAGGTTACCTCAACAAGAAGGTATCTTCATTGGACTATCAGGAGCGGCTGCAGTCGCAGCTGCCATAGAGGAAGCAGTTCGATTAGGAAAAGGGAAACGTGTCGTATGTATAGCTCCTGATACAGGAGAAAGGTACTTAAGTATGAATCTGTTTGAGGGTAATGATGCTCAGTTTTCCAAATCACCTAAAAAAAGTCTCAATAACGTAAAACCTTAGTCTATTTCTATATTGGTAAAAAGCCTGTATTCCTTGGGAAGCAGGCTTTTTTATTGGTAAACTCATTTGAATATTTCTTATGTTAAAATAAAAGTAGTCTTTTAAAGTTGATATTTATAGCATTCTGAAAGTAAGTGGGGGAGAACATGAATAAAAAAACAACCTATATTTTGTTAAGTAGTTTCTTTACCTGTGCTGTACTGGCATTTATAGAGCATGGGATAGAGATTAATTATGTTATAAAGACTGTCTGTAAAATAAGTTTCTTTTTCATCGTTGTATGGGTCTATATGAAGTTATTCAAGGATTTTCATTTCAAACAAGTGCTTGCATTATCCAAGATGGGAAGGAGAGAATGGCTGAAAGTTATGATTCTCGGCATATCATCAGCAGGAATTGTGCTTGCTGCTTATCTGTTATTTTTACCACAAATTGATCTTAACCTGATCCAGCAAGACTTAACAGATAGACTCGGCATTACAGCAACTGGTTTTATTTTTGTCAGAATTTATGTTTCTTTTGGTAACTCTTTACTTGAAGAGTATTTCTTTAGAGGGTTTATATTCTTTAATTTACCGCGTAAATGGGGCTATATATATAGCCCGTTATTGTTTGCAAGCTACCATTTATGTTGTGGTTTACAGCTGAAATTATTTTAATTTGCTTTATTGGGTTATGGGTAATTGGTTTGGTTTTCCAGTTGGTTAATGAGAAGAACAGAACCATTTGGGCTTCATGGATAATACATATTTGCGCAGATTTAATGATTATTATAATCGGGTTAAATTTGTTTTATTAAGCCAGGTGGTAATGAAAATAGTTAATAACAACTACTCAATAAAAGTGATTTCCCAAAGTAATCCAGGACTTATGGGTAAGAAATAGTAACTTTTGGAATCCAGTAGTTTAATGGGGAAGAGAATTAATTAAAATGCTAACGGCTAATTTTTTATTTCTTCTAGTTTTCACAATATATATTCTGTGTTAAGTAAGTCTTACTTACCGGATTATGTCAATTGTTATTGTTCCATCCCTACATATTATCAGTTCCGTCTTTGAAAATTATATTCATAATAGTCATGAACATAATTTAATAATAATTATTTCCGAAAAAAGTAATTAAAATACTAAATTTGATAATATTCAACATTAGGCTATTTATCGCTTTAAGTCGTAGTATACAAGATTTATTTGAACTAATCGATAGCATACGGAGTAAAAATGCAAATTTTAAATCCTTAAAAGATACATGACTAGATTTAGAAGGTAATCCCTATAGCCATTTTTTGATTAGAGTTACGGGTAGCGTGAGAAAAGTGCGGATTTACAACGATAAGGAAATTCCCATACCAAAAAGCTCAACTCTCTCGTAAATAGAGAAATTGGGCTTTTTCATTACTTCATTAAAACACCCGATTATGGAAATTATTGTTCAGTAAGCTACCCAATACTTCGTAAATATTCGAGAGGTTGGCGCACTATTTATAGCTGAGGTTGTCACTTTTTTGGGTGACTCTTTTTCTTTAATATCGTTTTGTTCAACCATCGGTTAACCCTTAGCAATTAAGAAAATATAAAAAAAGAGCGAACACCTTTTAAGTGTTCACCCTAAGCGCAGTTGTGTATTTACACCAAGGGATGTGGTACATAAAGTTCTTCCAAATTCTTAATTTCTTCAGATGTCAATTTGACTGATAACGCCGACACTGCATCTTCAAGATGGCTTATCTTGGTCGCCCCAATAATCGGTGCTGTGACCTCTTCCTTTTGCAACAGCCATGCAAGTGCGACCTGTGCTCGTGGAATACCTCGATCTGCAGCAACCTCCGCCACTCTTTCCACTACTTTGCAATCAGCTTCTTCTGTCTTGGTAAACAGGGCCTTTGCTACTTGGTCATTTTCTGATCGAGCGGTCTGCTCATTCCAATCGCGGGTTAATCGACCTGCAGCAAAAGGTAAATATGGCGTAACGCCAACTCCATCATCTTTACAAAAAGGTAGCATTTCTCTTTCTTCCTCTCTATAAAGCAAGTTAAGTCTATTTTCCATGGATATGAAACGAGTCCAACCGTTGCGTTCTGCCACATGTTGAGCTTTTGCGAACTGCCAAGCTGACATGGAGGATGATCCGATATACCTTACCTTACCGACCTTAACTAGATCATGTAGTGCCTCCATTGTCTCTTCAATCGGTGTGTTAGGATCCCATCGATGGATTTGATACAAATCGATGTAGTCTGTACCCAATCGTCTTAGACTATTATCAACTTCAGTCATAATCGCTTTGCGGGAAAGCCCCATAGCATTTGGACCTTTACGCATTGGAACGAATACTTTTGTAGCAATGACAACTTCGTCACGGCGAGCGAAGTCCTTTAATGCTCGTCCAAGAATTTCTTCACTTGTGCCGTCAGAGTACATATTAGCGGTACTGAAAAAATTTATTCCTAATTCAATGGCTTTTTTTATGATTGGTCTGCTCTTTTCTTCATTTAGTGACCATGGCGTATTTCCTCGTTCAGGTATTCCGAAGCTCATGCTTCCAAGACATAGTTCTGAAACATCCAATCCAGACTTTCCGAGTTTTTTATTTTCCATTTGTATAACTCACTCCTTCTGTAATATGTCAAAAAATTAATAATTATTTAAATCAGCGAGAGACCCATCATCACCACGGAAGTTGACGTCTCTCATTTGAAAACGAGCCTGTAGGACCGTTCGCGTCAAGAAGAGCAAGGCTCACAGGATGGCAAGCTGCCTGTTGAACGGTTCCTGTTCCTTCAAAATTGTTGAGGTCAGTTGCAGTAAAGCCCGGGCATACCGCATTGACTTTAATACCTGTTGATTCAAGTTCAATAGCAAAAGCAAGCGTGATGGCGTTAAGGGCAGTCTTTGAAGGGCTATAAATTGCACCGAACATTTCACGATGCGAATTGTTCGGATCAGCATTGAGTGCCAGCGATCCTGCACCACTAGATATGTTGACGATGCGGGCAGCAGGTGCTTTCCTAAGAAGAGGTAGCATCGCTTGAGTAACAGCAATTACACCAAATACGTTTGTCTCAAACACAGTGCGTACCTCATCTAGAGACGCAACGCTTGGTCTGCCTAAATTACCTACCTCTTCAAGCTTCCTTCCAGGCTCACCCGCATGCGATATGCCCGCATTGTTGATAAGTACGTCGAGACGACCTAGCTCGCTACGGATACATTCTGCTGCTGATTCGATAGAATGTTGATCGGTAACATCAAGCTGTATGGCCCGAGCATCTGCCCCGACACTAATTGCTGCTTTTTTCCCTCTTTCAAAATTTCGTGAACCAACAAGGACAGTGAATCCGTGTGACGCAAGTTCCTTTGAGATTTGAAGACCAATTCCCTTATTGGCCCCAGTAACCAAGGCGACAGGTTTAGTATGCATTGTAAATTCTCCTTTCTATATGCAACTTTGTCATTACAGGTAAATTCCTCCCATTACACATTTTTTATTTGGTTGATGTATCAACCCAAATACACTTTATCACCTTGCGGTTGATGTGTCAACTATGATATTATTGATTTATGAAAAGAAAAATGATAAGTGAAGAAGAAATGCAAATATGGCATATGTGGAAAAGCTCTTATACGAACATCTTTGGGCGCGTTGTAAAAGACATGTTCGAGCAAACTGGGCTATCGGAGGGGGATTTTGGTATATTAGACCGATTGGATCTTTATGGAAAAGGCAAGCTACGCCAGCAAGAATTAGCAGACTCAATGGATTGGACCAAGAGTCGGTTGTCCCATCATTTAACGCGAATGGAAAAACGTGAACTTGTTTTAAGGGAACCATTAGAAACTGAACGAGGAGTGCAGGTAATCACTACTTCGGCCGGAAAATCAGCATTGAATAATGCACGCCCTGTCGTTTCCGTGGCAATACGTGAGCATTTTTTAGAATTATTAACCGAACAAGATATTGATTCGATTACTAATCTGGCGGAAAGAGCAAAAGCAAAGTCTTAATCGGCTTGTAAAGCCTCACCATCTTAACTGCTTTTTTTGATGTTATGCAAGAAGAGTATAATAATAAGGGACAAACTTTTTTTACAGTAAAATGGAAGTTAGGAATATGTTAGAAAGGATAGAAAGTTGGTATAAAAAGAAGTAATAGTTGAAGGCCTTCTAGGAACATTTTAACAGTCGATATTGAGGGGCAGAAAGGTTAAACATACGTGCTGATTATATTAATGGCGACGCCTACTCGGGGTAGCGTCAGGAAAATGCGGATATACAACGCTAAGCCATAAAAATCCCAAATTCCCTTTATGTTTTAAGAAAAAGTGGGATCAACCACTGTTTACCATATTCCGAAATAGTTGTAGCTTTAAAATAAAGTTTGGGAAAAAAGACCTTGAAAACCCTTATTTTACGATAAATTGAAAGGATCCATTTTGAAAAAAATTGATCAAAATGAGTTCCTCTTTTGTAGATTTAAATTTGGTTTTTATAATAAAGCTTGATCATTTCCTACAATGGTCTTCGACAATCACCCAGTTTCTTGAAGAACATTAGAAGAACATTTTAGTGGGGCCATATCCTATAAAGCGGTCACAATTGATCTGTCATTGTTCAATACATATTAACCTGGATTCCCGCCTTCACATAACGAGGAAGTGAGAAAAACCCTTGATAGTATTGGGTTTTTCTCCATTTCTTACTCACATCTTCACTCGTTATGTGTAAAGACACATAACGAGTGTGCAATAGGACAAATGCCTATCATTATCGGGTTATACACCTACCTCGTTACGAGTGTTCGGGAATCCAGGTATTAACTACTTAGTTTAAATCCATACATTGTTTTCAGCAGCTACTTCGCCTTTAATTTCACCAGTGTTGACAACACCTTTGGTATCACATACATTTTTCCTTTTGAGAGTTTGACCTCTCCATAAGGAAAGGCTATGGCCACCTCGCCATCAAGTACTATGAATACTTCATCAGTCTCTTTAAGATCGTGCCATAGAAAATCCCTTAGAACCTTTATCAGTTTATACAGGTCATTCATTTCACTTATTTTGGAGTTTCATATTATCCAGTGACGTTTATATACTTGCGGCGCTATGCTAACGACAATTTACTTTTTTATGCCGCGGTTAAAAGCCGCCTTTCTCTCAGTCTAGCGAAAAAAAGAGCCACTCTGATTTATAAAATGGTATAATAACTAAATTTCCGTATTTTGACATTAGTGTAACAAGTACGTTTGAAGACTCTGAACCAACAACTGATTGAATTATAATCTTTGGAGAAAAACCTGATTGCTCACTTGTTTCCAACATACGTGGTTCACCAACTTCTTTCCGGAAAAGGTCGACAAGCGTTTCTGATTGGCCGTTTTGTAATGCTGTAATATACATTTTGACACTATCATCTTCCGAATAAATAATAGTTTGATTCTCACCTGTTTTAATTTCCTCCGAGCCGATGAAGAACAGCCTTTACGGCCCCTTCGTTTGTCTCCATCATTTTTGACGTTTCTTGCATTGTGTAATTTAATCCATCAACGAGTAGCACTGCTATACGCTGTTTCGATGAGAGTTCTTGCAACAAAAGGTGTATTCCCTCTATGAGGGTATCTAAATTTGTTGATTTTTCATCGGCTATTGCTGAAATGTCTTGATTAAAGTCTTCGCTTAGCTTTCGTTTCCGATTTCCATCAATCCTAGTATTACGTGCAATTCGAAACAAATAGGATTTGGAGATTATTGGATTTAACGTTGTTGCATAGCTCTTATATGCCTTCATCAAAGTTTCTTGCATCAGGTCTTCTCCATTCCAAGACGATTTCATCAAGTAACGGCAATATTTTTTTAAGTCCTCCATGTAGGGTATAATGGCGTCTTGGAAATTTTTATGCGCTTCAGTAGAAACATCTTGAACAAATGGACACATTGCAAATGCCTCCTTTTTTAACTCTTCATTTATTATAAACGAAAAACAAGATCAGAAAGATACTGCAAGGATAAAAAGTATTAATATCCCCCGTAACTATTTATAACGCTTTTTCGTTTTATTAATTGATGGGGTGCATTTTCGAGGTAGATCCTTATTATAAATATGTATTTCATATTCCAGCTTAAACAGTATTATCTTCATTTTACTGACCCACTCAGGGATCGGCCCCTAGAATATTTAGCATACTGAATCTTGAAGGGAGAAAGAACTATGGAAATTTCAAACGGAGTAAAAATGATTGAATTGCAGATCGAAGCTTTCGGTGGTCGTCAAGAACTGAATCCCACTCTTATTTGGGACGCTGATTGTGCTGTTCTGATCGACACTGGGACACCTGGGAATTTGGAACAAATACGGACAGCCATGAATAGTGCCGGGATACCTTTTGAAAAATTAAAAGTTATTATTCTGACGCATCATGACATTGATCATATTGGTAGCCTTCCTGAAATTTTGCAAGAAGCTAATTCCAACATTGAAGTTTACGCTCATGAAATCGATGGGCCCTATATTGAAGGAAAGTTACCACTATTAAAGGCAAACCTTGACAGTATGGCTTGGCAACTAGAGGAGCTTTCAGCGGATAAACGTCAGGAAGTTGTGGCTCAAGTTAACAGTTCACCAAGAGCTAAAGTTGACAAAACCTTGTTTGGTGGGGAAGAGCTCCCGTTTTGTGGAGGAATCCAAGTTATTTTTTCACACCCGGGCATACACCAGGTCATATAAGTCTTTATTTAAAAAACAGCAAAACCCTATTATCTCTTATCAAGGAGAGAGTTACTGCTTAACAAATGCATTATCTAAAAGGAAATGAAGAGAAGTATTACGGGTGACAAACCTCTGCACTTTTCTATTGCAAAATACAAAAGAGATGTTTCTTAGCATAACCTAATCCGTTGTTGATTAGGCAACACTTATTATATTAGACAAAGTTTTACCTTATCTTACAAAAATGTAATATCTATTTAATAAAATTCGATGGTTACGACCTCCATTATTTTTTACAATAAAATCAATAGTTGTTAGAAATAAAGGAGCGATGAGATATGATAAAGATTTTCAATATAATTATTTGCATTATTGAGGTACTTGTAGATGGTAAGCGGGTAGTAATCGAATTAAATGACCAAATGAGTTAAAATGCAATAAACTATTAGTTTAGAGGGGTGTCTTACTAAGCAGAGAAGGGATAATATCCATGAAAAAAATCATGATAGTTGAGGATAATGATAAACTCCGTATACCTTTAGCTAAACATATAGAAAAATTCGGGTACGAAGTAATTACTTTAGAACAATTCAATGATATCGTAGGCAAATTTCTTGAGAAAGAACCTGATTTAGTATTACTAGATATAAATTTACCATCATTTGACGGCTTTTATTGGTGCAGACAGATTCGCCAACGTTCTACATGCCCGATTATCTTTATATCTGCACGAGAGGGTACAATGGATCAAATTATGGCCCTAGAAAACGGAGGGGATGACTACATTACAAAACCTTTTGAATATGATATGGTAATTGCTAAAGTCAAGAGTAATCTAAGACGAGCATATGGCGAATATGCACCCAGTCAGGGTGAGCGGATGATTGATTTTCATGGTTTGGCATTTTTACCAGAGCGAATGGAACTTCGATTTCAATTGAAGTCAACAGAGGTTTCAAAAAAGGAATTATTATTATTAGAAGTATTATTAGAACGTGGAGAAAAGATAACAAGTAGAGATCGTTTAATTGAAAAAATGTGGAATACGGATATGTTTATTGATGAAAATACGTTAAACGTTTATATCACACGGGTAAGGAAAAGACTTTCTGATATTGGAATCAAAGATGCTATTGAAACAGTTCGTGGGGCAGGTTATAGGATGAGATGTACATGGGAGGAAGTAGAATGAAGTTATTTCTTCGTTCACATTTGTCCCTTATTTTTGTTACCATCATACAGGGAATATTTGTATTTGTTTACTACTGGTTTTTAGGATTTCAAGAATTGGATCATTTGTTTTATGTCTTTATGATTCAAGTAATAACTATAGGAATTTATCTAATTTATCGATGGATACAGGATATAAAACTTTACCGATGGTTACAAAAGTCTAATGATGACGAATTATATGTAACACAATTGGGAAAAAGCGTACTAGCTGAATCCATTTATGAAAGGCAATCTGTACTCACCGAACTATATGAAAATAATCTGCAACAGGTTAAGAAAGATTTAAATGAAAGAGTAACATTTACAAATCAATGGGTACATCAAATGAAAACGCCCTTATCTGTCATCCATTTAATGATTCAAGATAATGATGAAGCGTTATTTCAGGCAATTCGAAAAGAGTTATATCGATTAGAAGATGGATTAAAAACTGTGCTATACTCATCACGACTATCTATGTTTGAAAAAGACTATTCTATTGAAAAGATCCCTCTTCAAAACTTTATGAATGAAATTATAATGGAAAATAAAAGATTGTTTATTCAATACAAAATTTTCCCTAGAAAGTACTTCCCAAAAGATAAATTGTGCGTGTATTCTGATAAGAAGTGGCTGCAATTTGTTATAGGTCAAATTATTTCAAACGCAGTTAAATATTCCGCTAACAAAAGTGATACATTAAATATCAAAATTGAGAAACAAGAAGAGTGCATCTTATTAGAAATTAAAGACTTCGGTGTTGGAATTCCTTCACAAGATATCAGAAGGGTTTTTGAACCTTATTTTACAGGAGTAAATGGAAGATTGTATCACGAGTCAACGGGAATGGGGCTTTATTTAGTAAAAGAAATTATGGGTAAGCTCCAGCATGAAATAGAACTACAATCAGAAATAGGACAAAGTACAACCTTTAAAATATATTTTAAGGAATATGTTTCATCGAATAAACACTAGCATAAAGGGAAATGAAAGAGTCGTGTTTAAAATGGACAATATAGCGGGCTAAAAACATACAAAATCGTCGCCATAAATTTCGACAAACTTCATAATTAGATTGAATCCTAAGAGGAGGAGCCTTACCCAACTAATGAAGGGGTAAGGTTCTTTTATGTCTTTTCCTTACTAAAGTGTAAGGTTGATTTAAGGTAATTCTATTTTTGTATTTTTATATTCCTTATATAATCAATATACAGTCAAATATGTAGGAGGCAATATAATGGCAGATGTATTACAAGTACAAGATTTAAATAAAATTTATGATGGAAAAGCGACCTTCCAAGCTTTAACAAATATTACGTTTAATGTGGAAAAGGGAGAATTTATTGGTGTAATGGGGCCGTCTGGATCGGGGAAAACAACACTATTAAATCTAATCTCCACCATTGATAGACCGACATCGGGACAGGTCATTGTTAACGGACAAGAGCCTCATAAATTTAAAAAAGGGAAACTTGCAGAATTTCGAAGGAAAGAACTAGGATTTGTTTTTCAGGACTTTAACTTATTAGACACATTAACATTGGAAGAAAATATTATGCTGCCTTTGACACTAGAAAGAGTAGATTCAGGTGAAATTGACAAGAAAGTACAGGCTATCACTCAAAAGCTAGGTATTGATTCAATCTTAAATAAACGAACATATGAAGTATCAGGCGGTCAGAAACAACGTACTGCAATCGCTAGAGCAATCATTCATCAGCCTTCCTTGTTGTTAGCTGACGAACCAACGGGAAACTTAGATTCTAAATCATCGAAAGACGTGATGCAGACTTTACAAATGATTAACGAAAAAGATAAAACAACGATGTTAATGGTTACCCATGATCCATCTGCTGCTAGCTATTGTGATCGAGTTATTTTCATTAAAGATGGTAAATTGTACAACGAAGTATATAAAGGAACGAATCAAAAGGTATTTTTTCAACAGATTTTAGATGTTCTATCAATGCTAGGGGGAGATTCGGATGACCTTTCCACAGTTCGCTTATAAAAATATAACGCGTAATTTGCGAGCATATCTAGCCTTTTATTTAAGCAGTTCGTTCGCTGTTATGATTTTCTTTATGTTTGCGATGTTCATCTTTCATCCTGCATTAGAAACAGGTTATATGAATAACATTGCCAAAAAAGGCATGGTATTTGCAGAATGGGTCATTTTTATATTTTCAATCTTATTTGTCCTTTATTCTGTAAGTGCCTTTTTAAAAACACGGAAAAGTGAATTTGGAATCCTTACAATTCAAGGGTCATCACCTAAACAACTTCGCCTACTAATCACACTGGAGAATGTATTCATCGGTCTTGCTTCTATCGTTACAGGAATCATTGGTGGTACAGTGCTTGCTAAACTGTTCTTTACTGCAGGGTCATATATAGTCGAAATGGAACCACTTGAACTATATTTCCCCTTGAAAGCACTAGGAATAACAATTGGGGTATTTCTACCTCTGTTTGTGCTTATTTCTCAATTTACACTCTTTATTATCCATTCAGAAGAAGTAGTTTCTTTACTGAAGGGGTCGGTCAAACCAAAAAAGGAACCAAAGCCTTCTATACCTTTTTCTATACTAGGAATGATGTTCTTAGGTGGAGGGTTTGGCTTGGCATTATTTGCAGGTATTGATATTGGTAGTGCAGTTATTATTACTGTTTGTACAGTAATAGGGACCTACTTGTTTTATAGCCAATTAAGTGTCTGGATACTGAAACTGTTGAAACGAAATAAGAAATTTTATAGAAAAGGTACAAATCTACTTTGGGTTTCTGATTTAATGTATCGAGTCAAAGATAATGCTCGTTTATTTTTCATCGTAAGTATTGTTTCTGCTGTAGCCTTTACGGCAACAGGAACTTTAGCCACTTATAAATCAATGTTTACTACTGAAGATTCATTATATGAAATGGAGTTTCTATCCTATTCTAGTAACAAGGATGAAAATGAACAACTGACATATATTCAACAACAGTTTGAACAAAAAAATATAGATTACGAGCAATCTAAATTTAAAGTGATTGAAACTGGTCAAGGATCATCGAATTATCCTGTTTTAGTTCTTTCATACAAAGATGGGATGAAGATATTACCTGAATTAAAAACTTCTAAACTTGAGGAAGGAAAAGGGGTTTACTTTGGGCAAACAGAACGAGAAGGATATACAGTACTCCAAGATAATACGACAGATTTACAATTAAATAACCAACAAATGTCGATAAAGTTGCAATCAATTGAACAGCCAGTCCTTTCTCTTCATGATGTGTTAGTTGTTAATGAAAATACCTTTAATCTATTGAAGCAAGGTAATGAGTTAGTAACCTTTTATGCTTTTCAATTTGCTAATTCAAAAGAGAACTTAGATATAAGTCAAAAGATACATGATCATATCGTTGGTGAAACATATAACCCAGATGCTAGGTACTCTTCAAAGGCCATCGAATATTATCAGACTGTTCAATTACCAAGTTTAAGTCTGTTTATTGGTTTATTTATTGGCATCATCTTTTTCTTGGCTGCTGGGAGTTTCTTGTATTTCAGGTTGTTTACGGATTTATATGAGGAAAGAAAAAAATATAAATCACTAGCTAAAATCGGATTGAGTGAAAAGGAAATGGTTAAAAACGCAAACATTCAAATGGCAATCCTCTTTTTCCTACCATTTTTGTTGGCTATTGTTGAAACAGGTTTCGCCTTACAGGTGTTACAAAGGGAGGGAGGATTTTCTAACGTATTTCAATCAGGAGTTATTACCATTTTAGGATTCTTGGGATTACAG
The DNA here is from genome assembly GCF_059758495.1 of Oceanobacillus sp. GQ8. Taxonomy (NCBI): domain Bacteria; kingdom Bacillati; phylum Bacillota; class Bacilli; order Caryophanales; family Bacillaceae; genus Oceanobacillus; species Oceanobacillus sp. GQ8. The sequence continues at coordinate 561,836 of NZ_JCAXEV010000001.1, read as the reverse complement.
CTTCTATACTTTATTGTCATTCGTTCTAGTTACATCAAAAATTTAAAAGAATATGTATATCGCTAATTAAAAATTAAGGGAGAGATAAATATTGAAAAAAGTAGTGAAAATAACTGTAGGAATTGTACTTGCTTTAGTTGTCATATTAGTTGGTTTTTTTACGATTGTTCCAGAAGTAGATAGAGATCTTATCAACCCTTTTGTACCTAAAGAAGAGGTATATGTACAAATCAATGAAGAACCCATTGATGCTCGCAGATATGAATATACTTTAATTGGCTATACTGAAGACGGTGATAAAAAGGAAGTAACATTTAGTTCAACAAGAGTATTAAAAGAAAATGCCTTTTTAATAGTTACTACAAAAGGGTCTTATGTAGAAAAGTGGGAAGAAATACAGGTTGAAGAACTACCAGATAGAGTAAAAGAACAGTTAAACAGTGATTGACCAAATAGATATGCCACCATCTGTTTAAAGTTCGAAATTATAAGTTTGAGTATCTGAAATGAGTAAAAGAATATTTTGTAACTATATTAAGAGAAAATAGCCATCCCAATAATTAAGATGATGGAGAGGTTATATGTTTAGATTAGATAAACAAAATAGAAATCCAACATACGAGCAGTTAACCGAAAAAATAAAAGTGGAAATTTTAAGTAATATTATTAGCCCGAATACTGTACAAAGATCATACTATGAACTTGAAAATCAAGGATATTTATATTCTATAAAAGGAAAAGGTTATTATGTCGCATCTATTAATATTTTTCAAATAGGATAGAAAATAGAACATGAGTTAAAACCACAGTTTTTAAGAGTAATACAAATGGCAAAATATCTTGGATTATCAAGTAAGGATATACTGGAATGGTTGGGTGAAGCAGATTGGATTTAATTCATTATTAAAAAGTTCCTGCAATGTACGTAGGTCAACTTTTGTATCTTGTTGCAACAAGATGGTCGCAAAAGTATGACGCAAATGATGTAGAGAAAAACGATTGGAAGGTAGACCGGCTTTTTCAAGCAATTCCTTAAATAACTTATGGACAGAGCGAACATTTAATGCTACGTTCAGCTTGCTGTAAAATACAGGTTCTGTCTCATACTATTCATTTTCTGTTAGTGTATCCCGGTAAACGTTAAGGGTTGTATTACCATAGGATGAATAGGGAGTAGGCGCTCTTTTTTTCCTTTTCCGTAAATTAAAACAGTCTTTTCATTTAAATCAATTTGCCCCCAGGTTAGTTCAACAATTTCAGAGCGTCGCATGCCGGAAGTAGCAAGCAGCTTGAACAGGTCTCATTACGTAGTGCAAAAGGGTGTCGGTCATTCTCCAAATATCGTAAAAACTGTTGGAGTTCGGCAAGCTTCATATATTTGGGGAGCTTTTTATCCGTTTTCGGTGCTACAATCCCAGCCATAAAGTCTACCGATAGATACCGTTCCTTGATACAAAAGCTAGTGAATGATTTGAGACAGGAAATTCTACGTTGGACTGAGCGAGGTTTCATCTTTTGGTTTAATACCTGATCTTGAATAAACCGACGGACGATGGAAGATGTAATATCTGACAACTCGCAGGAACGGCCATATTTCTTCAGAAAACTTTCAAAACAGCGTAGATCAAAAGCATAAGCCTGGATTGTATGCGGAGAACAGTTTTTTTCAACTTCTACATACATGAGATACTCATCCATAGCATGATACAGTTTCATTAACAACAACCTCCAAAAATTGAGTTACAAGGACGAGCTGCAAAATTATGGGCTGAAACTGTAAGTTATAAGAAACGAATCATGTATTATGTATTCCGAACAAAACGTTACAGGTTAGGAAGAAAACAACTTCACAATAATAAATCTTATAGGAATAAGGGACTTAGAGTTATTGTTCTGTTTTAGTTTTTCTAGTTTACATAATATATATTATAGGAAGTTGTGACGAAAACCAGAAATTTCATCTTATTAACAAAGTATACTTGAGATAGTGAGATATTTTATGAAAAAACTACACTAGAAACAATTTTCAAAGTGTAGTTTTTTTCTTATATTCTTTTCTAATCAACCATGTTCACTTTTAATGTCTACTTTAGCTAGAGGTTTTTTTGCTGGACCTTCCATTACCTTACCCTCATAAGAAAATCTCGAGCCGTGACATGGACAATCCCAGCTTCGGTCACCAGAATTCCATTCGACTTCACAGCCTAAATGTGTGCAGGTCGTGTCTACGGCATGCAACGTTTGCTCTTTATCCTTATAAACCCCAGTTCTTTTACCGTTAATTCGTGTAACAATTGCTTCATCTGTTTTTATTTGTGCTAACTCATTATTAGAAAAATCCAGTTTACCTTTTACCATATGTTTTGCTACATCTGCATTCATCTCAATAAATTTACGTACAGATGGATCTGGCTGAAATCTCGATGGCTCATAAATATCCGCATGTTCATTCGGTGTCTCCGTTATTTTATCAGCAAGTATCATGGCTGCTGCAGTTCCATTCGTCATACCCCATTTTCTGTAGCCTGTAGCTACATAGACATTACTCTCTCCTTTGGATACAGCACCAATATATGGTACTTTATCTATGGTGGTTAAATCTTGGGCAGACCAACGATAGGCAATATCCTTCATTTTAAAATGCTTCGATGAAAAATCCTCAAGCTTTTCATAGTGATGGATTACAGACTCTCCTTGACCTGTTTTGTGATTCTCACCTCCAATTAACCACAAGGCTCCCTTCTCACCTGGTGTACTTCTAACAGATCGTGAAGGGCTCTTTGCGTTAATATACATACCCCCAGGGTATTTTAGCTTTGAGTTGATAGCTAGAACGTAAGATCGTTCAGGGTACATTCTGGCAAAGTAAAAGCTTTGCTTATCATAAAATGGGAAATGTGATGCAGCAATCACATGATTACATGTGATACGATGGCCATCTTTTGTAACAATATTTGGGTGTTTGTTATACTCAATATCAACAGCTGTCGTATTCTCATAAAACTCGACTCCATTATCCTTGCTTGCTTGAACGAGTGCTTTTAAGTATTTTAAAGGGTGGAATTGAGCTTGGTCTTTCATCATAACCGCAGCTTTGATTGGCAGATTTAAAGGCATTTCCGACAAATATTCACTACTAATTTCTAACTTTTCATAAGCTTTTATTTCATTTTCTAGCTGCATAATATATTTATCATCATTTGTGTATACATAAGCATCTTGTGTTTCATAATCACAATCAATTTTATTTTCCGATATGGTATCCTTAATGAATTCCTTCGCCTTTATAGCAGCATGATAATACTTGGCTGTTTTTTCTTCTCCCATATGTTTCATAAATTCATCGTAGATTAAACCATGCTGTGCAGTTATTTTGGCTGTTGTATGACCTGTAGTACCATTAAGTATTTCATCAGAATCGATTAAAACAACTTTTAAATTTTGTTTGGATAATAAATAGGCTGCAGTGATACCAGTAATACCGCCCCCTACAATCCCAACATCAGCTTTTATGGAAGTGGTCAGTTTTTCAAATGTGGGTAGTTTCATTTCTCGCCAATAAGGTTCTGGAAATTGTGGAAGTTGAATTTCACTCACTAATTTGTCTCCTCTTCTGCAATATAGATTAGCATTATTATGAACTATTTTAGATGAATATATGTGTTTTAATAACAGTTAAACAGGTAATTAGAATAAATAGAGAGGTGAAATGATGAGAAAGCATCTAAATATTAGTGGACGAGTGCAAGGTGTAGGTTTTAGGAATTCAGCACAGATGAAAGCAAAAAAAATGAACCTATATGGTTGGGTTCAAAATAATGAGGATGGTACGGTAGAACTTGAAGTTGAAGGGAAAGAAGAACAGCTAAACACCTATATACAACAACTTGATGAAGGTTTAAATAAGTTTATTAACGTAGAAAACATGGAGATTGAAACCATGGAAGACTATGGGTATGATAGTTTTCAAACAAGATAATCAACTCTACATCAGTTTAGTAACAAAAAGCTCAACCGGTATTTTTTCCGGTTGAGCTTTTTGTTACTAATTATTTTTCCTCAAAAAACTTTTGGTTTATTGCGATATATGGGGTCTCTTCTTCTGGAACCTCATCCTCCATATAAATTGCTTCTACAGGACAAACAGCTTCGCAAGCACCACAATCGATGCAAATTTCTGGATCTATATAAAACATATCTTTTCCTTCTTCTATACAATCAACAGGACAAACCTCTACACATTCGCCCGCCTTTTCTTCCTTACACGGTGAAGTTATTACAAAAGCCATAAAACCATTTCCTCCTCTAATCATTACATATCCGTTTCTAATAAGTATGCTACAAGCTATTATAACTATTTTTACCAAAAATTAAAAGAGCAAACCTTCTACCTCGACATGTGTAGAGAATCTTCATTACTTAAGCTGTCGTCTAAAATGAATGTATCAAGACAAGCTGCACGTTGTTCCAAATTGACCGCTTGTCCGCAATCCTTTATATTCTCCGCCCTTCTATCCAGCACAATTTTGCTGAGGTGATGACAGTGTGCTCACATTGCCAAAAAAGGTCTGTTGTTCCCACTATACTTCTGAATCAATCTCGTTTAATAGCTCATGAAACCAATTTATATTAACTATATGGTGTGAAAGAGAATTTTCTAACATACGAACAAAATTCTTCATGAGAGTTGATCTGTTTATTAATGCTTCTTCGATGAGCGTAATTTTTTTCTTTGTTTGTTTAATCTGAACATGAATTAGTTCCCTCATCTTTTCTTTGTCGAATTCTTTTTCAAAAAGCATAGCATTATAAAAGGAAAGGTTTATATAATCTGTTTTTGTCCCGTACTTCGTCATTAAACGATTAAACTCTTTAATTCCCAAATCAGTAATAGTATATTTATTTTTTTCCCTGGATTCTGTTTTCCTCGTTTCCGAAATACGTAGAATCAATCTTTTTTCTTCTAATTGTTGAAGATTGTAATAAAATGAACCTTTGGTGTAGCTGACTACAAACTCGTAATTTCGCTCATTCATGATTGACAGCAGTTCATACCCATACGAACATTGTTTTTCTTTTAACAAACCTAAGATTAAAAGTGGAATCAATTGATCTCTCCTCATAAAATGTGATTGATTTTGCTTTACTTACTGTTATTAATCTCGGAGACATTAACAGTAAACTCCTCAAAACTCAATTGTCCTATAGCAAACTTTATACTTTGAACAAATATACGTTCATTCTTAGTTAGTTCGCGTTTTCCTACCTTTTCTATCCATTCTTGCTCTATATCCAAAATATCTAAAACATGCTTTTGTTTTAAGAAAGCTTCATAGTATCTCAATCCGAATTTTCTTTGGGATATAGCATCAATATGAATCCCATCTGGATTTGCGGTTAAGCCTTTTGATGTTACAAAATAGCAATTTTTTTCGGTATGAGCAACTTTAGATAATATCTGGTTAATTTGTTCGTATTCTACAGCGCTTTTCCCAAAACCTGATTCCCCAAGGTAGTGTCCCAACTCACCGATTATCAGCGGAATATCTGGTGCGTTTAATTCTTCTCTCAGGTGTTTAAATAGTAGAAGTAACTTATCTTCATAAGTCTTATAACTTTCTCCATAACTATCGCTTTCTCCTTGATGCCACAGAATTCCCACTAATTCACTTGTTTCCATAGCGAATTTCGCTTCTGAAATCGCGTGTCTTGTTAATAGCCCATCAATTGCCCACTCATCAATAGAGCTTCCACCCTCGGCACATGGTATTAATCCAATGGACTCGCCCGGATGATCCTCTGTCCAGGCTTGAGCAAAGGAGGTTGCCGGTCCAACACCGGCTACGTTGCGATCAAAATTAAGTGGTTCTGCCATCATTTGCCATCTACCGTTTCGCAACATATTTATATGTTCATTATAAATCGGTGATACTTCCTCTATAAAACCTCTGCCCGCCATATTTGATTGTCCGATTAATAATATTGATTTCATAGGAAAACCTTCTTTCTGAATTATAATAGTCTAATTAGACTAAGTGAGTTTAAGAGTATAGCTTCATTAGACCATTGTCAAGACATAAACATTAGTTCTTAGTTATTTCAAGTAAGCTATGGAAAGAATCAAGGAAAGAGCCACTCAACTATTGCGGCATCCTTAACCAGCAATTATTGGCAAACCTGGTTGAACATTTCTTTTATACAAATCAATCCGTGATTTTGTTCATCGAAGTTTCTTCTTCTAACAAAACAACTATTTGAAGCAACATCTTTATATAATTCGAGTATCCCTTGATGAAATCTCTTCTCCTATTTTACTAGTTCGATTGGTCGCAGTTTTTGTATATTATAGCATAATATTTAAAAATTCATACTATTTATAAAGTAATACAATCTACACACCTAGTAAGATTCACTTTTTAAACGTATAACCATATTATTTAGTAATACATGATAAGGGAGAGAATTGCATGGAGATAACAATCCGCCAAGGGGATTCATTATGGTATTACAGCCAGTTATTTGGAATTCCCCTGGTTCTAATAGAACAATCAAATTTGGGAATATCCCCCAATCAATTATCCATAGGGCAGAATGTACAAATCCCCGGTTATGTAACTGATCCCTATAACATACAGGCAAATGATACATTGTATTCTATTTCAATCCGTAATAACGTCCCTTTGGATATGTTGTTTCTAGCAAACGATTCTCTGGTTCCGAGCAATTTGCAACAGGGACAATTACTACAGATCCCCCAAAAGGTTAACGCTATGCTCTTCACTGATCCGGATAGGTATACGTATGATAGGATGTTAGAAGATCTCCAAGCATTACAAGAGGTATATCCTTTTATTCGGCAAAACATTATTGGAAATTCCGTAATGGGTAAAGATCTAATTGAATTGCAAATTGGTAATGGAGCAAAGCAAGTCCATTTAAATGGCTCTTTTCATGCAAATGAATGGATTACAACACCAGTTATTATGCGATTTTTAAACGAATATGCCCTTGCATTGACAAATCATCTTCCCATAAGAGGAGTTTTTGCATTACCATTATTTACAGATACGACTTTCTCTATCGTTCCAATGGTTAATCCAGATGGCGTAAACCTCGTTCTTAATGGTGTTGGTGCTGCTGAGGACAGAGAAGAAGAAGTTTTGGAGATAAATAGTCAACAGGCTGATTTTTCAAATTGGAAGGCGAATATTAGGGGAGTCGACCTAAATAACCAATACCCAGCACTCTGGGAAGTGGAAGCTGAACGAAAACCAACTTCCCCCGAGCCTAGGGACTTCCCAGGCTATGCCCCTTTAACTGAACCTGAGGCGATTGCAATGGGAGAATTAGCAAGACAACGTGATTTTGTGCGTGTGAATGCTTTACACACACAGGGAGAAGAAATTTATTGGGGGTTTGAAGGTTTTGAGCCACCAGAATCAGAACAAATTGTGATGGAATACGCACGAGTTAGCGGTTACGAGCCTATCCAGTATATCGATAGTTATGCAGGCTATAAGGATTGGTTTATTCAAGAGTTTCAACTCCCAGGATTTACAATAGAATTAGGCAGTGGAGTGAACCCCTTACCCATTGAACAATTTGAAGATATCTACCAAGAAACCCTCGGAATCATGCTTGCAAATCTTTATTTATAAACCAGTTCGAAGAGACTCGGTTAAAAAATAAGAGGTAAAATAACAAGGGGGCTCCCCTGTTATTTTACCTCTTCAAAGTAATCTTTACGAAAACCGCCAATGCGATTACTGTTATCCATGATGAAATAAAACTCATCTGTTTCATTTTTTACGTCATAAACTTCCCCTGGAGTTAATTTATGATGTACGATAAACTTTTTAGCATCCGCATGGACACATTTTATTTGTTTTTGTGTTTGTCTTTTATCCCAATCTAAATGAATCATGCTTGATTCCTCTCTTTGTTTACATAATATTATTATGGTTTACTTGAATAAATAAAGAAACTTTTTATAACCTTCTTCATCCATTTTGCTTACAGGTACAAATCTCATAGCAGCTGAGTTCATACAATATCGAAGCCCTCCCGCTTCCATTGGACCGTCTTCGAAGACATGTCCAAGGTGAGAATCGGAATCTTTACTTCTTATTTCTGTACGCCTCATGCCGTGTGTAGTATCTGTTTTCTCCTCCACTTGATTTTTATCAATTGGCTTAGTAAAGCTTGGCCATCCACAACCTGCATCATATTTGTCTTTAGAAGAGAATAATGGCTCTCCTGTAATAACATCGACATAAATTCCCTCTTCTTCATTATTCCAATAGTCATTTTGAAAAGGTCTTTCCGTCCCGTTTTCTTGGGTAACATGATATTGAATAGGAGTGAGTTTTTGTTTAAGCTCCTCTTTGTCAATAGCTTTCTTCCATGTGTTTTTTATAAAGTCTTCTCTTCCGGATCCTTTTTTGTACAGTCTATAATGAAACGACTGTTTCTTATAGTAATCTTGATGCTTCTCTTCCGCTAAATAGAATGGTTTTGCTGGAAGAATTGGTGTAACAATGGGCTTAGAGAATTTTCCGCTCTGCTCTAATTCCTTTTTAGACTGCTCTGCTTGTTGTCTTTGTTGCTCATTGTGGTAAAAGATAGCGGTTTGATAAGATTCTCCGCGATCGTTAAATTGTCCTCCGGCATCCGTCGGATCGATTTGTTGCCAGAATGTACGAAGTAATTGCTCATACGGCATGACGTCTGGATCAAATGTAATCTCTATAGCCTCCACATGGCCCGTTGTATCTGAGCAAACTTGTTCGTATGTTGGGTTTTCTACATGTCCCCCTGTATATCCTGATACAACGCGATGAATCCCTGGCCTCTGATCAAATGGTTCTACCATACACCAAAAGCAACCCCCGGCAAATGTTGCAATTTCTTTGTTTGAACTCATGCTATTACCTCCATTGCTGATTTCAGCTTACCTCTATTTTTCCGTTTCTTATTAAAAAAATCAAGTCGGGGGTCTTATATTTTTTAAAAAAATAGAATTGGCTTTGAATCACCGCTCGTTTCTTTCTTTCTTTGTATCCTGGGTTGATTATTTGTGGTTTGTTCTTTTCTTTGCTTTTGCTCATCTAAATCTTTTGGCGTATCCTTGGATTCTTTATCATCTGCTTCCATATCTTTAAAAGCTTTCATCATACGATACATAGATGGCAGGTTCTTTACCATTGGACCGTATTCCTGCACAATAGGTGCGGTAGACTGTACGACTTTTAAAACTTGCTGCACATTATTTAAAGTCGAAGATAGTCCACCCACCCCTTTATTTATTAATCCCACAGAGCCTTGTTGGTTTGTAAATTTACCTAAAAGTGATGGTAATCCTTGTCTAGTTGCTCCTACATTTTGATTGGGAAACATAAATGGATTAGAACTTGGACCTGATGGACGTTGGAATGGCTGGTTCCGAGGTGCTGGAAATACCATGCTGCACTTCCCCTTTATTATATGAATTTTGACTTTGCATCACTAATAGAATACGTTGCATTAACAAAATGGTGTAGGCTAAGAAATAGGGGGAATAATTTAATGGAATATTTCCCGGGCAACCGCATGATTCAACAGTTTCTCGCCGATGAAGGGGCTTAATTTGTCGAAAGGGGAACCATTATGGTGGGATAATGCTTCCTTCCTTATTTATAAAGACTGCTACCGCTTTTCTTAACTCATGTAATTTTTGATCAAACGTTTGTTTGAATATTAATAAATAAAAAAGCTGCCTTTTAGACAGCTCTTCCACTCATTGTAAATTTTATTTTTTATAATCATCCCACAACGCATCGAAGGTCACCAACGCCGTAGCAAAAGGACTGTTCCACTCGAGGTAGCTACTTAACTCGTCGTAGTCAGTAGAATGCCGTGGAAAGTTATGGTCGTAAAATGCCCAGTCCGCCAACTGTGATTTATTGTCAGGCCTTTTCTTCCCACGATAGGTCATTAAATAATGATAAAAAGAGCGCATGTATATTCCTCCTCTGTTACAGCTCCTCCTGATCCATAAATTCTTGATGCCTTTTTAATTTCTTCCTATAAACGAATGCTGAAAGACGTATACTGATTTCATAGAGAAGAATTAATGGTACTGCTACAACGAGTTGTAGTAAGAAATCAGGTGGCGTGACAATAGTGCCTATAATAATCAAGATTAAATAGGCGTATTTTCGGCTCTTGCGCATAAATTCTGGTGTTAGAACACCAATTGTGGTTAGAAACATTGCAATGATTGGAATCTCAAACAGGATCGCAAATGGCAATGTAACGCGCAACATAAATTTAAAGTACTTTTCTGTTGTAAACATCTCGTTAAACATACCTTCACTTAAACCAAGTAAAAAAGGCAGTATTAATTCTACGAATAAGTAATAGCCAAATACTAAACCAGCAATAAACAGTAAAAATACAGCAGGTATGTATGCCATGGAGGCTTTTCTCTCAAGGTCTGTTAATCCAGGTTTAATAAATGCCCAAATCTGGTATGTTAATACTGGTATTGTACCAGCGATTGCCACAAGACTTGCCATGGTAAAATAAAGCCAAATCGTCTCACCAGGGCTAATAATGTTTAGCTGAAAACTGAGATCTGCTGTGAAAAAGTGATAGATGTCCTTCACATAAATAAATCCCAAAGCGAAAAAGGCTACAAAGAAAACTGCTGTAACAATTATTCTATTTCTCAACTCTGTTAGATGTCCCGTTACGTTCATTTCCTTCTCATGTAAATCTGTACTGTTGTCTGACATATTCCACACTCCTGAATTATATCTTAGCAGACACAAAAGAAGATGCAAGGGTATGTACCTTACACCTTCATTCATTAATTTTTAGTTGATGTATGATTATTACTTTTGTTGGTGGTTTCTTCATCTGAAACAATATCTCTTGTAGCATTTTTAAATTCTTTCAGAGAACTTCCAAAAGCTTTGCCGATTTCTGGTAGCTTAGAAGGTCCAAAAACAATTAAAGCAACAATTAAAATTAATATTAAGCCCGGGATGCCGATACTACTGAACATTTCATTTCACTCCCAAGTTTTATTTTGTTTCACTTTTAGTGACTTCTTTTTCATCGTATGAGTCATCGTTAGTTAGGTCACGGGTTGACTTGCGAAACTCACTTAATGACTGTCCCGCTGCTTTCCCTATTTCTGGAAGTTTTTTCGGACCAAAGATAACAAGTGCTATGATAAGGATAAGAATCAATCCAGGAAATCCAATACTTGAAAACATCTAAACACCTTCTCTACTCTTTAAAGTTATGTCTTGATGATACAGACTTGTTTCCCTTAGTTTACCATGGAAGCCCATAGACGAACAAGCTTTTATGTGTCTCTTCTTAGTTTAATCACTTTAAATTATTTCATTCACTTTTCACAGTCAATCATTTAACTCGATCATATTGGATAAAGTAATAATCATAAGGATTACTCTCGTCCTTTTCTCCTTTTATCTTAGATGTCTCTTCCCAGTCCTTATAAGAGATTTCGGGAAAGTAAGTATCTCCCTGGAAGGCTTCATCAATCAACGTAATATACATTCGGTCAGCAAATGGCAGAACTTGCTCAAATAAACGGCCACCACCGATAACGAAGTATTCTTTTTCAGGGTTCATTTTGTTCCATTCCACAATAGTGTCCACACTCGATATACAGGTTACCCCTTTTTCTAACTCTGAAGCGCTGGTGATCACAATATTTTCTCTTTTGGGTAGCGGAAATCCTATTGACTCAAAGGTTTTTCTTCCCATGATAATTGTATTGCCTAACGTTTTTTCCTTAAAGAATCGTAAATCTTTAGGTAAATGCCATGGAAGATCATTGTTTCGTCCAATCAGGTTGTTCTGATCCATCGCCAATAACAAAGATATCATTCTATTCCCTCCTTTTTTCCCTAAACTGCGATTGGTGCTTTAATAGACGGATGAGGATTATAATTCACTACAGCAAAATCACTCATCTCAAAGTCGAAGATAGACTGCTTGTCTCCCGTAATGTTTAACTTAGGCATACTACGAACATCTCTGTCTAATTGTGTCTTTACCTGCTCAACATGATTTAGATAGATATGCGCATCACCTAAGGTATGAACGAATTCGCCAACTTCAAGGCCACATTCATATGCAATAAGATGTGTTAGCAGTGCATAACTTGCGATGTTAAAAGGTACACCTAAAAAGACGTCGGCACTTCGCTGATATAGTTGGCAAGATAGTTTCCCATCTGCTACATAAAATTGAAATAAAGTGTGACATGGCGGTAAAGCCATTGTTGGTACATCTTCAGGATTCCAAGCAGAAACGATATGACGTCGGGAATCAGGGTTATGTTTAATAGATGTAATTACATCTTTTAACTGGTCAATGGTTGTATCGTTTGAGGTTTTCCATTCTCTCCATTGTTTCCCATATACGGACCCTAAACTTCCATACTTGGCAGCAAAATCATTATCCTGCAATACATTTTGCTTAAAAAGGTTCATTTGCTCTATATATTGCGCTTTGAATGCCTCGTCCACCTGACTGCGGTTTCCGAAGTCCTTCATATCAGGTCCTTTATATTCTGTGCTATTAACCCACTTTTCGAAGGCCCACTCATTCCAAATATTATTATTATGCTCTAAAAGATAACGTATATTGGTGTCACCTTTTATGAACCATAACAGTTCAGAAGCAACAAGACGAAAAGGAACTTTTTTAGTAGTTAATAGTGGAAATCCTTTACTAAGATCAAATCGCATTTGATGACCAAAAACAGAGTATGTTCCAGTATTTGTCCGGTCCTCCTTTTTTGTTCCGTGCTCCAAAATATGTTTACACAAATCTAAGTAAGCTTGTTCACCAGTTATCATTATGATCTCCCCACTTCAATAATCTCAAATTAATGTTTATTGTAACATAAACGTAACGCATGAAAATATAATTTTCTACATAAATCTGTTAAGAGCTTTCATATCGGGAAAGGGGATTGTTGCATGCTGAATGGAACAATGGAACATGTGGTAAAACATTCCATATTGTGTAGTTATGTACTTAGTCAGCCGCTTGTTACGTACGTCGATGCATACCCTGAACTGCAAAATAAAAAATTAATGGAAACAGAACAGCTAGAGTTTGGAGAACACGGAGAGTCTATTAAACTTCTTCAGAAAAAGCTTAATAAGCTAGAATATTTTGATGCTGAATTAGATGGAGAATATGGTGTTTTAACTGCCCATGCTTTGAAAAACTTTCAGGCAGATTATAATATAACAATCAACGGCCAAGCAGATGAACAAACTATCCAGGCCTTGATAGATACCGAAAAAGATCTCTATTTAAAACAAATCCAAAGTCTTTCCACAGAAGTATATCCAGGATTAACAGGAGAAAATGTAGAAACAGTTCAAAACGCCCTTCAGTATTTTGGTTATTATAAAGGAAATATCGATGGTATATATGGACCGCTTACGAAAGAAGCACTTATTACCGCAAGCAATGAACATGATGGCATTGAGTTGGCCGAAGCTCCAGCCGTAAAGGTGACAGTCCAAAACAAGGTTGAATCAGAAGCAGTAAAGGCTCAAGTAAGTAACGCTGGTGAAAAGGAAAATGTTAAAGAAGAAAAAGAGGAAGAAAAAAAGCAGGTAGTTGTTGAAGGAATTAACGGTGGAAGCATCGTTTCCCAGGCGCACTCCTTTGTTGGTGTTCCCTACGTATGGGGCGGCACTACACCAGCAGGTTTTGACTGTAGCGGTTTTATCCAATACGTGTTCAACATGCAGGGGATCGAAACTCCAAGAACGGTAAGTGATATGTGGAATTTTGCTAAACCTGTCGATTCAAAGTCTGTTGGAGATTTGGTTTTCTTTGAAACCTATAAACCAGGTCCTTCCCATATGGGAATATATATTGGCGATGGAAAATTCATTCACGCTGGTGAATCGCGCGGCGTTGAGGTCACGAACTTAAATAATGAGTATTGGAAAGAAAGATATATTGGATCCAAACGGGTTATGAAATAGATAGGATATGTTCGGATAAGAAATAGCTGATTACATATACTAAGCTATCAAAAGAGTAAAAGGTGGATTCTATGACAGGCCTCTTATTGAAATTAATCATCACACCGTTGGGAATTGTTGTTTCATCCTGGATATTGCCAAATGTGCAATTTGCTGCTTGGTATCAGCCGATTTTGTTGGGAGCAGTGTTAGCTGTTATTGGTTATATGGGAGAGCTCATGTTTCTTGGTAGAAAAACGAAAGGCTTTGTTCTAGCAATGGATTTTGTTATATCTGCTGTCGGGATATATATTGGGGCATGGGTGTTTGCAAACACTGGTGTAACCTTACTTGGAGCCATTCTAACAGCAGTCATTCTCGTTATTACTGAGATCTTTCAACATAATTGGCTAATCAATAGTGGAAGAATAAAGAAAGAAGGCATTTTACGCTAAAAAGGTCTATAAGGATGAAAAAGTATATGTTAGAAATAGCAGGCACCGTTGTGAGGATGCCTGCTATTTCTAATTTTACTTACCATTCTTGATGAAACTTCTCCAAAAATTGTTGCATAAATTGATGTCGATCCTCTGCTAGTGATTTTGCAGTACTCGTATGCAAGGTTGATTTCAGTTTTAATAATTTATCATAGAAATGTTGAATCGTATTATCATTATCCTGTTCATGGTACATAAATTTCCCCCTTGCTCCGCCAAAAGTAAAAGCTCTAGCAATACCAATAGCACCTATGGCGTCAAGGCGGTCGGCATCTTGAACAATTTTACCTTCCAGCGAGGATGGTACTTTACCTTTACTAAACGAAATGGCGTTTATTCCTTTTACAATGGCTTCAATATTAGGTCTAGTTAATTGAAGAGACTCTAAAAAGTTTTCTAATTCTTGTATTGCCGCCTCTTCATTTTCTACAAGCTTATGATCTGCCGCATCATGCAACCATGCAATAGCCTCACATTGAAATATATTAGCATTCTCTTCCCCAGCGATTTTCATCGCCATACGGGTGACGCGTTGTAAATGATAAAGATCATGGCCTGTTCGTTCATTATTAAAGGAGTTTGTTACATACTGCCGAATTGCAGTTAATTGCTCATGCTTCTCCATTAGAATAACCCTACTATCTTGCCATCTTCTGTCACATCCATGTTTAATGCAGCGGGATGCTTTGGTAAGCCTGGCATTGTCATTACATCCCCAGTCAACACCACAATGAATTCCGCCCCAACAGAAGCTCGTAGTTCCCGTATGTGAATTGTAAATCCTGTTGGGCGTCCTACCTGTGAAGGGTCATTAGACAAAGCATATTGGGTTTTTGCCATGCACACAGGCAATCTACCCCACCCCAGATTTTCGAAAAATACTAATTGGGAGCGAGCTTTAGCGCTTAATACGATGTCATCTGCTCCGTAGATGGTTTGGGCTACAGTTCTTATTTTTTCTTCTAGAGGATCGTGTAGATCGTATGTATATTTTAAGCTTGTAGCCGGTTCTTCCGCTTTTTTGATAACTTTTTCTGCTAAGTCGATGCCGCCTGCTCCACCGTTCTTCCATACATCGGTGAGTGCTACTTCTACATTATTCGTGAAGCACCATTCTTTCAAAAAGTCTATTTCTTTTTGAGTGTCCGTCGGGAATTTATTAATTGCTACAACATATGGAAGGCCGAATGATTCGATTGTCTCTATATGTTTCTTTAAATTTTCAACCCCACTTGCAATTGCTTCCACATTTTCGGTTGTTAGTTCACTTTTCCCAACGCCACCATGCATTTTCAAAGCGCGGAGGGTAGCAACAATGACCACAGCACTAGGTTGGATGCCTCCTGCACGTGATTTAATGTTTAAAAATTTCTCTGCACCGAGATCTGCTCCAAATCCAGCCTCAGTAACAACATAGTCCCCTAGCTTTGCTGCTGTTTTGGTTGCAATGATACTATTACAGCCATGAGCAATATTAGCAAACGGACCACCATGAATGATAGCAGGCGTATTTTCCGTTGTCTGGACAAGATTAGGCTTTAATGCATCTTTTAGTAATACAGTTAATGCACCTTCTGCATCTAAATCATCAACTGTAACTGGCTTTTCATCGTAGGTGTAGCCTATTACAATCTTCTTAAGCCGGCGTTTTAAATCGTGAAGGTCCTTGGCCAGACATAAAACAGCCATGATCTCAGAGGAAACCGTAATACTAAAAGCATCTTCTCTAGGAACGCCTTTGGTAGGTCCACCTAGTCCTACTACAACTTGGCGTAATGCTCTATCATTCATATCAAGTACCCTGTTCCATTCCACTCTTCTTGGATCGATATGTAGATTGTTCCCTCTATGTATATGATTATCAATAAGCGCAGACAACGCGTTATTCGCTGTTGTGATAGCATGTAAGTCTCCCGTAAAGTGCAGGTTGATATCCTCCATTGGAAGAACTTGAGCATATCCTCCACCAGCAGCGCCACCTTTTAAGCCCATTACAGGTCCAAGACTCGGTTCACGTAACGCAATAATTGCCTTTTTATCAAGTTTATTTAATGCTTGTCCCAAACCTACTGTTACGGTCGACTTTCCTTCACCTGCTGGAGTGGGATTAATAGAGGTGACTAAAACTATTTTCCCATCGGGCTGTTCCTCTAACTTTTCTAAGAGACCTGTGGAGAGTTTTGCCTTCGTTCTACCATACGGTTCCCAGTCTTCTTCTGATAAGCCAAGATCTGTTGCAATGTCGTGAATCGGTTTTAAAGTTGTTTCCTGTGCAATTTCAATGTCTGATTTCACTCTCTTATTCCTCTTTTCTATTTGCTGGTTTGTCGAAATGTAGAAAATTATTTTGAAATGGTTACATTATACCTGTATTTTAAAAAAATTCCTAGAAAATCATTTAAATATACAGTCTATTTCTTGACTGACATGTCTATATAAGCTATATTAGACACAAGCAAAGAAGATGTATGGATCCTTTATGACACAGGCAGCTTCTATAGAAGTGGATGTAACGTGATCCTACACTTCTATAGAAGCTGCCTTCATTTATGTTCTATAAATCTGCTTTGTATTAACACGTTTCTAATTTCGAACGTGAAAGTTTCTAGGAGGATTATATTCATGGAAAACGGAGTAGTAAAATGGTTTAACGCAGAGAAAGGCTACGGTTTCATCCAATTAGAAGAAGGAAATGATGTATTCGTGCATTATTCTGCAATCCAAGAGGAAGGCTTCAAATCATTAGAAGAAGGACAAGAAGTA
This sequence comes from Oceanobacillus sp. GQ8, assembly GCF_059758495.1. Classification (NCBI taxonomy): domain Bacteria; kingdom Bacillati; phylum Bacillota; class Bacilli; order Caryophanales; family Bacillaceae; genus Oceanobacillus; species Oceanobacillus sp. GQ8. The sequence goes on along the minus strand of NZ_JCAXEV010000001.1, from coordinate 544,567 downwards.
TCCTTTGAAATAGTTGAAGGCGAACGTGGACCACAAGCTGCAAATGTAACAAAAAAATAAGTGAACGTATATAGAGGCGGTAATCTGTAAAAGGATTACCGCTTTTTCTGTTTATTTTGTCCCGGTGCAACCGTCCGTAAGTCTCCCACTTCAAAACATGAGGTGGAATCGTGATGTTTAAGTGGGAGTACACGGACGATAACACCCCGATTCGTTCAACTAACAATCAGTGGGGGAAGAATGAAAGCCCCCACTGATTGAAGTTTCACTTTATCTCTTTCGTGCATTTAGCTAAAAATATGCTATAATAATATTTTCGCGGTTCGCAAACTCCCGCGTTATCAAAACTAAGGAGGCATTTACATGTCAAATGAACTTATATGGATTTTGTTTGCACTAATCAATTTTTCTTGTTTACTCTTGTTTTATCGTTTATTTGGTAAAACAGGACTCTTTGTGTGGATTGGGATGTCAACTGTCGTCGCCAATATGCAAGTACTAAAAACGGTTGAGCTGCTCGGTCTGACAGCAACGTTAGGGAATATTATGTATGGAACAGCATACCTTGCAACCGATATAATCAACGAAAAATATGGTAAGAAAGAAGCTAAAAAAGCCGTCTGGCTTGGGTTTGCTACTTTAATTACCATGACCGTTGTAATGCAGTTCGCACTAGCGTTTCAACCAGCAGCTGATGATATTGCACAAGGGTCACTTGCTACCATCTTCGGCTTAGTAGTTCGGGTTGCAGCCGGAAGCCTCGCAGCATATATTATTAGTCAATATTTTGATGTATGGATATATGACAAACTGAGAAAACTCTTTCCTTCTGACCGGCAGCTATGGATTCGAAACAATGGTAGTACTGTAATAAGTCAATTGTTGGATTCAGTCGTGTTTTGCACAATAGCCTTCTACGGACAATTTCCGTTTTCTGTATGGCTGGAGATACTTTTAACAACATATGTTATAAAATTTATCGTCGCACTCTTAGACACACCTTTTATGTATATTGCAAAAAGGATGAACAACGAAAAGGCCAGCTAATGCTGGCCTTTTTCTTTAAGCATTGGTATAGACCTTTTGTGCTCCGCTTTGAATTGATTTAAAATAGATCATATATAAAAAGGGGAAGACGCACGCCGTGATATAAGCTCCAAATAAGAAGGAAATAAAAGCAATTTCCAATAATGTAATAACATATTCAGGTTGTTTTACATATTTGTACGGCCCTTGTTTAAACAATCTTACCCTTGGTAATGTAATCTTCTTTGCGTTCCAGAACATTCCTGCAGATCGAATGCACCACCATTTCCCACTGAGAATGATGACACAGCAAACAAAGAAGAACATATTAAAGGTGACGGTTGATTGTCTTAAAAATATCAATTCAAACAGAATGGCACCATAGCTTAAATACTGCACAATTAATAAGCCACGATAATGCTTTTCGATGGAGCTTCTCCCCCCTTTTTCTAAAAGCCATCGTTCATTTCTGCTAGAAATCTGTTTGGTAGCAATTCTTTCTACTACTAAGCCAACGATTGCAAACCACATCCAGGATACTATCACCAAAACCCTCTCCTCTACTTTTTCTGTTTAGTATTTGCATTAGGTTGTTAATTTATGAAGTCGAAATACAAGCAATTTCAACGGTGTTTTGGTGTTTGAGTCCTTTTGTACTCATAAATTATCTATATAAAAAATAAAAAGAGACAATCAACGTATTGTTGACTGTCTCTCATTTAGTAGATCATTTAGAAAAGGATGTCTCCCTTAGTGCCCGCTCCTCTGCTGGGATACGGATAAGGAGGAGGATAATATGCAGGATCGGGAATATAATACTGGTCAAATAGGCTTGAAACATAATGGGTATAATAAAGAGCTCTATCCCAACCACAACATAATTAGGATGGGAGATGTATTTATATGGACCCGTTTTAATCAATGGGTAGTTTGGTGAAACAATAATCTTTGTGTTCCAGAACTTCCCTAGTGATGTAATACACCATACCCGTAAAACTTGCGTTAAGATAAATAGTGTTAGTAAAACCAGCCCAGGATTTTGTACAGGCGCTTTTCTTGTATAAACTTCTAAAAGAATAGACAAGAAGAAAAGAGTATGGACAATAATAAACCATTTATAGTGTTCTTCCCCTTTTTCCACGCCACCTTGTGCTTTGAGCCACCGCTCATTCCGTTTGGCGATGTTTACCTCTACTAGCCTTTGAACAACAAGATAAATAAATATGACCCATAAAAATACTGGTAACATTTATGACCACTCCAGTAACAACAATTCTGAGCTAAAGCCAGGTCCGAGAGCAGAAAGTACACTTTTTGCTTTCGCAGGGTTCTGCTCCTTCATCGCTTCATTTAAGACAAAGAAAACGGTAGCAGAAGACATATTTCCATGGTTTTTTAAAACGCGATAAGAATGCTTCAATTTCGTTTTCGACGTTTCCAGGACCTCCTCCATCGCTTCCAGCACTTTTTTACCACCGGGATGGGCAATATAGGAATGGATCATGTCTTCTTCAAGCTCCCTTTCTATAAAAAAAGCTGAACTATGTTCCCTCCAAAATGAATGCACCAAGGATGGAATGCTCCTTGAAAAGATAACTTCTAATCCTTGATCTGTTACATCCCATCCCATTACATCCGTGCTATGCTTTTTCGTCCGGGAACTAGTATGCAAGATTTTAGCAGGGTTTGTTTTAAGATGGCTTCGATAAGGGGACGTCTCGCCCATTAATAAGACAGCGGCTGTTCCGTCACCGAATAAAGCGCTTCCTATTATATTACTTTTTTTTAGATCGCTTTTTTGAAAGGTTAAACTACATAATTCACAACATACGATAAGTGCTGTTTTATCTGGGTTTGCTGTAATCCAGTCATGGGCACGGGACAGAGCAATAGCTCCCCCTGCACAACCTAGCCCCCATAGCGGCATGCGTTTTATATCACTGCGAAAACCTCTCTGATTATATAAGTAGGTATCAATAGAAGGTGTCGCTATCCCAGTGCTAGAAACAAATAATATCATATCAATAGCAGCATGGGGAACTTCCTTTTTTAAGAAATTATCGTTAGTTAAACAATTGTCAATTGCTTCTAGAGAAGTCGTTACAGCATGTTGTTGATAAAGCTCGTTTCGCTCTTTAAAACTATGGTCTGACCGAAACCAATCTTTATTAACCACAAATTGTCTCGTGGCAACCTCAGCATTTTTAAAAACAGGAAGTAGCCTTGTGATATGCCTACTGGAACTACGGAAAATATCTTGAACTAGTCCCGTAATCTCTTCTTGTTGTATCGCATTGGGGGGAACCCCTAACCCAGTTGAACAAATGTATGTCATAACGCACCTTCCAACAGTTTATTCGTTTAAAATTGATAGATACCGCTATATTTCTTCGTTAAATAGTCGACGAGATACCTTGCATCCAATGCTTCACCCGTCACATCGTTGACTATCTCCAATGGCTTTTTCATTTTCCCATATTGGTGAACATGTTTGGTAAACCACTCTCTAATTTGATCGAATTCCCCTGAGGCAATAAGGTTGTTCACATTCATTTCCTTGTTCAATGTATGGTTAAATTGAGCAGCATACATATAACCAAGAGCATAGGATGGGAAATAACCAAAATCTCCTCCGGACCAATGAATGTCTTGTAGTACACCTTCTTTATCTGAAGGCGGTACTATACCTAAATAATCTTTCATTTTTTCATTCCACAAACTAGGCAAATCTTTCACGTCTATCTCGCCGTTAATGAGTGCTTTCTCAAGTTCATATCGAATCATAATATGAAGTGGATAAGTTAACTCATCTGCCTCTATGCGAATAAAGGAAGGTTTAACTTCATTTACAGCTCGATAAAATTGATTTAATGGTACAGATTGAAACGCCTCTGGGGCATAATTTTTAAATAACTCATAATGACTAGACCAGAATGATTCACTTCTACCTACAAAGTTTTCCCAAAATAAGGATTGTGATTCATGAATTCCCATAGAAGTTCCAGTAGCCAGTGGAGTACTTGCCAAATTGGGTTTTATATTTTGTTCGTAAAGCGCATGCCCACCTTCGTGGATTGTACCAAACACAGCCATACGAAAGTCTTCTTCATCATATCTAGTTGTTACGCGAACATCGTTAATGTTTAGTGAAATAGCAAAAGGATGTATGGTTTCGTCAAGCCTTCCAGAACTGAAGTCATACCCCATTCTTTCTAAAATATCTAACGTAAAAGCTTCCTGCTTTGTTTTGGGGAAATGCCCTTTGAGCACTTGTGGGTCTGGTTTTACATTGCTTTGATTGATTTTATCCAGCAAACTTGTTAGCGAATTACGTAACGCAGGGAACACTTGATCTAAAGTTTCTGTTGTGACACCTGGTTCATAATTATGTAACAATGCATCGTAAATATTTTTCTCATATCCCCAGTAATTAGCAAACTTTTTATTATAGTCCACAAGCTTTTCTAAGTATGGCTGAAAAAGCGTAAAGTCTGACTTTTCTCGTGCTTCTTGCCAGATTGCCTCGGATTTAGATTGGAGCATCACATATTCTTTAAATTCATCATGTGGGATTTTGCGATTTCTCTCATAATTCTGCTCACATTCTTCAACCGTTTTTCCTATAATATCGTCTTTTGTATTATCCTTCAGCACGTCTATGAAGTATTTCATCTTCTCGGATGTTTCAAGTTGGTGAAGCTTCTCAGCTAGAAAACCAACCATTTCTGAACGCTGCTCCACTCCCTTTTTTGGGATCTTTGTTCTCATGTCCCAATGAGCAAGAGCTATTGCTTCCTTATAAGCGCTTTGTTCTTTTAACAGTTCTTTAAAGTCCTTCTCGATTAAATATGTGTTCTCCAATTACTTCTCCCCCTTGGTTTTCTTTCCAAAGTATTGGTAGTAGTCTGTTTTTATAAACCCATTAAATAGTTTACGCTTTTTGGTAGCAGTTTTTCCATACTGTTTCTCAAATTTTTCAAAAGCAGTTAGGATATAAACACTCCAGCTAGGATGCTCTTGCATAACAGATCCAAAGTCATGATAAATCTTCGCTACCGCTTCCTTATCGCTAAGTCGTTGCCCATATGGTGGATTGCCAATGATATACCCATTTTCTTTTTTAATAGATAAATCCTTTACTTGCATTTGCTTCCAAGAGATTAAGTCACCAAACCCAGCTTCCGTGGCATTACCTTCAGAAATTTTAATTAGCTTATGGTCAATATCGGACCCCGTAATTTCAAGTTTCTGGTCATAATTTGCCTTGTCCTCTGCTTCTTCAAAGGCTTTTTCCCAATGTTTTGCTTTAATAAGCGACCAACCTTCTGAAGCGAATTCCCTATTGAAGCCAGGAGCGATATTCTGTCCAATCATAGCGGCCTCAATCGGAATCGTGCCTGAACCACAAAACGGATCAATTAATGGATACTCAGCTTTCCAGTTCGTCAGTAATACAAGTGCTGCAGCCATTGTTTCTTTAAGTGGAGCCTCACCTTGGCCAATTCTGTAGCCTCTTTTGTGAAGACCTACACCAGATGTGTCAATGGTTAGCATTGCTTCATCCTTTAATAAGGAAACCTCAACCTTGTAAAGAGCCCCTGTCTCTGGCATTTTAGAGGCAACACCATGCTTTAGCTTAAGTCGTTCTGCAATTGCCTTTTTGGTAATAGCTTGACAATCTGGAACGCTAAATAATTTGGATTGGACTGATTTCCCTGATACCGGAAACTGTCCTTCTTCAGAAATATAGTACTCCCATGGTAAGCCCTTCGTTGCTTCAAATAACTCATCAAACGTATAAGCTTTAAATCTTCCTACAAGTAATCGGACCCTATCTGCTGTTCTGAGCCATAGGTTACACCGTGGAATAGCAGAAACCGGTGCTTCAAAAACAACGCGGCCATTCTCTACTTGTACTTCATACCCCAAGCTTTTTACTTCATTCGCAACAATTGATTCAAGTCCCATTGCTGCAGTTGCAATCAATGTAACATTCTGCATGTAATGTATCCTTTCATATCTCGAAATTAATTCTTTTTCAGTTTATCATAATCCTTTGTAAAAGATGAATCCATATCCATTGAGTTAACAGCTTACCATCCGGCATAATGGGCTTGAGGAGCACCTCATCACCAACTTGTTAACTAAAAGCTTATTCGGTATTTATTATGGACATATGGGATGCTGATCTAATCCTATACAATAAAAACTCATAAAATATTAAAAAAACCTTGCTCACAGTATTGCTGTAAGCAAGGTTTTCATTTCTGTTATGATAGACCAATAAATACTCGATAAGCCATGTTCTGTCGCCAACGTACTACAAATGGTGGTCAGCCTCGTACATTGGTTGTAATCATCTATCTACAAGTGTAAAACTTGTCCCTACTTCGGTTCATTTCCCTACTGAAGGATGCCCCTACCAAAATTTGGGTTGCTCACTCGTGGGGTTTACCTCGTTCCACCTGAATCGTTTCCCATTCAGCTACGTCACTGTGGCACTTTCAAGGTACGTATTCCATATCCGAAGACTTAGGAATACCTCCTGCCGTTAACCATAAAGGTTACCTTGACTTATGAATTCGTCAAGCACGAACACTACAAACATCTCAGTTTGTGTGAGCATGGACTTTCCTCTGCATGTAGCATGCAGCGATTACGTGAGTATTTATGTTCAGTTTCCCTATTGTACCATTTTTTTGCTGATTCGACAAGTTCTGCTTTACATAAACCTAGTTATCCGTTTCTGCAAACTTTTTACCAAAAACAGCTTTCTCCAAGTTGGATAATCTTTTTAAAACATCATAATTCATTTGGGGCGCTGGTTGTGTAGATCGGCTTCTTGTTTGATCTGATGTTGTTTTCTTAAGTCGGTCATTCTCTTGTTGTAATCGGTCAATTTCTTGTTTAAATAGATCGTAATCTTGAATGATCTTGTCTAGGAACTCGTCCACTTCTTCCTGATTGTATCCTCGCATACCTGTTTTAAATTCTTTCTCAAGTATGTCTTTCCCACTAAATTGAACTTGACTTAAACTCAATTTTATCACCTCATCCTATTTACATGCCTATTTTTCCAAAATACAAACTTATTGTCAATGTAAAGTCTATTTATCCGAAACTTATTTTATACATCGTTATGCAAATTGAACGTTTCGCATACCTATATGGTACCAGTTTACCAATAAAAAAGGAACCTGAAAGATCAGCTCCCTTTACTTTTCGTTCTATACCATGCTTGTACTATTCATTATAGGTATATCATCAGTCCAGATAGTGGACTGATGTAAAGAACATGCGATTACTTTTCCATATCGGATTGGTGAAAAGAAAAAGGAAGAAGTTCCTCCATGGTCACAGTTTTAACCATTTTTTCATTATTCGTCAAGTGGATCACCATTTCACTATCAAAAAACTCACTCATCACTTGTCGACAAGAACCGCACGGCGGCACTGGACGTTTCATATCAGCTGCTACCGCCATTTCTGTAAATTCCCTTTCACCATCTGAGATTGCTTTAAAAATGGCCACTCTTTCGGCACAACATGTTACAGGATATGCTGCATTTTCAATATTACAGCCAGTATAAAGCTTACCAGATTTCGTTAACAAAGCAGCCCCCACGGGAAATGAGGAATATGGGATGTAAGCTTTTTCTCTCATCTTCAATGCTTCTTCAATCAATTTATCTTTCGTCATTTTGTATCCCCCAGTAATCATTCTTAATTTATGTAAAACGGTATTATGCTTGGGACAACTCCCGATGGATTTGATCCAGTACATAATGGATAGAATTGTTTAATTCCATATACCGTTTCCTTCTCGCATCAATATAGTAGCTATGCATAAGCATTAACTCCATGTTCTCTCTTGTGGAAGTTACTTGGTGTGGGTGTACCTGTACCTCCCTGTTCTTTACCGCCTCTAATGCGGACTGCTCCCATTGGTTAAGGAGCTCATAAACCGGTTCTGTTTCCTGCTTAACCTGTAAAAAGAATTCTCTATCTTTTTTATTTTCAGGTGGCTCACTGTATTCAAATTTGTCTTTCAGCGTGATTAGATATTGCTGAAGTTTCTCTGTCTGTTCGAGTAAATTCATATTAAAACAACCGCCTTTTGCCTTCATACTCTACCTCAATACTTTATCATCAATTTACAGAAAATGCACCTTCTACTTTAGCGAAAATGCCCCTCTGATAGTTGAGCGTGTATGACTTATCCTTAATTGCTGTGTTTCAAAGTCTTCAGAAATAGTACGATCCAAACGTGTTGTTAATTTCTGATCCATTCTTCTAACTTGATCAGCTAATCCTTGTAAGTGCAGTTCCACCGAATTCTTTTCTACTCCATTGACACTACTCTCTACATACTTTATTGCCAGCCCCATTTACACCCACTCCTCTTCATTGTGTATTTGTTTTATTCGCGTCAGAATGAAAGTGTCCTGCCTGTTCGACAAAAGAAGTAAGAAGATAACAAAAGAAGTGGAATTACTTATCATTTAGCGATAATGAGACAAACTAATAAGCGAAGGAGGGATAGTAATGAATAAGAAAAAGCAAAAGCAAAAAGCAGAAAGCGAAAAGTCCCGCTCTCTAAAAACTGGGGATAAGAAGCTACAAGGTCCGAATCGCCCTTCCACATAAAGTGAAACTTCAATCAGTGGGGGTTTTCGTTCTTCCCTCACTGATTGGTAGTTGAACGAATCGGGGTGTTAGCGTCCGTTTACTCCCACTTAAACATCACGGTTTCACTTCATGTTTTGAAGTGGGAGTCTTACGGACGGTTGCTCCGGGATAAATAGTAAGCATCAGGCCCGGCTGGATATTTACCAGTCGGGCCTAATTGCGTACTTCATATAATAGTATCCGAATAGTAAGTCGCGTTTCCTATAATATGTTTTTTTCATGTCCTTCAAAGGTGACTCTTTTGGTGTTTGCCACCATTTACTAGGAATACCCCCTGTCTTCCACCAATCTTTACGAATATTATCCTGATGTTTAATTACTGGGTAGAGTACGCGTAACATTGGAGCGTACGGATAATGTGCAGGTAAATATGGTTCATAATCCCTGCGTGAGCCAGTATGTTCTTGTGTTTTAGCAAAATAAAGGGATTTGTCATAAACATTCGGGGAATAGAGTATATTAGCAAGTCGGACACCTAAGCCTATTCGTTTCGAGATATTTGTAAATCCATGAACATACGACCCGAACACTTCTGAGGAACTAGTTGGGAATAATACAGCATTCAAACGTAAAAAATTCTGCATTATGTATGGAAGTTGATTAAAAACATGATACTGAAAGTACGTTTGTTTCACAACTGGACCTTGGATTACATTTTGTTCATTAATGATTAGGGCGATCATAAGCTTGTCGCGTTCCTGCCTTTCCCAAAATAAAATCCATTGCTCGATCATAAATGATGAAACGTGAAACTTTTTCAACAAATGAAACAGCGGTTTTCCTGCTTGCTTGGAAAGGTTATATACTAGTAACTGAGGGAAAGCATCTGAAAAAATCAGCCAATTTGCTCGCTCATACGTCATAAATAACTGGTCTCTTTCTTTTTTTCCTAAGATTTTTTTAAAAGGTTGTAAATGAAGGTCAGTCATGTTCCAGCCTGCATTTCTAGAAACCATGCTTGCAAGAAAGGCCCATTTAATTTCCGGGTTTTCTAAATAGAAGTTCTGGTAAGCCTTTGTCCGAGAAATATTGTCTTTATTATGCTTCCTTGTGGTGTTTATTATATAATGGATATATGGATCGAATGAGTCGTCTCCGTACATGGATGAACCTGCTTTCGTTTGCTATATTTTGTTTCATTCTCATCCAATTGATGCTTTTACAGTTATCATTTCCTACTATATCTGATATGATACTGTAATATGCAAGGAGGATTTTTTTAATGAACTACCCAAATGGAAAAAAAGGATCGTTAACACAACCTTCTCAAAGTAGACCCTCCAGTGCAGCAAACCATGCTTTTAGTAACAGAGGAATGACGTTAGAAGAAGATATTAATGAAACAAACCGCTTTTACCTTGATACGGACAAGGCGATTATTCATAAAAAACCAACACCTGTTCAAATTGTTAAGGTAAATTACCCAAAAAGGAGTGCTGCTGTAATAACAGAAGCATATTTCAAACAAGCATCAACCACTGACTATAATGGTGTATACCGAAGCAAGCATATAGACTTTGAAGCCAAAGAAACGAAAAACAAAACGTTATTTCCATTAGCAAATATCCATGATCACCAAGTTGCTCATATGCGTTCTGTTGTGGAACATGGTGGTATTTGTTTCTTACTAATTCGATTTACTTTATATCAAGAGACGTACTTTTTACCTGCTGAGAAACTTTTTCAGCACTGGGACGACAAATTAAAAGGTGGAAGAAAATCGATAAGCTACGACCAGATATGTCAGGAAGGGCACCTAATCCCCTTTCAATATCAGGCAAGAATTGATTATTTAGCTATCATTGATAAGCTTTATTTTTAGAGACGGAGGAATGAGTTATGGCCAATAATAGCCAATCTCGTACAGCAAGAAGAAAACAAAAGAAATCATCGAAAAAGCCTTTATGGAAAAAAATCCTACTTATTATGCTACTTATCTTTATTATTATGGGAATAGGTGCTGGGGCAACCGCAGCTTATTGGATTGCAACAGCACCCGACCTTGATGAATCAAAATTATCCGATCCCCTTGCTTCTCAAATACTAGATAAGGATGGAGAAGTATTTGCAACACTGGGGGAAGAGAAAAGAACAAAAATCAGCTATGATGACTTACCGCAGGTACTGATAGATGCGGTCACGGCTACTGAGGATGCCAGATTCTTCGAGCATTCCGGAATTGACTTACGACGCATCGGTGGTGCCGTTATTGCAAACTTTAAGAATGGCTTTGGATCAGAAGGAGCTAGTACAATTACCCAACAGGTAGTGGAAAAATCCTTTTTGTCTGCTGAAAAAAAGATCAGCTTAAAGGTTCAGGAGCAGTGGCTTGCTCTAAAACTGGAACGTGAATATTCCAAAGAAGAAATATTGGAAATGTACCTAAACAAAATTTTCTACGGTAGCGGTGCATATGGCGTTGCAAAGGCTGCTGAAACTTATTTTGGCAAGAAGGACTTAAGCGAGCTTACCCTTGCAGAGGCTGCAATTTTGGCAGGTTTACCTCAGCGTCCAACAGCATACAATCCATATGAAAATCCAGATTTAACCAAAGAACGCATGGATACTGTCCTCACGCTTATGGTACGTCATGGAAAGATATCACAAGAAGATGCGGATGAAGCAAGAGAAGTAGATATCCCTTCCATGCTGGCCGGAGTAAGCGAAAATTCTATACCTTACAAGGATTTTCTGAAGCAAGTACAACGTGAAGTAGAACAAAAAGTTGATGGTGCAGATATTTATACAGATGGCCTTAAAATACAGACTACTATTGATACAAGCATCCAGGAACACGTAGAGTTTCTTCTAACAGATAGTGAGGAAAACCCTATCCCCTACCCTGATGATGAAATGCAAGCAGGGATGACAGTGCTTGATACAAAAAATGGTGCCATTCGAGCAATTGGCGGTAGCAGGAATGGGAATGGTACGGGATACAATTACGCCATTCAAGGTGGACAACAAGGTGGTTCTACGATGAAACCTCTTTTGGCATACGGTCCAGCTATCGAATATAACAAGATGTCTACCTATCATCAGATTAATGATGATAAGCCATATGATTATGGCGGGGAAAGCCCAATTAGAAACTGGAACCGAAGCTATGCAGGTTGGATGAGTGCAAGACATGCACTAAATCAATCGCTTAACGTTCCAGCTGTGAAAACATTAGAAGAAGTAGGCTATGATAACGCACAGAACTTTGCAGAAGGCTTAGGAATAAATTTTGCAGATGATACTGTTACGATAGGTGATGTACTAGGAGGAACCGGTACGAACGTAACACCATTACAAATGGCGGGAGCATATCGAGCATTCGGGAATGAAGGTTTATACAATGACCCTTATGCCGTTACCAGTGTTGAATTCCCTGATGGCAGGACCGTCGAATTAAAGCCAGAGGCTGAAGCCGTGATGGCTGATTACACGGCCTACATGATTACGGATATGCTGAAAACGGTAATTACCGATGGCACAGGTACCGCTGCTAATGTTCCAGGTGTGACAGTAGCAGGTAAGACTGGAACAACGAGTTTACCTGACGAGTCAGGAAGCCCGGACTCCTGGTTTACTGGTTACTCAACGAATTATACGATTTCTGTCTGGACAGGTGGATACACGAATGAGGATGGACAAAGAGCAGCAATTCCGAATGGTCAAACGAAAATACCACATGCCCTGTTTAGTAATACAATGGCAGAGATCTCGCAAAATGTAGAGAATAGCGATTTTAATAAGCCAGATTCAGTAGTAGAAGCGGCAGTAGAAAAAGGGTCTCGCCCTGCAGCAAAGCCAAGTGACTACACCCCTTCTTCCCAAATCGTAACGGAGCTCTTCGTAAAGGGAACAGAACCAGATGACACCTCTGAAAAGTTTGATGAACTTGATCCTGTAAGCGGGCTATCTGCAAGCTATAACGAAGATAGTAACGCGATTGAAATTACATGGGATTACGACGGTGATGCAGATGTTTCGTTTGAAGTAAGTGCTCAGGTAGATGATGGTCAAATGCAAGGTCTCTCGACAACCGAAGATACATCTATGGAGATATCTGAAGTAGAACCTGGTACTGACTATACAATACAGGTAGTTGCAACAAGCAATGACGGGGATATGCAAAGTGAACCGGCAACGACCTCGGTTTCCGTTCCTGGCGGTGATGAGGAAGAAGAAGGAGGAAATATCCCGCCTGTTAGTGGGTTATCTGCTAAATATAATAAAGATGCCTCCATTATCGATGTGTCATGGAATTACAATGGGCCACCAGCCTCTTTTGAGGTAGCGGTTAACGGTCAAACCCAGACAGTTGAATCCAATGGCATTGAAATTAGTGGTGCCTCACCTGGTGAAACGTATGATATTGTCGTGACACCTATTGGTCAAAATGGCGCAAATGAAGGCGTCGAGGGTGAATCTCAGTCAACAAGCGTCACGGTGCCAGCGGCGGAAGAAGATACTGGCGAAGGTAGCGGTGACGATGAGGACAGCGGAGACCAAAGTGATGAGGGCTCTGATGAGGGAAATAATGATGAAGGTAATAATGAAGACAATGGTGAGGGTAATGGAAATAACGGAAATGGCAATGGAAACAATGATGAAGGTACAGACGAAGAAAGTGGAAGTGATGACGAGGAAGGTAGTGGGAATTAATCTTCCCCCCTTCTTCTAATCTAAAAAGAGGTAAACGCAGTTACTATGCGTTTACCTCTTTTTCTTTCTTCATTCGTTTTTGCCCTTCTCTACAAAGGTCTAGTAACGGACATGTTGGGCACTCAGGATTTCTCGCTTTGCAATGATACCTGCCAAAGAATATTAATCGGTGATGTGTATCGCTCCACTCTTCTATAGGCACTTTCCGCATCAACGTCTCTTCAACTTGAACAACTGAATCCTTCCACCTACAAATACCTAAGCGTTTAGATACCCGCTCTACATGCGTATCTACAGCGATTGCTGGTTCGTTAAACGCAACAGATGCTACAACATTCGCAGTTTTACGACCGACACCAGCCAGCTTCTCCAGTTCTGCTTTTGTCCTCGGTACTTCCCCACCATAATGCTCAATTAATACTTCACATAGTTTACGAATATTTTTCGCTTTATTACGATATAAGCCGATGGAACGTATGTCTTGTTGTAATTCCTCAAGGGAAACTGCAAGATAGTCCTCCGGTGCCTTATACTTTTTAAAGAGTTCAGCGGTTACTTTATTTACAAGTACATCTGTACATTGGGCGGATAATAAAACTGCTATCACTAGCTCAAAAGGATTAGCGTGCTTTAATTCGCATTCCGCATCGGGAAACATTTTTGTTATTTCATCCAAACAAAATCGTATTTGTTTTTTATTCAGCATTGGCTAATCCTCCCCTTCTAGCCAGTTATAGTAAAAAGATGTGTCCCGTTTAGTACGAGGGCCGTCTTGTTTTGTAGTCTGATTGCCATGAAACTTTTTACTCGCATCTCTTGCTTGTTCTACCGTGTGGATTCCTTTCTTGTGCCATTCTCTTAAAATACGATCAATGTACTTGAAATTCAACTTGCCCATTAAGACTGATTCTCTTAAGGCTGCCTTAATTAAAGAGGCAGCTTGTTTATCTTCATCAAGCCAACCATTGATTGTTTCAATTTCAAAAGGTGAGAGTGGTCTACCGAATTCTTGTTCAAACAGAACAAAAATCGTCCCATCTGTATGTTCTTCCGATTTTTCTTCCTTTTCCGCATAGAGTTTTTCCCATAACTCGTTTAAAGAATATACTTCACTAATCTTTTCCGTGTCTTTATTGTTATTTTGTTCAATAACCAGTACTCCTTTTTGAATTAGCTTGCGTAATAAATTGGAGCATTGTTCCTCATTTATTGTCATATTATCGGATAGTTCTGCTGGGGTGGGAAACCCAATACCCTTTTGTTGAAATTGTTGTACTTGCAAAAGAAGCATGACATCTGTTTCGTCTAGCCCCAGCGTTTGAAAAGAAGTTAAAAGTTTTATTGGTATATTAATTTGATTCAATAATATTTGTTGAATTTGCAATGGCTTCTTCATATTAACACCTCAATTGTAAGTATAGCATGATAAAGTTAGAAAAATCTCGATTTGCATTGTCTAGTGTAATACTTTTCAGTGTGAAACTTCACCATTTATTCGCGTTTTGACACATCATTTTTTAAGCGTAAAATGCCTATAGGACTGAAATTGGTTACAAGAGATATTTCTCTGAAGTTACCTGTCCCCTTCTATTTTTCCTACCGAAACGGAATAAAAATCCCTTGCACTATAAAGGCAAGGGATTACGTTTTAAAAACTTAATCGATACTTATGGATACAAACGATTTAGTAAACGTGGGAATGGAATCGTTTCTCTTACATGGTCTACACCTGATAACCATGCTACCGTTCTTTCTAAGCCGAGGCCGAAACCAGAATGTGGTACACTTCCATATTGGCGAAGTTCGAGGTACCATTTATAAGCTTGTCCAGTTAGACCATGCTCTTCATAGCGTTCCTGCATTAATTGTAGATCATCAATACGTTGAGATCCTCCAATAATTTCTCCATAACCTTCTGGAGCAATTAAATCCGCACATAACACAACATCTGAACGATCTGGATGTGGTTTCATATAAAAAGCTTTAATATCTTTTGGATAGTTTGTAATGAATACAGGCTTGTCAAAGCTTTCTGCTATAGCCGTTTCATGTGGTGCGCCAAAGTCTTCGCCCCATTCAATATCTGTAAATCCTTTTTCTTGAAGTAATGTAATCGCATCGTCATAAGAAATTCTTGGGAAAGGCGCTTTAATAGCTTCCAATTTCGATGTATCCCTCTCGAGAACATCCAACTCTAATTTACAGTTCTCTAAAACATTTTGTGCGATAAAGCTAACATATTGCTCTTGTATCTCTAAGCTTTCCTCATGGTCTACAAACGCCATTTCAGGCTCTATCATCCAGAACTCGATAAGATGCCTTCTCGTTTTAGATTTTTCGGCACGGAAGGTTGGCCCAAAAGAGAATACTTTACCAAAAGCCATTGCAGCTGCTTCCATGTACAATTGTCCACTTTGAGAGAGGTATGCTTCCTCATCAAAATACTTAGTATGGAAAAGCTCTGTTGTCCCTTCAGCAGAAGAACCAGTAAGGATTGGTGGATCTATCTTTACATAGTCATTTTCGTTGAAAAATTGGTAAGTCGAACGAATGATCTCATTACGAATCTTCATCACTGCATGCTGACGTTTTGAGCGAAGCCATAAATGTCTATGGTCCATTAAGAACTCTGTCCCATGCTCTTTTGGTGTAATTGGATAATCTGTTGCTTCATGAATCAATTCGATATCACTGACCTGCATTTCATAGCCAAAAGGAGATCTTGTATCTTCCACGATCTTACCAGTTATGTACATGGAAGATTCCTGTGTGATATTTTTTGCGAGCTGAAAAGCTTCCTCGCTGACATCACTTTTTACAACAACACCTTGGATAAAACCTGTCCCATCACGTAATTGTAAAAATGCAATTTTACCACTTGAGCGTTTATTTGATAACCATGCCCCCATAGTAACGGTTTGTTCATTATATTTTGGTGCTTGCGATATAGTAATTTTCACTTTCCTACCTCCTACACATCTATGATTGATGTTTTATAACAAATCGTTTTATTCTTTCGGCTGCTTCCTTAAGTGCTTCTGTTGAAGTAGCATAAGACAACCTAATATTATCCTCTGAGCCAAATCCAGAACCAGGTACAACGGCAACCTTTTCCTCTTCTAATAAAGCTGCTACCCAATCATCTACATTGGCATAGCCACAATTGCTTGCTGCTTCCTTAACATTAGGAAATAAGTAAAAAGCGCCTTTTGGTTTAATACAGCTAATACCAGGTATATCACTTAACAACGCGTGTAGCATTTCCAATCGTTCTGCAAATACTTTCTTCATTTCATCTAATGTTGTATCACCAGTCTGCTCATACGCCGCTAAAGCTGCATATTGAGCAATAGATGTCGGGTTTGAAGTAGAATGCGATGCAAGGTTTGTCATGGCTTTAATAATTTCTTGTGGACCAGCTGCATATCCAATTCTCCAACCAGTCATAGAGTGGGATTTACTTACACCATTGATTACGATGGTGTGTTCATATAATTCCTGTGATAACTGGGCAACTGATACATGTTCATCATCCGTATATATTAGCTTTTCGTAAATCTCATCTGAAACGATAAGGATATTATGTTTTAAGCATAACTCACCTAATGCCTGTAACTCTGCTTTTGTATACATCATACCTGTTGGGTTACTTGGAGAGTTGATAATAACAGCCTTTGTTTTCTCTGTAATCGCCGCCTCAAGCTCCTGTGGTGTCATTTTAAAATGATTGTCTTCTTTTGCAGTTACAAAAACAGGGTTCCCGCCAGCTAGTTTTACTTGCTCCGGATAGCTTACCCAATATGGTGTTGGCACAATAACTTCATCTGTTTCATCTAATAATACTTGAAATAACGTGTACAATGCATGTTTGGCGCCAGTTGTTACAATAATCTGGTCAGGACGATAACTAAGTTGATTATCTGTTTGAAACTTATTCACAATCGCATCTTTCAATTCTGCAATGCCACCAGATGGTGTATATTTTGTTCTTCCATCATTCATTGCCTCCATTGCAGCATCGAGGATATATTGTGGGGTATTAAAGTCCGGCTCTCCTGCTCCGAGTCCAATTACATCATGTCCTTGCTGTTTTAACTCCTTCGCTTTTGCTGTAATAGCAAGTGTGGAAGAGGGTGATAATGTTTTTACTCTTTTCGCTAAGTTCATTCACTTTTCACCTTTCTATTTAAACATTTGTTTTAAGCGGTATTGTTCGAATTGACTACCATCTTCGATCGCATAGTAGTCGAGAACATAACGGTCAGAAGCATCCCGATACGTGATTTCCCAGAGTACTTCTTCATCGACAATCCCTGGTACGATCTTAATAAATTCACAATCGGTACAATTGCTTTTCCACTTACGTAGCATATCTTCTTCACTAACCATCTCTTGTTCGTTAATAGTCGTCAAGGTTTTTTCTTTTCCCTCCAAAGGGTAAAAAACGAGTCTGCCTTCATTCTCATCTGTTTGACCAAATACTACATGATAGCTCTCTGCCCCATTGAAGGTGACAACTTTTTCAATCTCTGTTACAGATGTAGCAGATAAGACCTGCTTTTTTGTTGTTTCAAATCCTGCAGTTCGATTTTCGTTTATGTCATGATACAAAAATGCAGCATATATCCCTACTGCTACTACTACAATGCCTACTAGCAGCAAGCTCCATCTCAGCCAGCTAGGTTTTGTATATGGTGAAGATTGCCTGATTCTCATCATTTTCATCCAATGTTAGACCAAACATTAAATCATCCTCTTTAAGAGTTCGATTTAATGAATCGACAATTTTATAAAGATCTGATGAATATTGGAGCTTGACTGTTGACAGGGTTTGTATTTTATTATCCATCTTTTCCCCTCCAGTTAAAGAACTGCTTGTTTTATCAAATATTGTTAGACATAGTGTAGGGCTCATTGCTTATACTATAAGTATGTTGATGTAAGGTGAAACGCAATTACAGTATACCAAGTAAGCGAAGGATTGTGTTTTATTTAATTCAATAAATTTATTCCAACCTATACCATACCATCTTTCCTACTGATGCACAATTGAGGCATCAGTAGTTTTTTTCACTTTACTATTGAACAATAAATATATTAGAACCATTCCTCTGCTTTTCGCATTAACTGCTGAGTTGTATCCTTCGTTAAAGGGATCTCAGGTATAGAATCAAGAAAATACTTGCCATATCTCGCTTGAATGATCCGTGAATCACAAACGAATACAATCCCTCTATCCGTGTTTGAACGGATAAGCCTGCCAAAGCCTTGTTTAAATCGAATAACGGCATTTGGTAACGATAATTCCATGAACGCATTCTTCCCATTTTCCTTTAAGTTTGCAGATTTCGCTTCAAAAATAGGATGATCTGGTGGTTGAAATGGTAAACGTACGATAACCAGACTGGATAAGTCTTCTCCAGGTATATCTACACCTTCCCAGAATGAATTGGTACCAAGCAATATGGATTGATCAAATGATTGGAAATTCTTTTTTAGCCTGCTCCTGCTTCCACTTGATATGCCTTGCGCAATTAAAGCGTAGGTGGATGTGTCCATGATTTCTTTAAGCAGATAGTAGGATTTCTTTAACATATCATAAGATGTAAATAGAACAAGCATTCTTCCGCTGGTGATTTCAGCTAGCGAAAAGATAGCCTCACACGTGGCATAAATAAAGTCGTCCTGATTGCCATGTTTTATATCAGGAAAATCAGTCGGAATCATCAATTGAACCTGATCTTTATAAGAGAATGGAGAAGGAATCTTCTTGGTTTCAATTTCTTCGTCTGTTAATCCTAATCGCTCTTTAATAAAAGTAAACGAGTTCTTCATAGTCAGGGTAGCGCTGGTCAAAATAACACTTTCTTTTTTTGCAAAGAAATCAGTGGACAGAAAGCCTGATATATCTGTTGGCTCACTGTATAGATATACTGCATTTTTTGCTCCATATGTTTCCACCTCCACCCATTTAACGAACTTAGGTGAATCGGCTGCAAGAAAGAGGGATTCAAGATGATCCATATATTGTTGTAGCTGCTCAATATACTGTTCAACTTCATTTTTGTCATATTTATCTTCATACTGTTTCGCAAGAGTCTGATCTAGCCTTGCTAAAATATAGATTAAATCACGAAGGAAAAACATCAAACGGTTTGTCATCTCTAAAATAGTGTCCCATTTTGCCGCATCTTCCTTGCTACTTTCAAACCTGTATTGTGTCCGACCAATATCGCTTAAAGATTTTTGATGCTTATTTTGTTCGGCCACATACTGGAAAATACCTCGAAACAAATCATCGGTCTCATATTTTGCATCAATTATGAGATCATCCCATCGTTCAATCATTTCCTCTTCTATAAAGTCTCTGTATTTTGTAATCAATTGACCAATAAATTTGGGATCATTGGTCTCGCCTATTTGATTTAGCGTATACTGCATGTTCATATAATCTAGCTTAAGACCATAGTGCTTTGATGCAGTTTCCTCAAAATGATGTGCTTCATCAATGATCACTTTATCGTAGCTTGGCAATAATTGATAATCATTAAAGATATCTGTAGCTAGAAGTGCATGATTTGTAATCACAATGTCAGCCTGTTGAGCTGCTTTTCTCGCTTTCTGGTAATAGGATCTTAAAAACCATGGAGACTGGGGATCCACATGGGCTTCTGTATCTGTAGAAACGCGTCTAAAAAATAAATAACCACTTGAAGGTAATTGCACCTCGTCAATATCTCCCGTTTGTGTTTCTGTTAGCCAAACTAAAATCATGGCCTTCGTGAGGGTGATATCATAATTATCCTTCTCTGTGCTAAGTAATTCCCTTTCGAATTTTTCCAAACTGATATAATGGCTTTTCCCTTTTAGTAAAGCTGCCTTAAATGGAAATGGAAGAAGATTACGTACTAGCGGGATTTCATCTTCTAATAGCTGTGTCTGTAACTGGGTAGTAAAGGTACTGATAACCAGTCGCTGTCCAGATATAACGGCATCATAAATAGCAGGAAGTATGTATGCAAGTGATTTTCCTGTACCAGTTTCTGCTTCTATTAAAGCATGGCGTCGAGATTGAAATGCGTCATAAATGGTTTCTGACATCTCACGCTGACCTGTTCTTTTTTCATACCGAGCCATTTGTTGAGATAGTGTCCCGCCTTCTTCATAGATTGCATCTAAAAATTCTCCATAGGAGCCTATCCTAGATTGTGGCGAAATCTTTGTCTCCTTGACTTTTCTAAATGCAAGACCTTGGAAGATTTCTAATTCGGGATCTTCGTGAGTAGAAAATGCAAGCTCATTTTCTCGATCAGCCAGTAATGCGAAAAGATCTGATTTTAACATTTTCTCAAGGCGTATTAAATGTGTAATTGTCTCATATGGAAGGTTATCAAGTCGTTCCCTAAGCTTTAAAAATAGCTTTGCTGTTACGTATGCGTCAGATAATGCGCGATGCGGGTCTTCATGGTGAATTCCTAAGTACTCTGCAAGCTGACCTAATTTATAGCTGGGAGCCTTAGGGTAAAGAACACGAGCCAATTCGACCGTATCTAGAACTGGATTTTTCAGTAGTTCTCTCCCCACTGCTGCAAATTCAGCGTTTAAAAAGCCCATATCGAATGGGACGTTATGTGCAATTAAATAACTGTCTTCAAATAAAGCAGCAATTTCCTCTGCCCTTTCTTCAAATGTCGGTGCATCTTTAACATCCTCATCCCTTATACCTGTTAAACTTGATATAAATTCAGGAATGGATTTACCCGGGTTGAGGAAAGTGCCATAGCTATCAACTATTTCATTCTCTTCGATAACTACAATACCAACTTCAATAATTTTATCTCTTTTTACTGCTGAATGGCCGGTAGTTTCTAGGTCGATCACGACAAATCGTTCCACTCGACCACCTCACTTTCCCTCTATCTATACTTTCATTATATTACTACTTCTTATTCTTCCACAAACCAATCAATTTCAGCTGAATAAATTTTTTCTGCTTCTCCGTTTGATGATTCAATTAGGAGTGCACCATCCTCTGCGATACCTAAAAAAACGGCTTCCTTCTTTTCAGTACCACTATGTAAAGAAATCTTTTCGCCTATCCTAAATCCATAGTTTTCCCATTTTGATTTTACATCACGAAAACCTTTTTTGAGAAAAGATTCGTATTCTTTTTCAAGTGCTTCAAGAATTTTTTGCACTAACTCTATTATTGGCCATTCCTTCTCTGTCTCCATTTTTAAAGAAGTTGCCCTGTAATGTATGGCATCAGGTATTTCTGTATTGCCTTGGTTTACATTTAAGCCTATGCCCACTACCACATACTGGATACGATCTTGTTCAGCCTGCATCTCTGTAAGAATACCAGCTACCTTTTTATTCTGAATAAGAATATCATTTGGCCACTTTATTTTAGGTTGTATGCCATCATACTGATCCAGCACCTCAGCAATAGCTGTTGCTGTCATGAGGGTTAGCTGTGGAGCCATATATGGCGGTATATTAGGACGTAAAATGATACTCATCCATACACCCTTTCCTTTTTTGGAATGCCATACGCGCTCCATTCTTCCCCTGCCACTGGATTGTTCATCAGCTATGACCACTGTGCCATGAGGTGAGTTATCCCGTGCAGCTTGGTGTGCAACAAACTGCGTGGAGGTGACTGTAGGTTTATGAATAATCTCCTTACCTATCCACAACGTGTTAAGTCCCCATGTAATAGTATTGGAACTAACGTTTCCTGAAAATTCCTTAATTCTGTATCCTGTTTTAGGTTTCGCCTCGATCACGTACCCATCCTTTTCTAATTCTTTCATGTGTTTCCAAATTGCCGTTCTGGAAATATGTAATTGTTCCGAGAGCTGCTGACCTGAAATATAAGACTCTTTAGCATCTGCAAGCAGTCGAATCAATTTACTTCTGGTGGATTCCATTTTAACCATTCCCTTATTTTTTCTTTCTTATTGGTTAATTTTCTCATTACAACAAGATATTCTACTTGGTAAAGGAGCTTTTGCATCCAAGGCCCTTTTGTTACATCGGGAAATAATTTAATTAAATCATTCCCATCTATTTCAAGCTCTTGCCGATTTTCAATAGGCAGACCAGATGCAATAGTTCGCATTTCTTGCAGAGTTGGTATGGCGTGTTCAGAAAGAGCGGTTAATACACGAATAAAACCTGCATAGAGGTCACTCGGTAATTGATAAACAATCCAGTTTTCTAATCCATTGTTTCTAAATTCTGTCACTGCTTCAACCAGTTTGATTGTATTCCGTTTCGATTGATTGGAGGCCTTCCATTCTTTTATCCATGTGTTTATCGGAATTTGCGGACAAAGGAAGTGAAAAAAGGCAAACATTTCTGCAAGTGAGTGTAATGGTGTCTGTTTCGCTGGAAGCAGATTTATTAAACTTGGTTGGTGTTCAAAAACAGGGAGATTATTAAAAAGCTCGGTTGTTTTTAACTCCTTCATCGCCTCGGAAACATCGTCACCTGCAAAGAACTTCTCCATCTCAACAGCAATACGTTCTACAGCAACTGTATTCATTTCTTTATTTAATGACCTGATCTGTTTTTTTGTTTCTTTATCTAACGTAAATCCAAGCTGACTGGCAAATCGCACTGCTCGGACCATCCGTAGGGGATCTTCTTTAAATCGCTCAAATCCATCTCCAACCGTACGAATAATTCGTTTTTTTATGTCTTCTCTACCATGGAAGAGGTCAATAATTTGGCCTTGCTTATTCATTGCCATGGCATTAATTGTAAAATCACGTCTTTCTAGGTCTTTATCTATCTTATTAATAAATGCGACATGGTCAGGATGACGGCTGTCAGAATAGGATCCATCAATCCGAAACGTTGTAACTTCATAGGAAGTTTTTCGATGCCGAACAATAACTGTCCCATGTTCTATCCCTACTGGTATTACTTTATCAAATATATTTTGGACGAACTGCGGTGTTGCAGAGGTTGCAATGTCTACATCTCTTATCTCTCTACCAAGGAGATAATCACGAACACAGCCTCCAACGAAATAGGCTTCATGTCCGTTTTGTTCAATACGCTCTAAAACGGCAGTCGCTTCTTTAAATGGACTATCAAGCATTTTATCACCACTAGTGTTTAGTTTAGCACCCTATAATAGAGTTCGATATACTGTTGTACAATGCTCTCTGAATTGAAATAGCTGTTGGCTCTACTAAGTGCATTTTGTGAAAACTGTTCTAACTTCTCTGGATCCTGCAATAGTTCAATCCCCAGTGCGGCAGCCCGCTTCGTATCTCCTAGTTCCACGATATAGCCAGTCTCACCGTCATTCACTACTTCCGGTATGCCACCAATATTTGTTGCAATACAAGGAACTTCACAGGCCATAGCTTCAAGTAAAACCAATCCAAAGCTCTCTTTCTCGGATAAGAGTAATTTAAGATCAGAAATAGATAATAGATCACGTATATTTTTCTGTTTACCAAGAAACAGTACTTCATCCTCTATATTCAGTTTTTTTACTAGTTGAACTGCATTTGTATATTCTGGTCCATCGCCTATCAAAAGTAATTTACTCTGTACCTCCGACTGGATTTTATAGAAGGTTTGAATAACATCCTCAAGCCGTTTAACTTTACGAAAATTGGAGATGTGAATGACCACTTTTTCTTCGTCCTGGATCCCGTATTGCTTTTTCAACTCTGGAATATGCTGCTTATAGTATTCATTTTCATTTACAAAGTTATAAATCACTTCAATTTCTTTATTAACCTGTAGCATTGCTTCTGTTTGTCTAACTAAATCTGCTGACACTGCCGTGACGGCATCTGACTGCTCAATGCCATGCTTAATCATTTTTTGGAAAGTGTTATCTATACCTAAAACCGTAATATCTGTGCCATGAAGTGTTGTCACGATCTTCACCTCATGGTTGGCAATGTCTCTGGCAAGAATAGCACATACAGCATGTGGCATCGCATAATGGACATGTAGTATATCAAGTTTCTCTCTGTCAATAACCTCTGCCATTTTAGTCGCAAGGGCAAGGTCATATGGTGGATATTGAAAAACAGGATAATGATTAAGTTCTACTTCATGATAAAAAATATTTGGATATACTTTATTTAATCGAAAGGGCAAACTTGACGTAATAAAATGGATTTCATGCCCTTCCTCTGCTAACCGTATCCCCAGCTCTGTTGCGATAACACCAGAGCCACCAACAGTGGGATAACAGGTAATTCCTATCTTCTTCATCCCTGTTTTTCCTCTTCCTCTCTGTCTTTAATGATTTTTCTCCAGTCTAAGTCTCCTTGATCCAATCCTCGAATAAATATCTCAGCAGCTGCTATATTTGTCGCAAGTGGAATTTGATGAACGTCACAAAGTCGCATAAGAGCACTCACATCTGGTTCGTGTGGCTGTGCAGTTAATGGATCTCTGAAGAAAATAACCATATCCATTTCATTATTGGCAATCATGGCACCAATTTGCTGGTCTCCTCCAAGCGGGCCAGATTGAAATAAATGTACAGGTAAGGAGGTCGCTTCCGAAATCTTACTTCCTGTTGTACCTGTCGCAAACAATTGATGTCTTTTGAGAATGGAGGTATAGGCCACGGTAAAGCCAATTATTTCTTGTTTCTTCTTATCATGTGCAATTAAAGCAATATTCATTGTGTTCTCCCCCTATAAAACATTTTCTAAACCATATATAACTTCTTGTATTTCCATTACTTTATCAGTGGCTAGTTTAATCCCTTCCATAAAAGAAGTGCGATTAATTGAGTCATGCTTTATTGTTAAAGTTTGCCCAGGGCTTCCAAAGATTACTTCCTGATGGGCAACTAAGCCTGGTAAGCGAACACTATGGATTCGCATTCCATCATAATCTGCTCCCCTTGCACCTGGATAGGTCTCTTTTTCATCTGCATGTCCCTGTTTCTTATATTCCCTAGATTCCTTTATCATTTCAGCTGTTTTTACTGCAGTACCTGAAGGGGCATCTAGTTTGTTGTCATGGTGCTTCTCAATAATATCAACGTCTGGGAAATATTGTGCTGCCATTTGAGAAAATTTCATCATTAAGACGGCCCCAATAGCAAAATTAGGCGCAATAATACATCCAATTTTTCTTTCGCTAGCGAGCCAACTTAGCTCATCAATTTGTTCCTCAGTAAATCCAGTAGTACCAACAACTGGTCGAATACCATGCTCCATTGCCGCTTTCGTATGTTTATATCCTTGTTCTGGGATAGTTAATTCAATTAGAATATCTGCATCAATTTCACTAAAGCACTCCAATGCATCTTCATAGATTGGCACATCTAGATTAGGTAACTCCTTGATGTCTGCTAGCTTTTTCCCATTGTTTTTTCGGTCAATACAAGCGACCAAACGCATGTCTTCCTGAGATAGCACAAGTTTTATAGCTTCAGAGCCCATTTTGCCACGTGGTCCAGCAATAATTATCTTCTTCATTTTCTGCTTCCTCCCTGACTGGTAATCTACGTTGTTTCCTTTTTTGTCCAGCGATTTTTATCTCTTGTCTCTATTTTTGTTAGTGACGTATTAAAAGCATCAGATAAATCAATATCTAGCGAATTAGCAAAGCAGGAAAGCACAAATAAAATATCCCCTAACTCGTCTTCCACTGTCTTTGCCTGCTCGCTTTCCTTTTTGGGCTTTTCCCCATAATAGTGGTTAACTTCACGTGCTAATTCTCCCACTTCTTCCGAAAGTCTTGCCATTAAACTTAATGGAGAGAAATATCCTTCCTTGAATTGGGAAATATAATCATCGACACGTTTTTGCATTTCTTTTGTGGTATAGTCATGTGTATGAATAATAAAAAACCCCTTTATATTGATTGATACGTTTCATTCAACTAACTCTTGGCTAGATAAGTCCCTACCCAATGAAGTTTCACTTTATCCTATCTAACATGTTAGCTAATAGGCTGTGATTTGACAAACTTTTTATTCTGCCATACCGTAATTGGGGCGTGGATATAAATTATTTACATATAAATGAAGGGAGGACTTGTCCATGATATTTGGCTTAAAATTAAAAAACATTATCTTTATTTTATTAGGTTCTGCTATTTTTTCTTTTGGTATCGTCCATTTTAATATGCAAAATAACCTCGGAGAAGGCGGATTTACCGGAATTACCCTCCTTCTATATTTTATTTGGGGATGGGATCCTGCCATTACAAATATATTGTTAAATATTCCTCTATTTTTTATAGGTTGGAAATTTCTTGGCCGGAATACGTTTCTTTACACCATTATCGGGACGTCAGCAGTATCTGTCTTTCTAAGCATTTTCCAAGCGTATCAATTTCAAATAGGCTTACAGAATGATATGACACTAGTAGCTTTATTTGCAGGGGTATTTATCGGTGTGGGACTCGGTATCATATTTCGTTTTGGTGGAACCACTGGTGGTGTTGACATTATTGCGAGGCTTGTAAATAAATATGCAGGCTGGAGTATGGGGCGCACGATGTTTATATTTGACTTTGTCGTCATCGCAACATCGGTTTTTGCTATTCTTGATCTTGTTGAAGGCATGTACACACTCGTTGCAGTATATGTTGGAGCAAGGGTCATTGACTTTATTCAAGAAGGTGCCTATTCAGCAAAAGGGACAACCATTATTTCCAGTCAAAGCGAAGAAATTGCAGGAAAAATCCTTAAGGAAATGGATCGTGGTGTCACAGTCTTGGATGGCCGAGGCAGTTTTTCAGGAGAGAAGAGAGATGTGCTTTACTGTGTCGTAGCAAGGAACGAAATAGTCAGGTTAAAAGGTATCATTAACTCCATCGATCCTCATGCTTTCGTAGCAGTAAGTACTGTCCATGATGTTTTAGGTGAAGGATTTACGTTAGATGAAAATAAAAACCCCCTACATGATGATTAAAATTAAAAAGAAAGCCAAGCGATCATATAATGGCCGCTTGGCTTATTTAATGGGAAAAACATATTTAGTGTTGTGTTTAAGCTATCGTTACTCCCTTGAAGCTGCATACATTAGAATGAAGCGAAGAAGCTCGGCTACAGCTACAAGTGCAGCGGCTACATATGTCATTGCGGCAGCATTTAAAACTTTCTTGGTTTCTCGCTCTTCGTTATTTCGAATTATTCCTGTCGAAACAAGTTGACCCATAGCCCGATTGGAAGCATCAAACTCAACCGGCAATGTTACAAGCTGGAATAAAACAGCTGCTGCCATAAAAATAATCCCGAATAGAAACAGTTCCATCATCCCAGTAAAAAAACCTACGAGGATTAAAAAGAACGATAAATTTGATCCAAGGCTAGCCACAGGTACAAGCGCACTTCTAAATTTTAGAAATGCATACCCTTGTTCATCCTGGATAGCATGTCCTACCTCGTGAGCAGCCACTGCTGAGGCTGCCATTGAAGGACTGTGGAAGTTTCCTGAAGATAAGCGAACGACTTTCTTCCGAGGATCGTAGTGATCTGATAACATTCCTTTCGTTTCCTGAATGGAAACATTGTATAATCCATTATCATCTAATATTTTTCGAGCAACTTGAGCACCTGTCATTCCAGAGGAAGTTGCTTTATTTGAATACTTTTTGTACGTACTTTTAACTTTTGATTGTGCCCACAACGGGATAATCATAATGAGCGCAATGTAAATGAGATACCCACCTAACCCGCCAAACATTCTACATTCCTCCATGTTTTTAAAATAGATTCCTTAAGGTCAATTTTAGTCAAAAATGAGGATTTAGTCAATTATATTGTCTTGTTGCTTTTTCTTCTTTTCTTCCCCTTTATATTTTCTCCAGCTTACATAAGTTAATGTAATGGCAATACATCCACCTACAATTCCAATGGTCCAGAACAATAAAGTAAAATCAGCTTTCATTCCGTTTTGCTGTGCTGCTGCGCTAGGTGTATAGGCCAGAACGTGGGTTGAAGTTGTCAGCAATGTTATCTTAATCCCTATGAGGATGAACAGTAACCAGCAAATTCTTTTCTTAGCCATAGAGATCACCTCGTATATATCTTCTACATCTACTATATGGCGAGGGAACTCAATATATAACAACAACTCAGGCTCTTATACGGTTATTTCTATTTACTGTATATTGGTAAGCAATAAATATCGAAAGAATACTTAACCAAAACGTAAAATAACCAATTTTGTTCATATAATTGGTTAGGGATGAATAAATTGGCATCATTCCAAAAACATAATCAATGATATCATTATGCAATGTCCAGATCGCTGCAACGGCAATATGGCGAAGCTTTATTTTGTAATATGGAGCGTATAACAATCCCTGTAGGGCCATAGCGCCATGCGAAACCATTAGCATATATCCGGCTGGTGAAAGCGAACCATCTATAATTAACGTTAAAAGATTCATTACCACAGCCCATACGCCATATTTAAATAGCGTTATGATGCCGAGTGCTTCTATATATGGAATATTTCTTCCAAAGATGAAAAACAAGAGGAAAATAGTAAAGAACAGACTCGCTGTAGGGCTATCAGGGACGAAAATAAGAAAGATATCAGGGGTTATTGCAAGCTGGCTTTCGTACCATATATAGCCATAAATAGTACCTAATAAATTAATAATAAACAATATAATTAAAAAGCGCTTATCACGTAATATGTAGTTAACCATAGCTTCTCCTTTATTCTACCGGATTAGATAGATTAGAATCACCCACGTTCGCTTGTCTTTTAGCGAATGTGCACGTTTTTATTTATTAGGGACTTCAAAATTTCAATCTGCGTCGTCATCGTTTCCTCGATTTAATTTTTATGTATCCCTAACGTCTAAAAAAACACCTTCACCAGTTTACGTGGCAAAGGTGTTTTCTTTTAGTCATTTTTATTCAGCCTGTTCATTAACCGAAACAATAAAATCTACAAGCTGTTGTAATTCTTCATCACTACCTTGGAATTGTTCGGGGGGCATAGAACCAATCCCTTCAACCGCAATGGTAGCTATTTCTTCAGCTGAGTGCTCTGTCCCTATCAGAGCAGGTGCAGCTCCCCCACCTTGTAAATCGTCTCCATGGCATTGTAGACAACTATTTTCATAAATAGCATAGCCAGGATCCTCTGTATCAATTTCTACATCAGAGGCGGGAATAGGTTTATTTGCTTCTGCACGGCTTTCCCAGTCAACATGTGCAGCTGACTCATAGGTTAACCACATAACAGATGCAAGTCCTAAAATCATCATGCCAACTGCAATTGGCCGCTGATGTGGCCTTCTACCAGGCCCATTATCAAGGAATGGCGCAAGTAGTAGTCCTCCAAAGGCGATACCAGGTAAAACAAGAATGCCCAAGATTGTCCAATCACCACTAGCAAATTCATATTTCAGTAATTCATATAAGAATAAGAAATACCAATCCGGTAATGGTATATAGGCGGCATTCGTCGGATCGGCTACACCTTCAAGTGGTGAAGGATGAGCCAATGTCAATGTTAAAAATCCAGCAAGGAAGACAGCACCAACCAACCATTCTTTTAATAAAAAGTTGGGCCAGAAAGCTTCTGTTCTTCCGGGATATTCAGAATAATCTTTTGGTACGTTAGGTTTTCTCTCAGCAGAAATACGAGAATCCCCTACAAATTTCATGCCTTTTCCCTTATGCACAGCTTTCCCTCCTTTTTATAATGGTCCTGAAATACCTTGTCTTCGTATTAGTATAAAGTGAGCAGCCATCAATCCAAATAAAGCTGCTGGCAGGAAAAATACATGGATTGCAAAGAAACGAGTTAATGTTTGCGCACCAACAATGGATGGATCACCAGATAGTAATGTTTTAAGCTGGGTTCCAATAAATGGAACCTGTTCTGCTATCTCCAGTCCAACCTGTGTTGCAAAAAATGCTTTATTATCCCAAGGTAATAAATACCCTGTGAAACCAAGGCCAAGCATAATAAAGAAAATTAATACTCCGACAATCCAGTTAAGCTCACGTGGTTTTTTATAAGCCCCTTGGAAAAACACTCGCAATGTATGTAGTAGTAACATGACAATGACAACACTAGCTCCCCAATGGTGCATTCCACGGACAATTTGCCCATGCGCCACTTCTGTCTGCAAGTAATATACCGACTTCCATGCATTCTCAATATCGGGAACATAGTACATGGTCAAAAACATCCCAGAAAGGATTTGAATGACTACGACAAAGAATGTCAGACCGCCAAAGCAATATACAAATGCAGAGAAGTGATGGGCTGGATTAACATGTTCTGGAACCTCGTGATCAGCAATATCCCGCCATATTGGCGTAATATCTATACGATCGTCGATCCAATCATAAATTTTTTGTAGCATAAATCATTACGCCTCCTCTCTAGGAACTGCATCGCCAAGAAACAACATTCCGTCTCTAACTTCTTGTTCATAAACATCTAGTGGAGCTAATGGTGGTGTACCTGGAACGTTTTCACCGCTCTTGTAATAGCGTCCATTATGGCAAGGACAAAAGAATTCATTCGGATAAGACTCATTACCTTCCCAGGATACGACACATCCTAGATGCTTACATATCGGGGAAAAAGCCTGAATTTCATCATTTTCATCCTTAAATACCCATGCAGACCTACTAACCTCAGACTCATACCATCCATCCACCTGATCAATTTTCCAATCAATTCGTTGTGGCTCGGTTGTAATATCCTCAACAGCCAGACTGACATTGGTCAACCCACCATGTCCAGACTCTTTAAGGACAGGATCTACAGCCATACGAACCATTGGCATTAGCATACCAGCAGCCATAAATCCGCCAACGCCTGTAAGCGTATAATTTAAAAACTGTCTACGGGATACTTGTTGCTTTTTCTCACTCATCTGTTTCCCCCCTCTTTACATTAATCACGGGACAATTATTAGTTAATTATCATATTACTAGGACATTACCATGATAGCGCAAACTGCTTGTCCGGTCAATAAATATTCAGCCTAATAACAAAATTAACTGTTCTAAATGAAAATGCATACATTTTTTATTATACCCAATAGGAACGGATCAATTCTCCTAACTGGTCTACCTGGTCTTTTATAACCGCGCGCATTTCAGCTGATTGCAGGTTTCCAGATTTACTTCCAGGCAACCAAAGAAGCGTACCATCCAACTCTTTCTCTAACTTCTTCCAACCAGAATCAAAGGTAAGAAAGAAAACATGTTCAAAAGGCTGCTGCTTTACATCTTGAACCCACTGATTAAGACGAGATACTTCTGTGTCCTTGGTGGTGCTTTTCAGGTAATGTAAAGGTGGTGTAAGCAATACTCTCCCCGTCAGTTCTTTTTCAATCTCATTTGCTAGAATGTGAATAACCTCACTTTGAAAGGTGCTTGATGGTAATGTATTATCATCTGAAACCTGAAAAGGCACCAATGGAATAAGTACACTATCGATAAAGTCTTTTGCCTCCATATACTGAATAATATCATTCTTTTTCCACTTCATTATTATCCACCATCCTCTCTTTGTTTTTACAATATGTAGCTAAATACATCTAAAGTCTATAAGTTTCAACCTCATTATACGATAAAAAAGGAGGATCAAAGTTACTGTAATACATCCACTTTTTTCAGGTCAAAGGTGACTCGTTGTGATGATTCAATAATATAGCTATAAATGCGAAATGCTTACATAAATCTTATCTTAACCAATCAAAAAAAATCAACCTATTGCTCCTGCAAAGGTTGATTTTTGGAAAACGAGTCTTCTAGCTTCTTTAATTCATTGGAAAGGTCAAGGAACCTTTGCTGATCCATTTTATCTAGAGCCAGATCGATTTCCTGAGTTAAATAGCTTCGTTTAAATGTGTAAATTGATCTTTCTAGTAGATCTTCAGCTATCTGCTGGTCCTTTTCTGTTATAAAATATTCATCTGGAATGTAGGGGTTTTCTTCTAATACCGCCACATATGCAGCATTTTGATAGGATTTCTTAAAATTTAATTGTAAATATAAAGGTTCATTATGGTTAAGTCGAATGTCATGGAATGATTTTTCAGCATCTGTTGTCACCAATTGGTTTTTATAGAATCTAAATGGTGTCTCTTCGGAACAGTGGCTCGTCATAATGATACCTCGCGGACAAAATTTAGCTTCCCTAACAAAGTGGACGTTTGCCAGGATTTCATCATGATTGACCAAATAATTTAAGATCCATACACTTTCTCTTTTTTTCAGTTGATAATGGTTAAGAAACCACTGAAGAAACCCTTTTTTATCTTGTATGGAAATAGGAGTTTGCATCTATTTTCAGTCCCCCTTCAATTATCTGTTCTTGCATTACATTACGCTTCAGTGTTCGCTTGTTTCAAGCGACTTAAAAATCCTTCCACATCATCATCCAAGGGTTGCTGCGCCATATAGGATTCCAATATCGGTATTGCCTCCTGGACCCTCCCTTCCTCTGTAAGAAAATAACCATATTCCTTCATAAAGTCACTGTCCTGATTAAGGCTATTATATGCTTCCTTATAATGGTTTAATGCATCTTTATATAATTCTTCCTCATTATAAGCTCGGGCAAGTTCCCATTCATAAAGAGGATCACTAGCTCCTGTACTTTTAATTTCGCCAACGAGCTCAATAATCCCTTTAAAATTCTCATTATTTTTTAATAGTTCTATTAAAAATAGGACTCCTTCCTTATAATCTGGGTCTATTGCCACAGCTTCCCGCATCCACTTTTCGCTTTCATCATTTTTATCAAGTTTATGTGCTAACTGACCCGCCATAAAATATAGTTCTTTGTTGAATTCATCGTACTTTAACCCTTTAATGGCTGTTTCATAAGCTTCTTTTTCCAAGCCTTCTTCTTCATATGCGCCTGCAAGCTTTTGGTAAACGGTATGGTAATATGGATCTGTTTCTACCACACGTTCCCAAGCCTTAATAGCAATGTCTTTCCGATCTGCTTGATTTGCGGTCACGCCATATTTGAAAAGAGAATCCGAGTTTTCCATCTCTTGGCCTTGGTAAATCTCCAAAGCTTTTTCGTATTCACCTGACGCTGCAAGGGATTCCGCGCGTCTATCATCAATAGATACATTTGCCAGCTCTTTAATATCCATGCTTGCAACCTTATCATAATAGGTGGTGGCACCTCGGTATTCTCCGATCGAGAATAGCAATTCTGCAAGCGCAAAATCAATAATAGGTTCATTAGGAGCAACCTGTTTGGCGTTCAACAGCTTTTGCTCAGCTACTTCAAATAATCCTTGGGCCTGATATAAATCCGCAAGCTGGATTAGCACCTGAACATAGGCTTCATCATCCTCTTTAACCTCGTTCAATAATTCAATTGCAGACTCATCTTTTTCCAATTCAATGTAGATATCAGCTAAAGTGATCTTTAACTCACTTTCTTCAGGGTATAATTGAAGCAATTCATCTAAAATTTCGCTTGCCTCCGGTAAAAACCCCCACTGCAAATAAAGTTCTGCTATTGTATACTTCTCTTCTGGGTCCGCAGTTGGTAAATAACCCTCCAAGAGTTGTATTGCTTTTTCTGTTTGTTTTGCTTCCATTAAATGGACAGCTTCCATGATTGTTTCCATATATTAAGCATCCTTTCCTACCGTACCTTTTCATTATAACCAACCCTGCTGCACATAGAAATCAAGATCTGTACTGTTCCTATACATTGAAAAGAAACATATAACCTATGTGAACTTCCTTTATAACAAAAATGTTCTTGGAACTAAAAGAATCCGCTTTAAGCAGATTCTTTTAGTTGATTACTATTAATCAACGAAATGTAATATAACGTTAACTTTTATTTTATCCGTTGTAAATCCTCAAAGAAGCTTGGATAGGATATGGCTATAGAAGATATATCATCTATGATAACATCTTCTTCTGTAATTAATGAAGCAATTGCACTCATCATGGCGATACGATGATCGTTATAGGAGGCAGCTTTCCCACCTTTTAGTTGAGTTTTCCCATGAATAAGCATCCCGTCTTCTGTAGCTTCAATAGAAGCTCCTAACCCGTTTAATACATTTGTAACAGCTGTAATTCGATCCGTTTCCTTTACTCGAAGTTCCTCTGCATCTTTAATTATAGTCGTTCCTTCAGCTTGAGTGGCAAGTAAAGCAAGCACTGGAATTTCATCAATTAGTCGAGGGATCAAATCTCCCTCTATCGTTACACTTCTTAGTTCTCCACCTTCAACGATAATATCTCCGAAGCTTTCTCCACCTAATATTTGCTCATTCAAGATATTTATTCGTACACCCATCTTTTGGATCACATCAAGTATTCCTGTTCGTGTATGGTTTAATCCAACGCGCTTCAATGTCAATTTGCTACCAGGTACGATTGCAGTTGCAACGATAAAGAAAGCGGCAGATGAAATATCACCTGGTACATATACGTCTGTACCCTTCAATGTTTTTTCGTTTGTAACAGTAGTTTTTAGTCCTTCTGTTTTAATGGAGGCACCGAAGGCCTGTAACATCGTTTCTGTATGATTTCTGGTTAGATTAGACTCTCTAACTATCGTTTCTCCTTTTGCCTGTATACCTGCCAGCAATACCGCTGACTTCACTTGTGCACTTTTAACGGGCAAACTGTAATCAATTCCTGCCAAGGGCTGACCCGTAATAGTTAATGGTAAATAACTGCCAGAATCAGCCCCATCAATTTTTGCGCCCATTTTCTTTAGTGGGTTCACAACCCGATCCATAGGTCTTTTTGTTAAGGAAGCGTCGCCATACACCGTTGAGTTGAACTTCATTCCAGCAAGTACCCCAAGCATTAACCTAGCAGTTGTTCCGGAATTTCCGAAATCAAGTCGTTCTGTAGGTTCCTTTAGGTTTGTTATTCCCTTGCCTTCTATTTTGAGTTCGTCTCCTCTTTTATTTATAGAAACACCCATCGCTTGGAAGGCTTTTACAGTCCGCATGCAATCTTCCCCATCAAGGAAGTGGCGCACATGTGTAACGCCATGTGCCATAGAACCGAACATTACGGCGCGGTGAGAGATCGACTTATCTCCAGGAACTTCTATTTCTCCATCTAGGGAATGATTAACAGATTTCAATCGCTTTTCCATTAAAGTCCTTCCTCCTTTATATGATACAAATTATTTTTCAACCATTGTTTCATAACCATGATCACGTAATAATTGGCTTGCATGGACCAAAAAAGTTTGGGAAGAAAAAGATAAACGTAATGCTCCCGTGATCCCTTCTCTAATTTCAAGAATTTGTATATTATTAATACTAATAGAATGCTCTGCTAGCAACTGCGTAACACTAGCAATAGCACCTGTTTGGTCACGTATGTCGACATAGAGATCATGATAAGAAGGAATGGCACCTTTTTCTTTTTTACCAAGTCCGTCTCGGTATACTTGAGCTTCCTCTAGATAGGAGATCATTTTCTTTCTATCTTTTTGCTCTACAAGTTGCTTAAGAAAGGACATTTCTTTAATCCACTCATCTAGTAATTGGACCATTTTTTCTCGATTATGATGAAAAATATCTTGCCAAAGGACTGGATTACTTGAGGCAATACGCGTAATATCACGGAACCCCCCTGCTGCAAGATTTGGTAAATACTGATGTGTCTCTTCCCACTTTCTAGCCTGGTGAACAAGGGAAGAGGCAATGAGGTGAGGGAAATGTGACACAACACCCGTCATTTCGTCATGTTCTGTTGCATTTAATTCAATAAATTTACAATTTGTTGCTGAAAGAATTTCTTTTAGTTGTTTAACTTGATTCGTATGTACAGTACTTCCCGAAACGAGGACATAGATAGCATTCTCAAATAAATGGGCCTTTGCTGCCTGTACTCCTTTTTTGTGCGACCCTGCCATGGGATGTCCGCCAATAAAGTATAGGTGGGGGTTTACTAAATTCTCAGCAGTCTCCATTACTGGCCTTTTTACAGAGGACACATCTGTTATGATAATGTCCTTCTCAAAATTTACATTATCAAGCTGCTCCATTAATCTAATTGTCTCAGAAATAGGAGCTGCTAGAATGATATAGTCAGCTCTTTTAGCGACTGTCATCAGGTCAGTAGCAGCTTCATGAATCATCCCCATTTCTAAAGCAAACTGGAGTGTTTCGTTATTTGTATCATAACCTATTACATAATGACCATTATCACGAACCACACTTTTCGCAATGGATCCGCCAATTAGGCCAAGGCCCGCCACTACGATTACTTGTTTCACAATGAAAGCTCCTTCTTTAATTGTTCATTATAACTTCTAAGAACATTTTTTAATGTTTCCATGTCATTCTCTGTACCGAGTGTCATTCTAATTGTTTGTGGACAACCTAGGAGTTCTCCAGGACGGACAATATAGCCTCTTTCAATTAGATGTTGGAAGACATCCATCCCACTAACTGGGGTAGAAACAAGCAGGAAATTAGTTTGTGATGGAATATATCTCCAACCGAGCTCATCAAGAAACGCTTCAAAGGACTCTCTGACCGAAAGATTCCTCGAATAAGTTTCCTTAATAAACATCTCATCCTCTATTGCCATTTGGGCTGCTTTTTGAGCTATAGATGTGGTGTTAAATGGCCCACGAATCACATCCAGCTTTCGAATTAGTTCTGGATTGGCAAGTCCATATCCAATTCGCAGACCAGCGAGGCCGTAAGCTTTGGAAAGTGTCCGTAAGATGATCAAATTGGGATAGCGCGATAGTAATTTTATTGCTTGAGGGTCTTCCCTCTCTTCCATGTACTCATAATACGCTTCATCTAATGCTACTACGATATGCTGTGGGCATTTATCAAGAAAGTCATATAGTAACTCTTTTTCAATAACACTACCAGTAGGGTTGTTTGGAGAACAAAGCCACATAACATTCGTTTGATCATCAATCGCTTTAAGCATGGAATCAAGATCATGATGCCCATCAACTGTAGGGACTTCCTTAATGTCAGCTCCTTCAATTAAGGCATTATGTTTATATTGAGGGAAGGATGGTGTAGGCATGATTACATTAACACCTGAATATAAAAAAGCCCTGCTCAACATTTGAACAATCTCTTCGGATCCGCTCCCGAAGATAATTTGATCTTCTTCTACTTCACATTTTTCTGCTACAGCTTTTCTAAGCTCAGTAGAATAACCATCTGGATAAATGTTAAAATCGATCGGGTTTTCTTTAAAAAATGCTTTTAATGTCGGAGAATAACCATATGGGTTCTCATTAGAGGAAAGCTTAACGATTCTCTCTAAACCATATGCTTCCTTAATTTCTTTCATTTGTTTTCCTTGTTGGTATGGCGTCAACTTATCTAGAACCTTTTTCCCTCGCATGATAGTCATAAACCACCTTTCTCAGTTAAATCAGGACGTAGCTTTATTGCTTCATTGTGAAAGATGTGGTTAATTCTAGATTGGTCAATTTCTATATTGGCGACCATCATAACACGGATACAGTTTGACAGACTGCCTGGAACGTCTATTTCTGTCATACACATTACAGGCACATACGTGTAACCTGGCAATTCACGCAAACCTTTGGCTGGAAAGGTTGCATTTAAATCTTGTGTAACAGAGATAAACACATGGGAAATATCTTCTGGTGCAATGTTGTTAGCTGTAACCATTTCTTCTATTAGTTTACGTGTTTCTTCTATTATGGTAGTTGCTTCATTTTGAACTACAGTTGTTGCCCCTCTTATACCACGTGTCATACTTCCACCAACCTTTTTGAAAATGAATGTAAATAGTTTTGTAACGCTTCGTCAGAAACAATTCTATTCACAGGCTTTCCTATATTCTCTAGTAGTACCATTTGTATATTCTTATCTACCGTTTTTTTGTCTGCTTTCATTTTTTTAATTAAAACTTCTGTATCTGAAATTAACTTTGCATGAAGTGGATAGTCATTTACCTTCATCCAATCATATATTTCCTTATATGGAAGAGTCGTTTTAAAAAGGTCCTCACTAATATGTAGTGAGAATAACGTGCCGATTGCTACCGCCTCACCATGGGTTAGCTTACCGTATCCATGATAGGACTCAAGGGCGTGGCCAAGTGTATGACCAAGATTAAGATACTTACGAACTCCAGCTTCTTTCTCGTCTTGTTGTACAATTGCTGCTTTCTTCAAAATTCCTGCTTTTAAATCCATGCTGAGTTTGCTAGGAACGAGATTATTTAAATCTGCATTTAAAACATTGGCTAAAGTAATCTGATCCGTAATCAAGGCTTCTTTGACTAACTCTGCGTAACCTGAACGAACTTCTTTTGTAGGAAGTGTAGATAATGTTTCCATGTCATATATGACTGCGGTAGGAGGATAGAAGCTGCCGATGAGATTTTTACCGTACTCATGGTTAATGGCAACCTTACCTCCAACACTACTATCATGTGCTAGAATTGTTGTTGGCATCTGTATATAATCAACACCACGCATGAAGGTGGCCGCAACAAACCCTGCCAAATCGCCTACTACTCCGCCTCCAAGCGCTACTATTAAAGAATTTCTATCTAATCCGCATTCTAAAGCAACAGTTTGCAACTTATAGAATGTAGCAATGTCTTTTGATTGTTCTCCTGCGTTAATACTTGTGTGAAAAATGTGTTCGCTATCTAACCCTGCTAGAACATCCTCTAAGAATAATTCACCAACTTTTTCATCTGTCACAATTAAGATGGAAGAATAGTCTTTGCTAACAAATTTACTAAGCTGGGATCGTATTCCTTCTCCCATGGTAATGGTGTAATCATGCATACTTGATTTGATTACGATTTCCTCCATTAAAAACACCTGATTTCTTCTCTATATTCCTCCACAGCCTTTTTCAGTTGAGAAAATTGATCACTTGTAAATTGTTCTGTTAAAGCATTAGCTAATTCAAAAGCTACAACGTGTTCCATAACCACAGCAGCTGCAGGAACCGCACAAGCATCTGATCGCTCTACCGTTGCTTTGAAAGGCTCTTTTGAATCAATATCAACGCTTTGAAGAGGCTTTTTCATAAGTGTAGGGATTGGTTTCATAACCCCTTTAATCACAAGTGGCATTCCTGTAGTCATCCCACCTTCAAAGCCTCCTAGACGGTTTGTTTTACGGTAATATCCAGAGGTTTTGTCCCAGGCTATCTCGTCATGTACGTTACTTCCATTTCGGCGGGCTGCTTCAAATCCTAAGCCAAACTCCACTCCTTTAAACGCATTAATACTGACAACAGCGCCTGCAATCCGGCTATCAAGTTTTCTATCAAAATGTACATAGGAACCCACACCAGCAGGCATTCCTTCTACGTAGACCTCTACCACCCCACCGATCGAGTCTCCTTCTTTCTTTGCCTGATCAATTGCATCCATCATAGGTTGTTCTACTTCTTTATCTAGAACCCTAACTGGGGATTCTTCAGCCGTATTTTGTCTTTCCTGTATAGTTAATTCAGGCTTTTCCTCTGCTTCGATTCCTGCAATCTCCCTAACATAGGAAGCTACCTCTATACCTAGTTGTCTAAGTAATGTTTTTGCTACAGCTCCGGCTGCCACCCTAGCAGCAGTTTCACGTGCAGACGACCTTTCCAATACATTACGAATGTCGCGATGTCCATATTTCAAAGCACCGTTTAAATCTGCATGGCCTGGTCTAGGTCTTGTTATGACTCTTCTGATTTTTGTATCTTCATCAATTGGGTCATCACCCATAATATCTACCCAGTGTTTAAAATCATCATTATGTATAACGAGAGATAGCGGTGATCCTAAAGTGTAGCCATGTCTAACTCCGCTCGTAATTTCCACAAGGTCTTTTTCAATCTGCATTCTTTTACCACGCCCATGTCCTTTCTGTCTACGTAGTAAGGATTCATTAATGTTTTCTTTCTGTAATGGCATTCCAGCTGGGACGTTTTCAATAATGGTAGTTAATTGTTTTCCATGGGATTCTCCTGCAGTTAAATAGCGCATATTCATACTCCTTTAAGATTTTTCTAACTACTATAACATATCTTACAGAATTGTGGTAAAAAAAATCATGAAATGCTCAATTTATGTATAAAACAGCCCATCTTATCGTTTCTCATAGAAGAAAGTATCCTTTAAGCTCATCTTGTATGTAGCTGGACTAAAAATCTGTTCCGTGCTACCGACAAACAGAAATCCTCCATTTTTAAGTGATGCGCTGAAATTATGATAAATGGTTTCCTTTGCAGGGTCAGTAAAATAAATTAGGACATTTCTACATACGATCAAGTCCATGTTTTTGGGATAACTATCAGCTAGTAAATTGTGCTGCTTAAATATGATCTTTTCTTTAAGGATAGGTTTTACAGTATAAAGGCCATGATGTTCACTAAAATATTTTTCTTTTAATTTAGCAGGTAATTCTTTTAATGACTGCTCACTGTAAATTCCCTGCTTCGCTTTTTCTAAGGCGTTTTGATCAATATCAGTTGCGGTAATTTGAAAATTTGTCTCGGGAAAATATTCATTTAAAAGGATTGCTAGACTATAAGGTTCCTCACCTGTAGAGCATGCAGCACTCCAAATAGATAGTTTTGGTGTGTTTTGTAGCAACAATGGGAAAATTTCCTTTTCCAATACTTCCCAACGCTTTGGATTGCGATAAAATTCAGATACATTAATTGTAATTCTATCAATGAACTCATTTAATAATAATTCTTCTTGATTTAAAGCTTCAAAATATGATTTAAAACTAGAATAGCCCCTTTTATTTCGTAAAGAGGTAAGTCTTCTTTTCATTTGTGCCTCTTTATATAAATTAAGGTCAATCCCAAGTTTCAATTTTATATTTGCGGTAAATCCAACGTATTCGTCAATCATGTTTATTCCTCTTTCGCCAGCTTAATTTTTTATAAATGAAAAACCTCCGCATTTAAAACGGAGGCTTTTGCTTAATTGCTTAATAAATCCAAGCACTATCCTGTTTTTCGTAAGAATTGGTTTCGCTTTCATTGAAGAACAACGCGATTTCTCTTTCAGCGCTTTCTGGTGAATCAGAACCATGAATAACATTTTTACCAACTGTCACACCGAAGTCACCGCGTATTGTCCCTGGCGCTGCTTCAAGAGGGTTCGTTTTACCCATCATTTCTCTTGCAGTTGGGATAACATCCTGTCCTTCCCAAACCATTGCAAATACAGGGCCAGAGGTGATAAATTCCACCAATTCCCCGAAGAAAGGTCTTTCCTTATGCTCAGCATAATGATTCTTTGCTAGATCCTCTGAAATTACCATAAGCTTTGCCCCAACGAGTTTAAACCCTTTTCTCTCAAAACGGTTTACGATCTCGCCAATTAAGTTACGTTGTACACCATCGGGTTTTACCATTAAAAAAGTTGTCTCCATGCTTTCACCCCTCTAATATGTATAGGCTTAATAGACTACCGTAAAAATTCTATCAAATTTTTTGAAAAATAACAATAGATTTATCAAGAACGTCTTTTACCGATATATTTAGCAATGTTCTCTAGAGTATGCTTTGCCCGCCCTTCCGGCAGTTCCTCCAAAGCTTTTAAGGCTTTTTGCAGATATAGTTCACTTAGTTGATAGGATTGCTCAATGGCATCGGTATTTTTTAAAGCATACAAAATATTACCAAGCTGCTCTCCGTCTAGAGTGTCGTTGGCTTGGATTGCACTTTTTAAAACAGAAGTAAATTTTTTATCTTTCATTGCGTATAGTACAGGCAATGTTATATTACCTTGTAATAGATCACTACCTGACGGCTTACCCAATTCTTTTTCCGTTGAGGTGAAATCTAATATATCATCAATAATTTGGTAGGACATTCCAATATAATAGCCATATTTATAAAGATTGTTAGCTTGTGCTTCTGTTAAATCAGAAACTAAGGCCCCCAATTGACAACTTGTAGCAATGAGAAGAGCCGTCTTACGTTTAATACGACGCAAATAATCGCGAAGCCCTTGGTTCCAATTGTATTTGTCTTTTATTTGTTCTATCTCTCCGACACAAACTTCCACAATTGTTCGTGAAAGAAGCTGGTGAACAGGAGTATCTTCAATCTGGGTTATTTCTTCAAGTGCTCTAGCTAATATATAATCCCCTGTATACATAGCAACCCTATTGCCATAAAGTTCCCGGATAGTTGGCTGACCCCTTCTTAACGATGCATCATCAATAACATCATCGTGGACTAATGTAGCCATATGAATGAGTTCAAGCGATACAGCAACCGTTTTGACGCGGTCTGGCTGATATCTTCCCAGTTGTCCTGATAGTATCACAAAAACAGGTCTTATCCTTTTACCACCTGCTTTAAGAAGCTCAGTAGAGGCAGCATGCAGAATAGGATGCTCTGCTTGAAATACCTCATTAAGGGATTCCTCTATTATGTCTAAATCTCTTTTTAAAAAACTATAAACTCTTGCTAGCTTCATGTGTGTCACCTTTAACTTCACTTAAAAAGTATAAATTTATTAATCCATAAAAGATTGCTTTATTTGTGCCCCATATGCATGGCAGCTACTCCACCGGTATAGCTCTTGACTTCTACACGGGAAAAACCTGCTTGTTGAAATAATTGTTCTAATTTTTCTTTATCCGGAAAGTCCTTTGCTGACTCATGCAACCAGGCATATTCTTTATAGCTCTTTGCCATCATTCTACCAAGCAATGGCATTATAAATCGGAAGTAAAGATAGTATAGCTGGCGAAATCCTATTAGTGATGGCTGAGAGGTTTCCAAGCATACTACTTTCCCACCTGGCTTAACTACCCTATACATCTCTTTTAGCACCGTTACATAGTCAGGAACATTGCGCAACCCAAAGCCTATCGTCACATAGTCAAACGAATCATCTTCGAAAGGTAGCTCCATAGCATTCCCATGCAGTAATTCAAGCTGGGATAATTGAAGATCTTCTTTCTTTTCTTTGGCAATCGATAACATATTTTCACTAAAGTCTAGTCCGATAACCTTTCCACTTGGGCCCACAGTAGCTGCTGAAGAAATTGCCCAATCGCCTGTTCCACTGCAAACGTCAAGAACTTGTGAGCCTTCTGCCATATTCATCCGGCGCATAACATCTTTTCGCCATGACTTATGACGCTGAAAGGAAATGATGGAATTCATTTTGTCGTATTTCCCATAAATCTTTTCGAACACATGGTGTACTCGTTCTTCTTTAGATTGTTGTGGCTTCATGTATCTATCCTTCTTCCGCTAACGTGCTGTTTTCTTTTAGGAGTTTTTGGATTGCTTCTCCAAGTATTGTCTCCTTATTTGCATAGTTTTTCATAAAAAGAGAAAGCTTTTGAAGACTTCCACCAATTTTTTCGTTTACTATAGCAAGAACGTCTTCCTTGTTTCCTTTATCTGTATAATGAATTCCTGCATCAATCAATAGTGAATTACCATGTTGCAAATAGTTCTGCTTCTCTCGGAGTAAACGGTTCGTTAAAATCCATTCCCTGTAAATACTTTCGTAGGCGTTGTTATCAACATAGTTTGCAACACTTGTAATAAGTAATGATTCTATGTTTGTTAAAATGTTGAGGTAATCTTCAAAAGTAGATGCCTCATTATAGTACAATTTCATTTTATTTTCGTTTATTTCTTTAATGGCATTTGCCAATTTATGTATAAGATCTATTTCTTTCATCTCTGATAAGAGTAAATAATAAAGGCCACTGTAATAATCTCCAGCTAATACATTTAGCTGTCCAGCTACTTTTCTTCCTTTGTCTTCATCCACCTTACTAGTCGCAGGAACCTTTTCATGCGTATCA
Source organism: Oceanobacillus sp. GQ8 (assembly GCF_059758495.1). NCBI lineage: Bacteria > Bacillati > Bacillota > Bacilli > Caryophanales > Bacillaceae > Oceanobacillus > Oceanobacillus sp. GQ8. The sequence goes on along the minus strand of NZ_JCAXEV010000001.1, from coordinate 500,447 downwards.
AGCGCCACCTGGACGAGCATAGCTGTAATAATGTAGCTTTCTTTTTGCGAAGTAGACAAGGAAGTCTCATCTATGATCACAGTTAATAGGACAAGCTTGGCTTCATCTAATATGGGCTTCTCAATATGCTTATATAAGTAAGCATGTCTCATTTTTTCACGGAGTAGCTCTTTTAGGTGGTAAATGTCTAATCTTGCAGTCATCAAAATATCACCATAGCCCTTTCATTGTTTCACTAACGCTTTCGTTATTATAGCATAAATTAAGTGATATCGATAATCAAACAATCCGACAAAGCCTTATCACTATGTATTTTCAATCTCGCCATGGCTAGTTTGTATGATTGCCTTGCCTCTAACTTTTACCGCAGAAGTATGCTCCGTAAACTGGGCAATCATCACTTCATTTCTATCAAGCTTTTCGGAATGATGGAATCTAGTATCTGTCCCTCTAGTCAATCCAATCACGCTGACACCATCTTCCAAAGCCTTTATAACGAAAAAGTCTGATTTAGCTGTTGAATCATCCATATTTATTCCTCCTTAGCATTCTCATTAAAATAATCTACCATCTATCCTGCACTGTCAAACATCCAGGTACTAACTATTAAGTATAGGAAGATAAATTTAAGAAAAAAAGGATACGCCTAAGCGTATCCTCTCCCTTCGCCCTATGTAAAATTATTTTACACTATCTTTAAGGGCTTTTCCTGGTTTGAAAGCAGGAACTTTACTTGCAGGGATTTCAATCTCTTCTCCAGTTTGTGGGTTACGCCCTTTACGAGCTGAACGCTCACGTACCTCAAAGTTACCAAATCCGATTAGTTGTACTTTTTCACCGTCTTTTAGTGAATCCATGACAGATTCGAAAACTGCATCAACTGCTTTGGTTGCATCTTTCTTAGAAAGATCGCTTTTTTCTGCTACAGCATTAATTAAGTCTGTTTTGTTCATGACATTCACCTCCTCCCAAATCATTTCAATCGAGATTAGCTCACAAAAAGAAACTATCATCATTTGTTTACCAATCTGCCTGTTTTTATACTTAAAGCCATCACTTTCTTTTGATGACAAGGCTTATATTAACCGAGTTCGCTGCAAAATTCAACAATTAGTGCTGAATTTCTATGTTTTTATTTAAAAAAAGTAAAATATATCCAAAGAAACCCCTAATTTTTACCAAATTAATGTATTTTAATAACTTGTCTGATTTGCTGCGATACTCTGGCTTTAAAGCTTATTATACATATACGACATGAATATCAGAATTCCTGCCGTTGCAGGAAAAATATCTTGGGCAGAGTGAAAAATGACGGATTATCTAATCAAATTATCTTTTTAAAAACAAACAAAAAGCAGCTAAAATTAGCTGCTAAAGGATAATTGCTATTAATCCACCAGAACCTTCGTTAATAATTCGTTCCAGTGTATCTTTTAATTTGTATCTTGCATTCTCAGGCATGAGAGCAATTTTTGCTTGGATTCCTTCCCGCACGATAGAACTTAATGATCTACCAAATATATCAGATTCCCAAATGGACAATGGGTCTTCCTCAAAGTCCTGCATTAGGTAACGAACTAGTTCTTCGCTTTGCTTTTCTGTGCCAATAATTGGTGCAAATTCTGATTCAACCTCTACTTTAATCATGTGAATGGATGGAGCAACAGCCTTTAAACGAACACCGAAGCGCGACCCTTGCCGAATTATCTCTGGTTCATCTAATATCATGTCTTCAAGGGATGGTGCTGCAATACCATAGCCAGTCTGTTTCACCATTTTTAGAGCACCAGATACCTGGTCAAATTCTCTCTTTGCATGCGCAAAATCCTGCATTAACTGAAGTAAATGGTCTTTTCCTCGAATCTCTTCTCCCACAATTTCTTTAAGAATATTATCGTAAAGATAGTCAGGGGCATGGAGGTCAATTTCTGCTACTCCTTCTCCCATCTCCATACCTGCCAGGTTAGCTTTATCAATATATTCATAGTCCCTAAATTCACCGACTATTTGATCTACATCCCTTAACCGCTTAATGTTTTTAACTGTTTCCTGTATCGCTTCTTGGTAATTTTTTCGTAACCAATGCTTTTCGTTTAATACCATAACCCAGCTTGGAAGGTTAACATTAACCTCTAATACTGGAAACTCATACAATGATTCTCTAAGGACATTATACACGTCATGCTCTGTCATAGATTCAACACTCATAGCTAGCACTGGTATATCATACTTCTCTACTAGGTCCTGCCTAAGTAGCTCTGTCTCCTGGCTAGTTGGCTTAACCGAGTTTACAACCATGATAAACGGTTTGCCCACTTCTTTTAATTCATCCACTACTTTTGCTTCAGCATCGATATAATCACTTCTTGGTATTTCGCCAATTGAACCATCTGTTGTAACAACAACACCTATAGTCGAATGCTCCTGAATTACTTTTCTTGTTCCGATTTCTGCAGCATCATGAAATGGAATAGGTTCTTCATACCACGGAGTATTGATCATTCTTGGTCCATTCTCATCTTCATAACCCTTGGCGCCCTGTACAGCATAACCTACACAATCAACTAGTCTTACATTTACATCTAGTCCTTCTTCCACATTAATAGATACTGCTTGATTCGGAATAAATTTAGGCTCTGTTGTCATAATTGTTTTTCCAGCAGCACTTTGTGGCAGTTCGTCAAGCGCCCGAGCACGATCTGTATCATCCTCGATGCTAGGAAGTACAACCAGCTCCATGAATTTCTTAATAAACGTCGATTTTCCCGTCCGGACAGCACCTACTATACCAAGGTAAATATCTCCATTTGTCCGTTTTGAAATATCTTTAAAAATATCAACTCTTTCCAAAAGATCCCCTCCCGATCTCCTTGCATTTGTTTACGTACAGACTGCGATTAATTGACATTACAAGTCTATGATGTTGTCCTATCAAAATATGACTTAAATATGTGTAAAAGTATTATTACTCATTCCCTTCGCATCCAAATGTATGGCGGTATACAAATAAACCCTTGCAACAATATATGTTACAAGGGCATGTTTATGATATTTATTTGTCATTCATAAATACTGGTTCCCCTGAACGGACAGTATAGGGTAACGAGTATGCAGGGACGAATGGTGTGTTCTCTGCAAGCAGAAATCGTATATCATCCCCCTCCTGGTATGTGTGCTCATAGTCCTCTAATGCATTAAGAAGATCAATACGATAATCGACATAGAGATTTCCATCTACATCCATAATAATAGGAAGATTTTCTTGTGAATATGGACTAACAACATGTGGTGGGTTTTCAAATCCTAATTTTTCATAATCAATTGTAAATATACCTTCTTCTATTTCCTTTTTAAATGGTGGATATATATGATCATTTCGATATATATCTAATTTGACATTTACACTTCTAATTTGCTCTGTAATGCGCAAATCAATTAATTTCACCCTAGGATCTTCCTCGGGGGTAATCAATGTATATTGGTAAAGACCCCCATTTTCATAAGCAGTACCTGGTATTTCTTGTAGAATGTTATTTTCCTTTAATAAGGAAAAATCAACCAAGTATTTTTGAAATAAAGGAGTATCATTGTCCTTTGTTTTAATTGGGACCAAACCCTGCTTCATTTCTCTATACTGCTCCACCGCGCTCTGAACCATCTCTAATTGGGCTTCATTAGGTGGTTGGTTCTTTGCAAGTTCTCCTTGGGGATATAAGCAACCGCTTAATACGGCAAGTACACAAACCATAGTGAAAACAAGTATGTAGTTGTGTTTCATATTAATCCTCCCTATGTACTATCCTGTTGGTCCACTGAATACAATATAAAAGATAATAAGTCCACCTGAAATTAAAAATATGTATGCAAGAATTGACACAATCACGGCTAATATTCCTTTAAGCTTATAGCGACTTAGCAGAATGAGCCCTATAGCAAGAAATAAAAATATCATGCCAGCGAATGATATGTACATCTTAAGCATTGATAAAGACAATTTTCTTCACTCCTGTATGCGTTCTCTTAACAATTTCATGCATGGAGTATTATACCATAGAGTAATCAAACCAAACATAAAATTGCGTTTTTTATAAAGAAAAGCGTAAAGTGCCGTATTGAGGAACGCCAACTAAATACGACCCTTCTTGGGTCAACGTTGGCATGACCCGGTTCCACAGTGCACACAAAATTTAAAATGAAAAAACCGGGATTAAGAGGGCTAGCCTTATCCCGGAATGACTAAATAATGTCCGCTACAGCTCTATTGTGAATGCTTGTGCGATTTAGTGTATGCAGCTGGAAGCATTACTGTATCCTCAATTGCCTATACTCCTACTACTTTTTAAAAAGTTTGTTTAATGATTGCATATCCATTGGAACATTGTTCTTTGTAATAGACTCAACTATTTTGTCTTCTTTTTCTTTTGGTATAGATTTATTAGCTAACTTGGCCAAATGACGAACCAGTTTTCTCACAGTTTGCTCATTGGAAAAATCAGCATTCTTCACAGAATCAGCAACTTTATATACATCCTCTGGCTTTACATTTGCATTCTTCTGTATCTTATCAAACAGACCTTTTTGAAAGTTATTCACCTATTCTCCTCCTTGCATGTGTTATTCAACATAGTATATGCAAGGAGGTATAATCCGTGTTATTGGGTATATCGCTCATTTAAAAGCGCTGCAAGGTCGTCCATTTCTTCTCGCTTCGTTCTACTCATCAATTGCTCGACAACCTTTTTAGGGTTCTCTTCTTTAAAGAGAATCTCGTATATACCTTTGGTAATTGGCATTTCTACATCTTGCTCTTCAGCAAATTGATAGGCAGCCTTAACCGTCCTAACACCTTCGACGGCCATGCCCATTTGTTCTAATACATCATCAAGCTTATAACCTTTGCCCAATAGGTTCCCGGCACGCCAGTTTCTACTATGCACACTCGTGCAAGTCACAATTAAGTCGCCGACTCCAGGCAAACCTAGGAAGCTTAATGGATTTGCACCAAGGGAAGTTCCTAGTCTGGCAATTTCAGCCAATCCTCTCGTTATTAGAGCAGCTTTAGCATTATCTCCATAACCAAGACCATCTGAAATTCCTGCTCCAAGCGCAATAATATTTTTTAAAGCGCCACCTAGTTCAATTCCTAATATATCTGGGCTCGTATATACACGAAACGCATCATTAATAAATAAATCTTGAGCGTATGAGGCATTTTGGGCATCCTTTGAGGATACTGTTACCGTAGTTGGTTGTCTTAATGCTACTTCTTCAGCATGGCTAGGTCCCGATAGTACAACAATTTCTTCTTCCGTGTATTGTTCCATCTCTTCAGCTATTAACTGTGATACTCGTTTAAGTGTTACAGGTTCTATCCCTTTAGTTGCATGGATGATGGTAACTTTTTGTTTTAAGACAGCTTGAAGCTGCTTACAAACTTCGCGAATTGCTTTGGTAGGAACCACTACAATTACTGCAGATACTTCATCCACTGCTTCGCTTAGATCGTGATATGCTCTAATGTGTTTAGGTATCTCCACATTTTTAAGATACTTTTCATTTCGATGCAGGTTATTTATTGCTTCAGCCTGTTCACTACGGTGTGTCCATAATCGTACTTCATGATCATTATCAGCAAGGACAATACTTAAGGCTGTTCCCCAGCTCCCTGCCCCAATAACTGCTACTTTCTCCATATGCCCTTCCTCCTTATTGTCTTCTTCTTGCAAACAGTTTTATAGGTGTTCCAACAAAACCAAAGGCATCTCTAATTTTGTTTTCTAGAAAACGTTCGTAGGAAAAATGCATTAATTCGGGATCGTTTACAAATACCACGAAACTCGGTGGTTTGACAGCAACTTGTGTTGCATAAAGCACCTTAAGCCTCTTCCCTTTTAAGGTAGGGGTAGGGTTCATTGCAATTGCATCCATAATGACATCATTTAACACATTGGTAGGTACACGTTTTGCATGATTTTCACTTGCTAATTTGACTGCAGGTAAAAGGGTGTGTAATCGCTTTTTGGTCTTTGCAGATAGGAAGACCACTGGTGCGTAATCTAAATACTGAAAATGCGCACGAACTTTTGTCTCGAATTCCTTCATAGCTTTCTCGTTTGATTCTACGGTATCCCATTTATTTACTACAATGACAATAGCTCTTCCCGCTTCATGTGCGTAACCAGCAATTTTCTTGTCTTGCTCTCTAATACCGGTTTCTGCATCAATTAAAACGAGCACAACGTCAGATCGTTCAATGGCTTTTAGTGCCCGTAAAACACTATATTTTTCAGTTGTTTCGTAAACTTTTCCTCTCTTACGCATACCAGCCGTATCAATAATCACGTAATCTTGTTCGTCTCGAGTTAGTGTGGTATCAATTGCATCTCTTGTGGTCCCTTCTATTTCACTCACAATAACTCGTTCTTCGTTAAGCATGGCATTAACAAGGGAAGATTTCCCAACATTCGGGCGACCAATTAAACTAAAGTAAATGGTCTCTTCATCATAGACTTCTTCAGATCGTTGTGGAAAATGCCCTACAACTGCGTCTAATAAATCCCCTAACCCTAATCCATGCGATCCTGATATAGGGAATGGTTCTCCAAAACCTAATGAGTAGTATTCATAAATAGTCTCACGCATTTCTGGGTTATCAATTTTGTTTATTCCCAGAACAACTGGCTTGTTAGATTTAAATAGTAGCTTGGCTACTTCTTCATCAGCCCCAGTTATGCCTTCCCGACCATTTAACAGAAAGATAATAACATCAGCTTCATCAATTGCTATCTCTGCCTGTTGTCTCATTTGGACTAGGAGTGGTTCATCTCCAATCTCTATTCCACCAGTATCAATAAGATTGAATTTGGAAGTTAGCCATTCAGCTTCTGCATATATTCGGTCACGCGTTACACCTGGTATATCTTCAACAATTGAAATTCTTTCTCCGACTAGTCTATTAAATATTGTCGATTTTCCGACATTAGGTCTTCCTACGATTGCTACAACAGATTTTCTCATGAAAGGAGCATCCTCTCTCTATACGTTCTTATTTTCCTAACATTTATTCATTCTAGCAAAAGTAACACATATTAACAATTTATTTTTAATGTTTTACAATGATGTATATCTCATCCGAGAGGGAATGCGCAATCCCATCCGTTATTGCTTCAAGGTTTGCAGCTACCTTTGCTGACTCTTTTGCATCATTACAATAAAAAATAGGCGCGCCACCACTGACTTTTGATTGGTTTGTTGTTATTACTGCCAAAATTGCTTTTTCAATCTTCATATTTTATTGTTTCTCCTTACTATGAGATTTTGACTCTGATGGCATTCGGATTGCATTTTCCAAAACTGGTACGGCACCTATTACTTCAATCGCTTTTTGCTTCTCCCTTAACTGTGGAAGAATAAATATACCAATTCGTCCATCGTCTAAATCTCTCTTGATTAAAGGGGTTAGAGCTGGAGTCCCAGAATCCCTTACAACACCTAGTGAAACAGAAACATCATGAAGGATCGCCTGACGTTGTCCAAGATTTCCAATCGTAGTTATGACATTCATATTTTTCGGTGTCAAAATAAAACCCATTCCATATTTAAGAATTTCCTCTTGCCTTTCAGGTAGCCCTATATTCATAATATAAATATTGTCCACGTATAGGCCAGCCCCTTCAAAACGAAGCTCACGGTAGTCTATGTTGACAATATCTTTGATTGTAGAACCACTCATTAGTGCTTTATTCACAATTAAGCTCACAATCGCTCCGGCAAGCGCGATGTAAACGTTAAATACAATATACAAGAGAGTGGTAATAAATGCAGTCATGATAACAAGATAGTTTCTACTTTCAAATGAAATGGCAATGCCCTCAATATATGTATTCCCACGGGGTACCAGTTCAAACTCATCAACTTCGGTTAGTGTGTTACGCTCCATATTTCTAACTTCTCTAAATTGCGTGGCAGCTACTGTAAGAAAGGTGACAGCTGTGAATTCCATTTCCATTATAGCTGGAACGGCCACTGCTCCAAGTGCGGCAGCAATAAATCCAAGTGATAAATGAATAACTTTCCCATGTAAGTATGTAGGGTACTGTCGATAATCAGTCCTAAGCATTAAAATTCTCGCGAATGTTCCTAATAACACCCCAAAGATTATAGGATATGTATATTCATTCATTTTGCTACCTCCAGGTCTATAGGTATAGTATGATGCTTGGCTTTTTTGGTTCTACTTTTTCGTATTATGTCTAAAAACACAATAAATACTATCGCAATCATAATATTGCCTAAAAAAGGAAGCTCCCCAGTGCCTCTTGAAACTCCGTATGAAGACAGAGTAAAGCTAAAGACACATTCGCCAAAGCTAGTTCCAAGCAGTACTACACATAACCGGCTCTCAAGCCCCCTCACAAGCAGCAGGGCTGTCAGACCAAGGAGAAGAGGAACTAACACTTCTCTAGGCCAAAAAAGCCATATTGGAGCAGCTTTTTCCCAAAAAAGGAGGGAAGCATAGCCAAGCATTATAGTAAAGGTACATATGGTTAGGTAAATCTGCCGCTTAAGGTGAAGGAGGAGAATAATGGAACTTATTATTAAAAGAAATAAGGAGGCATTATATTCTATCTCTCTTATCATTACACTGGTATTAGATAAAATTAAAATGCCCAGGAGCCATACTGTAAATAAGTCTCTTTTCTTTCCTCTCTTCATAAAAAACGTTGTCATGATCCAAAGCATCCATCCAACCCAATAAAAATATGCTTCGTTTGTCATTAATAATCTCACCTGCCCCTCTTCATTATGGGTATTTTAGCTGTTATGTATACAATCGCCCATATTGAAAGCGGACAGCTGTGTATGATAGAAATAGGCTCAGTTACGTCAAGTTAAACAAACTTGTTTATTCCAGAACATATGTCACAATTAACCGGTATATATAATTTTATAGACAACAAAAAAGCGCCTCCCAAACTGGGAGACGCTTTTTTCTATAATTAATATTATTTGTACTTATTTAATTTATCTCCGATGAAATCACCTAACTGGAAACCAGACTGATCCTCATCTTTTGCGTATTGCTTATATTCCTTTTCAGCTTGTTCTTGTTCTAACTCCTTAATACTTAATGAAATACGCTCTTCGTTTTCATTTACATCAAGTATTTTGACGTTAACTTTTTGTCCAACTTCTAGTACTTCTTGAGGTGTACCAATATGTCGGTTGGCAATTTGCGAAATATGCACAAGACCTTCTACCCCAGCTTCAATTTCAACAAATGCACCAAAGTTAACTAGTCGTCTGACTGTCCCTTCGACTGTATCACCAGCCGAGAATCTACTTTCAATATCTGACCATGGACCCGGGATTGTATTTTTATGAGATAAGGAAATTCGCTCGTTATCCATATCTACTGAAAGGACTTCAACTTTTAGTTTTTCTCCTTCAGAAACTATATCTGAAGCCTTTTCAACGTGTTTATGAGCTAATTGGGAGATATGAACAAGTCCATCTACTCCTCCAAGATCCACAAATACACCAAAGTTTGTAATACGTTGTACTGTACCTTCAAGCACTTGACCTGCTTCTAAAGACTGTAGCAACTCACCTTTTTTCGCCTGCGCTTCATCTTCAGCTACAGCGCGGTGTGAAAGGATAATACGATTCTGATCTTTGTCCAGTTCAGCAATTTTAACGGCAAGCATTTTATTTTTATAGTCTGAGAAATCTTCCACAAAATACGTTTCGACTAATGAAGCAGGAATAAATCCTCTAACCCCTACATCTACTACAAGGCCGCCCTTCACTACCTCTTTCACTTCTGTTTCAAAGATTTCACCACTTTTGTATTTTTCTTCAAGCTCTACCCATGCTTGATCAGCATCTATTGCTTTCTTAGAAAGGACAACTTCATCATCATCTATTTTTTTAACTTTAAGAGTAAGTTCGTCTCCTTCTTTCACAACGTCCCCAGCTTGTTCCACATGCAAACTGGATAGCTCACCAATTGGTACTATACCCTCTGTTTTGTAACCAATGTCTACAAGTACTTGTTTTTCTTCAACCTTGATTACCTTACCAGTAATAGTAGTACCTACTTGTAATTCTGGTAATTCATTGTTTTGTTCTGTCATATCCTAGCCCTCCTAAGTACATATCAAAAAACGCATTAACGTAACATCATTTAACTCTATCTTTTTGAATTTAGAATTAAATAGAAAGTTCCTTTTCTATAACTTCTAATAATTATAATTATTTGTCAAGTAATGTTGTTTGATTCTGATAATTTTCTTTATTCGATTATACGATCTCATGTATGCTTAATTATCTTTGAAACTCCGCTTAATGGCCATTTCACCATAAATGCTTCGCGTCTTAAAATGGAAAAACTTCAGCTATAATTAAATTTCCCCAAATAATGATTTTTAAAACAGTCACCTTATTTGAGTCTTGTATGTATGAAAAAGCAACTTCCCTACTATCTCTCCCTATCGAATAAATGGGAAGATAAAGCAGAAGAAGTTACCTTGGAAGTTAATCTTACATGACCAATATAACACCTAAGAACGTTGGAGAACCTTATACGCTTCATTTAAGATATTGTCAGCTACTTGTCCAATAGTTAGAGAAGTAGTGTCTATTTCCACCGCATTCTCTGCCTTAATAAGCGGTGCAGCTTCTCGTTGAGAATCAATTAAATCCCTTTGCTCAATTTCCTTTTTTAATTCCTCTAGGTCAACGTTGTACCCTTTTTTAGTATTTTCTTCAAACCTCCGTTTAGCCCGTTCTTCGACAGATGCTATGAGAAATATCTTCACCTCTGCATTAGGAAGAACATGCGTTCCTATATCTCGTCCGTCCATTACCACGCTCGTATGGGCTGCCAATGCTTGCTGACGGGCTACCATTTCTCTCCTGATCTCTGGGTGCATCGCCACATAGGAAACATTGTTTGTAACCTCTTGTGATCGTATTGCCTCCGTAACATCCTCCGTATCCAAGATGACCAATTGACCAGTTGCACTTTGTTTTAATTTAATTGTAGTGTTTGCTAGCAATCCTACCAATGGTTCTTCTTTTTGTAAGTCGACTTGATTATTTATTGCTTTTAGCGTTAATGCCCTGTACATTGCTCCAGTGTCAATATAGACACATGAAAGTTTTTCTGCGACTATCTTTGCTACAGTACTTTTACCTGCAGCTGCTGGGCCATCAATTGCGATGGCTATCATTTCATTTTCCATTTATAAAGCTCATTCCTCTCAACTATCATTCGACTATCATTCAGCCTCATAACCAACATTAAATGAACATAGCCAGCTAGAGATGAAAATCTGGCAATAGCCGAAATCTTAACTATTCTATATAAATCATAACATACCAATAAAATAATGGTCTATTCGGATACAAAAACTGAAATTTAAACGGATAGTTCCTTTTTCCTTGCTTCTCGCTGTTTTTCAAAAGAAAAACGAATTATTTTATGTTGGTCTTCTTTTAAGAGGTTAATGAATTTCAATGATGCTGTATGTACAAGTGTATCTTGCTCTTTAATGAAAACCAACTCCGCTTCGGCATTAATATAGAAATATTCCCCTGATTGCATATCTAAAGTGAGCCATAAATCTAAAGGTCCATCACTCTCCATTGTTTTGCCATGTGGTAGGATTACAGAGAGGCCACCCCCACTAATATCCGTACTCACAGTGACAATTGGTGAAAAAGAATTATTCTTAGAATGGATAGCAACATCTATCGCTGCCTCTACTCTTACAAATTCCCTTCTTTGTATTCGTTTTAGATCATCGCCAGGCAATTTAATGGCCAAGCCAGGAACGGTTAACTTTACTTTAGCAACAATTTCTGTCTTAAAAGCATATAAGTTCTGCTTTTCATCCATATACATTGCTCTTAACACGGTGCCTTTTGGTATAAAGGAAGTTTTTTTAGTTTTTTCGTGTATTGGATAATCGATAAATAGATAATGTTCACTTTTTTCGATAATTTTGCATCGATACGTCTCCATCTTTTTTCCTGCTTTTTTCAACTCAAGAGTAAGTACGCTCCCAATTTTCACTTGAAATCCCTCCGTACTGGTAAAAAATCACTACACTAATTCGATATACCTATTATCACAGAAAACGGAAAAAAGAGAAAGACTAATGTCTCTCTCTTTAGCTATTTGCTGCATAATTAGCTTCTGCACCATCTAACTTTTCTACCTTTTCTTCTTTTCCATCCATTGCGTTAATAAATATTCGGTATGTCTCATTCCCCATGATACCTAAGAACTCATATGTCAGGACTTCTTCACCGAGGTCATTGTCAATAACTGCTAGAAACGATTCTTGAATTTCAACTTTTTGATTAACTGCTTCCTTTGCCTCATCCTCTGATAGTGTTGGTTCTGGTATCTCTCTTTCAGTATGGTTCATCAGATAATCTCTCGCTGTAAGACCAAGAATGTCACCGGTATCTAATGCAACCTTTATTTCTAACGCGTCAGAATAAACCCTCACTCCGTCCTGGTTATAAAGAAATGAATAGACACCTATATTGTCATATTGGCTACTCAAGAACAACTCCATGTCTTTAAATTGGTATTTCGCCAAGTAATCCTTTGCCTTTTCCATACCTTCATTTAGGCTAATCTGTTTATCCTTGATTTGCCTTTGTACTAAAACTGTAATGGGGTGTCCACCTTGTTCTGTTAGATCCATATATGCGCTTTTTTTATTATCTTTATAAGAGATACTATATGTTGGAATGTCCGCACCATCTCCACTTTTGGTAACATGTAGCTTTTCGGCATCTTTCACATCAAGTATTTCTTTCCCCTTCTCACGTACCTGTTCTTCAGAAATTTTTTCTCCGTTTATCCCCTTATAAGCATGATCTTGAGAGGAAGTGCCAACTATGGGAGAGTCTACATTACTTTCAGAGTAACCCTCGACTGTCTTTTCCACAGTTTGAAAACCATCAACGATTGTGTTATCTACTTGCTCCTCTCCATTTGCCAATGCTAACTGTACATCCATCCACCGTAAGTTATTATCAAGTACGACATGCTGGACTTGACGCAATTCATCTTTAATATCGCCTGACTGCTGGTATAGCTCTTCAAAAGATTTTGTCTCTTCCTCAGAAAGTGGTTCATCATCTAAATTCCGTACGGCAGTCTTGTAGGTAAAATCCCCTATATTTGATAAGAATTCTTCGGTTTTATTAAATGGCAAAAGTCCTAATGGCAACTGTCCTACATTTGAGAGGGCTTCTGAAGTTAATCTCCAGATATCTACCATTTGCGGGGAAAGACTTTGGCCTGAATTCATTGCTAACGCAGAACCTATTTTATCGTGCAGTAAATCAACGTGATAGGAAAGCTCATGGAAAGATCTTTGGTACGTGTTTTCAGCTTGTATTAAAACAGCATTTTTTTCTTGATGTTCCTGGTAACCCCAAAAAGCAGTTCCAGTAACCCCAATTGCCAAAACAGCGATTATGATCCACCTAATCAATGTCATCACACCTTTCTATTTACAGAATATATGTTTTCCTATTTGCTTTATCTGTGGTCTTGTCCAGATCCAACTTGATGTAGCTGTGTCAGGATTAAAGTAATAAAGTGCATTACCAGTAGGGTCCCACCCATTTATAGCATCAAGCACTGCCTCTTTTGCCGTTTCATTCGGGGTTAACCAAATTTGTCCATCGGCTACAGCGGTGAATGCTCTAGGCTCAAAAATTACACCCGAAGCGTTATTTGGGAATGTAGGGCTTTCTACTCGGTTTAATATTACTGCGGCAACCGCTACTTGTCCGACATAGGGTTCCCCTCTAGCTTCCCCGTATACAGCATTGGCCAATAATTGGATGTCGTTCTGAGAATAACCCTGTGGGACATTTACTGATGTATTTCCTGTAGCAGGGGCATCTTCACTTTGGCCCCCTCCGCCTTGATTTGTTTGTTTCTTGTTATCCGTACCGCCATAATGTGTAAATTTATTACCCTGGTTTAACTGTTCTTTGACATATTGCTCATCATAATTACTTGCTTGTGCTAATTTATCCTTGGTGGACTGGCCGGCCAGCCCATCTACTTCCATGCCGAACTCATATTGGAAATTTCTTAATGCCCAATATGTTCCCCAGCCAAAGACACCGTCAATCTTGCCATTATAAAATCCTAAATATTGTAATCTAGCCTGCAATTCAATTACATCATCTCCCACTGCACCTTGTTGTATGACTTGAGAGCTAAAAGCATGTACCGGACTTTCCGGGTGAGTTGCTTGAAGCGTTACACATAAAATAGGTATCATAATAAAGAATAGGAACTTTTTATGCTTCATATGGTATCCTCCTGGTTATTTCATTATGTTGTAAACCTATTTTTTGAAGAAACCTACTTTTTATTCACCCTGTTTATACCAATATCTTTTTATAGGAGAAATAAAATAGGCTGATATAAAGTGAACCTTCAATCAGTGGGGGTTTTCATTCTTCCCCCACTGATTGTTAGTTGAACGAATCGGGGTGTTAGCGACCGTGTACTCCCACTTAAACACCACGGTTTCTCTTCTTGTTTTAAAGTGGGAGTCTTACGGACGGTTGTACCGGGATAAAAAATACCCCCTGTCAATTCACTGACAGAGGGTATTAGGCACCTTGCTTTTTTTTCTGAAACATCGTTAATGGTGCAGCTTCACTGGCTATTTTCACACGTCGTAGTCCAAGAATCCATAATAAGATCATAAAAGGGACTAAGAAGAGAAGCCAATTACCAGGAACGATGTTTAAGATATAATTATAGGTTCCATGGAGTAGAAACGGTATAATAAAAGCCATTGCAATGTTACGTTTCTTATGATGTTTGTTTGTTTTCGCCTTACCGAAATAATAGCCCATGATAACTCCTATAAGGGCGTGAGATGAGACAGGGAAAAGAGCTCTGCTCAGGGCATATCCTATTCCATTTGTAAACAAGTACAAAACATTTTCTACTGTGGCAAATCCTAGACTAATTGCCACGGCATAAACAATACCATCATAGTGTGCATCGAATTCAGAATGATGATAGATGGTATAAATAAATAAAAACCACTTAAAAAACTCTTCAGTTAAGGAGGTATATAGAAAAGATTCAACTAAATAATTATCTGTCAAGCCTTCTGTAGTAAGAACATATTGAATGAACATGATTGGGAACACAAGTAAACATCCAATAATAAATGTACGTATAAGTAATGGAAGGGGTTCTGAATAACGGTCTTTCAAATAGAAGAAAGACATGAGTGCGATGGCCGGTGCAATTCCAGCTGAAAATATAGCAAACATCAAACGGCCCCTTTCCTAATTTACTATCATTATGTTATCACTAAAGAAGGATAAAGAAAACAACATTTGTGAGGGAGAATAAAATGAAAAAGAAAATATTAATTATTCATACAGGCGGAACTATTTCTATGGTGGAGAATAAAACCACTGGGGAAGTTACAACAGCAACAAAACATCCATTATCAGAGCTAACTTACTATTTTAATCAATATGCTGATGTAGAGGAAATGACGGAGTTTTCTCTCCCATCCCCCCATATTGAACCAAGACACATGCTGCAACTTGCTAATCGAATAAAGGAAGAGCTCCCTTCCTACGAGGGGATCGTCGTGACACATGGAACAGATACATTAGAAGAAACCGCTTTTTTCCTTGATCTTATCGTTCATACTGATAAGCCAATCATTATAACAGGTGCCATGCGTTCAAGTAATGAAATCGGATCAGACGCACTATATAACTTAATAAGTTCCATTCGCGTTGCTAGTGATGGCAATGCAAGTAAAAAGGGAGTACTAGTAGTGATGAATGATGAGGTACATACTGCTAGAAATGTAACAAAGACTTCTACAAGTAATATTGCTACCTTCCAAAGTCCGCAATATGGTCCTCTTGGAATCATAACAAAGGATTCGATCATTTTTCATCACACGATTACTTCGCGATATTGCTATAATGTAGATGCAATTAATCAACGCGTTTATTTGCTAAAAGCATATGCAGGGATGGATAATGGTCTGTTAGAGGCTGTCTTAGCAGCAAGACCAGACGGATTAGTTATCGAGGCATTAGGCCAAGGTAATCTACCTAAAGAATCAGTTCCTTATTTAGCAAAGATTATGGAATCTCAGATACCTATTGTACTTGTTTCACGCTGTTTCCAGGGAATTGTTCAGCCGACTTATGGATATGAGGGTGGAGGACGTAAGTTAAAAGAAATGGGAGTTATCTTTTCTAATGGATTAACAGGTCCTAAAGCGCGAATTAAGTTGCAGATCGCATTGGAACAGAAGATGGACTTTACAAAACTAAAAGATATTTTTGAAAAGGAAAACTAAGAAACCGATTGGTTAAAGGAAACAAGGGCTGGGACGTTATGTCCTAGCCCTTGTTAAAACGCGAATCATAAGATAAGAAAAAAGAGTGCTTTTGTTGTTTAATTTTCTTTTGTCCCATCCACTACTCTACCAGTAATTATTCTGGCAATGTCCTCTCCGTGAAAGCGTCCATTTTCAATAAATAATTTATTATTATTATATCCTGCAGCTACAACGCCAGCTATAAACAAATTGTCTATATTGGTTTCATAGCTGTTTTCTTTGTAAGAAGGTGATCCTGTCGCGGCATCAACATGTATTCCAGCGCTATTTAGAAATTCTAAATCTGGCTTATAACCAGTCATAGCAAACACAAAATCGTTTTTAATTGTTTTTTCTTTTTCACCAACACGATAGCGAAGACTGTTTTCCTTAATCTCTACTATATTTGCGTTAAATTCCATCTTAACAATTCCTTTTCTTACCAGGGAATCAAATTCTGGTAAGATCCATGGTTTGATGCTCTTCGAATACTCTGCACCTCTGTATAATACTGTTACATTAGCTCCTGCTTTATGAAGCTCAAGTGTGGCATCTACTGCAGAGTTTTTGCCACCAATTACGACAACATCCTTTTTAAAATAAGGATGCCCTTCTTTAAAATAATGTGTAACTTTATTCAGCTTTTCACCTGGAATATTCATATAGTTAGGTTGATCATAATAGCCAGTTGCTATTATGACATAATCAGCCGAATAAGTATTTACCTGGTCACTACGTGTAATGGTGGACAGCTGAAATAAGCCTTCCTTTTTTGTAATTTCAGTAACTTTTTCAAAGGCATTAATTCGTAATTCTTCACGCATAGCCACAGATCTGTAATATGCAAGTGCCTCATTTCTAACAGGTTTTTGTTTTTCTGTAATAAATGGAATGTTTCCTATTTCTAGTTTCTCACTGGAACTAAAAAATGTTTGGTGTGTAGGAAACTGGTGAATCGTGTTTACAATATTTTCTTTTTCAATGATTAATGGGGTAAAACCCTCTTTTTTTAATTCCAAAGCACAGGATAAGCCACACGGCCCTCCCCCTACAATAATTACTTTTTCATGTTGCACAATATGCACTTCCTTTAGAAGAATTCTATCTCGCAGGCTGTTTACCGAAGATTTATTTAGTTAATCTTAATATCTAAGTTCCTCTTCAAGCAATAATAAACGTAAAAAAACTCCTATCTAATAATACAGGATAAGAGTTTTTTTGTCATACAATTGATTTCTCAGCAGGCCGTTAGACCCAACCGCGGAATCGTGATGCTTCCGCCATTTTCCTTACACCGACCATATAAGCAGCAAGACGCATGTCAATTCTTCTAGTCTCCGCTGTGTTATATATGGAATTAAATCCTTTAATCATAATTTCATGTAGCTTTTTATCAATTTCTTCTTCGGTCCAATAGTAACCTTGATTGTTTTGTACCCATTCAAAATAGGAAACAGTAACGCCACCAGCAGAAGCAAGCACATCGGGAACTAGTAAAATACCTCGTTCACTCAAAATCCTCGTTGCTTCCATTGTCGTTGGACCATTTGCAGCCTCGACGACAATACTAGCTTTGATTTTATGTGCATTGTGCTCTGTAATCTGATTTTCGACTGCTGCTGGTACAAGAATATCACAATCCAATTCTAATAAATCCTGATTGGAAATTGTATTATTAAAGAGTTTCGTTACGGAACCGAAGCTGTCTCTTCTATCGAGCAGATAATCAATGTCTAATCCATCAGGGTCATGCAACGCACCGTGTGCATCAGAGATTCCGACAACTTTTGCCCCTGCATCGTTAAGGAATTTCGCCAGGAAGCTCCCCGCGTTACCAAATCCCTGGACAACAACGCGAGCCCCTTCTACTTTAAGGCCCTTCTTTTTAGCAGCTTCATTAATACAAATTGTAACCCCTTTGGCTGTAGCAGATTCTCTTCCATGCGACCCACCAAGAACGATAGGTTTACCAGTAATGAAACCAGGACTATTGAATTCATCTATACGACTATACTCATCCATCATCCATGCCATAATTTGAGAGTTTGTAAAAACGTCAGGAGCAGGAATATCTTTAGTTGGTCCTACAATTTGGCTGATAGCACGTACATAGCCCCTACTAATCCCCTCTAACTCTCTAAAAGACATTTCTCGAGGATCACAGACAATGCCACCTTTACCACCACCATAAGGAAGATCTACAATACCCGCCTTCAAACTCATCCAAATGGAAAGAGCTTTCACTTCTGTCTCAGTGACATTTGGGTGGAACCTTACCCCGCCTTTTGTAGGTCCAACTGCATCATTATGTTGAGCCCGGTAACCTGTGAAAATTTTGATTGATCCATCATCCATTCGAACAGGAATACGAACCGTCATCATACGAATCGGTTCTTTTAGTAGTTCAAATACTTCATCAGGGTAACCCAACTTCTCCAATGCAGTTTTTACAACAGTTTGTGTGGAACTTAATACATCCGGTTTTTCATTACTTTCTCTGGTAGAATCTGCTGCGTTATCGGCTACCATGAATTTACCTCCTATAATATCTGTAAATAGTTTATAATAGCTGTTCTCAGAAATTAGTATACACGTTCATATCAAATATGCAATAAAGAATACGAGAAATATACTAATATTAAAAGATACTTTTTCTAGTTTTTATCTCCTACTGTTCGTTTAATAAATGTTTCTATCATAGAGTCATAATCAAGCCCAATAACCTTGGCAGCATCCGGAAATAGACTAGTTGGTGTCATACCCGGAAGTGTGTTTACTTCTAGAATTACAGGCTGATTTTCCTCTGTCAATATAAAATCTACTCGAGAATAGGTTTTACAGCCAAGTACGCTGTGAGCTTTAACAGCCAGCTCTTGGATAGTCTTGGATGTCTCGGAATCAATTTGTGCCGGGACAATATGTTCACTCCCACCAGCAGCATATTTAGACTCATAATCGTAATAAGCATTTTTCGGAATGATTTCAATAATTGGAAGTGCTTTCTCTCCAAGAACCGCTACTGTAATCTCTCTTCCTTGAATAAAATCTTCAACCAAAATCATATCATCACTCATCGCAGCACTGTTTAAACCATCTAATATTTGTTCTGGGTTTTCTACTATTGTCAAACCCAATGTAGATCCTTCACTATTTGGCTTAATAACAAACGGCACCTTAAATACTTGGTTAACTTCTTTTTCTACATCTTGCAAATTTGTCTTGTCTGTAATAGTATACACCTTACTTTTTGCTACAGGGATATCGTTCGATTCAAATATCTGCTTGGCCTTCGCTTTATCCATAGCAAGCGCAGATGCTAATACTCCTGATCCTACATAAGGCAAGCCTAGCATTTCCAGCAGTCCCTGGACACGCCCATCTTCCCCAAATTTCCCGTGAAGCCCGATAAATACAAGATCTACATTTAATTCAAGGATTTCTTCAAGCCTTTCAGGGTGAAAATCAATTCCTGTAACTTCATGCCCGTTGTTTTTCAGTGCTTGTATAATTCCTTTCCCTGAGGAGAGCGAAACTTCTCGTTCTCCTGAGGTCCCTCCATATAGTACAGCAATTTTCATTCCGTGCACTCCTTATCTCAGTTCTCTAGCAAAACCATATACTATCGTATCATTTTAAACAGTCATGTTCTATCATTTTTAATCTATATGGAAGGTTTTCATAATGTTTTTAACAGCATCTGCTACATAAATTTGCTTCCCATATTCAATTAAGCGGTAAGAAGTAATAATGCTCGGACTGGAGTACTCAGACATGATGGCAATTACGTCTTCTTTATCCATATCTTCCAGATCATCATCACTTAGAAGCATGTAATAGGTACCTTGCATAAAGTAAACCTGGCCGCCATTTATGCCGATTTGGCTCAAATAAGAAGCAACCTGAATGATGTTTTCAAAGTCTGAAAATGAAAAAATTAATTCTTTACTTTCATCCAGTGTCACTTTCATCTCAATAAAATCCTCATCCCAATCCATATTTTCAAATTTTTGTGTGACGATAACATGCATGCCTTGTGCCTGCATCAGATGAACTTGAACAAGAAGTTCACCTTCCAACTCAAAATCCAGTTCGGAACTCGCTTCGTACATCATATCACTAAACAGGTTCTGGACGCTTGTAGCATCATGCCACAGATTTTCTTTTGTAAACCCACGTTCAATCAAATCATCAAAAGTTAAAAAAATAGTGAACTGGTCATCAGACACTCTTTCTATGCGCATACAGCATCCTCCTCCAAATAATCATCTGTTTAAAGCGGTCTAATTATTATTCCCTTACAAAGCTCTTTCTCTATACTATATGCTTTTCGTTAGTATGTTGAACTTGACAGCCTCATTTTTCACTACTTTCAAGCTTTAGCCTAGGTATTCCAATCTGAGATATCAAAGAAATGTATTAGACCATCAACGGTAGATGGGTTTTAGCATTCTTTCTCTCGCAGAAAAAATAGGCATCTACCGTCGTGAAGTGTAGGGAAGCAACAGAATGCTCTAAAAAATTGTACCATTATTTTACCTTGGATTACCTATAGAACTTACAAATTTAACGCCTTGTCGTATTATTAGCTTGTGAAAAATAACATTATTTCATCCTGCCATATAAAATACACTCCTGCCAGGATACAAAATAAAAAGATAACAACAATTGTTAGCCTAAATAAAGACATACTCATTTTCAATTTAGGGCGCTTTGAGTTCTGATCATGTATTTCTTTTCTGGGAGGTAAGTTAAGTAGGTCCATCTCATCACCTTTGGGATGACTTTCTGTTTCTTCTCTTTCATTCGGTGCCATTGGTTCAACAGAATTCTCAAGTTCCACAAAAATCCTTCGAAGCTCGTCAGCCTGATCTTCTGTTTCTTTTGTATTATGCTTCACTGATTATTCCTCCCTTATAATAGCGAATGGTTACCCCCAATAAAAAATCAACAATAAAATGTGCCGTAATAGTTACAAACAAATTCCCGGTTTGTTCGAATAAATAACCAATATAAAAACTAATCATTAGAACAGAAGCCAGGAGAACAGGCTTTTTCAAATAACGTATATGGACGATTGCAAAGAAGACACTTGCAATAACATATCCAAATGAGGTCTGAATGACACCTCTAAATAATATTTCTTCACTCCCAGCAACAAGCAAGGAAAGGAAAAAAATAAAGGAGACTGGCTGCCCCTTAAATAGTTTTTCATTAACCCCACCGTCGTCGAAGGTAGACTTCGGTAAGAAGCGCATCAAAATAACATCAATTAAGACGATTATAATACCAGGCAATAGTCCAAAATAAAAAATCTCTTTTGGGTTCCAATTAAAGTATCGGAGCCAATCCCCTATTGAATCGAATAATAACAAACTTAATACAATACTAGCAGCAAGGAGAAGACCTTGTGAAAGTATAACTTGCTTTCTTAGTTCTCTATCAGTCATTTCTAATATAATTTCTCTTTGACTCATTGCACATCCACCAAAAGGAGTTTTTTAAGTTTTTCTTCCCAAGAGTATGCCTTCTCTCGTTGGTGTGTTAGCTGTTCAGGTTGCCAATCTTTCCAAGAAAAACCACAATTACTGCAACACTGATCGACTGGTTCAGTATACGACGGCTGGAAATCTTGATAAAGCTTTTTCCGGAGACAACCCGTGTGATAAACCCACTTAATGACGGACTGTAGTTGCTTGTCCTTCTTCATTAATCGCTCCTCACACCTATTGCTAATAGCAAGAAAAGCTTCTTTCCATAATAGTTGATCATACATTATAACGTAGTTTTCTTTAAGGATATCATGTTTTTCAAGTTGATACTGTAAAAAACGCCACTTTGATTCGGAAACTTGAAACACCGCTAAATTCTCTTGATCTGTAGTGGGAAGCGATCGACCTTGATCATACATCGCTTTTAATTGGCGGAACACGGTAGTTATTTCATTTTTGGTTGGCAGTTCACCTTTTATTATATTCTTTGGTAAAAAAACATCACTTTCGGAAAATAACAATAGGCCCACACTCGATTTATTATCGCGTCCTGCTCTCCCAACCTCTTGTATATAGGCTTCCAGCTGTGGCGTTAAATGGTAATGTATGATCAACCGAACGTCTTTTTTATTTATCCCCATTCCAAAGGCGCTTGTGCAACAAATGGCATCTAACTGACCATTCATAAATTGTTGTTGGATTATAATTCGGTCTTGTGACTCCATTCCACCATGATAAAATGCAACGCGACGATCTGTTTGTAAACTAAGAAGAGCCGATATATTTTCTGCCTCTAACCGGCTGGAAAAGTATATAATAGTCGGAACATAATAAGCTTTTAACAACGACACAATTTTCTCCTGTTTTTCCTTGTCACCAGATAAGTGTTCAACATTAAACGTAATGTTCGGTTTGTCAATTGGATAGATATGTTTTATCATATTCGGTTTATTCAAATATGATAAAATATCCTGCTGAACATTTGTCGTGGCAGTAGCACTTAACGCTAGTACAGTTGGGTGGTCCAAAAAGGTAATTATTTTTTTAAGTTTCAAATAGTCTGGTCTAAATTCATGCCCCCATTGCGAGATACAATGGGCTTCGTCGACAACGAAAAGATCTACTCCTACCAGCTTTAATTTTCGCTGAACATCTGGTCGCTGAAGCAATTCTGGAGATATATATATTAATTTATACCGATGTAATGTATTCCATATTTCCCTCCGTTCCTTCGTGTCCATGAAACTATTGATGGCAACAACACCTTTTATATTTATTGCCTTTAATTGTTTTACTTGATCCATCATAAGTGAAATTAACGGTGAGACAACTATTGTTACACCTTTCAAAAGCATTGCCGGCAATTGATAACAGATAGACTTACCAGATCCGGTTGGAAGTACTCCTAATACATCGTTACCTGACATAGTATCCTCAATAATTTCCCGTTGACCTGGACGAAAAGCTTGATAGCCAAAATACGTATCAAGCCCCTTTTCTAAGTTAATTGTAGACATTATTATCACCCGTTTGCTCTACATAATCGATTCCTGCCATAAATAGCCGTATTTGAAAATATGTAGTATCTAATTCTGTTAGTCCTTTAATTTCCTTTAATTTATTAGAAGATGCTTTTTCAGTCGCTGCTAAAATGTCCTTCTGAATATCGGTAGGAACATAGCGCTCAATAGGAAAGTCCATTTGATAAAGCGCAATCTCCACAAGGTGATCCTGAATTGTATTAATACGTAAATTGCGTACCAATGCAATATTTTCAATGGAGTAGTCTTTCTCAAGTAACTGGTAAGTCTTATAAGCAGATTCTGTCATAAGACGTTTATTGTTTCCTTCTTCTATCATCTGATAAAGCAACGGGAAAGATGCTTTATTTTCCAAGATTTGGTGAGCCATTTTATGAGAAATACCATTTAGGAGTATCTGTACATCTTCTATAGTCATATCATAATTTTTAGCTAATTGCTCCCAGCTCATGCCATAGTACTGGTGTCCACTTAACCTGTCAACAAAAATGCTGGCTTCCTTTTCTTTAATACTCTGGAGTAATGGTAAAAGTTCGCTATGTAATTCGTTCAGGTAAATAGAAATTCGTTCTTTATTTAACCTATATTGTTCTTTCACCCAGTTTTCAACCAAGGGATTGTCCAGTACCGGAATAAAAGAGAAATGTTTCATCCCTACATTAGAAAACGTTTGGACAAGCAGGATTAATCGTTCAAGAAATAACACTGCACTGCTTTTGAACTTTAAGCCGTTAAAATAATGTAGTGGCAGCTGCTCTTTAATTTCTTGAAGCCATGCTTCCCCTTGGTTGGTTAATTCAAGCGTAAGCGAAGTATGATCCCGTATTATAAACCCTTCCTCATGTAATTCTTTAAGTATTCGATCGTAAACAGTTCGTTCTAATTTTCTGTGGACACCGTAATATTTTGTTAGGTGATACAGATGAATATCTTGTACTGTTTGCACAGACTTTTTTCCTGTAAGGATGTGGAAGGTTGCTGATTCTGTTCTTTCCACAGATAACGTTTTACAGCATAATAGCACGATTCCTTTGAGCAGCATCATTTCTCCTCCTCTCTTCTACCTGTAAGGAATATATAATTCTATTATAAAGAATGGTAACATGAAAAGAAAGATAAGCTGTTGTTATTGAGATTAGAAGGAATCCGTTTATAATGGATTAATGATTGAGTATAAGACCAATTTGGAGGTGGAGTAGTGCCAAAGTACACCATTGTAGATATTGAAACGTGTATTGCTTGTGGTGCGTGCGGTGCGGCTGCACCAGAAATATATGATTACGATGACGAAGGAATTGCATATGTAAGACTGGACGATAACAAGGGAATGATCGAGGTAAATCCTGAATTAGAAGAAGACATGCTTGATGCATTTGAAGGTTGTCCAACGGATTCAGTAAAAGTATCTTCACAGCCTTTCAACGGCGACCCCTTAAAAT
This sequence comes from Oceanobacillus sp. GQ8, assembly GCF_059758495.1. Classification (NCBI taxonomy): domain Bacteria; kingdom Bacillati; phylum Bacillota; class Bacilli; order Caryophanales; family Bacillaceae; genus Oceanobacillus; species Oceanobacillus sp. GQ8. The sequence continues at coordinate 475,560 of NZ_JCAXEV010000001.1, read as the reverse complement.
ATGAAGAGGATTAAACTTTGTTATACCAAAATAAATCATATTTCCATATTTGACAAGGCTACCATAATGTTAGCTTATACCCACCATACCATTTTTTGTGCCGAGCGAATAGTTATATCAGATTCGCTCGGCTCCTATCTTACCTGGAACATTAATGAAGCATAATCGGGTTCACAGCATCAGGAACTCGCAGTGGTTCTGATACATCATAATAACCTACTCTGTCACCTGAGATATTATTTATCTTTACAAATTTATACCCAAAACTCTTTGCAGTCATTAAGATTGCCTCCACCATGATGGTACCAGTACGACTATCCTCTATGGCGATCTCGTTTTCTAACGATATATCGAGCTGCTCACCTTGTGTGACGACTGAGAATTCCATTTCATCTGGAACAGTCGGAAAAACATTATAGTCTTCCTCCCCTATTTGCATCTCTGCAAGTGCTTCCTCTATTGTTGTATATTCATCGAGAGGTACCTCGACAAGCAAATTATTTTGTTCGTTGCTATATAGTTTATAGGCAGTTTTCGTTTTATTTAAAGCCAATTCATGAATGGTACCAAATTGACCGAAGTCTATCCCCTCAGTATTATTAAAAACAGCTTTTTCAATACCATATGGCGAGAACATAGAACGTAACTGGTCTTCAAACATATTGGGCACAGTAGAGCCTTCACTAATACTAAAACCTTTTGGTAGCTCTAAAATCACTTCTTTATTTCCCTCATCTAATTTAAACGATACCCCTTTGAATAAATAATTTGAACTAATCGGAACATATTCCTTTAAATAGTTCTCTAGCTGGTTATAATATATTTCTTTTGAGTTGTCTTCTGGAGCAATAAAAGAAACAGGGATGACAAACTGCAATTGTGGGTCACTTGTTACACCATGGATGACCATAGATTGCTCGTTCGTCTGTTGCACAAACATTCCCACCTGATTAGAAGATTCCATATTTCCATTCGATTGGGCGGCATTTTCTTGGTCCGCGCTTTTCTCTATTAATGTTTCTTCTTCTGTAGCGTACTCCATCGCATCCTGTTGCGTACTGTTCTCTTTTAAGACATTGGTGTTCGTGTAGTAAAGGAAAGAAATAAAAACCAAAACGGTTGTCGCAAGCAGGGTACTGGCGAGAGGTATCCATCTCTTTCTATGCTTATATTGTTTTGTAGGTTCACCCTGCTTCATTTGAGCAAAGACCTGTTGTCTAATTGCTTCTTTATCACGCCTATCTGTAAATGTTGGAAATTGTGAAAGCTGTTCAGTAATGTCGTCATACTTCTGCTTGTTAGAATCCATTAGATGCCCCTCCTTTCTCCTGCTCTTCGATAATGTGTTTTCTTAATAACTTAAGCCCTCTGTGTTGAGTTGTTTTCACCTTGCTAACAGTGAAATTTAAAATAGCTGCAGTCTCCTGGATAGAAAATGACTGGATATATCTAAGGATGAGAACACTTTTTTGATCAACTGTGCAAAAATCAAGGTATGTATATAAATTTTTAATTTCTTCAGTTTTAATTGCCATTTCTTCAGGTAGTGGACGCTCATCCTTTATAAAATGGCTTTTCTCACCCCAATCAAAATAATCAGCGATTCGATCTCGGGTACGTTTCTTCCTACGAAAATGATCGAGACTTACATGTCTAGCAATGGAAAAAAGCCATGTCTTAATACTGCTATCTCCCCTAAACCGTTCAGAAGATTTAAGTACCTTCAAGTAGACCTCCTGCACTAAGTCTTCTGTTACCTGCTTATCTTTTACCATATAAAATATAAATTGATACAAATCTTGATGGTATTGATCATAAATTTTATCAAAAACGACCTTCATGCAAGATCCCCCGTTCTAATAGATAGTCGTTTGTCTCTTTAAAAAGTTACAGTCTAGGTACACTATATGTCAGTATGTTGGATTTTAGCAAGTCCATCTGTAATTAGGTTTTATAAGGGGGTCTTAAAATTAAAAATGATCCACTTTAATAGGGATCATTTTCGATAGTAAATTAAAATTCCATAAATAAAATTTACCAATTTAAGTGATAAGTTTATTTTTGTAGTGTTTAAATAGGTAGTAAAAGACCGGGTAAAACAACATGATAAACAAAGCATTTCCAATAGCATGCTGAGTGTCAAAAGGTAACCCCGCAATATAATACGGCCAAAAATGTCCACTAATTTGATAATTAGTCAGGGAAATAATGAACCCATATAGAAATCCAGAGAATGCAGCATAAATGGCGATAATGAAAAGTGGCGCTCTTCTTAGTTGCTTCCTAAAAAGCCCGCTAACGAGGCCGATGAGTCCCCAAGATATCAACTGCCAAATAGCCCAGATCCCCATCCCAAGAAGCATGTTAGAAAGAAAGGTCACCAATATTGTTAGGATCAGCGCAGAAGCTGGTCCGAGCATTAAGCCACATATAATGATAAGTGCAGTAACTGGTTGAACATTAGGCAGGAATGCGAATACATACCTGCCTAATACTGCCAATGAAGCCAGCAACGCCAATAAAGTAAGCTTATAACTATTCACTTACATTATTTCCATTTTTGAAAATCAAGAATGACTTCATCACCAGCTTGTAATTCATACTCGGCTGCACCTACATTAGGAGATTCACCATTTACGGTATAGATCCAGGCTCTTTCTTCATCATCATCTGAAGAAACGCGTTCAATTGACGTTATAAATTTGCCAGTATCATCCGTTTCTACATAGAAATTCTCCTCCAATACATCTAAAAGAAGATCCCCTTCTTCGACTGGTATTTCCTTTTCATGGATATATTCCTCACCCTGGTCTTTCGTTAACGTAATTCTTACCGTGTCTTCGTTTTGTTCAGAGGACTGATTGCTCTCTACTTGGTCAGAGTTTGACTCTGGTGCGGTCTCTTGATTCGTTCCTGAACCACAAGCTGTAAGTAGTACAAAAAAAAGTAAGATAGCCCCTGTTTTCCATAGTATTTTATGCATCCTATCTCCTCCACTTCTTATCTAATATTTATTTAGATTAGCTACTCCGTTTATGTGGCAATCGTATGGTAAATGAAGTTCCTTCGTTTATCTTGCTTTTAACTGTAATAATTCCATGGTGAGAATCAATGATATTTTTCGCTATAGCAAGCCCTAAACCAGTGCCTTTCTTTTTGTCATTACGAGCTCTGGATTTATCTGCTTTATAAAACCTTTCAAAGATAAATGGTAGATCATCTTCGGGAATACCACTTCCACTATCTTTAATCTCGATAGAAAGCTCACTATTATCATTGCTGGCATATACGGTAACATGTCCCTCTTCACAGGTATGCCTGATTGCATTATCTATCAGATTGATCAATACTTGTTCCATACGATCAGGATCAAATCGTGCTGTTTGCTTTACTATGTTGTATTTTAATTCAATACGTATTTTTCCTTCCGTTGCCAACCCACTAAACTTCTTCACTATCCGTTTAAGGTATGGCTCTACCTCAACCTCTTCCACTTGAAGCTGCTGGTGTCCTGCTTCCATCCTTGCAAGGTCAAGCAATTCGTTTACCAGCCTACCCATTCGTAATGATTCTTCATGAATAATTTGGCCAAGCTCATTTTTTTGTTCCTTCGTTTCAGCTATATCATCGACAATTGCTTCACTATAACCTTGAAGCATCGATATTGGAGTTCTTAATTCATGCGATACATTTGCAATAAAATCTTTACGCAATTTATCCAGGCGCCTCTCCTCCGTCATATCCCGAATTACCGCAACAGCACCTCTAACAAATGTTTGATCATATAAGGGTGTCATTAACATTACCCAGTTCCGCCCCTGAAGACTAATTTCATGAAGTACTTCTGTTTCTCCTTCAATAACTTGCAACAAGATTTGGTTTAGCTCATCCGGTAGCTTTCGATCCTCACTACTAACTGCTCGGTTATTCTCGTAATACAAGCTTTCAATAAATCTTTCGGCTGGTCTATTGGTTACGATCATATCTCCATTTCGATTTAAAGTGATGACACCATCCGCCATCGAGCTTACAATACTTGAGAGCTGTTCTTTCTCTTGTCTTAATGCATTAATATGGAATTTCAATTGTCTTCCCATACGGTTAAAGGCCAACGCAAGCTCCCCTATTTCATCATGGGTTAGAATAGGAACTTTCGTGTCAAACTCCCCTCTTGTCAAATCAAAAGCAGCCTCTCGCATTTTAATTAGCGGTGAAGTAATTCTTGTAGAGAGGAAGAAAGCAAAAATAACAGTCAGGATAATCGCGATTCCTGCTGCAAGAAAGATAATCTTCGTAGTTTCTGCTTTCGTTTGATCAATAACGTCAAGTGACTGGTATACAAAGATAGCTCCTTGGTTATCTGGAGTGGGGATGCCAACAATCATTGCTTCTGTATTACCATCAGGCAACAGCATTTGCTTGCGAATTTCATTATTACTTTCAAGTTCCTCTAATAACTTCTCTTTTTGCAGCCATGTTTCCTCAAGTCTTGATAAGTTATCATCTCCACCTTTGGATACCCATACATCACTATCTTCGTATAAAATAGCTACACGACTAGCAGGATCTTTAACTCTTTCCGTCGTTTCCGCAATCAAGTCTCTGCTCTCATGCTGTTCAAGTAGTACCGATACCTTTGTAGCTGTCTGTAACATGTCGCTTTCTGCAGATTCAATATGAAAGTTTTCAAAGAACTGCAACAGCAAAATTGTTAAAATAAATAGAACAAAGGAAACAAGTAAAAGTATAGTTATTGCAAGCTTACCAACGACACTTTTCCAAAACATTAGCTTTCTTCTACCTCGAACTTATAGCCTACTCCCCATACTGTTACGATCATTTTTGCTGCTTCAGAAGAAACCGTATTGAGCTTTTCCCTTAACCGCTTAACATGTGTATCAACAGTCCGTAAATCACCGAAAAATTCATATTGCCATACTTCCTTTAAAAGGTGCTCTCTATTAAACACTTTGTCCGGTGATTTTGCTAGGAAGCATAATAATTCATACTCTTTCGGTGTCAAGTTGACTTCCTGTCCCTCAGCCATGACACGGTGTGCATCATCATCAATTTCTAGATGTGGGAATACCAATACATTTTTTGCAGCTCCGTTTCCTTGGTTAACAGATGAAGGTGATACTCTGCGTAATAATGCCTTTACCCTGAGCACTACTTCTCTTGGGCTGAATGGCTTGACGATATAGTCGTCAGCACCAATTTCAAATCCTTGGACTCGATTCGCTTCTTCCCCTTTAGCAGTAAGCATAATGACAGGGGTGGATTTTTCTTTTCTTAACTCCTGACATACTTCTATTCCATCCATTTCTGGCATCATAATGTCGAGCAAAATAACATCATATTCATTGGAAAGAGATAATTCAAGTGCGTCTTTACCATTGTCAGCTTCTTCTACTTCATACTCTTCACGTTCCAAATACATCCTGATTAATCTGCGAATACGTTCTTCATCATCTACTATTAATACCTTTCCAAGTGGCATTTGGTCAGTCCCCCTATCAAATTATTAACTTTAAGTATAAACATAGTTTGCACGTATCTCATATTGGTTGTATAAATATATGTTAACAGTAAAACAAGGCATTCCACGATGAATACCTTGTTAAGTTGTGAATTCGTTTTGTTAAGCATAAGAATGCAGGCCTGCTAGTACAAGGTTCACCACAATTAAGTTGAACATAATAATTGCAAAACCTACTGCAGCAAGCCATGCAGATTTCTCACCATGCCAACCTCTTGAGAGGCGAAGATGAAGAAACGCTGCGTAAAAGAACCAGGTGATAAGCGCCCATACTTCCTTAGGGTCCCAACCCCAAAATCTTCCCCAGGCTTCTTCCGCCCAAATGGCAGCAAAGATCAAGCCTCCGAGTGTGAAGACAGGAAAGCCAATTGCAACAGCACGATATGCAACTTCATCCAATAGATCAAGCTTTGCATTCTTTAAGAGTGGCTGTATTGCTGCACCAAGTCTCTTACGGAGAACGAGCCTTAGTAATAGATAAACAATAGAGCCAGTTAGAATAGACCAAATTAAGGTATTGAATTTTCTACCTGCATCTGCTCCATGCATCCAGGCTGGTGTCTCAAATAGTGGTTCCATTACATCTTTGGTCAGCAGTGTACCATCTGTCGGCCCTGCGATAGCAGGTAGATGATATTCTGTTGTTACGGTGTTACCACCAGTAGCAGGATAATCAAACTGCGCACTATAATGCATTAAGTTAAATACTACCGTGATGATAATAAAGCCAACGAACAATATAAGAGAATACAATACAACTTCTAGCCACGTTGTATGCTTGCTTTTGACGGTCTGATCAATCTTTTTAATAAGATAAATTAACCCTGCAACAAAGCTGATTGTCAAAATACCCTGTCCAAGAGAGACAGTAGTCACATGAATGTATAGCCAATGACTTTGTAATGAAGGAATTAATGGCGATACTTCTGTAGGGAACATGCTCGCATATGCAATAATAATTAAAGCCACAGGCAATGCGAAAAGCCCTAGTACAGAGATCTTGTATATAAAGTAAATGACAATGAACGCGAATACGATCGTCATTCCGAAAAATGTCATAAACTCAAATAAATTACTTACTGGTGCATGTCCACTGACAATCCATCTGGTGATAAAATAACCTATTTGTGCTATCAAGCCAATGATAGTTAACGTGATCCCAATTCCACCAGCTTTCCCTTTTTTGTTTTTTCCTCGTTTATCTCGGATTGTTGCGGAGAAAAAGATTGTTGCGATCAAATATAGAATAAAAGCAGTGTAAAGTAGTGCACTACTCCACTGTATTAAATCACTCATGAGAAACCTCCTGTTCAACTATTAGTCGTTTATTTCCTGCTGGTCTGCTACATTTTTAATGGTTGTCCCTGAAATTACTTTTTCAATATCCTTCTTAACACCATACCAATTCTTATTCGTATGAGCTGCTAATAATAATCCGCCATCTTTCGGGTTTACCCAAATTCTTCTATGCTGCCAGTACATTCCCTGGATAACACCAATCATAAAGATCGCAGCTCCCAACCCGAAAAATGGTAGAGAGTAATCTTTTCGAACAGTTAACCCACTTGCATCACGCATCTCAAAATCTGTAATTCCAACATTATATTGGTTTTCACCAGATGCATCAATATTCTTTCCAATGCCTAGAAAGCTAATCTCAGGTGTATCACTGTCGGGTGGGTATACAAACATTACAAACGCCGGATTTCTCGGATAATTAGTCTCGGAAGCAGGTGTCCCATCATCTTGTAAATAATAATCCGGATAATAATTTCGCAATTCTACTTTAAAACCATTTTCTAGTTCGTACTCTGATTCCGGATTAGTCAGGTTTATTGTGAACGTATCGAGGGCTTCTTCCTCTGGATCGTCGTTTTTATGAATTTTAAACGACATTTTTTCAAATTCGTTAGCTTGGTATCCTGATTGGTAAACAGAATAGCCATCAAATTTCACAGGATGATTCATTCGTATCGAACCTTCTGCGATCTGCTTCAGCTCTGCTTCAGCACCTGGCAACGGATTATCTTCTGTCTTATATATAGTGACATCTGTTTGGTAATTACTAGGTACATCCGCTCCTTCTAACGAGATGGCATCACGAAAACGTTCATCATTTTCATCATATGTTTCTAGGATAAAGTCCTGATTCTCAATGTAGTATTCTCCATCGGTTCCCGGGATGACCAATTGTTCACCTTCTCTTACCCATACATACTCGTTCGTATAGAAGAAAGGTGTTGACCGCAGGATAGCAGCAATTAATATAATGATTAATCCAATATGGTTAACATATGGGCCCCATCTTGAAAAACGGCCTTTCTCAGCAAGTATGTACCCCTCTTCGTCCCTTACTTTATAACGCTGTTTTTTCAAATTCTCTTTTAACGTTACCAAATCCTCGGTCGGAACGTTGTCCGACTTACTGAACAAACGTTGTCGACTCAAAAAGGACTCATGTCGTTTTGCCTTTTGATGTCTAAGCGCTTTGAATAAAGGAACAAACCTGTCAAGACTCGCAATCACAAGCGACACACCTATTAGTCCTATAAGGATCATATACCACCAAGAGCTGTATAAGTGGTGAAATCCCAATTGGTAATATATAAGGCCTAAAATTCCATATCGGTCTTCATAGAAAAACTCAGGAGCTCTATTCGGCGCATCTGCTGGTATGTATATTTCTTGCGGGAATATTGAGCCAATCGCCGAAGAGACCAAAGCTATAAATATAAGCCATACGCCTACTTTCACGGAAGAAAAAAAGCTCCAAATTTTATCCACTATAGATTTATTATAGGTTTGCGATCGTCTAGCAGTTCCGTCATAACGCATATTAAGTAGATTTTTCTCGTCATTTCCTTCGATATGCTGGTTCCCCTCAATAGGCTTCCCACATGCTTCACACAGGATTGTACCTTCAGGGTTCATATGCCCGCAATCACACTTCGTTTTTTTCATAAAAATCCCTCACAATTTGTAATCACTATCACGATGCATTTGGTTGTATATCCTGTAAATGTTTTTCTAAGGATTCCAGTGACAATGCTCCTTCCACAATATGTTCTATTGTGCCGTCTGGGTTAATAAAGAAAGTACTTGGTATCGGACCAATCTTATAAAGGTCTTTCACTTCGCCTGCTGCATCGTAAGGAATGGGAAATGTCAGATTGTAATCATCAATAAACCTATTCACAACTAACTCGGTTGCATCTAAGCTTACAGCGATGATCTCGACTCCTTTTTCTTTGTATTCAGGATAGAGTTGTTCCATATAAGGCATTTCCTTCTTACATGGTTTACACCAAGTTCCCCAGAAATTCAACATAACGCCCTTGCCTTTGTAGTCGCTAAGCCTAAAAGATTCCAAATCATTATTATGGCTAATTTGATTAAGCATGAAATCTGGTGCCTGATCACCCACATCATAAATTGTATTATCTTTTTGCAAATTAGAAACTAATGCGAAGATAAGCGCAATAACCAATATGGCAAGGATGCTAATTCTGAAAATAAAGCGGTTTCTCTTTTTGTTCTTTTTCGTTTTCTTTGCTTGATCCCGACTCAAACAGATCACTCCTCCAAGTAATTATTATACCATTAGACCTGGAAGCTAATTTTGACTATTATCTTACAATTTCAACGCCAAATTTCGCATCTGTTTAACTTCTTTTGGCGTCAATGCGCGATATTTCCCTGGCTGTAGTCCATCAAGATTTAAAAGACCATATGATTCCCGTTTTAGCTTCTCAACAGGGTAGCCTAAGCTCTCCATCATTCTTCTTACATGGCGGTTCTTTCCTTCGCGTAGAGTTAATTCAAGTAGCATAGAGTCCTTTTTCTTATCTACGGAAAGAACATTATACTGAACTGCTTTTAATAAGTCTTTGTCGGATTTTACTCCTTTTTTAAGCTGTCCTAATTCTGTCTTAGTTGGTATGCCTTTGAGCTTGGCAACATACACTTTATCGACCTCATATTTTGGATGCATTAGTAGGTTAGCGAATTCGCCATCATTTGTTAAAAGCAAGACCCCGGAAGAATCATAGTCCAGTCTACCAACAGGGTAGACACGTTCAGGGATGCCTACAAGTAGATCTGTTACAACTTTTCTATCTTTATCGTCTTTAACACTGGAGATAACGCCCCGTGGCTTATAGAGTAAGTAGTAAACCAACTCTTCCTTCACCAATGGAACCCCATCCACTTCAATGCTATCACTCGGCGTTACCTTTGTACCAAGTTCCGTTACAACCCGGCCATTCACCTTTACTTTTCCTTCCGTTATAAATCCTTCTGCTTTTCTTCTTGAGGCAAGACCACTTTGGGCAATAACCTTTTGAAGACGTTCATTCATGTTTGACATTTATATCACCATTTCCTTTTGTATCGAACCATTTAACATGGCGTGAGACTTACGCTAACTTACTTGTCCAGAACTTGTTTGACTATTGCCAGGTTTCTAAAGATGTGAGTTAAAACGTTCCCAAGCAATTGTACCATATATTATAAACTAAAAATAATTCTTAAACACATAAAGAGAGTAACATTTATAGAACAAAACTCGGTTTCCAAATTAGAAAAGTAAAAAAACCGAATGACCTTCGACCTTTAAAATTACTAGTCGAACCCACTCGGCTTTTTTACGCTATGCAGTTTTCAAAGTGAAAATTGAAAGAAAGCTTTTATGATACATCTGCATGTCTTTAACCAAATACGAGCCTTACAACGATGATAGAAGCAACTATCCCAATAACATCTGCCAACAGGCCAACCTTTAAGGCATAGCGCATTTTCCGTATTCCGACTGCACCAAAATAGACAGTTAATATATAGAGTGTTGTATCAGTGCTCCCCTGCATGGTTGAAGCAAGTCTACCAATGAAAGAGTCGGGACCGTGTGTTTGAATTAGCTCCGTAGTCATACCTAACGCTGCTGTTCCGGAAATTGGTCTAACAAGAGCCAGTGGTATAATATCGGGCGGGATACCTATTAGGCTTAAAAGGGGAGCTATCAGCCCAATAAAGGCTTCCATGGCCCCTGATGCTCGGAGAATAGAAATTGAAACAATCATTCCAACCAAAAAAGGAAGTAAAGAAAAGGCCATTTTGACACCCTCTTTCCCTCCCTCTACAAACGTTTCATATGCAGGCACTTTTTTCCACGATGCTACTAGTAGTACAATTAAAATAAAGGACGGTATGAGCCAAACGCTGACAGAGGTTACAATTCCCATTTACTTTCCCCTCCGATTACTTCTATAAAAATAGAATCTATCAATTAAAATCGCACTTGTAGTCGAGATAATAGTAGCTATGATAGTAGTACCAACTATTTCAGTCGGTGATACAGAGTTATATTGCATGCGAATTGCTATTACTGTTGTAGGAATAATTGTAAGGCTGGAGGTATTTAGGGCTAAAAAAGTAATCATAGAACGAGAGGCTGTATCTGTACCACTTAGTTGCTTCATTTGTTCCATTGCCTTTATTCCCATTGGAGTTGCTGCATTACCTAATCCAAACAGATTAGCTGTTAAATTGGATAGGATATATCCCATTGCTGGGTGATCCTTTGGTATTTCAGGAAAGAGCCTACTCACCAACGGACGAAAACCTTTGGCAAGAATCCGTAGAATCCCCGCTTCTTCTGCAACTCGCATAATTCCCAACCAAAACACTAGCACACTAATAAGCCCAATTGATAGGGTAACTGCTTCACTAGAGCTTTGAAAAATAGCTTCATTTACTTTATCCATTGTCCCCGCAAGCATGGCATAAACAATCCCGATAATAGCCATACCTGCCCATATAAGGTTAACCATATTATGGCCATCCCACTATGTCTTGAAAAATATCTAGAGTACTTGTAAAAAAATTATCTCTTTGTTTTACTTCGTCTTCTTTATAAATAAATACTTCGCCAATTTGATCTTCATTAAAATAGTAGACCTTCTTGCCGATAATATTATCCTCTGACTTAGATTGATCTTTTAGAATGTAATTTTGCTGCGTAATGAGCGATCGTTCTGATTTTGCTAAAGGAAAATGTATTTCTGATGCGATATGACCAACAATAGGCTCCTCGAAATCAGGCAACGTATAGGCAGCTTTTCCTTTATCATCAATCGTCTCAAGGGAATAATTTTCAAACCCCCATTCAAACATTCCTATATGATCTTGCCAATCATTAGGGGCATTTAATGTTACTGCAATCAGCTTCATACCATCCTTTTCTGCTGAACTTACTAGTGTTCTTCCTGTCTTTTTTGTATAGCCAGTTTTCCCGCCAATACAGTATTCATACAATTGGGTTAGGAGTTTATTCTTGTTTTGCCAGCTGTACGTCCTACTTTTGGAAAGGTATGACGTTGCTCCTGTAATCTCTTGAAACTTCTCATTATCCATCGCATATTGCATAAGGATTGCCATATCATAAGCTGTGGAATAGTGGGTATCTGAATCAAGACCATGCGGGTTATCAAAGTGCGTGTTTGTCATCCCAAGCCATTTAGCCTTCTCATTCATAAGATGAACAAATCCCTCTTCACTTCCCCCAATATGTTCTCCTATCACAACAGCGGCATCATTCCCAGAACGTAACATCAAACCATAAACCAGGTCTTCCACAAGCATTTTTTCCCCTTGCTCCAAGTAAATAGATGATCCTTCTGTATGTATTGCCTTTCTGCTTGTCTTTGCCATTTCTCCCATTTTCCCAGACTCTATCGCTACGATCGCCGTCATGATTTTCGTAATGCTAGCAATAGATTGTTTTTCATGCGCTTTCTTTTCAAATAAAACCCTGCCAGTAGACTGTTCAATTAAGATGGCATTATTTGCTGAAACTCCTGGTGCTGCTTGTCCAGCAATTGGGTATAAAAAAACAATTATAAAAAAGATAAGAAGTGTAGATATAAATCTCATAGCAGGCTTCCTCCCACAGGTTAGGTGTCTGTATAGTCTATGCATGTCTACATTAGTTATGACATGTAAGTATTCAACAAAAACTAACTATAAGAGGATCCTGCTTATTAAAATAACAGAATTAATCTATACAACTTAAAGATTAATAAAGTGCCCACTTTAGTTTTTTAGCTTTAGAAAATCTCTCATTCACATTTTGCCAGTTAACAACATTCCACCAATTTTCAATATATGATTCTTTATCCGTTTTATATTGTAAATAGTAGGCATGCTCCCACATATCCAAAACAAGCAATGGAATAATATCTGCTATTTGAAACAGTTGATGTTTCTCAAATGATTGTACACCAAGCCTTCCATTTCTCGGATTCCAATACAGAACAGCCCACCCATCACCCTCAACAGAGGAAGCTGTATTACTAAAAAGACTTTTGAATTTCTTCCACGTACCAAAATCTTTTTCAATTTGTTTTAATATTTCTCCAGAAGGTTTCTTATCTGAATTAGGAGTCATATTAAACCAAAAAATAGTGTGGAGATTATGGCCAGAGCCATGAAACGCTTGTTCTCTCAGCCAGTGCTTTACGAGACTCTTATCAGGCTGTTTTACATATAGTTCGTTTTCTGCTTTATTAAGCCCATCGACATATGCTTGATGGTGCACATCATGATGCAATCGCATGATTGCTTCACTTATATAAGGCTCCAATGCATTATAATTATAGGGAAGCTGAGGAAGCTTGTGTTTTCCATACCCAACCTGTTCGGTATTACTATTATTTTTGTGTTTCATTGACAGGACGATCCGTTGGGCATCCTCTTGCAACACGTTAATAATCTCATCATCAGGAGTAAGTTCACGGCTTGTATTGACTTTAACATCTTCTATCCATGTTTCTAACTGTTTTTTTAAGCTATCCTTTTCTTCAGCGCTGATTTCTAGACTATCTATTTTCCTTTGGACTTCTTCTCCCCACACCAGTAATTCTTGTAAGTAATTTTGAATTGTACTCATATCATCACCTCGCTGTAGCATATGCCCAGTAAATAAGATTGGTGAAACAATAACTAGTCTGGAGTTAAACAAAAAAAGCTGGCCATTATGCCAGCTTTTTTAATTAGATGGTTCATCTTCTTTCAATTGTTCATTAAATCTCTCAAAAAAAAGATCAGCCTCTTCTTCTAATTCACTATTTGATTGCCCTTCCGGTAATGGAGGAAGGTCCTCAAGGGACGTTAACCCAAAAAATGTTAGAAATTCCTTGCTTGTCCCGAATAAAATAGGTCTGCCTATACTGTCTTTTCTTCCAACTTCTTCGATTAGCATTCTTGCCACGAGAGTTTGCACAGGACGATCACTCTTTACCCCACGAATTTCTTCGATTTCAGTTCGAGTAATAGGTTGCTGATAAGCAATTATGGCTAATGTTTCCAACGCCGCCTGTGACATTCGAGTGGAATGGGGTGTTTCAATAAACTTTTGATAATACTTACTATGTTCCGGTTTTGTCGTAAGATGGTAGGATCCATGTGAGTGCATCAACATTATCCCACGTTCTTTATTCTCATAATCATACTTCAACTCTTCTAGTATGGTATGCACAGAGGCCTCTGTTATTTCAAGAATATTCGATAGCTGTTTAACCGTAATTCCTTCATCTCCACTTGCAAACAATAGGCCCTCCAATATTGCTTTCATTTGCTGAATTTCCACTGCTATTCCTCCATATAGTGAACGAGTAAAGCATCAAAATGCCTCTCTTGTTCACAAAACACTTTCCTAGACTTCATTAATTCTAATAATGCCATAAACGTTATGACAATATGAGTTCGTGACTGGTAAGTGAAAAGTTCATCAAAATAGACGCCTTCTCGTCTGTCACGAACAAGCTCTATGACCTCATCCATTCGCTGTTCAATCGGTATCTCAGCTCTCTGAACCTTAGTATCAAGCGGTTCTTTCCATTTTTTCCGTTCCATCATTTTCCCTAAAGCCCCGAGCATGTCATAAATAGTTAATTCACCTTTCACTACTTTTGGAGGACTTTGTGTAAGCTCCTCAAATATAACAGGAGATCTTGTAAACAAATGACTAGATTCCTCTTCTTTCTGCTTTAGCTTTTCTGCTGCATCTTTATATTTGCGATATTCAATTAATCGATGCATCAGTTCCTCTCTTGGATCTTCTACATATTCATCCATCTCTTCATCTATTTCCTGTTTCGGTAAGAGCATTTGACTTTTAATAGCGACTAAAGTCGCTGCCATTACTAAATACTCACTGGCGATATTCAAATCCAGCTTCTGCATTGTGTGTATGTAGTGCATATACTGTTCTGTAATCTGTGCTACAGGGATATCATTTATATCAATTTCATATTTATTTATTAGATGCAACAGCAAATCAAGCGGTCCTTCAAATGCCTCCAGCTTAACCTGATAAGCTTCGCTCATAAGCAAACTTCCTCTCATGAATAATGAAAATAAAAAGCAATGTAACATCCGCCCAAACAACTTGGAGCATTTCATCATACGTTATTAACGTAAGATAAATGTTACCATAAAACATTTATGTTAAGAAGAAAAAGGAGGAATTTCATTATGAGTAATAGTTATGGCGGAGGTTTCGCGTTAATCGTAGTATTGTTTATTCTTTTAATTATTGTTGGTGCTTCTTGGTTCTAAGATTCTAGCGAAACCCAAAATTGCATCGCTAAAATATTTCCTTAATGGAAAGAAGAAAAAGGCCAGCCTCTAAGGCTGGCTTTTTTTGATGGTATGATTTATTCTATATCATCGTCACACTTTGTGTAAAACTGTTGAATCTCATCAGCAGCACAAACCGCGTATTTTTCCTCATAAAGCTTCGACACTTCATTTACCATTTTCTTGCCAATCCCCTGATTTCTGTGGGAAGGATTAACAGAAATATGCTGAATGACAGCATTAATATCCTCTTCCAGTCTTACTCCAACAGCTCCCAGTACATCATCAGCTTCTTTCCATAAGAAGAGATGCCAATCAGAATTCGTCTCGTATTCTTTTATTGTGCTCTGGAGTTTTTTTACGTCTTTTTCTTCAGGCATAAAAGATAAAAGACCCATTGCAATCTTCTCCAGACTTTTTTTGTAACGAATTAACATAGATACCCCTCATTAACAAAAAAGCTCCCAAATGTCTTTTAGTTCGCTATTTTGCTGTTATTTTTATGACCGATTACGGCTGATTTGTATCCTAGGTTTCGGTTACCCAAAAGGTGTTTATATATATTTATGCACGATATGACAGCAATTGTCAAATCAGCTAGTTTTTTTTATCCTATTATGTATCATCATGAACAATTAACAGAAAATGCATACATTAGCTGTTCATTTTATCTTTGTGCACAATCGTTTCAAGTATATTGTATCCGTCAGACTTCTGATTTTTCAACTTAAATGGTACTAAATTAATAATGACTAACCAGAGATTAAATAAAGCGAACAAGTGTAAGTAATCGCTTTTAAAATGACTCTGTAACTCCCAAACAGAAAGGAATACAACAACATTGACAAAAGGCCCGAATATACTAATTATGAATCTTTCAAAACGACTAAAAGGTGTGACTCGTTCACTATTTGCATATCCCCCCATGAAATATCCCGCATGAATAATGAAATGGAGTTTGCCGGGAGAGTATTCGATCACTCGCTTCCCCCGGCCAATAATTAGGTAAACAAGTTCAGCCTTAAAAATAATTCCTGCTATTGCATGTCCAAGTTCATGTAAAAAAATACTAATTGGTGCTGCAACAAACAGGAGAAAGGTTATGAGATAAATATCCACCATTTCGAACTCCCTAAGGTAGGATTGGGCCTACGCGGTTATTCAGAAAATACCTTAACCTCTTTCATTACATCCCCATTTTTCATTGCTTTCGCATGTTCTATTCCAGACGTAACTTGACCAAACACTGTATGTACGCCATTTAGATGTGGTTGTGGCTCATGAACAATAAAGAATTGACAGCTTCCCGTGTTTTTCCCCGCATGTGCCATAGACAGACTGCCTTCGACATGCTTATGAGGGTTTCCTTCCGTTTCACAATCAATTGTATAACCTGCAGAACCAGTACCATTTCCAGTAGGGCAACCACCTTGGCTAACAAAACCATCAATTACACGGTGGAAAGTTAAACCGTTATAAAACTCTTCATTAGCAAGCTTTTCAAAGTTAGCTACTGTATTTGGAGCCTCGTTCGGGTATAATTCAAATTCTATTTTATTGCCATTTTCCATTAGGAAATATCCTTTTTTAGTCATGTTTGCATCTCCTTTAAATTTAATAAACCACGACAAGTTTATCATTTAATCTATAAATTGAAAAGCAATTACAAGTAAGACAAATCGTTCTTAACTACGTCTTGATAGCTTTCTCTTTTTACGACAAGCTTTGCTTCTTTATTTTCCACAAAGACTACAGCAGGTTTAGCAAACCGGTTATAGTGGCTTGCCATGGAATAACCATAAGCACCAGTGGAAAAAATTGCTAATAGATCATTAGTTTGTACTTCTGGTACCGGCAAATCCCAAATAAGCATATCACCAGATTCACAGCATTTTCCAGCAACGGAAACTTCTTTTATAGGAGTTTGGTCGGCTTTATTTGCAATAACTGCTTCATACTTTGCTCCATATAAAGCAGGTCGTAGATTATCTGTCATACCTCCATCTACAGATATATACTCTCTTATGCCAGGAATCGACTTCATTGAGCCAATCGTATATAAAGTAACGCCGGTATTTCCGACTATTGCCCGTCCTGGTTCGATCCAAATTTCCGGCAGAGGAATATCCATTTTTTCTGATTGTTTTCTAACCTCTTCCACTAGTGCATAGACATATTGTTCATATGGTATAGGCTCATCCTCGGAAGTATAACGGATTCCAAATCCTCCTCCCAGGTTCAAGACTTCTGGAATATAGTTGTCGTTTCGCTTCCATTTGGCTAGCTCTGCAAATAATATTTCTGTAGCACTTAGAAAGCGGTCTGTTTCAAATATTTGTGAACCAATGTGGCAATGTAATCCTTTAAAGCGAATAGATGGATACTTTTTAAGGAGTTGGAAAGCTTCATCGGCCTGACCGTTTTTTAAATTAAAGCCAAACTTTGAGTCCTCGTTCCCCGTCATAATATACTGGTGGGTTTTTGAATTGACACCCGGAGTAACGCGCATTAGAACATCCATTTCTTTATTTTGCAGATCTAGGAGTTCTCCTAGCAGTTCAATCTCATAAAAATTATCCAAGACGATACATCCGATATTTTGTTCTATTGCCATTTGTAGTTCTTGTCTGCTTTTATTATTTCCATGCATATGGATTCTTTCGGATGGAAATCCTGCTTCAAGCGCGGTATAAAGTTCACCTTCTGATACAACATCAAGGCAAAGCCCTTCCTGTTGTATTACTTGGAGCATTGCAATGGATGAAAATGCTTTACTCGCATACGCTACTTTTGCATTAACACCCAATTCTTTGAAAGTGTTAACAAATGAACGAGCATTCTTTCTTATGAGGGAAACATCATATACATATAATGGTGTACCGAAGTCATGTGCCAAGCTTAGGGCATCTACTCCTCCAATTTCTAGATGGCCATGACTATTAACAGTAAATGGGTGTCTATCGATGATCATAAAGCGTCCTCCGTTACTAAATATAATTTAAAACTTTATCATAATAAAGCTGAATTGAAAAGAGGACAAGACCAAGACTTATCGCAATAGTGGCTTTTAATGCAAAAAAATTTAAAAGTTGTTTGGTAATTGTTATCTAAGCTACGTATTTTTCTGCTATTGCTATGTTTAAAGCGAATGACTATAAAGATGCCGAGCAATATTCCTACTTTGTCTAAAAGTATCGAATGATCGTTCGGCATTTTCGTAACTATTTCAAGTGTATTAATCTCACCTTCCAACTTGGAAAGGTAGATTATTTTTTTGTTGGCTGACGGTAGTTATTTTTCGGATGTACTATACTTGGCCTGTTGTTCGAGTATGGTACAGGAATACGGAAGATAATCTGTAGCATAGCTTTTGGATTGAAAGGCAAAAAAGGCCACAAATAAGGGGTCTTAATTGATTTTAGATTAACAAGGTATATAATATGAAGCGTTATCCCGATCACAAACCCAATTGCGCCAAATAAACCAGTGAAAATCACCATTATAATATTGACTACTTTATTTGCAACACTTAGTTCGTAACTTGGAGTAACGTATGACCCTATCGCACTGATTGATACATAGAGAATGACTTCTGGACTAAACATCCCCACATCAATTGCTATTTGGCCTATTAACACGGCTGCAATTAAACCCATTGAAGTGGATAAGGGAGTCGGTGTGTGGATGGCAGCCATTCTCAAAAATTCAATCCCAATAACAGCCATCACAATTTGGATCGTAATTGGAATATTTCCTTCCTCATTTGGCCCGATAAAAGCAAGTGCTTTCGGAAGAATCGTAGGGTCGAGTACGAAGAGTAACCAAAGTGGCAAGAGATACATGGAAGCAAGGATTGCTAAGAAACGGATCCATCTTACAAATGTTCCAATCGCTGGTGCCTGTCTATACTCTTCAGCATGCTGTAAATGATGAAAAAAAGTAGTTGGCAATATGATTGCACTCGGGGAAGTATCAACCAAAATGAGGACATGCCCTTCAAGTAAATGATTTGCAGCGACATCTGGTCTTTCCGTATACCTGACAAGAGGATATGGATTCCATTTTCGATCAATGATAAACTCCTCAATGGTTTTATCTGCCATACTAATACCGTCAATTTCAATCTCCTGTATTTTCTTCTTGATTAAATGGACTAGTCCTTCATCTGCGATATCCTTTACGTAGCTTACGCAGACATCTGTCTTCGATCTTTCACCGACCTTAAGCATTTCGTGTCTAAGCCTTGCATCCCGTAACCTTCTTCTCGTTAGGGCGGTATTTTCGATAATATTTTCAGTATAACCATCTCGAGAACCACGGATAACGCGCTCTGTATCTGGTTCTTCTGGTGTCCGTCCTGGGTAGTGACGAACATCGACAACATAGGCAAATCTTTCTCCATCAATAAATACAACAATAAGTCCAGACAAAACCTGATCTACTGATTCATCCATCGTTTTAACCGATTCAACCTGTTGATGTAAGAGACGATTTTCAATTATTTCAGGTAACTTCTTACTGTTGGATTCGTGATCATTTAAGTTAACCAGTTCCTTCAAAAGGTCCTGAATAATAAGAGAGTCACACAATCCTGTTAGATAATAAACATGCACTTTCCTTTTTAATATAATAACTTCTCTAAAACCGAGGTCAAATGAAACGTCCATTCCAAGACGTTTTTCCATATAAGCTTTGTTTTCTTTTATATTTGCTGCAATTTCTATTTTATCATCTTTTTGACGCATGCTTTCACACCTTCCACCAGCAGAATTACTTTACAAAATAAATCCATTGAAAAAGTGACCCTGCGACTTTTCCAAATAAAATAGCCATTAGCATCCACAAGAGATAGCCATCCATCCCGATCCTTTTAGATAAAATCGGGAATACATTCAAGACTTCAGTTAGAGCTGCGGCTAGCATTCCATTAAATATTCCATGAAATAGCCCCCAAATGACTAAGAATAAAAGAGGCTGCTCCCAGTTTATCGATGTAAAGGATAAATAGGTTCCAAACAAACTTCCTGCGATAACACAACCAATATATACTTTTAACATTTTTCCAGTTTTACTCAATTGTATTAATCTTGGTATAACGCCTAAAACAGTAAGAAAGGCAACAAAACCTCCTCCTACAGCCATTCCGCTTGATAGTCCGATAACTACTTGTATTAGATTAGTCAAAAGGCTTACGATCATTTAATTCGCTCTCATATTGAATGACGTAATTGTCAAGGTCTTGCTGATATTTATAAATTTCAACCTCAAGCGGACTTGGTTCCTCGTTAAACCGTCTGTTAAACCAGTGATTAAAAAACAGTAGCATCCCTAACCCTAATCCTAGAGAATAAGGTATTTGTATCCATAAAGGATATTCATTTTCCTTACCTGTTAATAGAAAATGTAATTTCTGTTGTACCTCCTGCATGCTTACATCATAATGAAAATTCATTAACGTCATTGCGGTACCAATAAACAGAATGAGCCAGACTACTGTTGCAAATAAAACGTTAGGCGACTTACTTTTTTTAAGGATGCGGATGATCGTTTGCTCCGGGCCAATTAACTGAAACTCCATATCTTCAAACAGTTGACTTAAATGGTCAATAATAACAAAACCATCAATTATTACGATCGATTGGTCCTTTTTGGACAGACGGTAGATTGGTACGGATTCTAGCTTTTTCTTCCATACTGGTTGTGCAGAAATATGAGCGATATCTTTTAGCTTTAATTCCTTTAGTGTCGTAATTTCTAAGTGCTTCTTCATTCTCAGGTAAATCATCTCACTCACAGCTAATCACCCTCTACCAGAATCGTTTATAATGTATTATTTACAGAACAATGGTTTTTATGATTGGTAATTTAAAAAAGCATATTGCTGTAAATTTATCGAGGCGTGTAATATGAACAAAAAAACCGAGCAACCACTCGAATCTTACTTCCCGGGGGGTTCAGTACCCTCATAAGAAACGAATGGTTGTTCGGAATTAGCGTTAGCACTACTTATTGTGCAACCTGTTTAAAAATATTGTCATGAAGTAAAGTCTAAGTTTACTTTCATATCATGTAAAATTTTCTTCTCTAATCTCGAGACTTGTACTTGTGAGATTCCTAGCCGCTCAGCTACTTCAGACTGTGTTTGATCTTTGTAGTAACGCAGGTATACAATTAGGCGCTCCCTTTCATTCAGACAACGAATAGCTTCTTGCAAGCTAATCCTGTCAAACCACCTTGTATCCTGATCAGCAATTTGATCAAGCAAGGTAATTGGATCCCCATCATTTTCAAATACGGTTTCATGAATAGAATGAGGTGACTTTGCCGCTTCCTGTGCATGGACAATATCTTCCGGGGAGAGCTCCATAGCCTCTGCTAATTCTTTAACAGTAGGTGAACGACCGAATTTTTTTGTCAGCTCGTCTTTTTTTCTACGAATTTTATTACCCGTTTCCTTTAAAGACCTGCTTACTTTGACACTGCCATCATCGCGAATAAAACGTTGAATTTCTCCAATAATCATGGGCACAGCATAGGTAGAAAAGCGAACATCATAGGACAGGTCAAACTTATCAATTGATTTAATTAAACCAATACTACCAATCTGAAACAAATCATCTGGATCATAACCACGATTAATAAAACGCTGTACAACTGACCACACTAAGCGTACGTTCTTTTCAACTAGTATATCCCTAGCCAGTTTATCACCCTGCTGACTAAGTTTAATATATTCTTTAACCTGATCATCTGTTAGTGTTTCTTTCCGCTTCTGGCGCTCAACATTTACATTCATAGGCACCCCACCTCTATTTACAAACAGACTTTGTTTTGGCGAGCTGCTTTGTCATATGAACTGTAGTTCCTTTGTCGGGTAAGGAGATAACTTCCACTGTGTCCATAAAGTTCTCGATAATGGTAAATCCCATTCCAGAACGTTCCATATCTGGTTTGGAAGTATACAGTGGCTGTCTCGCTTCCTCAACATCGCCTATTCCAATGCCATCATCCTTTATCGTCAACTCTATCCCATCTTCTGTGATGGTACAGGAAATAAAGATCTTTTGATTCGGATCATTATTGTACCCGTGAATAATGGAATTTGTGACAGCCTCAGAAACGACTGTCTTTATTTCAGTTAATTCGTCCATCGTAGGATCAATTTGTGTTATAAAAGAGCCCACCGTAACACGCGCAAAAGCCTCGTTCTCACTAATGCTAGAAAATTCCAAAGACATTTCATTTCTCATGAAGCCACCCCCAAAGTCATTAAGGCAAATGATTCGTTCTCCTCTAATCGAACGATTTTAAACAAACCAGACATCTCGAATAGGCGTTTAATAGGTGGCGATACAGAACAGACAACCATTTCTCCGCCTAACTGTAACACCTCTTTATATCTACCTAATACAACTCCAAGTCCAGAACTATCCATGAAGCTTACATCTTCAAGATTTAGAATGACGTGCTTCACCGGATTCGTATACATGGTATCCTTCCACTGATCACGCAGTCCTTCTGCCTCATGGTGATCCAGCTCTCCGGACAATCGAACAATTAGTACTTCTTCTTTCACTGCAAAGTTTGCCTGAAGACCCATCTGTATTCCTCCTTATTTATCCTTCATGTACTTCTTTTTCTTCATTACTTGCAATAATTCCTGCATGATGACAAAAGAAGAAGGAAAGGTACTAAATCAGTGGATATTAGTCAAACTTCACCAATTTCTGCAACGATCTTTTCATTAATGTATAGTAACTTGCTTTTTCAATTGTTTCTTTTACGGTTAGTTGTGATTCTGATAACACGTTGTCTCCATCCTTTACGATTAAAGTTCCAACATGATCTCCTTTTTTTATAGGCAAGACTAGGTCTTGCTTCATTTTCACCTCAGTTGTAATATTATCAACTGAATCTCCTTTTGCATGCAGAGTACTAATGGATTCAGAAGCAACCACCTCATTCTGCTTTTTCTCAGCCTTAGTCAGTCGAAGTGTTGTGATTACATCTCCTTTTGCAAAAAGCTTGTTCGTTTGAAATTTATTGAAAGCATAATCAAGCATCTCAGATACAGATGCGTTTCGTTCTTTCGTTGTTTTTGCTCCCATCACTACTGCAATAACCCGCATTCCGTCTTTCTCAGCAGTCGCAGTTAAGCAGTATTTTGCCTCATTGGTAAAGCCCGTTTTAAGTCCATCTACACCTGGATAAAAACGAACAAGTTTATTTGTATTAACCAGCCAAAATTCATTTTCCTGACCTTTTCTTAAGTAGTCCTCATAAACAGAAGTGTAGTTTGTTATAGATTCGTATTTTAGTAATTCTTTTGCGATTATCGCCATATCGTATGCTGTACTATAATGATCATCAGCAGGGAGACCAGTAGTGTTTTGAAATTTTGTATCCTTTAGCTTTAATTCTTTCACCTTTTTATTCATCAAGCTGACAAATTCTTCTTCACTGCCAGCAACTCTTTCAGCCATGGCTACACTAGCATCGTTTCCAGAGGCTATTGCTATTCCTTTCAGCAGATCATTTACAGTCATTTCCTCTCCCGCTTCCAGGAAAATTTGTGATCCACCCATGGAGGCAGCGCGCTCACTTACCCGAACCGTCTCATCTAATTTCAAGCTTCCCTTTTCTAACTGCTCCATGATTAAAAGTAATGTCATAATTTTAGTCATGCTCGCAGGAGGAAGCTTTTCATGTGCGTTTTTGTCGAATAAAAGCTTTCCTGTATCACGTTCTAATAAAATGGCTGAATCAGCACCTTTAGCAAGGTTTGCTTTGCTATTGTCACTACTTTTTTCTTCTGCTGCTACTGGTATAGTCATTGCAAAAACACATAAAAGCACGATGCTTAGTAGTACAATTTTTTTCATAGCTATCCCTCCAACAATCAATATATAGTTAGGATTGACAATCATAAGTGTATTTATACGCACTAACATTTCCTTGATTGCGGATACAAACTACAGAAAATTGACTGAGTATTTTTGTTGATAGCTATTTAGAAAAAAAGAGCATGGCCTTATGTACAAGGCCATGCTCTTGAGAAATTACTTCCTATGTTGCTTAAGAAACAGTTATTTTGTTATAGTATCATATACTAACGTTGGTGCAGGTACATTTTCACTAGCTATTACAATGCTATCATATAGTTTAGCGCGGACTTCATCAACATTTTCCTGATTAGCATGAATTGTTAGTAACGCTTCGCCCTCTTTTACGCTATCACCGATTTTCTTATGAAGAACAATACCAACAGCAAGGTCTATTTCCGAATCCTTTGTTGCTCTACCTGCTCCTAACATCATTGCGGCAGTACCAATATCATCGGCAATGATTTTCGAAACCGTACCGGCTGATAAACTAGGTAATTTTATCTTGTACTCTGCTTGTGGCATGTTTTCAGGATGATCTGCGACAGATGCATCTCCACCTTGTGAAGCAAGAAAAGTTTTAAATTGCTCAAAGGCTTTCCCATTTGCAATGCTTTCCTTTAATTTCTCTCTTGCTTCCTCCATATTTTCAGCCTTATTAGCTAAAACAACCATCTGACTTCCTAAAGTAAGACAAAGTTCGGTTAAATCTTGGGGACCTTGCCCCTTTAATGTATCAATTGCTTCATTAATTTCAAGCGCGTTGCCGATTGCATACCCAAGCGGTTGGCTCATATCAGAAATTACTGCCATCGTTTGTCTACCTACTCGATTCCCTATTGTCACCATTGCTTCAGCAAGCTTTTGGGCATCTTCTAAGTTTTTCATAAATGCCCCAGCGCCTGTTTTAACGTCCAGCACAATTGCATCTGCTCCTGATGCAATTTTTTTACTCATGATAGAACTTGCAATCAGAGGTATGGAATTGACGGTTGCCGTAACATCGCGTAAACCATATAGCTTTTTATCAGCTGGTGTTAGATTCCCTGACTGGCCGATTACAGCAACTTTATTTTGATTTACAAGTTCAATAAACTTCTCGTTGCTTATTTCCACGTGAAAACCGGGGACTGCTTCAAGCTTATCTATCGTTCCTCCTGTATGGCCGAGACCTCTTCCACTCATTTTTGCTACTGGTACACCAACAGAAGCTACCAATGGTGCAAGGATAAGCGTAGTCGTATCACCAACCCCACCAGTGGAATGCTTATCTACCTTTACGCCAGAAATCTCAGATAAATCTATTTGATCTCCTGATTCCACCATAGCGGAAGTTAGATTTGCACGTTCCTCCACAGTCATATCTTCAAAATATATCGCCATTAACAACGCACTTGCTTGATAATCTGGAATTTCTCCATTGGTATACCCGTCAATAAAGAAATAGATTTCTTCTTTTGTAAGTTCATGACCATCTCGTTTTTTTTCAATAATGTCATACATTCTCATTTTGATCACCTCATTTTATGATAGTGGTAATGTCTGAACAATCTGTTTCACAAACCGTAAAAAGTCTTCTCTTACTTTTTCAGTTGTTTCGATTACCTCTGTATGGGTCAAAGGTTGATCCAATATACCAGCTGCCATGTTTGAGATACATGAGATTCCTAAAACACGAAGCCCTGCATGACCAGCAACAATCACTTCCGGTACGGTAGACATACCAACAGCATCTGCCCCTATCGTACGTAGCATCTTAACTTCAGCAGGTGTTTCATAGGAAGGACCAGTATTTCCAGCATATACACCTTGACGTACTGATAGCCCTAATTCGTTAGCACATGCTAGTGCACACTTAATAAATTCCCTATCATAAACTTGTGACATATCCGGAAAACGTACCCCTAAACTATCATCATTCTTTCCGATTAGTGGATTATCACCCATATTATTAAGGTGATCTGAGATAATCATTAGATCTCCAGGGTTATACGTTTCATTTACTCCTCCGGCAGCATTTGTCACAATCACAGCCTCTATTCCAAGTTGTTTCATGACACGAACAGGAAAGGTTACTTGTGTCATGCTATAGCCTTCGTAGTAATGAAATCTTCCTTGCATTGCAATAACTTGTTTCCCTTCTAAGGTGCCAACTACAAGCTGGCCCTTATGACCAGAAACAGTGGACACAGGGAAATGCGGAATCTCTTCATAGGGTATATTCACTGGGTTTTCTATTTCTTCACCCAACACACCTAAACCAGACCCAAGGATTAAACCTAGAGTTGGCTTTGCTTCCAATTTATCTTGAATAAATGCTGTAGCTTCTTTTAATTCCATATGATTCATCATGTCATCCCCTTAATTTTTTATATCTTTTAAAAAGCTTTCACCATGTTCTAGTGTAGCCACTTCAAAATTAGCTGCAATCGTTGCACCAATGTCAGCAAATGTCTTTCTTACCGGGAGTTCTGTAGCTTCTGTTATTCCGGTGTGATAAGCCAGTAATGGCACGTATTCACGTGTATGGTCAGTTCCATGATGGACTGGATCGTTCCCGTGGTCAGCTGTAATCAATAGCAAGTCATCTTCTTTCATTTTCCCTAACACTTCTGGTAGCCTTGCATCAAACGCTTCTAGTGCCTTTCCATACCCCTTGGGGTCACGTCGGTGGCCAAACTTGGCATCAAAATCCACCAAATTCAGAAAACTGATGCCAGTAAAATCTTTGTCCATGCTTTCCACTATTTTAGTCATGCCATCTTCATTGTCTGTCGTCCTAATCGCTTCAGTGACACCTTCTCCATCATAAATATCCGAAATTTTCCCTATCGCAATTACGTCATATTTCTGATCCTGCAATTCGTTCATCACTGTATGTCCAAATGGTTTAAGAGCATAATCATGGCGATTAGAGGTTCTTTCGAACGCACCAGGTGAACCAATAAACGGTCTTGCTATCACACGGCCAACCATATATTTTTCATCAAGTGTTAACTCTCTGGCTATTTCACATATACGGTACTGTTCTTCAAGTGGAATAATCTCTTCGTGTGCGGCTATCTGTAGTACCGAGTCTGCAGATGTATAAACTATAAGAGCTCCTGTGTCCATATGTTCTTGCCCAAGTTCATCGAGGATTTCTGTGCCCGATGCAGGTTTGTTACCGATTATTTTACGGCCAGATTTCTCTTCTAATTCATTAATTAGTTCATCAGGAAAACCTTCAGGGAAAGTACGGAAAGGTTGCTCGATGTGTAGACCCATAATCTCCCAGTGCCCTGTCATCGTGTCTTTTCCATTAGACGCTTCCTGCATTTTCGTATAGTGGGCTTTCGGCTTTTCTGCCTTATTAATACCTTTAATTTCTCTAATATTACTTAATCCAAGTGATCCCATATTCGGCATCTTAAGCCCATTCATATGCTCGGCGATATGTCCGAGCGTATCTGCACCCTTGTCATTAAATTTTTCAGCGTCTGGTGCCTCGCCAATCCCAACTGAATCCATTACGATTAAAAATACACGTTTAAATTTTCCCATGTTGATACCTCCTGTACATTATCTTCCCATATTTCTGCTGTTATATGTTTATTTTCGTTAGCTATGTATACTTGTGATTCAACCCACTTGTAGGATGTCAGACAACTAAAACTGTAATTAAGCTCTGGGATGATAAGAATCATAAATATCTTTTAATCTAGCTTTTGTAACATGTGTGTAAATTTGGGTGGTAGAAATGTCAGCATGTCCTAGCATTTCCTGCACTACACGCAAATCTGCCCCATTCTCTAATAAATGGGTTGCAAAGGAATGGCGTAATGTATGTGGTGTAATACTTTTCTTTATCCCTGCAGTTTGTGCAGACGCTTTTAGTACTTTCCAGAAGCCCTGTCTGCTCAGTGGCCGACCATGTTGGTTTACAAAAACAGACTGGTCGTCCTTTTTATTTTTAACTAGAGTCGGTCTTGCCTGGTGTAAATAGGTCTCGATTGCTTTAATTGCCACATTGCCTAGTGGGACGATCCGTTCTTTCGATCCCTTTCCGAAACACTGGACGAAACCCATCGTTAGATGCAAGTCACCAATTTTTAGTGAAAGAAGTTCACTCACCCTTAACCCTGTAGCATAAAGCAGTTCAAACATCGCTCTGTTTCGAATATGCAACGGGGAAGCAGCAGGAATTTGTAGAAGTGTTTCAATATCCTTCAATGACAAAATGTCAGGAAGCTTCTGATCTTTCTTAGGCGTTTCAATATTAAGACTAGCATCCTGGTTAACCAATTGTTCT
The DNA here is from genome assembly GCF_059758495.1 of Oceanobacillus sp. GQ8. Taxonomy (NCBI): domain Bacteria; kingdom Bacillati; phylum Bacillota; class Bacilli; order Caryophanales; family Bacillaceae; genus Oceanobacillus; species Oceanobacillus sp. GQ8. Next base: position 447,215 of record NZ_JCAXEV010000001.1, on the reverse strand, counting down.
CTAACAAGGAATTGATGGAAGGATCTAATGGATGATACATGTCTGGCAATTGTTGCAGAGGATTTATTATCATCCTTTAAAATATGTAAGAAGCCAACAATATCGGAGCGCCTTATTTGATTCCAATCCGTTTTTTCTAGTACTTTTTCCGTATAGTATAGATAATGAGAAAGATCTCGATTATACGACTGCAATGTGTTATCTGAAAGTCCTTTTTCTATGCGTAAAAAATGATAATAATCCTCTAAAGCATCTTTCAGCATCCGATTACTCCCCCAAGCGAAAAAATAGATTTAATCTGTCTAGCAGACTTGATTCTTGTTGAAACACTTTTACTGCAGGGCCATCCGGTTGATCATAACGATGGAATTCTTCATACTCCGTATGCATAGCTTTAAGCCCGAAATAAAATAAACAGGTGCAGGCAGTAAAGATAATGAAAACCTTTAACGTGTCCCATACTAATCGTTTCAAATGTATAACTCCCCTTCTGTTACCTTCTATTATTAGAAGATATGCCAAAAAAGATTAACATTATACATAGAAACATAGAAGTTTTAAAAAGAACACTGCCTACAATTTACCCTTTTTAATAGCTTTTGTAAATGCTTACTTATAGTTAGCAAATCAAAAATGCCTTTCTTCAGCTGAAAAAAGGCAACAGGACTATTTTTTCAATGTAGTGGTTCCTTCATGACATTTCCTACATATGCCGTGGAAAGTCAATCGATGATCTTTTACTTGAAATCCCCAGTCTCGCTCAACAATTTTTTCTACATCACCCAATAAGTCATTTTCAATTTCTTCAACTGAACCGCATTCTATACAAACAAGATGGTGATGGAAGTGTTCTGCGCCTTCTTTTCTTAGATCATAACGAGACACACCGTCGCCAAAATTAATCTTATCTACAATCTTTAGTTCTGATAATAACTCTAATGTACGATAAACTGTTGCCAAACCGATCTCAGGTGCTTTTTCCTTTACCAGTAAATAGATATCTTCTGCACTCAGATGGTCTTCTTCTCTTTCAAGCAAAACCCTAACCGTGGCTTCCCGTTGTGGAGTAAGCTTATAGCTCTGTGCATGGAGCTGTTTTTTTATTTGGTCTATGCGATGTTCCATGGCAGGTTCCCTCCCTCGTATCCCATCTTTATTATAGGCATCGAATTAGAACGTGTCAAAATATAATTTGATTATTATTTTATATTTATAATTATTATAGTTTAAGTTTTATTATTGGTAAAATGATTTGACTATATATGTCATCGCTTCATTCGATACATAGGTCTCTAATAAAGCTGCTGCGAATGAAAGGATCAAGAGAAAACCAAATATCATAGCATATCTCCCAAAAGGCTGGAAGACTGGTTGCGATACTTTACGAGTAAATAATTTTCCCAGCAATTTTAGAGAAAAGATCATTGCTAAACTACCCGCAACAATATATATAGGTATAATCAGAATATTTTGTGGTGCTATGGAAAAAGTAGCTAGTAAAAAGCCATCCATTCCTAGTTGATTTACGATAAACCCAACTGAAAATCCTACGACAAGGCCTTTAATAAACAATAAGATCCATACAATCGGAAGCCCGATTACGGACAACCCAAGTATAAATAGTAAGAGTAGATATTTCACATGATAGAAGAAACTATTTTTTAAGATCGTTGTATTTTCAGTTAGTTGCTGATTGTGAAGCTGACCGAAAAAACGTTCCAAATAAAAAATGAGATCCTGTTTTTGAACGACACTCATACTATTAACTAGAATGGCACCAAATACGATCCCTGTCATAAACAGGATAATCATAAACAAGTAGATGGTGGCATGATCTTTTAGGTGGTCTGTAATAATAGCTCTATTTTTATACATTCCGAATCCTCCATTCAAGAGATACTGCTATACTAAAAACTATGAAGAATTCCAGTTAAAAATACCAACTTTACTATTATTACTTTCTTATAAATCATGTCTCATCCGAAATTATCTTTCCATACTTCCCCCCGCCACCAGCTTTTATCCCTAATTTTCCCTCTCGCATTTGGATGATAGATTTGGCAATCTTCCCTTGTACGATCTCTTCCATTTCTTCTAATGGAGCGCGGTGAATCACATTCATTTCGTTGTCAAATCTCTTCAGTAACTTCTCATACGTTTTCTTTCCAAGGTAAGGAATATATTCAAGCGGTACTTGATAAAAGTAAGGTGGTCGGTTCTGCTTATTCGGTATACCGTTACTTAGTTCATTTATTCGATCTGCCACACCTTTTGTTATTTTGTTGGAACCACAGTGAATACAATGTGTCGATTTTGAGGGAGTATGTTGGTTACACTCATTACAAACTGTAAGATGGTACTTGCCCAGTGCTGGGTTCATACCATAGTTAGCAGAGATAGCCCGCCCTTTCACATTGTGTAATGCCCATAGAAACTCTTTAAACGATGGGCTTTCCATTCGTACTACTTGATATTCACGAGCGATTTTAGCCAGGGAGTGTGCATCAGAGTTTGTTAAAAAAGTATAGGCATGTAGTTCAGCAAGCTGATCCGCCATTTCGGTGTCAGAACTAAGTCCCAGTTCAATCCCGTCAATTAGATCTGAATCAAATACCTCGGTCAGCGATTTTCTAACTCCTTTTCCGAACAAGCTTTTAAACGGGGTAAAGACGTGCGCGGGAATGAAAATACCTTCTAGCTCTTTAATCTTGTATTGTAATTCTTTTCCAGTTCCATAGTAGCGTTGTGAGCTTAAATTGATATTTGTCATTCTCTGTGCGAGCCATTCGGTAAACTCGGACATGCTTTTAAGATTAGGAAGAAAACACAATACATGAATAGGTCCCTGACTGGAAGCATCATATATTTCAATTTCTGATCCAAGTAATAAAGTAACCCCTTCAAATTGTATCCCACCGTCTTCTAATTCCCGTGCTTCCCCAGATTTAATCAGCATGTTGATTTCTCTCTGAACCGCTGGGGCATGGCAATCAATCACACCAATCATGCCCATCCCCTTATTCCTGCTTGCTTCTATAAGAATGTTCGTTAACGTTAGCGACTTTGCACCAGTTATTTTCACTGGCCTATTATCCATATCTCTACCAATATGAATATGCATATCAACAAAATAATTTGATAGCATGATTATCTCCCCAATGCATGCAAGTAAAGAATTGCATAATTTGTTTTGGCATCATGAATTCTTTCTTGCTCGACAAGCTCTTTCGCCTCATCTAATGTCAGTTCAAGGACCTCAACAAACTCGTCTTCGTCACTTTCGGGTTGAGTATCCATCTTCTCAAGCTCATCCGTTATATAGATATGCATTAATTCATCTGCAAAACCGGGTGATGTGTAAAATGATGTAACGAATGAAAGCTCGTTAGTTGTATAACCTGTTTCTTCCTCTAATTCACGTCTGGCAGTAACTTCGGGCGCTTCACCAATTTCCACTTTCCCAGCTGGGATTTCAACCAGTGACTTTTCAAGTGGCTTGCGAAATTGTTCCACTAACACAATTTTATTATCTTTTGTAATTGGAATTACTGCTACTGCTCCTGGGTGCTTAATTAATTCTCTTTTCGCTGTTCTCCCATTTGGAAGACTTACTTCATCCACCCGCAAATCAACAACTTTCCCTTCATAAATGGAAGTTGTGTTTATTGTTTTTTCTTCAAACTTCTTCATATATAATCCTTCTTTCTTTTGTTCTTCGTTTCAGGAACACTACTTCGTTAAAATGATTTCCCTTATAACAAGCATTCAATTAACTTTCTTCTGTTAGTATAAGATATTATAAAGGCCACCGCAAAATAGTTGTATTGCGTTTAAGTACTTTTTACAATGGGAATAGTACTAAATTAGGAGGATGATTCGTTTGAGAGAAAATCAATTGGGTAAATCGGGAATTATGATTTCTGCCCTCACATTAGGTTGTATGTCACTTGGCACAGATGAAAAAAAGGCAAAAAATATAATCAATATGGCACTTGATAGAGGAATAACACATCTTGATACGGCAGATCTATATGATTTTGGTACAAATGAAGAAATCGTAGGAAAAGCAATTAAAGGAAAACGAGATAAGGTTGTTCTCACAACAAAAGTGGGAAATCATTTTAATAAAGAAACAAAAGACTGGCACTGGGACCCATCAGCTAAACATATAACGGAAGGGGTAAAAGACAGTTTACATCGTCTACAGACAGATTATATTGACTTCTATATGTTGCATGGTGGCACGCTCGATGACCCAATAGATGAATCAATTGAAGCATTTGAACGTTTGAAAGAAGAAGGTTACATACGAAGTTATGGAATTTCCTCTATACGTCCTAATGTTATTCGTGAGTATGTAAAACACTCAACGATTGATGCTGTTATGATGCAATATAGTATCTTTGATCGCCGCCCCGAGGAGGAACTACTTGATCTACTACACGCAAATGGAATCAGTGTACTTGCAAGAGGCCCATTAGCCAAAGGAATGTTGAGTAATCAGGCTAAACAAAAGATTGAGGCGAAAGGAAGTGAAGGGTACCTCACCCACTCCTACGATGACTTACAGAAATACTATGAGAGACTATCCAATCTCACATTTAAAGGTGGCCTGCAAGAACTTGCTCTACAATATGTACTCAAACACCCAGCTGTTGCCAGTGCAGTATTTGGCTCAAGTTCTATAGAACAACTAAAGGCTAGCACTGGATTCTCATTAGAAGAACTTTCAAATGAAACTTATTTGGAAATTCAGCATGATGTAAAACCAATTCGGTATGAAAATCATCGGTAACTATAAGCACACAGCTTTTATCTTTCTATTGTATAAATTAGGGGCTGAGACATAACGTCCCAGCCCTTTTAAAACGCGAACAATAATAAAAAACTGCTTAATTACCGCTCTGGAAAATACTCCGCTTTCCGTGGGCACGGCCTTGGGCTAACAGGATGTTGGTCACGAAGGGGTTGCCACAGGACGTGGCGCTCTTAGCCTTTGTTCCTTTACTTGCGGGGCCTTCGGACTCGTGTTGTTTCCACTGGACAAGTAAGGTTTCGGCAGCATTTCATCGCACGCAGAAAATGCGAATGCATTTTCAAGGAGTCTCCGCATTTTTCCTTCGCTAAAGTGTGATTCAGATACAAAAAAATTAGGTACTATCCGGAAGTGTTCGAACTTTTTCTGCAATACTCCGTTTGAATGTACGGTTTTTTCTTGTTTAGTTTTCTTATGTCCCAGACTCTTTATATTTCACATATACTTTGTGGTGCGATAAATGGATTTAGGATTCCTTCAGGACTCGATAAACGAAGCATGCCATTTATTACATCAAGCTTCATTGATTCAGCAAAAAATACTTTTTGGTGCTCTTGTATTAAAACAGGGAAGCTGTCACTTTCTATCTCAAAATAGTCATTTGTATAGCCATTAGTAAATCTTATTGTAGGTACGCCATTTACACCACAACCACATCCCTCTGTGTCATACCAGAGAACAACATAACGATTTTGATTTACATTTCTTTTTTCCAGTTCCTCTTTTGCACCTGGGGTGATATGAAGTTCCATACTATTCCCTCCATTTGATCTTTGTTTATTTTTTATTAAATTGCGTTTCAAGGAGTTTTTCCATCATACCTGGAAAAACATGGTACAGTCTGCTCCCTGCTTCCATCCAACCAGGCATATTAATTTCCCTTTTCTGCTTGAACAGGTTTCGCGTAACTTTGTTTGCAACACAATTAGGGTCTAGTATATAACGGCCAACATTTTTCTTATACGACCCTTTAGGATCTGCCTGAGTAAAAAAGTTTGTATCTACAGGTCCTAAATTTACTGCTGTAACAAAAATGTGATCTTTTGCAGTTTCCATACGCAAACTATTAGTAAAACCAATAACGGCATGTTTCGTTGCAGCGTAGACAGCCGATTTAGGAGTAGATATTTTTCCTGCCTGTGAGGCAATGTTTACGATATGCCCTTGTTGCTTTTGCTGAAAATGTGGGAGGAGCATTTTTGTAAAGTGTATTAAAGAGATAACATTAACTTGAAACATGCTTTCTACGTCCTGCATAGATATTTCTTCAACAAGCTGAAATTTGCCAAAACCAGCATTATTGATTAGTCCATCTATATTAGGATGGTCATGTAAGAGTAAGTCCACTGTCCGCATCATTTCGTTTTTATTCGATAAATCACAAGTATAGTAATAACAATCGATGTTAAAAGTTTGTTTTATTTTATCACAATGCTCCTTCATTTTAGCAGTGGAACGTGCTATTAGAAGTGGTACCCCTCCACTTGCAGCGATATGCCATACGATGCTTTCTCCAATTCCACTTGAGGCGCCAGTAACAATTACTTTTTTATTTTCCAGCCGTCGTTGCTTCATAAAACTTCGTCGTCCCCTCTGTACTTTTGCTAACAAGCCCACCCGCTTTAAGATAGTCGAGCTGGCCAATAATATCTGACATAGTCAAATCAATTTGGCTCTCATAACGCATCGGGAATATTTTTTGACATAGTTGAAAAGCAGTTTGTTTACCTGTTTGAAGGAAAGCTAATACATTAGCAGCACGTTTTTCCTGTTTATTAAAACGAGACTGAACGATCTCCGATACATTCGAAAAGATCTCTCCATGACCTGGTAAAACCTGACTAATTTCGATAGATACACACTTTTGAAGGCTATCCCTATACTGTAGCATGGGAGATGCTCTTCGTTCCCCTTTATGTATTGGGGCTTCAACTACAGGATTGGAAGAAATGTTTTTCAATAAATGGTCTCCGCCGATGAATATTCCATCAGACTCTCTATAAAAAGAAACATGGCTCTGTGCATGGCCCTTCGTGTTAAGGACCTGCCAATCAGGATGTCCTGGCAGCCTATCCCCCTCTTCAAGAGTTTTGGTTAAATGGCCCTCTCCAGCATAGCTTAATAAGGACCGTAACTTTTTTCCTATACCCTGAAAACGTTCAGGAATATCACATTGGATAAAATATTCTTTGAAGAAATCCTCATATCTATTAAAATATTGCTCGTCTTTTCTTAACCACAGGTCAACAAGATGATTAGCCATTATTTCCCTAGCACGTGGAAATGCCTCAATCAATCCAGTGTGATCTGGATGATGATGCGTCAATATAATTTGTTCAATATCCCTTGGATGATAGCCAATTTGTTTTAATTGTATTTGAAATGCTTCATAAGCTTCTTTTGTCTTTACTCCTGCGTCAATAAGAGACAACACTTCTCCTTTTAGTAAATAAACATGTACATCCCCAACTGCAAAAGGAGTTGGGACAGTGATTTGATATAATGTATTGTCAATAATTTTCATGATTTCCACCCTTTAAGATAAGCATAGCGTACGGTGTCGTTCCCGAACTCAGCAATAATGAATAGCCATTCATTATTGCTATTCTACACTATTTTTAGCTTATTGTCTTTTCGGGGAACTTTCCAGCAACTGTTGTATGGCTCTGGAAATAATAGTAGGTAAAGAATGAAAGCTATAATTTAACTCTAGCCTTTCAGTCCACTGGTGAGGATCCCTCCCCAATGGCCCAATATTCAGAATTGGCATTTTTAATTGCTCCATCATTTCCTCAGGAAAGACAAAACCATTATGCTGAAGCGGCATGTTTGCTGTAAGCTGCTTTATTCTGCTATTAGAGGTAACAGGACCTACAAAGCTCAAATCGGACAAACCAGTGAAAAACTCTGAATTAACTAAATCAATACCATAATTTTCTTTTGTAAACTTTTTTATATCAGCCATAACATATTGTATATACGGGTCATGGTGTGAAGACACAGCAGGATAAAATGGCGGACTGTAGAACAACACGATCATTGGAGCTAAGTCATTACACATGGCTGCTAATTCCTGAACTAATAACGTGGAAAAGTCACGGTCTCCCTGTTCCCGTTGACTGCTTAACAGGTTTTGCCGGCGGTTTATTTCTTCTTGGCCATACCTTTTAACAGCCTCTTGGTATAATTCCTCATACATAAATACACTTACCTTTGAAGCAGGCATGGTAAAGTCCTTTGCTACTGTTGCAAAATGCTCTGCTTTCTTTTTTACATATGCTTCAATTTGCTTTACAGCTTTATTAGCACTATCCAGAAGCTTTCCGTTTAATTCTTCAAAGCTTTGTTTTAAATAAAGAACGTTATACATTGCGATGGCAGCTTGAGGCGTCTGCACAGAATATTCCGCTTTTAAATCTCGATGCATTAAACTCACAGGTGGTGGCGTGATTTCATCTTCTATTTGCTCAATAAATGCCTCATTTAATTCCATCTGCTGTGATAAAAAACTAATCATTAGATTGGGGTTAATCCCTGCGAATGGTTCCCCAACATGTGATTCTTTTCCATAACAATAAAATCCAGGAAGCACTTTTCCAATCGATCCCGTGTATACATAATGAGCAGGATCTCCAGGGTATTTGCTAAACATAGGCTCACTATTTAAGCAGGCAATGTATTCTATTTCTTCGGTTTCTTTTAAGTGATTTAACACGGGAAGTGCTGTAAGCATACCACTAGAATTCACTTCCTCATCAGGTACAGAAAGTAGTAACACGTTCCCATCAAACTCCCCTTCAATTGCTCGTTCTAGCATTGCTAGTTGAAGCGCCAACCCCGCCTTCATATCCATCGTCCCTCTTCCAAACAGCCAATCCCCTGCTTCTAGATCCTTTCTAACATTCTCAGGGAGTTGATGCTTTGATTGGAAGAGTTCCTTTGTCAGTTCCTTAGGATGAAAGGCTAAATTTCTAAGAGAGCCATAATCTTCAACACCAACCACATCAAAGTGGCTCAGCAGGATAACCGTGTCTTTTTTCTTTTGCTTTCCTTTCACAAGTGCTGTTAACAGCCTCCTTCCATCTTCTAATGGATGAAGATTCAAAGAAGATGCGTTCTTTTGAAAGTATTCCTTTTGGGATAGGATGTGATAAAGATATTCCGCAATTGCAATTTCCGCAGTTGAACCAGTTATACTTTGATATTGTACTATGGAGCAAAGTAAATCCGTTAACTCTTCTTTCGTTTGCCACTTTTTCAATTTAAATCCCCCTGTCTAAATTGACTTTTGCCCTAAAATAAAACACAATTAATATAGAGGTGAAACTATTGCAAACAAAAATTATTGCGCATCGAGGTGCAAGTAAATACGCACCAGAAAACACGATGCCAGCCTTTGAACTAGCGCTTGAGCTTGGCGCTGATGGTATCGAAACAGATGTTCAGTTAACAAAGGATAAAGTACCTGTATTAATTCATGATGAAAACGTAAAGCGGACCTCCGATGGAAAAGGCTACGTTAAGGACTTAACCTATGAACAATTAATCAATCTCGATATGGGTTCTTGGTTCTCCACTAAATTCATTGGAACAAAGATTGTTTCATTAGAAAACTTCCTACAATGGGTCCAAGATAAACCGTTACATTTAAATATTGAACTAAAAAATAATAAAATAGATTATAAGGACTTAGAAAAGATTGTACTAGATTTATTAACCAACTATCAGTTATTAAATCGTACCACACTATCTACCTTTAATCCAAAGAGCGTAAAGAGGTTGCATGAGCTTACTAGTAAGGTCGATATCGCTTTTTTAAATTCAAAACGAATGAAATATTTCACTAAGTATGCTAAAAATCTTGGCGCTTCCTCAATCCATATCAAGTATCGCTTACTAAATTCTCGATTAATGGAGAAAAGCAGACAGCATCACCTGAATGTTCGTGTCTATACCGTGAACAAACCGTCACACTTAATACGCTGTTTCAACCAGGAATGCGATGCGATTTTTACTGATGTGCCAGATGTCGCTAAGGATTATCGTAGATTATTCACCTGATCTTTTTATAACGGGAGGAAGAAAACATGGCTAAACTATTTTCACCAATTAACTTTAAAAACGTAACCTTAAAAAACAGAATTGTAATGGCACCAATGTGTATGTACTCCTGTAACGAAGAAGATGGCAAGGTTACTCCTTTCCATGTAACACATTATACTTCCCGGGCTGTTGGCCAGGTTGGATTAATCATGCTTGAAGCAACAGCTGTTCAACCAGAAGGTCGCATTTCTTCTCAGGACCTAGGTATTTGGGATGATGATCATGTAGAAGGGCTTACAGATTTAAACCATCAGATTCATCATTTTGGTTCCAAAACAGCTATACAGCTGGCTCATGCTGGTAGAAAAGCACAATTAGATTCCAACATCTTTGCTCCGTCTGCCCTAGCCTTCAACGATTCCTATAAAACACCTCAACAAATGACTGTAGAAGATATCAAGGAAACGATCGAAGCGTTTAAAGCTGCAAGCAAAAGAGCAAAACAGGCAAACTTTGACATTATAGAAATACACGCAGCTCATGGTTATTTAATTAATCAATTTCTTTCTCCATTAACAAATAAACGTGAAGATTCCTATGGCGGTAGTAGAGAAAATCGCTACCGTTTACTCGAGGAAATTATTTCAGCAGTAAAACAAGCGTGGGATGGTCCGTTGTTTGTACGGATATCTACCGATGAATACGCAGAGGGCGGAAATAGTTTGGATGATTTTGTCTATTTTTCTCGTAGAATGCGCGAACAAGGAATTGAGTTGATTGATTGCAGCTCTGGTGGTGTTGTGCCAGCATCTATCTCTGCCTATCCAGGCTATCAGCTTCCACGCTGTGAGATGATCAGAAAAGAAGCAAACATCTCAACAGGCGCTGTAGGTCTCATTACTACAGGCGTGCAGGCTGAGGAAATTATACAGAATGAACGTGCCGATCTAATCTTCCTGGCAAGAGCATTGTTGAGAGATCCGTATTGGCCAAGAACGGCAGCTACTGAATTAAACGAAAAACTATCTGCCCCTAAACAATATGAGCGTGGCTGGTAAATCATGGAGGAATAAATTATGGAACTCGTTTTTCTTGGGACTGGCGCAGGTGTTCCCTCAAAGGAACGGAATGTAACGTCCATAGCCTTAACTCTCTTACAAGAGCAAAACAGTGTTTGGCTATTTGATTGTGGTGAAGCAACCCAACATCAAATACTAAATACCTCGATTAAGCCTAGAAAGATTAATAAAATCTTTATTACCCATCTACATGGCGACCACTTATTCGGTTTACCAGGACTTTTAAGCAGCAGATCTTTTCAAGGAGGCGAAGAAAAAGTCACCTTATACGGACCAGAAGGATTAAAGAATTTTGTTTCTACTTCTTTAAAAGTTAGTGGCACCCATTTACGTTATCCTATCGACATCCAGGAAATTACTGAAGGTAAAATCTATGAAGACGATCAGTTTACCGTGTTTGCAAAACAGCTCGATCACGGTATAACTAGTTATGGTTATCGCATTGAAGAAAAGGACCGACCAGGAGAACTACTTGTAGAGCGGCTAAAAGAACAAGGCGTTCAGCCTGGTCCCATCTATCGCCAAATAAAAGAGAGCCCCTTTGTGGATATCGCTGACGGACAGCGGCTAGTAAGTGAAGATTTTATTGGGCCAAACAAACCAGGAAGAGTTCTAGCTATACTTGGGGATACGCGTGCTCTGGCAACACACCATGAATTCATAAAAGATGCGGATGTTCTTGTGCATGAAGCTACCTTTGAAAGGGAAAAGGAACAGATGGCATGGGACTATTTCCATTCTACTACTACACAAGCAGCCGAAGCCGCAAGACAAGCTAATGTTGGGAAATTGGTGCTGACACATATTTCCTCTCGTTACCAAGGAGAAGATAACGATCGCTTACTCCAAGAAGCAAAGCAAATATTTTCCAATACAAAACTTGCTACGGACTTCTTCAAACTAGACATCACTGCACATTCATAAGGGGGAGATCAACATCACTACAATCAAACAAATCGTAGAAGAACAGCGGGCTTTTTATCAAAATGGAAATACAAGAGACTATCAGACTCGTAAAGCATCATTAGAAAGCTTGAAAAGGATGCTTAAGAAGCATGAAAAAGATATATATCATGCCTTGCGATCAGATTTGAACAAATCTGAACACGAAGCCTATACTACTGAGATTGGTTTTCTTTACTCGGAAATCGACTTTACTTTAAAAAATTTAATGAATTGGATGGAGCCAACGAAAGTCACTGCTCCTATTACTCATAAGGGAACCAAAAACTACATTGTGCACGAGCCCTATGGCGTTAGCTTAATTATTTCGCCATGGAACTACCCACTCCAACTAGCCCTCGCTCCGGCAATTGGTGCTATTGCTGCGGGAAATTGCGTGGTAATAAAACCTTCGGAGCACGCTAGAGCAACTTCCTCTTTATTGGCAAGTATGATAAAACGTACATTTGACCCTTCCTATATTACGGTTATTGAAGGTGAAAAAGAAACGAATCAAGAACTGCTACGCCAGCGTTTTGATTACATTTTCTTTACTGGTAGCACAGATGTTGGAAGAATTGTGATGAAGCAAGCCAGCAAATATCTTACCCCGGTCACACTTGAACTAGGTGGTAAGAGTCCTGCCATTGTTGATAAGGATGCTAATATCAACTTGGCTGCCAAACGTATAGTGTGGGGTAAATTTACAAATGCTGGCCAAACTTGTGTAGCTCCAGATTATGTATATGTTCATGAAAAAGTGAAATTTAAGCTATTGAAAGCAATGAAAAAATATATTAAGTCTTTTTATGGAAAAGAACCTTTAAATAATCCTGATTATACTAAAATCATTAATGAAAGACATTTCGATCGAATTTTAGGATATCTAACAGATGGTACCCTGCTTCATGGGGGCAATGCAGAAAAACAATCACTTATGATCGAACCAACTATTCTTGATAAAATTTCATGGGACGACAGCGTAATGCAGGAGGAAATATTCGGACCTGTTTTGCCGGTTCTATCTTTTACAAATGTAGAAGAAGCTGTGGAAATGATTAGTAAGCAGGAAAAGCCACTGGCACTTTATTATTTTGGAGAAAATATTAAGACACAAGAGCAGGTCATTCAATATCTTTCTTTTGGTGGTGGAAGCATTAATGATACGATCTTTCATTTAGCAAACCCTCATCTTCCATTCGGTGGTGTTGGCAATAGTGGAATGGGACAGTACCATGGTCAATCTAGCTTTAAGACATTTTCCCACCAAAAAAGTATTCTAAAGCAATCAACTAAATTTGATGTGCCTTTCCGTTATCCTGGAAGCAAACTGGGCAAGGCTGTAATCAAGCGAATTATGAAGTAACACCAAAAAGCTCCCAATTTTTCATCTAGCGAAAAATGGGAGCTATTCTTTTTTATAGTCATCAAGAAAATCTTTTTGAAAACTAGTTCTTGGTTGATCTTCTTCTTTAACCGCTTCTAGTTTTTTAAATACATCCTTGCCATACTTCTCTGATAATCCTTCTATTGCTTCATAAAGCTTTTCTTTTCCTGCCTCTTTCTCATACGTAAACAGGTCTAATTGCTTTGCAATATTCTTTTTCACTTCCACATCTTGAAGCGTGATGCCGAGTAATCTAACAGGCTCTTGATTCCAATGTTTATGGAAAAGTTCTTCTGCTTCATACATAATTTCATCTTTTGTATCAATATACCGATAAAGCTTCTTGCTCCGTGTAATCGTTTTACGATCTTGGTATCTTATCATTAATTGTATACTCTGCCCTGCTGCATTCTTTCTTTTCATTCTGCGCTCCACGTTCTCTGAAAGAATCGCAAGTAGCCTTCTTACTTCCTGTTCATCAACAGTATCATAAGGTAAGGTTTGTGAGCTTCCAATGCTTTTAAATTCAAAAACGGCATCTGGATCAACTGGTCTGTTATCTATTCCATTTGCTCTGTTTTTAAGTCGTTCCCCATTTATACCGAGTACTTGCTTTAATTCATACGTATTATAATTTGCCAGATCACCAATAGTCTTTATTCCTTTTTCAATCAATTTCGTTGCTGTCTTTTCCCCCACACCATACATTTCCCCTATGGGAAGTGGCCAAAGTGTTGAAGCCAGCTCCCTTTTCCTTAAAACCGTTATGCCTAATGGTTTTTTCATATCGGAGGCCATTTTGGCTAGAAATTTATTAGGTGCAATCCCAATACTACAGGGTAAGTCTAATTCATCAAGTACTCTTTTTTGTAATGAATCGGCTATTTGTAATGGCGTAAGATCACTGGTTACATGGGTTATATCCATATACCCTTCATCAATGGAAACAGGCTGAACATCTGGCGTGATCTCTGATAGAATACGGAATAGCGCTTTTGATGCTGCACGGTACCGTTCAAAGTTTGGACGCATCACAATGAGTTCAGGGCAATTCCTTTTTGCCTGCCAAATTGTCATGGTCGTTTTAACACCTTTTGCACGGGCCTCATAACTGCTTGTCACAACAATCCCTTTCCGTTCCTCCGGATTACCCGCAATAGCCAAGGCTTTACCTTTTAAATCAGGGTTGTAAGCAGCTTCCACAGAGGCATAAAAACAGTTCATATCTATATGGAAAATAACCCGTCCTTTGTGAGGATTGTTTGCTGTCAATTTCATACACCCTTTATTATTATCTATAACAATTATAACACAAGAAAAGCGGAGAGCGCCCATACTAAAGAACGCCGGCTAAAAACGACCCGTCCTGGGTCAACACCGGCATGACCCAGATCCTCCAAATGAACCATCCAAAGAGAAACCCTCTTAAGGCTTCACCTCAAAAGGGTTTCTCAGTATGAGTTATAAAACGAGGTTGTCGAAAGTAAATTGCTGTTCAATATACCTTTACGCTTCTTTAGCTGCTTCCGTTATAATAGATCCGACAAGCTCTGTTATCTTCACAAGTTCTGCTACTGGGATACGTTCGTTAGTAGTATGAATTTCTTCATATCCCACAGCAAGGTTAACCGTAGGGACGCCATGACCAGCTATTACGTTGGCATCACTTCCACCACCGCTTTGTAATAGCTTACTTTCACGTCCTACTGCCTTTGCTGCACGACGAGCTACCTCAACGACCTGGTCTCCTGCCTTTTGTTTAAACCCTGGATACATAACGTTAATCTGAACATCAGCTGAACCACCAAGTTCCTGTGCCGTTTTTTCGAATGCTTCTTTCATCTTGGCAACTTGTGCTTCCATTTTCTCTGGTACAAGAGATCTCGCCTCAGCAAGGATTTCCACATGATCTACGACAATATTAGTCTGCTTGCCACCTTCAAAGCGACCAATATTAGCAGTAGTTTCCTCATCAATTCGTCCTAAAGGCATTTTAGCAATAGCCTTTGCTGCTAATGTAATAGCGGAAATTCCTTTTTCAGGCGCTACACCTGCATGAGCTGTTTTTCCTTTTATAACGGCGAAAACCTTCGCTTGGGTAGGGGCAGCGACGATAATATCTCCTACATCCCCATTACTATCCAATGCATAGCCATACTTCGCATTAATATGTTCTGGGTTCAATGCTTTTGCACCCACTAGTCCTGATTCTTCACCAACAGTAATAATAAATTGAATATCCCCATGTTCTGTATTGTTCTCTTTAAGTACACGGATTGCCTCTAGCATTGCCGCTAAGCCTGCTTTATCGTCAGCTCCAAGGATTGTTGTTCCATCCGAAACAATATAGTCACCTTCAATTGAAGGCTTAATTCCCTTACCTGGTACTACTGTATCCATATGAGAAGTGAAATAAATTGGATCTACTCCTGACTTCGTTCCCTTTAAGGTGCAAATAAGATTTCCAGCTCCATGGCCAGTCACTTCTGATGCATTATCTTCCACTACCTCAACGCCAAGGTCTGTAAATTTTCGCTTCAGTACCGCTGCAATTTCTGTTTCATATTTTGTTTCTGAGTCAATTTGGACAAGTTCAAAAAATTCGTTGATTAATCTTTCCTGGTTTACTGTAGTCATAGATTTTAGTCCTCCAATAGTTACTATAATGGCATGTTACCATGTTTTTTCTCTGGTCGTTCCACTTGTTTATTATACATCATTTCCAAAGCTTGAATAAGTTTAATGCGCGTTTTCTCTGGAAAAATCACATCATCGATCATCCCTAAGGCAGCAGCCGTATAAGGATTAGCGTGCTTTTCTCGATAAACGGCTATCTTCTCTTCTCTAGCTTTCTCTGGGTTTTGGGCTTTCTTTATTTCATCACTGTTTAAAACACTCACTGCACCTTCTGGGCCCATGACAGCAATTTCAGCCTGCGGCCAAGCGTAGACTACATCAGCACCGAGCGATTTACTATTAAGGGCGACAAAAGCACCACCATATGCTTTACGTAAAATTACCGTGATTTTAGGAACAGTTGCCTCTGCATAGGCATAGGCAATTTTTGCTCCATGCCGAATAATTCCCTCGTGCTCTTGCTTTACCCCCGGTAAGAAACCCGTAACATCTTCTAAAGTAATGAGGGGAATATGAAAGCAATCACAAAAACGTATAAATCGCGCTGCTTTATCACTAGCATCGATGTCCAGTCCCCCGGCTTTATACTTCGGCTGGTTACAAACCAATCCAATAGCTATTCCATGCACCCTAGCAAAACCTACTACAATATTCTTTGCAAATTTGTC
The DNA here is from genome assembly GCF_059758495.1 of Oceanobacillus sp. GQ8. Taxonomy (NCBI): domain Bacteria; kingdom Bacillati; phylum Bacillota; class Bacilli; order Caryophanales; family Bacillaceae; genus Oceanobacillus; species Oceanobacillus sp. GQ8. The sequence continues at coordinate 430,643 of NZ_JCAXEV010000001.1, read as the reverse complement.
ATGAATCTCCATAAAAGAATCCGCATCTACTATTTGCTCAACTATTCGCCTTACGTCATAGGCTGTCTTGCTATCAGAGGGAACCAATTCGAGTAATCTTGGTCGCTCATGATTTTCTTCACTAATGGGTAATGGCTTTGTCTTTTGTTGGTTTTGCTCAGGTAGAAACATTAAAAGTTCCTTAACCGCGTCCAACGCTTCCCATTCTGTTGGTTTTGTGAGATGGGCATTCCCACTTTTTTGGCTGTGTATAAAAGAGCCGCCCAGTTCTTCGGCCGTGATTTGCTCTCCTGTAACCTCCTGCATTACCTTAGGTCCTGTCACAAACATCTGAGAGATTTTTTCTACCATGATGACAAAGTCTGTCAATGCGGGAGAATAAACTGCCCCACCCGCACTTGGTCCCATTATGACAGAAATCTGGGGTATAACACCAGAATAAAGGACGTTTCGGTAAAAAATCTGACCATATCCATCTAATGAGGAAACCCCTTCTTGAATACGTGCCCCACCAGAATCAATTAAACCAATAATAGGAAGACGATTTTTACCAGCAAGGTCAAGAATTGTTGCTATCTTTTTCCCATGCATTTCACCTAGAGATCCACCTAATACTGTAAAATCTTGCGCATAAACATATACGGCCTTTCCAGCTATCTTACCAAAGCCACCAACAACCCCATCTCCATTTAAAGATTCTAGATTATTGCTATGTTTTCGTTCTGTTAAAAAAGGTTGGATTTCTATAAAACTACCCGGATCAAGTAAATAGGTCAGACGTTCTCTCGCCGTCCACTTCCCTTTAGAATGTTGCTTAGAAGTTCGCTTTTCTCCTCCACCTGTTTCCACTTGTTCTCGTTTGCTAGCTAGCTCTTTTATGTACTTGGATGGGGTCATTGTTCTCTACGCCCTCTATACTCGCAGAATTCGACTAATGTACCATTTGTAGCACCTGGATGGATAAATAAGATATCACTGTTCCTAGCGCCCTTTTTCACACCTTCATTGACTATTGGCAGATTTTTTGCTTTTAAGTCTATAAGTACTTTTTCTATGTCGTTTGTTTCAAAGGCAATGTGGTGAAGGCCTTCACCATATTTGTTTAAATATGATTGCAAAGGGGAATTTGTATGGCTTGGCTCCAATAATTCTATCAAAATATTTTCAGCTTTTAAGTGAACAATTCTAACCCCTTCAGAGAGTACTTCTTCTTTGCTCTCAACTCGTAATCCTAAGACTTCTGTATAAAAGGGCAATGCTCTATCCAGATCTCTTACTGCAATTGCAATATGAGAAATCCTTGGTGGAAGAGACATAGTACTGTTGTCAGCTGTAGCTTTTGTTCTCGCACAAAAGTCCATAAAATCTTCTCCCTCCTATTTCAGCTTCTTAATAAAAAGTTTCTCTACTATAAGAAGATTAATATGCTTCAAATTATTGGAGGATAACTTTATCTTTTGCAACATTTAGTTCTTTTAAACTTTTACTTGTCCAAATCCGGTTTTCACGATAAAATACAAGTAACAGAAGGGTTCAAAGGGGGAAAGAAAATGGCTGCAAAAAAATCAAAGCGTCAAAGAAGGACTACAGTCATCGTGTACATTATGATTATTGCAATGGTACTTTCAACATTAACTGCTGGACTGGCAATGTTTATATAATTAATCGGCAAAAGACTGAAATCAAAATTGATTTCAGTCTTTTTTAATGGAAAAAATAGCAACGACACGCTTTTTAACGGCGCCTTACGCTTTTGCTTTAGATTTTGCCTCTTTTTTATGTTGGATGTCGCTCTTTTTAAATTTCTGTTTCAATAATAAGTAGTCTTCTATTTCATGGAGAAGGCGAAACAGATTAGCACGAGTTTCGAATTCCTCACGTGTTTCAGGCAGTTCTTCCTCATCAAACTCTTTTTGTAATTTAGTTAGTTCCTCTAAGTACAATATGGCTGTATTACCTGGATGAACAGCTTTTGATAAGCTTTCAAAGAAAACAGCAACTTTTTCAGAAATGGATATTTTATTTGGTAATTTTGTTACGAGTGGTAGCATCCTTTTCAACAATTCAAATTGTCGCTGGCGCATATAAAAATAATCCTTATATGGGTGCTTGCTACGCAATAGATGATTCTCTTTGTCCCGTTCAACTAAATCAAAAGCTTCCTCAAGGATCTGTTCTGTTTCAGATATTTCCTTGCCATCCCAATGTATCTCTTTATTGCGGATATATAAAGCTACCTCATACAAAATAGTCTGGAAATTACTTTCCACTCTGTTCTGCTTATTTTTTAACTTTTTATCCAAGCTCGGCATGTATAAATTTAATAACAGTCCTGTACCAATTCCCACAATGATCAATACAAACTGATCTGTTAAAAAATTCAAATCTATCCCCGAGGCACTATATAAATTTAAAATAATTACAGAGCTTGTAGCGATTCCCTGTGTAATTTTTAAATAAACAGTCGTCGGTATAAATACCGCTAGCATCAAACCCACTGAAACAGGATGGTAGCCAATGATCTCGAAGAATACTAAAGAAAAAACACTTGCTAGTACACAAGCCAAAAAACGGTTCCAGGCACTTAGAAAAGATTGTTTTCTTGAAGGCTGGATACAAAGAATAGTTAAAATTCCTGCTGAAACAAAGTTTGTTAAACCAAGAAATTGAGCAATAGATATGGCAAGAGGTGTACCTATTGCCGTTTTTATCGTTCTATAGCCGATCTTCACTTTTATAACTCCTTTAACTCGCATTGCTTTACGGCATATTCGTTTTGTAACGAATGTTCACGTTTCTCTTAGGCTTGAAACGTGAAAAAAGAGGCTGACCTAAATAAATAGCGACAGCCTCTTTTTAATATACACTTTTTGCTTATTAAAACAAGCAAAAAATGCGTTAAATTTCTTCACAGTGTTCATCAAATATGGATTGCAATCTGCCAACAACATCCATCGCGCTATGGCCTTCTATATCATGTCTTTCTAACATGGTTACAATCTCCCCATCTTTCAAAAATGCGAAGGAAGGTGATGAAGGAGGATATCCTTCAAAATAGCTTCGTGCTTTTTCTGTAGCTTCCTTGTCCTGACCGGCAAAAACAGTAACTAAATGATCTGGTCGTTTGTCATAATGAACAGAATTAGCTGCAGCTGGGCGAGCTACTCCTCCTGCACATCCACAAACAGAATTCACCATCACAAGGGTCGTCCCTTTACGAGCAACTGCTTGATCTACATCTTCTGGTGTTTTCAGTTCTTCGTATCCTGCTTCCGTTATATCTTCACGTGCTGCATTGACAACATCATTCATAAAAATGTTGAAATCCATACGAAATCCAACCCCTTACGTTAAATTAGTTCTATCAAATCTTGTAAACAGCATACCAAGTTTTACTTGATTTATCAATTTATTAAGATTAACAACATACTATGCTCGCTGATTTAGTAAATACTCATTGTCTTTTCATTCATATTTTCTAACGTTTTCTTTAGATAGGAGAGGAAATTCCCACAAACTAAACCATCTAATACTCTATGGTCAAGGGATAAAGATAGATTAACCATATCTCTAGCTGCAAACATATTGTCGACAATAACTGGACGCTTTACGATCGATTCTACTTGTAAAATGGCAGCCTGCGGGTGGTTAATGACACCCATTGAACTAATTGACCCAAAAGAACCAGTATTATTGACCGTAAATGTACCACCTTTCATGTCGTCCCCTGTTAATTTACCTTTCCTCGCTTTAGCTGCCAGTTCAGTAATATCTTTGGCAATTCCTTTAATACTCTTCTCGTCAGCATTCTTTATTACAGGGACAAATAATTCCTCATCTTTTGCTACGGCAATGGATAGGTTGATTGCCTTTTTCTGTATGATTTTATCTCCAGCCCACATACTGTTTAATTGAGGATATTCTTTCAATGCCTGAGCAACTGCTTTTACAAAGAAAGCAAAGAACGTAAGGCTGAATCCTTCTTTTTTCTTAAAATCATCTTTAATTTGGTTACGATATGTGACCAGATCTGTCACATCCACCTCCACAGTCATCCATGCATGAGGAATCTCCTGTTTAGATCGAACCATGTTTTGCGCAATTGCTTTTCGTACCCCTGTTACAGGGATTTCAATATCTCCTTGTTGCACATCTGAAACAGATGCGGAAGAAGTAGCTTTTTCTACAACTGTCTCTGACTGAGCTTGAGAAGACTTAGAAGACACTTCTTGATTACTGCTTGTCGTTTTTGGTTTTCCATTTGACAAGTAGTTTTCAATGTCTTTCCGCGTTATCCTACCTTTTTGACCAGAACCAGTAACTTGGTCAAGATCAATATCCTTCTCTTGTGCTAGGCGGAGCACTGCAGGAGAATAGCGTTTTTTCATGGATTGATCTTGATTCGGTTGCTCTGTAGTTTCTTTTGGATCCTCAACCGTTTCTTTATTCGTAGGCTGTGTTGAATCGCCTGCGCTGTCTTCTGTATCGATGTAGCACATTAAATCACCGACAGCAATGGTTTGCCCTTCTTCGGCAACGAGCTCTTTAATGGTACCAGTGAAGGAAGAAGGTACTTCTGCATTCACTTTATCTGTTAGTACCTCTGCAATTGGATCATATTTATTTACTTTGTCGCCTACTTGAACAAGCCAAGAGCTTATTGTTCCCTCTGTTACACTTTCCCCTAACTGGGGCATGTTAATTTTTTCCGAAGCCATTATTCAATCCTCCTTCAAGTTTAAAATTCCGCAAGTTCTCGCATCGCTTTTTCTACTTTATCCGGGTTCATCATAAAATACTTCTCCATAGTTGGTGCATAAGGCATGGATGGCACATCTGGGCCAGCAAGACGCTTAATTGGTGCATCAAGATCGAATAAACAGTTTTCTGCAACAATTGCTGCTACTTCCCCAATAATGCTTCCTTCTTTATTGTCTTCTGTTACAAGAAGTACTTTACCCGTTTTTTGAGCTGCCTCTATTATGGCTTCTTTATCTAATGGATAAACGGTACGTAAATCTAGAATATGAGCGTCGATTCCTTCTTCTGCAAGTTTTTCAGCAGCTTGTAGAGCGAAATGGACACACAAACCATACGTAATAACGGTGATATCAGAGCCTTCTCGCTTCACATCTGCCTTGCCGATCGGGAGTACATAGTCATCTTCAGGAACCTCGCCTTTAAGTAACCGGTACGCTCTTTTATGCTCTAAGAAAAGGACAGGATCATTGTCCCTAATAGATGCTTTTAACAGTCCTTTTACATCATAAGGTGTAGAGGGCATAACAATCTTTAACCCAGGCTGATTAGCAAAAACTGCTTCAATTGACTGGGAATGATAAAGCGCTCCGTGAACTCCTCCGCCATATGGGGCACGAATAGTCATCGGAACATTCCAATCATTATTGGAACGGTAGCGCATCTTTGCAGCTTCTGAGATAATTTGGTTGACGGCAGGCATAATGAAGTCAGCGAATTGCATTTCCGCAACTGGACGCATTCCGTACATTGCTGCCCCAATCCCTACACCTGCTATTGCAGACTCAGCAAGCGGCGTGTCAAGCACACGTGCTTCACCAAATTCATCATAAAGACCATCTGTTGCGCGGAATACGCCGCCTTTTTTTCCTACATCTTCTCCCAAAACAAATACTTTTTCATCTCGTTGCATTTCTTCTTTTAGTGCAGCTGTCACTGCTTGAATATACGACATTACTGGCATGTTTCTATTCCCTCCCTACTCTTCATAAACATATTTTAATGCATGTTCCGCTTCAGCGTATGCTGCGTTCTCAGCATAGTCAGTTGCTTCATTTACAATGGAGTTAATTTCGTCTATCATTTCTTTTTCCGATTCATCACTTAACACACCATTTTCCTTTAAGTACGCAGCAAAAGTAATAATAGAATCCTTCTTCCTGGCTTCTTCCACTTCATCACTTTCCCGATACTGACGATCATCATCATCACTTGAATGTGCAGTAAGTCTGTATGAAACTGCTTCAATTAGGGTCGGGCCTTCTCCGTTGATCGCCCTTTCTCTTGCTTCTTTAACAGCTTCATATACAGCTAACGGGTCGTTTCCGTCAACAGTTACTCCAGGCATCCCATAACCAATCGCACGGTCAGAAACATTTTTGCTCGCAATTTGTTTCTCTATTGGAACAGATATGGCATATTTATTGTTTTCTACCATTGTAATAACAGGGAGCTTATGTACCCCTGCAAAGTTCAATCCTTCATGAAAGTCCCCTTGATTAGATGAACCTTCTCCAAGAGTTACAAAAGAAACAAAATCCTTCTTTTCCATTTTTCCAGCTAGTGCCACGCCCACTGCATGTGGTACTTGTGTAGTTACTGGGGAAGAACCACTTAAAATCCTGTTCTTTTTCTGGCCAAAATGTCCAGGCATCTGTCTTCCACCTGAGTTAGGGTCCTCAGCTTTTGCGAAACCTGATAACATCAATTCTTTTGCGGTCATACCAAATGCTAGAACCACACCCATATCTCTGTAATATGGTGCCGTGTAATCTTTTTCCCGATCTAGTGCGAAGGAAGCCCCTACCTGAGCGGCCTCCTGTCCCTGACAGGAAATAACAAATGGAATTTTACCAGCACGATTTAAAAGCCACATGCGCTCATCCAATTTTCTGGCAAGCAGCATGGTTCTAAACATTTCAATAACCTGATCATCAGTCAATCCTAACGCTTCATGACGTTCTTTTCCCAATTTAATAGCCTCCTTTTTCATTAAAACTATCTTTTATCCATGTATCTGCTTTCCTTCTACTGCTAAAGCAGCTTCCCCAACAATCTCAGACAATGTCGGATGTGGATGCACTGTATGGCCAAGCTCCCATGGTGTAGCATCCAATACTTTGGCAAGTCCAGCTTCTGAGATAAGATCCGTTACATGTGGACCAACCATATGAATACCAAGCAAGTCCTCGGTTTTCTTGTCTGCAACTATTTTTACAAAGCCTTCTGATTCCCCGTGAACCAATGCTTTTCCAATTGCTTTAAAAGGAAACTTTCCAACCTTTACTTCATAGCCTTTTTCAGTAGCCTGTTTCTCAGTTAAACCTACGCTTGCCGCCTCAGGGCTTGAATAGATGCAAGAAGGAATATTATCATATTCTAATGCAAGAGGTTTTTCGTCTGCCATATGCTCGACAGCTACAATACCTTCGTGTGATGCCACATGAGCAAGTTGCATTCCACCAATAACATCTCCAATTGCGTATATATGCGATTCTTTCGTTTGGAAGAATGCATTTGTTTTGATAAAGCCATTTTCTAATACAATGTCCGTGTTTTCTATTCCAATGTTGGTTGTATTTGCTTCACGTCCGACAGACACAAGCATTTTATCAGCAATATAGGATTCCACGGCATCCGCTTTTTCTGCTGAAATAGTTACATTGCTGTTAAGTTCAAGACTATCAGGAAGAACCTTTGCGCCTTTAACAAACGTTACTCCTCTTTTTTTCAATTGCTTTTCAACCTCTGATGCAACAGCCTTGTCCTCTGTTGGTAAGATTTGTGTCGCATATTCCAAGACAGTCACCTTTACCCCAAAGTCAGTCAGCATAGAAGCCCATTCAACGCCAATAACGCCGCCTCCAACAATAAGAATAGACTCAGGGAGAGTTTGCATTTTTAAAGCATCATCAGAACTCATGACCATTTCCCCGTCCAGTTCCAACCCAGGAAGTGATTTAGGTTTAGAGCCAGTTGCGATAAGAACATTTTTAGGGACGATCATAGTATTTTCATCCCCGTTAGCATATTCAATGGATATGGTTCCAGGCATTGGAGAAAAAATACTTGGTCCTAAAATACGGCCATAGCCCTGGAAAACATCAATTTTCCCCTTTTTCATTAATCCCTGTACACCTTTATGCAATGTATCAACAATTTTATTCTTTCGTTCTTGTACTTTATTAAAGTTTAAGCTCGGATCCTTCGTTTCCACACCATACTCGGCAGCTTCTTTTGTCTGTCTAAGTACCTCTGCGCTTCTTAAAAGAGCTTTTGATGGAATACAGCCTCTATGCAGGCATGTTCCGCCCAATTCTCCTTTTTCCACGACTGCTACTTGCATTCCTAGCTGGGAGGCACGAATAGCAGCCACATAGCCGCCCGTTCCTCCGCCAAGAATGACTAAATCATATTCTTTTGCCATACAAGAATCGCTCCTCTTTGTCATCATTAGGATAAACTTTAGGTTCTTCTTGCTCCCGAAGCACTCGAAGAACACCCTCGTTAAGTGCCTCTAATTCATTTTCACCAGGGTATACGACCGTATCAGCAATCCAATTTACCCGTTTCATAATCATTTCGGTGAAGGTTTTCCCATAAGCCAACCCACCCGTAAGTACGATTAAATCTACTCTACCCTTAAGAACGGAAGCCATAGAACCGATTTCCTTTGCGATTTGATAAGCCATCGCTTCATATACTTCTTCCGCGTATGTATCTCCGGCTTCAATTCGCTTTTCTACTTCTACTGCATCGTTTGTTTCAAGGTATGCCATTAGGCCACCCTGCCCGACTATTTTTTTCATAATTTCACCAACATAGTACTCTCCGGAGAAGCATAGTGAAACGAGGTCCCCTGCTGGAACCGTTCCCGCACGTTCTGGAGAAAATGGGCCATCGCCATGTAGTCCGTTGTTTACATCTACTACTTTGCCACCTTTATGGGCCCCAATGGTTATTCCACCGCCCATATGTGTGACAATCATATTCATCTCTTCATATGCCTTATCAGCATCGTGGGCTGCCTTTCTTGCTACAGCTTTTTGGTTTAGAGCATGGAAAATACTCTTTCTGGGTATTTCAGGTACTCCTGAGTATCGTGCGATATCAGCAAGTTCATCCACAACCACCGGATCGACAATAAATGCAGGGATGTTTAACCCACTGGCAATTTCATTAGCGATAATTCCTCCAAGGTTTGAAGCATGTTCGCCATTATAACCAGTTTGCAGGTCATGTAGCATGATGTCATTTACCTCATAAGTTCCACCTTCAATGGGTTGTAATAGACCACCCCTGCCGCAAACAGCACTCAATTTGGAAATGTTAATGCCTTCATAGTCTAATTGTTCAAGAATAACGTTTTTTCTAAAATCATATTGATCCATTATGTTGGGATACTGGCTAAGATCTTCCCCACTGTGACGTATTGACTTTTCGAAAATACATATGTCATTCTCAAAAACCCCAATTTTAGTAGAAGTAGAGCCAGGATTAATGACTAAGTTTCTGTAATTTGATTGCAAAGTATTACCCTCCATTGCACACACGATTACCTTCTGCTCAGGATATGGTGGTCATTTAGTAAGAATTGGCTTCTTGAATTTCTTTTCGCTTCAATTCGCTCTTCTGCCATACGATCAGCAGCTACATATGTCGGGATGTTATCTGTTCTGGAAATTTCAAATACTCTTGTTAAACTATCATATATTGTTTCAACTTTTTTCATGGCCCGTTTTTGATTATATCCAACGAGTTCGTCCGCAACATTAATAACACCACCAGAATTTATTACATAATCTGGTGCATAAACGATCCCTTTTTCATGAATGATGTCCCCATGCTTAGAAGACTTAAGCTGATTATTTGCTGATCCAGCAATAATTTTTGCTTTTAATCGATTTATTGTATCATCATTAACCGTTGCACCCAATGCACAAGGTGCATAAATATCACAATCAACATCATAGATATCATCCGGTTCTACGGCTGTTGCATTAAATGCCTCTACAGCTCTCTCAACAGATTGTTTATTGATATCTGTTACAATTAGTTTAGCACCTTCCTCATGTAGGAATTCACAGAGCGCATACGCAACATTTCCTACTCCCTGTATAGCAACTGTTTTGCCTTCTAGTGAATCACTACCATAAGCTTCCATAGCTGCTGCTTTCATACCTTTGTATACGCCGTATGCAGTGACAGGGGAAGGATTGCCTGATGAACCTGATTCAGGTGAAATTCCTGTTACAAAATCTGTTTCAAGGTGAATTAAATCCATATCATGGACAGTAGTTCCAACGTCCTCTGCCGTAATATAACGACCATTTAACCCCTGAATATATCTACCAAAGGCACGGAACATTTCTGGATTCTTATCTTTTTTTGGATCCCCGATAATAACGGTCTTCCCTCCACCGAGATTTAATCCAGCAGCTGCATTTTTATATGTCATTCCTTTAGCAAGCCGAAGTGCATCTTCAATCGCCTCTGCTTCCGATTTATATGTCCACATTCTAGTTCCACCAAGTGCAGGTCCTAAAGTTGTATCATGTATGGCTATAATCGCCTTCAGTCCAGAGCTCTTATCCTGACAAAAAACAAGCTGTTCATAATCATATTTCTCCATATAAGTAAATATTTCCATTATAATTTCCTCCTAAAAAGTAGTTGTGGTAGCTAAAGCTAAAGATAGTGAATATAATTTACTTTTTGCATCATCTGATCTAGATGGCAAAACAATTGGTGCTTTTGCACCACTAACCATAGCTGCCACATTTGCACCTGCAAAGTAAATAAATGATTTATAGAGTGCATTGCCAACATCAATCGTCGGTACTAACAAAATGTCTGGATCCCCTGCGACTTCAGATTGGATACCTTTATGCTTTGCTGCTTCAACAGAAACAGCATTATCAAAAGCTAATGGACCATCGACAATACAATTTTTAATTTGACCACGTTTTTGCATTTGCGTAAGTAATGCTGCATCAACGGTGGACTGCATTGCTTCGTTCACTGTTTCAACAGGTGCTAGGACCGCAACTTTTGGTTTCTCTAAACCGATGCCTCTAGCTACCACCACAGCATTTTTAACAATTTCGGCTTTTTCCTTCAAATTTGGCTTGATGTTCATTGCTGGATCTGTTAAAAATAGCAAGCGGTCACGACCAGGAATTTCAAAAAGCGCCACATGTGATAAAATGTTTCCCGTTCTGAGTCCAAATTCCTTATTTAAAACAGCCTTTAATAGTGTCTTTGTGGAAATATTCCCTTTCATTAAGACATCAGCTTCCTGGTGTGAAACTGCCTTAACAGCAGCTTGAGCCGCTTCATCAGGTGTCGCAGTTTCTTTAACAATAATAAAAGCATTTTCCAAATCGAGGGCAACCTCTTTTGCTGCATCTTTAATTTTCTCCAAGTTACCGAATAGTATAAATGAACATAGATCTTGTTCTAAAGCATCGCGTACAGCCAGTAACACTTCTTTATCTGCTGCATTTGCAATGGAAACGGTTTTTCTGTTTTCTGAATTTCGATTATTTGATATAAGCGCATCTAAACTCTTCAAGTTTGACCTCCTGTCTGCCCAATATATATGTAGCAAATTTCATGCCAACTTCCTTTTGCCGTATTAACGCATAATCAAGGTGCTATTGATTTGACGCAAACATGCAAACATGCAAACTATTGCATGTTGTTTTTTTCAATTTTATATTTTTCCATTTTGTAATAAAGATTACGAATAGAGATTTTTAAATCTTTAGCTGTTTTTGTTTTATTAAAGTTGTTTTGCTTGTATGTTTCGTATATATAAGTACGTTCAAATTTTTCCATAGCCTCTTGGAGTGGTTGTCCTTGCCTTGGACTAAAATTCTGGGTCTCTGTTTCTATCCGAGCTGACTGAAGATCAGGAAGATCTTTTGCTTTTATCTCTTCCTGCGACATGTCCATGTATATCATGGCACGTCCAATTACATTTTCTAGCTCTCTAATATTACCTGGCCAATGGTAGTTCTTTAACTTACTCAGTGCTTCAGCCGAAATCGATTGGACATTACGTCCATAATCTTCGTTGATTTTAAGAATCATATGCTGAACAAGTACAGGCAGGTCAGATAACCTCTCCTTTAGTCTTGGAATGTAAATTGGGAGGCGATTCAACCGATAATAGAGGTCTTCACGAAATGATTTTTTTATTATTGCTTTTTCAAGATTAACATTTGTCGCAGCAATAATACGAACGTTTATGCTAATTGGCTCTGTGCCACCTACCCGCACAATCTCTTGCTCTTGGAGTACACGCAATAACTTCGCTTGCATATTTAAAGATAACTCCCCGATTTCATCAAGGAAAATGCTACCGTTATTTGCTTCTTCAAAGTAGCCCTTTTTCCCACCATGCTTCGCTCCCGAAAACGCTCCCTCTTCATAACCAAATAACTCACTTTCCAAAATCGATTCAGCAATAGCCGCGCAATTTACCCGAATGAATTTATTATGCTTCCTGTCACTTTCATTATGAATTGCGTGGGCAAATAGTTCCTTTCCAGTACCTGACTCACCTCTTAGCAAAACAATTGCTGGTGTTTTGGCTCCTACCTTTGCCTGTTCCAAAGCCAGTTTCATTTCCACTGAATCCCCAAGAATGTCTCGGAATGTATATTTCGCTTCAAGGTTACGAATGATTTGTCTAGCCCGTCTTAGTTCACTCGTTAGCGACTGAATTTCTGAGACATCATGTAAAACACCAACGCTACCCTTAATTTTTCCATCCACGATGATAGGTGCTACGTTGACATAAACATCCTTACGCCCTGGACCAACTTTCATTCTAACTCCTCGAACAGCTCTTCGGGTCTGCAATACCTTTAAATGCATGCTCTCCCCTTCAGAAATATCCACTGTTGCCGGCTTACCGATTATATCCGCTTCTTTTAAACCAGTAATTCGCGTGTAAGCAGGGTTAATCATCATCCCATTCCCGTTTTCATCTACGACGGTAATGGCTTCATCAGACGAATGGATAATAGCCTCTAGCATCGTTTTTATCTCATTTAAATCCGTATTTTCTTCAGCAAGGTTCACAACCTCTGTTATATCTTTAAAAACAGCAAAAGCACCAACCAAATTCTGCTCGGCATCTATAACAGGGATTCTCGTGGTAATGATTTGTTTCCCATTATCAAGCGTTAATTTTTGGTTTACCTCTTTTCGTTTATTGCGAAGAATCTTAGGCAGACGAGTATTTGGTATAACGGTCTGTATATATTTCCCTTCTACTTGTTTTTTTGCTAGGCCAACAATTTGTTCAGCACTTTTATTCACAAACTGAACAACACCTTGGTTATTAACAACAATCATTCCGTCTCGAATGTTATTTAAAATAAGATGTTGATTGTTCATCTGCAACTTTATCCGTTCGAGCAAGGCTTCTTTCTCGTTAAAAAGCTCCGAGATTATGTATGCAACACTTCCTGGGATTACAACTGTTTTTCTGTTTCGTTTGTCAACAATCTCATCCAGTACCTTTTCTTTCCCTGTTGCTTCAATAACAATATCTATATCTTTGTTTATCCACTTTTTCCAGTCATAACCTATTTCAATTCCATACTTCTGGGCAACCTCTAAACCTTCAGCCTGTTTGTCTACATCAATTACTGCTACAATGTTCATCTGATTTGCCTGATAAAGTATGTTTAACAGAATACTACCGCCTTTACCTGCCCCAACGATAAGTACACGCTTCATCTCATCCCACCTTGCATTAATTTGCACAGTTCTATAATACGCTATCATGCATACTTTGGCAAATACCTTTGGGTACATTTAGCGTACAACCTCTGATATAATAATAAGGAATATATAATCCAAGGGGAAATCATATGAGTAGATCACTTGCCTTAATTGTTCTCATTATTCCAGGTATTATTGCAGCATTTGGCATTAAACTTATGAGAGACGCACTTTTTTCTGAATTCTATCCTATTTTTCTACATATAGGTGTACAATTTGTTGTCGGCCTTCTCTTTTTCATTGCAGGCTTAGGTTTCATCGGTGGTTTTATTGTTTATCGAGATCGCAAAAGACAAAAAAATAAAGAACAAACAAAAAAGATGGACAAGTAGCCATCTTTTTTTATGAAAATAGGATCTACCTTTAAGCTCGGCATTCTTCTCTTTTAAACTTCTAGCTAAGAGTGTTAAAACGAAGAGACATCTCTATTGTTTGTTTTGTAGTGTCCATATTTCTGAATGTGTGTTATTATTTTATATAAAAATTATTGATTCAGGAGGCTTTTTATGAAAGTAGCAAAATTTGGGGGAAGCTCGATGGCAACAGCAACCCAACTTCAAAAAGTGGGTAATATAATTCAAGACGACCCCGCAAGAAAAATTATTGTCGTCTCTGCTCCAGGTAAAAGGACACCTGATGATGTAAAAATAACCGATTTATTAATTCAGCTCGGTGAAGCATACATAAATGGTGAATCATATGAGCAAAGCTATGAGAGAGTCATCGATCGTTTTAGAGAGATAACTGAAGACCTTTCGCTTGATATAGCTCTGTTAGAGGACATTGAACAAACAATTAAATCCGTAATAGGTCAAGACACATCTTCAATCTCCAAACTAGATGCCCTAAAGTCTATTGGGGAAGATAGTTCGGCAAAGATTCTTAGTGCTTATCTTTGTTCGATTGGGTTAGATGCTTCTTATATTAATCCAAAGGATGCTGGCATTATTGTGAGTAATGATCCAGGTAATGCACAAATTTTGGATGATAGCTTTGCAAGAATATACAACTTACGTGAAAAAGTCGGAATATTAGTTATACCTGGATTTTTCGGATACACAGAGCAAGGTGAATTAATGACCTTCTCTAGAGGTGGTTCTGATATAACCGGATCCATTGTCGCAGCAGGAGTAAAAGCAACACTCTACGAAAATTTCACAGATGTAGATTCCGTTTATGCGGTTAACCCATCCATCGTAGCAAATCCAAAAGAAATTAAGACATTAACATACAAAGAAATGCGGGAACTTTCCTATGCGGGGTTCTCTGTTTTTCACGACGAAGCTCTTATACCAGCTTTTAAAGAACAAATTCCTGTCTGTATTAAAAATACAAATAAACCTCACTTACCAGGAACAAATATTGTAGCCGAGAAAAAACAAGACGAAAAATGTGTCGTTGGTATTGCAAGTGACACCGGGTTTAGCAGTTTGTATGTAAGTAAATACCTTATGAACAGAGAAATTGGCTTTGGTAGGAAACTACTGAACATTTTAGAGGATGAAGGTGTCTCGTTTGAGCATGCACCGTCTGGTATTGATGACATGTCCGTCATTATACGTGACAGCAAATTAACAAAAGAGAAAGAAGCTAATATTACAAAGCGTATATACGATGAACTACATCCTGACACGATAATCATGCACAGGGACTTGGCTATGATTATGGTGGTAGGAGAAGGCTTAGTCAGCACTGTTGGTGTTGCACAAAAGGCAACTACCGCGCTTGCAAGTGCAAACGTGAATATTGAGATGATTAACCAGGGTTCTTCAGAGGTTTCCATGATGTTTGGGATAAAAGCAGAGGACCTTAACCGTTCTGTAGAATCGCTATATCATGTGTTTTTTGATTAAGTAGTAAAACACTGCAATAATTTGCAGACTCACTCTTATACTACATGATAAAAAAGAAAAAGACGATTCACCTCAAGGGAATCATCTTTTTCTTTTTATTATGTTGCTTTAACTCGCTTTATGCTCTAATCTCAAACGATCTGCAACCATTGCAATAAATTCGGAATTCGTTGGCTTTGCTTTTGTAATGGAGATGGTATAACCAAATAAAGCGGAAATTGAATCTATATTTCCCCTGCTCCAAGCTACTTCGATGGCATGGCGAATCGCCCTCTCAACCCGGGAAGCTGTTGTGTTAAACTTCTTAGCAATATCCGGATAAAGAACCTTGGTAATTGAACCAAGCAATTCTATGTCGTTATATACCATCGTAATCGCCTCTCGCAAATACATGTAGCCTTTAATATGAGCAGGAACACCAATTTCATGAATAATATTCGTAATGCTCGCTTCAAGATCTTGCTTTTTTCTTTCCTTACGTACCACCTTTTTGGCAGCTGAAGGCATGGAGTTTGTTCCCTGAACCTGACGAACCTGGTCAGCTAAATTGTCAAGATCAAACGGTTTTAATATAAAATAGGAAGCACCTAAATCTACGGCCTTTTTCATTACTTCCTCTTGGCCAAATGCTGTTAGCATAATTACATTTGGCTTGTTGCCGTCCATTCCTCGAACTGTATTTAAAACGGCAAGACCGTCAACATGTGGCATAATAATATCTAATATTAACACGTCGGGTTCATGGTCTTCTAACATTGTAAGACAATCTCTGCCATTAAATGCTGTACCAATCACCTCGATATCTTCTTGCTCTTCAAAGTAATCCTCCATTAACTGCACTAACTCCCTGTTATCATCCACCAAACAAACCGAAATTTTATCCACTCAAAAGCTCCTCCTTTATGTAATAAACTCTTCTTATTCTTACTTATTCTACACAACTTCTAAATATCCTTTATTTATTTAAAAAACTTTGGCTTTTTCTACAAATACTAGAAATATCATCGTTTTACTACGGGTTACGCTATGATTCGATAAATTTATACATGTTTTGTCGAAAAATATTTACAATGTTAGTATAACATAATGTGGCGTTATGTTTTCTGTTAATTACAAAAAAAGTGACTTGGATGGAAAATATCCATACAAGTCACTACTTTAACCCGCTTTTTGCTCATCTCTTGTTTGCTTATAAATATTAACTCCTGCATCTTGAAGCATCCATTCAATATGAACACCATATCCTGATGTCGGATCATTAACGAAAACGTGCGTCACCGCCCCAATTATCTTACCATCTTGTATGATAGGACTACCGCTCATGCCCTGAACAATCCCTCCTGTCTTTTTCAGGAGCTCCTTATCTGTAACCTGAATGACCATTCCTTTTGTTGCCGGGAATTTTTGAGGAACAGAGCTTACTACCTCAATATCAAATTCCTCCACTTTTTCATCCTCAAGTACAGTCAAGATCTTTGCTGGTCCTTCTTTTACTTCATGGGATAAAGCTACTGGCAGAGGTTTGTCATTTTTGCCATTTTTAATGGTCTCTTCCAACTTACCAAATATGCCAAACGGTGTATTTTTTGTTATGGATCCAATTTGGTTTTCCTTCACAGAAAATCTTGCTTGTTTTTCACCGGGGACGCCATTATTTCCTTTTTCTATTGCCGTAACTGTCGATTTTACAATGGTACCGTCGTGTATCTCTATAGGTTTTTTCGTATCCATATCTGATATAACATGCCCTAAAGCACCATATTTCTTCGATTTCGGTTCATAAAACGTCATCGTCCCAATTCCCGCTGCCGAATCCCTGATATATAGACCAATTTTATAATCTTCTTCCTTATCGTCTAATACAGGAGTCAGTTTCGTATCGATTATTTCCTTGCCCCTTTTTATTTTTACATCCAATGACTTATTTTGTTGACCAGCTTTTTCTACAAATGGTCTAACTTCCTTCATTTCTTTGATGGGTTTCCCATCAATCTCCAACAAAACATCGCCAACCTTAATTTTTGCTTCTTCACCTGGAGATAGTGACTTATCTGCGACATTTACCAAGTGATGTCCAACAACCAAAACACCTTGGGTGTGAAGTTGTACCCCAATGGATTGCCCTCCTGGAATTACTTTCATATCATCTAAAACAGAGACATCAACTTTTTTTATTGGCAAGCCTGCAACTTCATACATAAGCTGACTATTTCCAGAATCCTTCGTTTCAAAAACAGAACTATCTACGGCCTGTACAGCTTGACTGCTTGAGGCAATGTGTGATTTCTCTCCTAAATTGGGCAGTTCAATCGGAGACTCGTTATGAAAAGTAACAATTTCATCGGGAATGGATAGATACTGCTTTACAGGGGATATAAAGGGTATGGATAATACGAAAGCAAACAATATCGAGCCAACCCATAGTCGTATTTTATTTTCTTGTGGTTTCAAGTTTCCATTCACTCTCCTCGTTCCTAACCCATACCAGCAACTTATTTATTTGTGTACTTCTAATTTGACCGAACAAGACCTGTTTTAAACTGGTGAAACCTAAGCAAGATGTGTAACATTTCCTTTTTTAAAACCTTTAATTATTGTATAACCTTTTATAAAGGAGCTTTCCTCGTATGCATTCACGACAAGTTGGAAGAAATTCGCATATGTATCAAAACCTCTGTAGTTTCCGAAGGCTTAATTAAAGCAAAATAAAAAAGCCAGTTATTATAGCATCTGACTTTTCAAGAAAAAATATCCTTTTTATTTGGATTTAAATGTAAGAGCCATGTCCAGTAATTCCTTGGCATGATCCTTGGCAGTTTCAGTAAGCTTCGTGCCTGTGATCATTCTACTCAATTCCACCACTTGTTGATCAGTCGTCAATTCTTCAACTTTTGTAGCAGTACGGTTGTTACTCTCAGCTTTTTCAATTAGTTTATGTGTATCAGCCATGGCTGCTACCTGTGGCAAGTGAGTAATACATAACACCTGAGAACTATTTGATATTTGATAAATCTTCTCTGCAATAGCTTGAGCTACACGTCCGCTTACTCCAGTATCTACTTCATCAAATATAACACTAGTTACACCCTGATGTTTGGCAAAGATTTTTTTCAGCGCCAGCATAATCCGTGATAATTCCCCACCTGATGCTACTTTATGAAGATCTTTCAACGGCTCGCCTGCATTTGTAGAAATCAAAAAGCGCACTCTATCAAAACCATTCTTATGCAACTTTTGCTTTTGCTCATCGAATCCCACTTCATCATGATTCGTTTGTTGAAATGATATTGAAAAAGTCGCCTTCTCTAAATATAGATCTTTTAACTCGTTCTTAATTTCATCCATTAATGCATTCGCGTTTTCTACTCGTATGTCATGTAACTGTTTGGCCTCAAGAAATGCATCCTTCTTAACTTCCTCTATTTGTTCAGAAAGTTTAGCGAGGTGGGAATCTTTATTGGTTATTTCTTCAATTTCTTCTTCTATCTTCGCCATATAATGAAGAATATCATTAACAGTAGGTCCGTATTTCTTCTTTAATCTGTTAATTTCATTTAATCTGGACTCTACTTCATTTAGCCTACCCGGATTATACTGCTGTGATTCACTATAGTTCCTCAAAGAATAGGTTAATTCCTCCAGGGCATAATAATGATTGGAAATTTCCTCAGCTTTATCACTAATAAACGAATCAAAGTTACTGCTTACATCTAACGCCGTACGGGCAGTGTTCACCCATTCAAGACCTTTTTGTTCTCCATATAAGGCATTGTAAGCATCTTGCAAAGCCGTATAAATTTTTTCGAAGTTAGCTAAAGATATTCGTTCCTCTTCAAGCGCCGTATCTTCATTTGGTTCCAAATTAGCTTGTTCTAGCTCTTGGAGCTGGAACTCCAATAAATCTAGACGATGGGCCATTTCTTGTTCATTTTCACTTAGTTCTTTATACCTTGTCTTTAGATTACTAAGACGTTCATAAAGGTAGCTGTATTCTTTCTTTGTAGGTTTCATCGCTTCCGGATCATAAAGATCGAGCAACTCTAAATGGCTTTCAGGGTCCATTAAAGACTGTGTTTCATGCTGACTGTGAATATCGATTAATGTTTTGCCAAATTCACGCAGTATACCTAAAGTCACAAGCTTGCTATTAACCCGACATATACTTTTACCATTCGAGGTTATGGTCCGTTGAAGAACGACTTGTTCATCAGATATCTCAATACCAAAATCCCTGCCCACTTGATAAATGGGATGCTCTTTTCTATCTAGAGTAAACAAACCTTCGATCTCAGCCTTTTTAGCTCCATGGCGAACAAATTCAACAGATCCTCTGCCACCTGCTAATAATTGAACTGCATCAATTATAATAGACTTACCAGCACCAGTTTCTCCTGTCAGCACAGTTAACCCCTCATTAAATGTTATGGATATTTGATCAATAATTGCAAAATCCCGAATAGATAATTCTGTTAACATATATAACATTCATCTCCATTTTAGAAATAATCATTAGAGCATTGTTAAAAATCGTTCCTTAATTAGTGCTGCGTTCTCTTCTGTTCTGCAAATAATTAGGCATGTATCATCACCACAGATTGTTCCCATAATTTCTTCCCAATCAAGATTATCAATCAATGCGCCAACTGCTTGTGCATTTCCTGGTAGTGTTTTAAGGATAATCAGATGACTCGCATGTTCTATTTTCACAAAAGCATCCATGACGAGTCTTTTTAGCTTGTCTAGTGGGTTAAATCGTTGATCTGCAGGAAGACTGTACTTATATTTTCCGTTGGAAGCAGGTACCTTTACTAGATGGAGTTCTTTTATATCACGTGAAACCGTTGCTTGGGTGACTTTATAGTCTAATCTCTTTAGCCGATCAACCAGATCATCCTGTGTTTCGATTTCATTTTCTGTTATTAACTCACGAATTTTAATATGACGTTGTATTTTACTCATATAACACCTCTTCATTTTCTATAAAGTGAAACTTCAATCAGTGGAGGTTTTTGTTCATCCCCCACTGATTGTTAGTTGAACGAATCGGGGTGTTAGCGGCCGTTTACTCCCACTTAAACATCACGGTTTCACTTCATGTTTCGAAGTGGGAGTTTTACGGACGCTTGCTCCGGGATAAACACAAACGGCCTACATCAGTAGCCCGTTATTTTTCTTGTGATGTATGGAACTCATGGTGTGCACGCTCTACTATCTCTTCTATTTCGACAGTCGACTCAGGTATTCCTTCCTTTTCTTTTCGCCAGCCAAAGTGCGCAAGAAATTCTATATTACCATCTCCACCGGTAATAGGGGAATATGTAAGATCAATTAATTCATACTCTTCCTCTGTTGCAAAATGAATAATATCCTTTAATACCTGTTTATGAACTTTCTTATCACGAACAATTCCCTTTTTTCCCACTTGTTCTCTTCCCGCTTCGAATTGTGGTTTAATTAACGCAATTACATCACTATTTTCTGCAAGCAATTGTCGAAGCACAGGTAAAATAAGTCTTAGCGATATAAAGGAAACATCAATTGTAGCAAGATTAGGAGTACCTTCCTGAAGCATATCTTTGGTAACATATCTAAAATTAGTTCGTTCCATTACAACTACACGATTATCATTTCGTAGCTTCCAGTCAAGTTGATTGTAGCCAACATCGATTGCATAGCTTCGCTTCAACCCATTTTGTAAAGCACAATCAGTAAAACCACCTGTAGAGGAACCCACATCTACCATTATTTTATCTTTTACTGATATACCAAAGTATTTTAAAGCCTTTTCAAGCTTTAGTCCACCTCTTCCGACATACGGAATAAGCTTACCTTTTACGGTAAGGGGGATAGCACTATCCACTTTCATACCAGGCTTGTCAAGGCGCTCCTGTTCCGAGTACACCAACCCTGCCATAATGACTCGCTTTGCCTTTTCTCTAGATTCAATTAAATTCCGTTCTACCAGTAGTATGTCTAATCTTGTTTTTGTCATCTTGTCTGTCCTTTATTACGTGTCTTATTTTTTGTAGTATTAGAAAACACAGTGATTTTTAATTTGTTTTCCACTAGGGATATTATTTTCCCAGCAAAAAAAATGATTCTTGTGGAGGCATTAATCCCAAAATATTTCCCTAATGCTTTCCCACCTACAGTTAATGCAGCTACAATACTTGTTAAAACAACTGATAGAATAATTTGTAGGGTGGAACCATCACCTTCGCCGAACAGGTTGGCGATCTGTAAAACAACGATAGCTGTAGCCGTACCACTGACAATCCCGGAGATATCTCCGATCACGTCATTACAGAAACTCGCGAATCTGTCAGCATTCCTTACGATCATAACTGCTTCCTTAGCTCCAGGTACCCTTTCTGCTGCCATGGCATGGAAAGGTGTTTCATCTGCTGCTGTTGCTGCAATCCCCATCATATCAAATAAAATACCGATGAGAACAATTAATAGGACAATGAACAATCCTACAAACCAAACTACCCCTCCTAAAATAGAGGAAGAGATAACTGAAAAAATAGCCGCTAGCACAAAAGTGATAACGGCAATGGTTAAGCTAAACTTCAAAGAACGCTTTATATTGGGATTCATTTCATACCTCGATTTATTGTTAAAATATGTAGTAAGGAATGGTCATTTAAAAGGTAAAAACTGTGGCTTAGGTCCAGTAGGTTTTCCCAAATGATTACCTCATGTTGCCATGTAGGCGGTTCCCCTTTAAAATCATCTTAGCATTGTCACCAATTGCTAGACTGGATTACCACTTAGTCCACACTATAATCCCTTTTAAAAGTCTTCGAACAGTCTAGGAGATTTCCTCAGCAGCCTTTAACCGTCCCCTAGCCTCTTTTGCAGTGCTGATTTCATAGAGATGAAAATAGTCAACCCATTGGCCATATGAGTTGCTACCTATGACTCTAATCCCCTCAAACACCACTCAAGGCAGGCTACGCTGCAAATATGATGTCCCTTACCATATTGTGCAGGTTCATACCCCATTCCATAATAGCTCCTAGGCTTAGTCGCTACTACAGAGATGGGCCTCCGCGGTAATCGGGTCAACGCCCACATGCCTTTGTGGATCGCCCAAAAACCTTAACTCCCAGCATAAACCCAAGGCTGGGCGCCTCAAGCCTACACAAGGAACTTCATCGATGTGCCCTTTGGCGAATTTTTAGGCCCGCCTTCAGAAACGGAAGACTGACTAGAATACTGCACCATTCCTTTTATAAAATTATTATAGCACAAACTCGCACGTTTTTCATTTATTTAAGCTGTTTTTCCAGTAAGTTTCATACTGATGCTGATTTGTTGTATGGTTTATTAAAAAAAGGCAAATTAATAATCACGATTGCTAAAATAATCGGTTAATTCCATAAGAGTCGAGCCTTCAGCTCCTGCAAGCTGCAATGCTTTTTTTGCTTCCGTTACATAGTAGTCTTTTCTATTTTGAGCACCTTCAAGTCCTAGTAATTTTGGATAAGTACTCTTTTGATTTTCTTCATCACTTCCAACAGGCTTCCCTAATTTCTCTTGATCTCCTGTTACATCAAGAATATCATCCTGCACTTGGAAAATGAGACCAAGATAATATGCAAATTTTTCTAATGCTGCAAGTTGTTTTTCATTCGCACCAGCAATATATGCGCCCGCAAAGACAGCAAACCTTAACAATTCCCCTGTCTTTAATGTATGGATCCGTTCTAACTCTTCCAGAGAAACCGCACGATCTTCTGCTTCCATGTCAAGTAATTGTCCACCTACCATCCCAGTAGGACCACTTACTTGTGCAAGCATTTTGACTAAGCGAATTCTTTGTTCATCAGAGAGACCTGTATCAGTTCCCACAATTTCAAAACTGTATGTAAGAAGAGCGTCACCAGCTAAAATTGCTGTGGCTTCATTGAAGACTTTATGATTCGTAGGTTTCCCTCTCCGATAATCATCATTATCCATAGCTGGCAAATCATCGTGGATAAGGGAGTAGGTATGAATCATTTCAAGGGCAACAGCAGTTGGCAAGACCTTCTCAAGTTTATCCCCATAAGCCTCGTAGCTTGCTAATAGCAGGATTGGTCTAAGTCTTTTCCCACCAGCTTCAACAGAATATAGCATAGATTCTTTAAGTACCTCAGGAATTGTTAGTTGATCAAGCTGGTTTATTAATTCTTTTTGAACCAGTTCCTTATTACGATCGATATATACACTTAAGTCCGTCAAAATCACTCTTCCCCCTCTACATGAAAAGGTTCTAAATCTCCTTGCTCATTCATAATAGTAGTCATCTTTTCTTGCACATTTTTTAACTTGTCATTACAAAGTTTAGAAAGCTTCATTCCATCCTGATAATACGTGATGGCTCTTTCTAATGGGACATCTCCCTCTTCTAATTTTTCAACTAGGCTTTCCAACTCCTTCATTGCCTCTTCAAACGAAAGTTCTTGTTTATCTGTCATTGCTCTCCTCCTCGATATCCTGTACCTGACAGTTTAATTTACCATCTGCTAGCGTTACTTCAATATAATCCTTTTTCTCAACATCTTTAACGGACTTAATTAATTCACCATCTGAACTGTATGGAAGGGCGAATCCTCTTTTCATTGTTTCTAAAGGGTTAAGCAAAGTCAGTTTATCAATTAGGCCGCTCCACTCCGTGGTTTTTCTCTGCAATATTTGCGACATACTAGCATTTTGCCGTTTTTTCATCTCAATAAGACGGTCCCCTGCACGGTTAATTTTCTCATTTGGATGTTGGAGGGCAATGCGATTATGCAAATTACGATAACGCTCTTGCAAGGTTCTTACCTGGTAGGAAAGCCCTTTTGTTAAAGATTCTACTGCAGTGTCTAGTGCTTGCTCCTTTTGTTTAATAAGCTGTTCAGGATACCTGAAAGCATAAGACTGTTTTAATTGCTTCAAGTGTTTCTGGTGAGTCGTTAATAGTCTTTCCAGCTCTCGTTGTACAGTTTTTCTACTTTTCCTAATGCTTTCAAACAACTCATCCTGAGACTGTACGGCAATTTCTCCTGCTGCAGTTGGAGTTGGAGCACGTAAATCGGCAACAAAATCACTAATAGTCGTGTCTGTTTCATGACCAACCGCCGATATAATAGGAGTCTTTGACTTAAAAATTGCTTCTGCTACTATTTCTTCGTTGAAACACCAAAGTTCTTCAATTGATCCACCACCCCTCCCCACAATCAGTACATCAAGGGAGAGTCGATTATTCGCAGTATCTATTGCTTTCACTACTGACTTAGCAGCATTAGGCCCTTGGACCAAAACTGGTATAACGGTTAATTCGGCAATGGGATATCTTCTTTTAATTGTGGTGATAATGTCCCTAACCGCTGCGCCTGTTGGTGATGTTATGATACCAATGCGTTCAGGGAAAAGTGGTAGAACTTTTTTATATTCCGCATTAAAGTAGCCTTGCTTGCTCAGCTTTTCTTTTAACTGCTCATAGGCAAGATATAACGCCCCTATTCCATCTGGTTCCATATCCTGTATGTAAAGCTGATATTGCCCATGGGCTTCATAGACACTTATTTCGCCTTTGATTAGCACATTCATTCCATTTTCTGGCCTGAATTTTAAAGACCGATTATTGCCAGCAAACATGACAGACTGCATTCTTGCCTGTTCATCTTTAATAGTCATGTACATATGTCCACGGCTATGCTGCTTGAAATTAGAAATTTCCCCTCTTAGCCATACATTTCTTAAGTGTGGATCAGTATCCATTTTACGCTTCAAATATCTAGTTAATGCAGTAACAGTTAAATACTTGTCTTTCACGTCTATGCCAGCCCTTTTGCAGCTTTAATCGTATTTTCAAGCAACATTGTGATTGTCATCGGACCAACTCCACGAGGAACAGGGGTAATGTAAGATGCCTTCTCTTTTGCTGCTTCAAAATCTACATCTCCTGTCAGGGATCCATCTTCCAATCGATTTATCCCTACATCGATCACGACAGCTCCTTCCTTAATATGCTCTGCACGAATGGCATTTACTTTGCCAACTGCCGCAATGAGAATGTCTGCTTGTTGCGTCAACTGCTGTAAATTGGTTGTTCTTGAATGGCAATATGTAACAGTAGCATGTTCATTTAGCAACAATTGACCTACTGGTTTTCCGACAATATTGCTTCGCCCAACTACCACTGCATGTTTTCCAGCAATAGGAATGTTTTTTGATTTAAGCATTGTAATAATGCCGAACGGGGTGCATGGCAAGAATGCATCCTCACCAGTCATCATCCGGCCAATATTAATGGGATGAAAGCCATCTACATCTTTTTCATAGGAAATGGTATCAATGACCTTTTGTTCCCGGATTTGTTTAGGAAGTGGTAATTGAACAAGAATACCATGAACGGATGGGTCTTCATTAAGTATTTCAATTTGCTGCAGCAATTGTGCCTCAGTCGTGTCACTATCCATTTCGATTACATCAGAAAGGATTCCTGTCTCTTTGCACGCTTTCTTTTTGCCGTTGACATAGCTTTTCGAAGCAGGATTGTCACCAACCAAAATAACGCTTAATTTGGGATAAATACCACGATCATTTAGCTCTGATACCTTCTGATTCATTTCCAGTCTCAATTCGTGTGCTAAGTCTTTTCCGCTTATTATTTCTGCAGCCATTGATTACTTCCCCTTTATTTATTTATTTTAGATAATACACCGTTAATAAACTTACCAGATTTATCATCGCCGTAAGTATTAGCTAGTTCCACAGCTTCATTTATGGATACATTAACTGGAATGTCTTCGAGATACTTCATCTCAAATGCAGCAATTCGTATAATTGTCTTTTCAACAGAAGCGATCCGTTGTAGACTCCAGTTCTCTAGGTTGTCGGAAATGATCTTGTCCAATTCCGTTTTATGTGATGCTACTCCTTCAACGAGCAATGTTAAAAAAGCATCATTCTCCTCTGATTCAAGAAACTCAGCGATAGCCTGTTTCGGTTCATTATCGTTTATATCCAATTGGAAGAGTATTTGAAATGCTTTCTCCCTTGCTGCATGTCTATTCATTCTAAATTAGCTCCTTTTATCCTTATCTCCTACAAATCATAACATGATTGAAATCTCAATGCTAGAATCAAACTAATAATCCACACGTCAAAAAGAGCTTACCATCACAGGGCTGAAAAATTAAAAACAGGATCAGAAGAAGTTACTTTCTGATCCTGTCTAAACCATATCCCTATTCTTCGTAATTATCGTGCTCTTCTTTAATATCCATCTGAATGCCAACAACATGAATATTTATTTCATCAATTTCTAATGCTGTCATATTCTTCAGAGTTTGACGTATATTTGTCTGTAGATTTTGAGCAACCTGTGGAATGGAGACGCCGAAATGCAATATTACGTAGAGATCAATCAGTATGCCACTTTCTGTCAGCTCTACCTTGACACCCTTA
Source organism: Oceanobacillus sp. GQ8 (assembly GCF_059758495.1). Classification (NCBI taxonomy): domain Bacteria; kingdom Bacillati; phylum Bacillota; class Bacilli; order Caryophanales; family Bacillaceae; genus Oceanobacillus; species Oceanobacillus sp. GQ8. Next base: position 403,788 of record NZ_JCAXEV010000001.1, on the reverse strand, counting down.
CTATGTGCTTTTTTCCCAAAACGTTCTGCTACTCCGGATGCAAAGTTCCCACGCATTGCATATAATCCTTCGGTTTCGGCAGCTGCAATACCAGCGATTACTTCTATTACTTCAGGTGCAATTTCCACACCACCAAGGCTCGTATCATCACTCACATTTAACAAAGGCTGTTCACTCATCGTCTCATCACTCCTTTATTAATACTTTCTTCTAATCCCCTTTTTCGAGGATTGGGTGATCTTCAAGAAACTTTGTATTAAAATCACCTTCGATGAAAATTTCATGTTCCATCAGTTGACGATGGAACGGGATTGTTGTATGAACCCCCTCGATAACAAATTCATCGAGTGCCCTTCTCATACGGTCAACCGCTTCTTTACGTGTTGCACCATATGTAATCAACTTAGCAACCATGGAATCATAATACGGTGGGATATAATAACCAGGGTATGCGGCAGAATCCACTCGAACACCTAGACCACCTGGCGTTAAATACATGTTAATTTCCCCAGCAGATGGCATGAAATTTTTGAATGGATTTTCTGCATTGATCCTACACTCTAGTGCCCAACCATTAAACTGGATGTCTTCTTGTTTGAAAGAGAGTTCTTCATTATTTGCAATTTTAATTTGCTCTTTAATCAAATCTACACCTGTTACTTGCTCTGTTACTGGATGTTCAACCTGAATCCGAGTATTCATCTCCATAAAATAGAACTCATTTGATTTTCTGTCAAAGATATATTCAATGGTTCCTGCACCCTCATAATTAACCGCCTTTGCAGCTTGCACAGATGCATCACCCATTTTTTGTCGTATTTCTTCCGTTAAGGCTGGAGATGGTGATTCTTCAACCAACTTTTGAAGACGTCGTTGTATTGTACAATCTCTTTCCCCTAAGTGTACTACATTCCCGTGTCTGTCAGCCAACACTTGTATTTCCACATGACGAAAATCTTCAATATACTTTTCAAGATAGACGCCAGGGTTTCCAAAAGCTGTTTCTGCTTCATTCTGGGTAATCTGGATTCCTTTAACTAACTCTTCCTCTGTTCGTGCAACGCGGATCCCTTTACCGCCCCCACCAGCAGTGGCTTTAATAATAATTGGGTAACCAATCTCTAAAGCTAATCCTTTCGCTTGCTCCTCATCTTCAATGATACCATTAGAACCAGGAACAATCGGAACATTTGCTTGTTTCATTGTTTCTCTTGCGACATCCTTAATCCCCATTTTTTGAATCGCTTCAGGGGTTGGTCCAACGAATGTAATATTACATGCTCTACAAATCTCTGCGAAATCGGCATTTTCCGCTAGAAAGCCGTATCCTGGATGAATGGCGTCTACTTTAGTAGATGTAGCCACGCTCATAATATTTGTAAAGTTAAGGTAACTGTCCTTCGATAAAGTTGGTCCAATACAATATGCTTCATCTGCCATTTGCACATGAAGTGCTTCTTTATCTGCTTCAGAGTAAACAGCGATTGTTTCAATGCCCATTTCCTTACAAGCACGAATAATCCGAACAGCTATTTCTCCTCTATTAGCAATCAATAATCTTTTAATCACACCATACATCCCCTTACTTTGTGGTTACTCTAAACAATGGCTGCCCGTATTCAACTAGATCGCCATTATCTGCAAGAATTTCCACGATTTCTCCCTTTACTTCCGCTTCGATTTCATTAAATAATTTCATTGCCTCTACAATACACACAACAGTAGAAGGATCTACTTTACTGCCGTTTTTCACAAAAGGATCACTTTCAGGCGTAGGTGCCATGTAGAAAGTTCCCACCATTGGTGAAACAATCTCATAGTCATAAGCCTTGCTTTCTGTTTCATTGTTTGATGTATCTGCTTCTGTTTGTGCTTGGGTTTCTGTTGTATTCACAAGTTTTTCACTTTGTGTTGCGACTGGAGCTGATACATTAGGCACTGGAGCAGTTACTGCTGGTACACCAGTCTCATTATTTTTCTTCATTTTCACGGTAGTTCCGTTCGTTTCATACGAAAATTCATCAATAGATGATTCATCAATTAGTTTAATTATTTCACGTATTTCTTCTACCTTTAACATATTTACAGGCACCCTTTCATTTCTATAACTTTAATATTAGGTACTAATAACTCCTCTTAATATAGTACGATAAATGTATGGTAAACATCAAGATAATTTCACTATTGCACTCTCAGAAGTCCATTATAGTTAATACAGGCATTGACTGAAAGCACACTTCTTTTACTATGCTTCTTGAGGTTTCAACGGCTCTTCTGCCACCTTCCCATACTCTCTAAGAACCTCCGTAATCTTATCTTTTGTTTCTTCAGATATCACGATGCAGTAGGAACTAAAAAGATGTCGTTTGAAGACTAATTCATAACCCGCTTCGTTGACCTCTTTAGTATGGCCATAGAAACGATGGTCGATATCAATTGGCTTGAACTGGAATGATTTTATGTCTTTCCAATGTACAAATCGCCCCCCATCCAATAGACCGTCCCTTACAATAGAGTACATATTGAATAAATTATGCAAGTATAAAAGCGAAATAGCCGGAGTCAGAAGTAGTGGCCAATTTTCAAGAGATACTGTGTGTATAAACAATGCCAGCATAAACAAAAGGAACACTCCATATATTATGATACCATTTTTCTGGTTCTTATAAGTTGGCCGGACTACTGGCCTTACAGGATGTCTTCTGATTGCCATAATATCCTTCTCCTCAACTGGGAAAATGGCTTTTTTTCTCATCTTCACTAAAACTTGAATGTACCGCATGATATGGTAAGCAATTAGCATTAGAAATAAAACGATCACCGTGATTTTCAAAAAACTCACATTTTCTGAATAACCTTTTTCCATAAATTACATTTATTATTCTTTATTACTTAGCTGAAACAAACTATTGTGGGATACTTCTTATTATAAGTATAAACGATCTATGGAAGAAACTGGAGTACTATGTGTATATTTTCAGAAAAGATTTCCTTTTTGTCTAACTGCTTCTAGCGCTTCACGGTACATAAAAAAACCGAACACCCTAAAGTGTCCGGTTTTCCTTATTACTCTTCTTCACTGCTTGCTGGCTGATAATTCACATCTACAACCACATCTCTATCAAATTCATCCCTTACCATCTGCATAATGTTATTTGCCTCGGTCGGTGATAGTTCTTCAGCTCTTACGTGTACGTGTACTTTATCATCCTCAGAGCGGACGAGAACATCTGGATATTCACCAGACTCTGCAATACTTCCTTCCAAAATTGTTTCTTTTGTTTCAACTTCTTCAATCACGTCAATCTCTTTTAATGCTTCATCTTTTTCTTCAGGTGAGCTTGAGCTTGAAGCAACGACATCTGTAAGACGATCCTTTGTTTTACTTCGTTGATCGGTGAGTTCCATTCTAATTGTTGTAAATAGTTCATTTTCTCCAAGGTTTGAAATACTATCCACTTCTGTCTCATCTTGGTTTCCATCAGCTTCTCCCTCATCCTCAGAAGGATCAGTTGATGCAGCTTCTTCTGAATCATCTTGTCCATTATTTAGATAAGCCAGATCTTCACTATCAGGTGAAGTCATGTAATACACACTCAACACAATCATGAGACTCAACATAGTTAGTAACCAAACAGTTTGCTTTTTTAACATTATTTCTTCCTCCCTTTAATTCTTTGGCATTACTGATACTCTATGTGTTGGAACATCAAGTACGCGAGATGTTGACTCTATTATCCAATTCTTTACCGAAGCGTGGTCTGCCCCTTTGGCGACTACAAACACACCTCTTACTTCCGGTTTCTTTGTTTGGATAAGCAATGGGACTTCCCCTTCACCTTGCCTGACTAATACGGTTTGTGCTTCTTCCGTACTGTCCTGCACCTTTCTTGTGCCACCATTTTTGTCTGACTCATCTGTTGATTGCTGGCCGTAAATAAGATTTTTTTCATAGACTTTAATTTTAGTTGATTCAAGATTGACCATTACCTCAGCTTCAGATACACCTTTTATATTATTTAGCATGGATTCGAGATCTTTTTTATAGCTTTCTTCCAATTCAGAGATGTCTGAGGTGGTCATATCTTCATTTGATTTAACCTGTTTAGCAGTTTCTTCTGATTCTTCATCCAGGTTATGCGTTATCTCTTGCTGTGGTGGTGTCTCATCAGAAGAAGTAAATAAATTGCCTACAATGATTAACATCAGACCACCTAGTGCAAGAATCAGCATATAGCCTGTCTTTTTCGAAGGACCTTTGGCTCCATTTTTAAAAAGTTTATCCAATAATTGTTTCAAGATGCCCCTCCCTCCCAAATGATGGTCAGTTCTTTCTCTTGTAAATCCCAAACATCTCTTAACAGACTTACTATTTGTTTTTCTTCTTCTTCATTATCTTTTGTGACTGCTGGCTCTTCCGTGTTAATTACCACATCTTCAACTATACTCACTGCTCCCTCCCCATCTTCTTCTATTTCTCTTATACTAACAATGACCTCATCGAGAACTTCGAATGATATTTCATCTTCCTGAGAAAACAAGAAGCTTATATCTGTAATCTCGACATGATAGTCCTCCAGTAATGGATCCTGTGCAAGATCCGTAAGTTGGACAGCCATTTGTTCTAAAATATATGCAGACTGTGATGTTTCTATTTCACTTTTTTGAAATTCGATTAAACTTTCTACATCTTCTCCTTCATTTCCCTGCTGTATCACCTGCTGAAAGGAACGGTTTAACTGGCTTCCAATATCAATTTGAAATAAATAGAAAACAGGTTTTAAAAGGATCAAAATTAGAATTAATCCTACAATTAACTTGATATATTTCTTCATGGAGGTTGAGGGCATTAATAAATCTATTATGGTAGCTAGTAGTACAAATATGATAATTTGGGTAACCCATTGGATCAAAGCATCCATTTTTCATCATCCTATCGTAAAAGCAGCGTTAAATTACTAGCTATGACTATAATCACAATTGCTAATAGAAACATAAACGACACAGCCAGCATGCATGCTAGAATGTATACGATATATTTACTGATCGTATTTATACTTGAAATAACTGGCCCATCGCCTAGCGGCTGTAATATTGCTGCAGCAATTTTATAAATGAGCGCAATTGCAAATATTTTTAGTGCAGGGAATAAAGCAATAAATATAATGAGTAGTAATCCGACTAACCCTACTGCATTTTTCAATAGTAAAGAGGCACTAAGAATGGTGTCCGCTGCGTCCGTAAATGTTCTGCCAATGACAGGAATAAAATTACCTGTAATAAATTTTGCAGTTTTCATTGCGACACCATCCTGAATTGCACTGGTCGCACCTTGTACGGACATAACCCCAAGAAATATCGTGAAAAAGACACCCAGCATCCCCAACCCTACTGTTTTAAACAGATTTGCAAGATGCGTTACTTTATAATTCTCACTAAGACTACTAACAATTAGCAGAAGGGCTGATAAAAATAAAAGCGGTAAAATAATAGTGGAGACGAGAATACCGCTAAAATTCACTAGAAAAATAATGATTGGATGGAAGAATGATACGGATACTATGTTCCCAAAAGTAGCCATTAAGCCTAGCATTAATGGAAGTAAGGCAATCATAAAGCTGCTCATCGTATCAATGGCTTCCTTGGCATAGGAAACAGCGAGATAAAAGCTGTTCAATGCAATGAATATTAAAACAATATAGACTACAAAGTAGGCGATTTTACTTACAGAGCTCTTTTCAAAGGCATTATGCATTGTTTGCAGAAGTACCGAAAACAAGATAAGCATAATTAACAAACCTAGTAATTTACCGTTTATAATCAGTTCATGAAATAAAAATTCTAGTAGTCCATTTATTGCATTTTTAATAGAAAGTTCACCGTTATCTTTAATAAACTCATATACACTCGTCTTCTCCAATTCTGGAAGGTAACCACCATATTCACTTACCAGGTCTGTCCAATAGCTCTGTACCTCTGTTAAGGACACTTCTTCAAGTACCTTATCGCTAGGATCTTCCACACTAACTGTAGGCGATGCACTTACCGAGGCTTGTCCAAACAATAAACAGAAAAAAACGGTTAGGAACAGGATTGACTTCTTATTTGGCTTCATTCACTATAACTTCCCCCTTCAAAGGAAATGGAGGGATTTGACTACGTTGTAGGTAGAAAACGTATAATGGCTTCGATTACAGCGCTAATAATCGGAACCGCAAGTAAAAGGATAAATATTTTCCCTGCCAGTTCAATTTTTGCAGCTACTGAACCTAACCCAGCATCCTTTGTAATCCCCGCCCCAAGTTCAGCAATATAAGCAATTCCTATTATTTTTAGAATGGTATCCATATACATACCTTCCACGTTCGCTTTTGTACCCAATGATTGAATCAGCTGAAAAATACTGCTAATCTGCTGGATGACCGAAAAGAAGATAATTATCCCGGTTATCAGAATGACAAAAAACGCCATGGAGCTGTTTATCTCTTTTAAAATGATATATAAAATGCTAGCAACGATACCAAGTGTTACAATTTGTACAATATCCATTAACGATTACCCTTGAAAGAGAAAGACTGATTTAATTTGCTGGAAGAGATCTGATAGTCCGTTAATAACTACAACGAGTACTATAATAAAACCTATCAGTGTAGCAAATTGAGCAATTTCCTCTTTCCCCATCTGTTTTAAAATGGTATGAATAAGCGCCACAATTATGCCAATGCCAGCTATCTGAAATAGAATGGATGCATCTGTAAACATGGACTGGCTCCTTTCACTAATAATGCGTGTCCATAAAGGTGGATTATGTTTTTCCTACGTTGTTTGGAAAGTATTCCATTAAACGCAAGATATTCATCAATTAGGGCTTCATGTATTTCCTTATAAAAGAAGTAAAACAACAAACAGTCCACACAAAACGCCGAGACTTTTCGCCATCTTGCCGTATTTTAAATGGTGATCCCTTGCTTCTTCTAATTCGCGTTCTAGGTGACTGAGCGTGAGTTGAATATGCTTTTGTTGTTGGTGAAAATCATGCTGCCCCAGGGTTCTCCCAAATTGCTTGATTATTTCTTGCTCATTACGTCCTAAACTTGAGTACTTCATCAGCCCATCAACCGATTGTTCCCATACTGAAAATAGATCGCGCTTATCGTGCTGTAGTTCGGAATATAAGGTGTCAAAAAACTTGCTAGTTGGCTGAGGTGTTTGTTTGGCAATTACCAAGAACGCCTCATTTAGTGGAAGCTGACTATATAAAATCTCAGCCTCAAGTATTTGCAATGCATTCTTTAATTGCCTTATTTGCTTTGGTCTATTAGAGAGTCTGCTACTCCACTCAAACCCTACCCACGTGCTCGTTATGACGAAAAGAAGTGCCCCAATCCATTGCATGTGGCCTGTCCTCCGTTACCTCTGAAATAATCTCACCATACTCGTTATAAACTTTACTAATTTGTCCAGGAATTCGTTTCCTGTCTAATAAAATAAACCGTTGAAAAACATGTTGCTCAAATAAATTGTACAAAGATGGTCGTTTTTTTAATTCCTCTAGGCTTTTTCCATGGATGGAACTAATAATAATAACACCCGCATTTATCGCTTCTAGTAATGCTTGTACATCTTTTTTGCTACCTATTTCGTCGACAACTAAGACTTCCGGAGACATGGAGCGTATCATCATCATCATTCCTTCTGCTTTCGGACAGGCATCCATGACATCAGCTCTAGTACCTATATTGTGTTGTGGCACTCCTTTTATTGAGCCGGCAATCTCGGAACGTTCATCGACAATCCCAACTTTCCTTGCTGAAATATTCTTCCAACCTGAAGCTATTTGCCTTGCAGTATCACGGAGAAGTGTCGTTTTTCCTGTTTGCGGAGGACCAACGAATAATGTATTAAGATAGTCTTGCTGGTAAAGAGAAGGCATAATTTTATCTGCACAGCCAATTCTTTCCTTTGCTACACGAATATTTAAGAACGTTATGTGCTGAATCGCTTTTACTGCTCCTTGCATTGTATTAACTTTCCCAGCAATTCCGATTCTGTGTCCGCCTTCAATCGTAATATAGCCTTCGCGTAATTCGTCTTCCATTCGATATAAAGAGAACTCACTAAGTTGATTTACCATATAGGTAAAATCCTGTTTAGTCAGCGTGATCGCTGTATCCCATTCGTTCCTCGTGTTTAGGATGATTTCTAACTGCTTATTCAGTCGACATCGAATTTCTTGAAGCTCATTCCACCTGCCAGCAATATGCTTCTGAAGGGGTGCTTGCAATCCTTCTGGAAATAACCGGATTATTTCTTCCATATAAAACTTCCTCACTTTGCTTGATAGCTTATTATTAAATGTATGATGAAATTAAGCATTTATGACTTAGAAAGTAGCTCAGCTTCCAGTAAATCTATTTTAAGAGAAACCCAATTTGTGCAATGATAGATGTCAGCGCAACATTATATTCTTTATTACATAAAAAAAGAGGCTGTACCAAAATGAATTGGTACAGCCTCTTTTTTATTTCTTCATGCTTTGAAATTTATGCTCTTGATACATATTTTCCATCAGAGGTGTTGATAACAAGCACGTCTCCCTGATTAATGAAAAATGGAACTTGTACAGAATGGCCTGTCTCTAGTTTTGCTGGTTTAGATCCACCACTTGCTGTATCTCCTTTTATCCCAGGTTCGGTTTCAATAACTTCTAACTCTACGTTATTTGGAAGGTCTACTCCTAATATTTCGCCATCATAAGTAATGATATGAACTTCCATATTCTCTTTAATGAATTTTAATTCATGTTGGATTTGATCAGTTGTTAGCTCAATTTGTTCATACGAGTTCGAATCCATAAATGCATGAGCATCCCCTGAAGCGTAAAGATATTGCATCTTTCTATTTTCAATATGTGCCTTACTTACTTTCTCTCCGCCGCGGAATGTTTTTTCCTGAATATTCCCATTACGGAGATTGCGTAGCTTAGATCTAACAAAGGCTGCTCCTTTACCAGGCTTTACGTGTTGGAATTCCAAAACCTGCCATATATCATTGTCAACTTCAATTGTTAGTCCTGTTTTAAAATCATTTACTGAAATCATACTTATTTTTTCCTCCTCATCAAAAGCTCAACTTATAAATGTATTAATTCTTTTGGTGCGTGTGTGAGGCGTTCATTACCCCTCTCGGTTACAATAATATCATCTTCAATCCTGCATCCGCCAACTTCTGGAATATAAATTCCTGGCTCAACCGTTACTACCATACCGGCTTCTAGCTTCTTATCACTTCTAAAGGATAATCCAGGACCTTCATGTACTTCTAGACCAAGACCATGGCCAGTTGAATGGCCAAAATAGTCTCCGTAGCCTTTTTCCGTAATATAGTCCCGTGTCAGTGCATCTGCTTCTTTACCCGTAATACCTGGCTTAACACCCGCTACACCAAGAAGCTGTGCCTCTAAGACTGTATTATAAATGGTAGTGAGTTCGTCACTGATTTCTCCTACTGCAAAGGTTCTTGTAATATCTGAACAATACCCTTCATACCATGCTCCGTAGTCAAGCGTTACCAACTCACCTGAGTTAATTTCTTTATTTGAAGCCACGCCATGCGGTAATGCTGAACGAAGACCAGATGCCACAATAATATCAAAACTGGAGGAAACAGCACCTTGTTTTCGCATGAAAAATTCAAGTTCGTTCGAGACATCAATTTCCTTAACTCCAGGCTTAATAAAGGACTGTATATGTACAAAAGCATCATCCGCAATCTTAGCAGCCTTTTTCATTACAGCTAGTTCATCAGCTGTTTTAATAAGTCGCATTTCTTCAACAAGACCACTAATAGGCTTCATGTCAACATCAAATACTTTTTTATAATTTTCATATTGGGCAAAGGTTACATGATCCTTTTCAAAACCAAGGTGTTTAATACCCATTTCCTTTAGCTGGTCACGTATTTCTTGTTCAATTAATTGTTTGTGCTCTACAACTTGAAATTCAGTTGCTTGTTCAGTAGCCTGAGCGGTATAACGAAAATCTGTTATAAAACGTGCATGCTCTTTACTAATAAGTGCTACCCCGGCAGTTCCAGTAAATCCAGACACGTAGCGTCTGTTAATAGAACTAGTGATAAGTATTGCATCCAACTCATTTTTTTCTAACAATTCACGTAACTTTGTTAGCTTCCCCACTAAGAATCATCCCTTTCTCTATTACATTTCTATACGTAAAACGATGGATGACTTCAGTTTATCATAAACCTTCGTAATTAATAAGTATTTACGTTCTTTTGCTGTGCAATTTAGCCTGCTATGCGTGCTTGTTATGTTCATTCTTCTCTTTCATTACTTTATCATGGTAATCATAAGATAATGAATATCCAATAAAAGTTCCATATAAGACATAGAGACAAATAGTCGTCACAATCGTTTCTTGATTAAATTCCTGAATGGGTTTAATATTAGTGAAAATTGGATCTAATATAAAAAACAAGATCCCCCATAAGATCACACCATAAACAGCCCCCATCCACATGGAGTTTATTTTCCGCATGAAAAGGTAATAGATAAATGCTACCAAAACAGACAAACCACCTAGGATCATAATAGTGATTACGGTACCAAGCCATCCATCAGTCCATGTGGCTGTTGTCCATGAACGCAAAACGTATGATTTTGGTGCAACCTCTGTAAAGTTAAAGTAGGCTAAAATTGTAGCAATAAGCCCCCAGAACACACCACCGACAAATCCAGTTACTGCGGACTGACTAAATAATGTTAAGGGCTCTTCTCTTTTATTTTGGTCTAATTGTTTCTTATCGCTCATTTGATCACCTCGCTTAATATTATGACCAATATAAGAATTTGCAATCCTATATAATGTGATGTTTTCTTTCTGAGCAACTGGTTTTCCGCATCAAAATCAAGTAAAATAAAAACAAACCATTCTAGTAAAACTGAATACTTTTAAGTGTTATAGGAAATAATAAATAATAAGAGCATATAGAAAATGGGCTTTAGGAATAAATAGTGCGATAACCTCGTAAGGAAGAATTGGAATTAATTTCAGAATGGTGGAAAAACAATGCAACGGAATAAAATCTCCATATTTATTTATCTCATTATTGGTTTAGCTGCTATCGGTTTAGTATCTCAACTTTTGACAAATACAAGTGGGTTTTTTACTAACATCTTAGTCATGATTGGTACGGGGATTGTTTTTTTTGGTGTTATTTATTTTTTATTTTTGCGTAAGCGAACTACTTCGGATGACATGAAAAAATACAAGCAGGCAGTAAAACAATCGAAAGCAAAATACCAAGACAATCGGCCCGTCTACCACACACAGTCAAAGGGAACCAAATCAGTTTCAACACCGACTAGAAAGAAAGTGTCAAAACGGGCTTCTCACCTTAGGGTAATTGAGGGAAATAAGCAGAAAAAAAATGACCGCGCTACTTTTTAAGTAGGGTCATTTTTATTTTGGCCATTTTTGTAAGAAAACCTCAGCACTTTCCATTCCTATATCTATAAGGTTCTCCTTCGTTGATTCATTAATAGATAAGTTAATTGCACCAATTCCTTCTACCGGGACAAAGATGATGTTTCTTTTTTGTGCTGTAGATATGTAACGTGTGTCATGGGCCATTTTCATTGTGGCAAAAAGCGCCTGAAACATATCTAGTGCGTTTCGTATCCTTCTAGGCTCTGTATTTTCCACAGTCTCACTTAACTTAACACCAAGAATCGGTCTATCCTGTTTTCCTTTTTGGTTATCAAATATCCATAGAGGAAAGTTGCTTAACAGCCCACCATCTACGATAATACTTTTAGTATTACTTTTTCCGGGAAGCTTTTTAGGCATAAAAAAATAAGGAAATCCCGCGCTCATGCGGACAGCTTTTGCAACAGGAAAATGTAGCGGATTGATACCATAAATTCTTTCCAAGTCATCTGGTATAACGACAAGCTTACCTAGTGACAAATCACTTACCACTACTTTTAAATACCCTCTGGGGAGATCGTTAAATGTATAGATGTTTTTCTCAGCAAGCTGGCTATATAACCAGTTTTCTAATTTGTCGCCTTTGTTAATGCCCAGTTGAAAATAGAGAAATACCCACTTACTAAACGGTAACCACTTTGTAATCAGAGGCGGGTCGAGGAACATTTTAAGATCAAGTTCATCTAGCTTTAAACGAATATCATCGACATCAAATCCAGAAGCCAAAAAAGAAGCAATAATAGCGCCTGCCGATGTCCCAGCTACACGTTCAAGCTTCAATTCCTTACTTTTCAACACTTCTAAAACACCAAGAAATGCATAGGCTTTTACACCGCCACCTGAAAACACACCATCGATTTTCATGACACCACTCCTTATGCCTGACAAAGGATGTTTATACATTTTTAAGCATAAGGATGACATAATAGAACTATTTTTTATTTCTCAGCTTGCTTTTGGATGTCTCTTAATTGATTAACCCGCTTACTATCTTGCTTAAAGTAGTTCACTAAGTCACCTATACGGTCAATGGAATTCCAGCTTAGATGATGCTCAATTCCTTCAACATCTTCATAAATATTTTCTTTTTCAACTCCGATGATTTCTAAGAAGTCTTCTAATAATTCGTGGCGGAAGACTAGTCTTTCTCCAACCTTTTTCCCTTTAGCTGTAAGAATGAAGCCTCTATATTTCTCGTAATTTAAATAATCATCTTTATCAAGTTTTTGTACCATTTTTGTAACGGAAGAAGGATGTACTTCTAGTGCTTCGGCAATATCGGAAACTCTTGCATATCCCTTCGATTCCATTAAGTTATAGATTTGCTCTATATAATCTTCCATACTTGGTGTAGGCATGTATTCTCCTCATTTCAAGAATCTTTTTTTATCTAATGCAAAACTGTTTCTAATAAAAGGATACATGAAATAATATTGTTATACAAGTGGTTGCAAATATACCAACTCTATTGACTTGGTTCAAAAGAACGAAAATACTTTGAAAAAATAGCTGTTTGCGCATATAATAGAGAAGAAGTATACGGACAGACGGGGGAAAAACTAGCATGGAATTTTTAGTAATCGCTATTGTTGCTTTATTGGTTGTTGGCGTATTTCGCTACTTTAGACAGAAAAACTACCTGAAGGTACTTACAGAGCAACAGTTCAGAGAAGGCTATCGTAAAGCACAATTAATCGATGTCAGGGAACCACAGGAATTTGACAAGGGGCATATCCTTGGCGCAAGAAATATACCATTGACACAAATGAAACAACGTTTAATTGAGATGAGGCCGGACAAGCCTGTATATCTATACTGCCAAAGTGGGTCACGATCAGCGCGTGCGGCTCAACTTCTAAATAAAAAAGGCTATACAGATATTTATCAGCTAAAAGGCGGATTCAAGAAATGGACAGGTAAAATTAAAGCCAAATAAAAAAATCCTGGGGTGCAAATGACCTCAGGATTTTTATTTGTTTCCATAGAAAATGTTACTATTTTTGATATCTTAAAACTGGTTTTCTTGCAGCGAGTGTTTCATCCATTCGATTCACAATCGTATTATGCGGGGCTTCCTGAACTATTTCTGGATTATTCTCTACCTCTTTCGCAATAGCTAACATGGAATCTATAAATGCATCTAATGTTTCTTTAGACTCCGTTTCTGTTGGCTCCACCATCATCGCTTCTTCTACATTAAGTGGAAAATAAATGGTTGGTGGATGGTAGCCAAAATCAAGCAGTCTTTTAGCAATGTCGAGTGTTCGAACACCTAGCTTTTTTTGTCGCTTGCCAGATAATACAAATTCATGCTTGCAGTGCTGGTCATATGGTAAATCATATTCCTTCTGCAGTTTTCTCATCATATAATTTGCGTTAAGAACTGCATATTCACTTGCTTTCTTAAGTCCTTCCGCCCCCATTGTTCGAATATACGTGTAGGCACGAAGGTTAATTCCAAAATTGCCATAGTAAGGCTTTACTCTACCAATAGAAGAAGGACGATCATATTCAAATACATATTTTTCTTCTTTTTTGGTAAGTAGAGGTTTTGGCAAATAGGCGGCAAGTTCCTCCGATACACCTACTGGTCCCGATCCAGGACCACCCCCGCCATGAGGGCCTGTAAATGTTTTATGAAGGTTTAAATGGACTGCATCAAATCCCATATCCCCAGGTCTGGCATACCCCATTATTGCATTGAGATTTGCACCATCGTAGTACAATTTCCCGCCTGCACTATGAATAATCTCAGCCATTTCTATTATCTCCGTTTCAAATAATCCAAGCGTATTTGGATTTGTCAGCATAAGTGCGGCTGTTTTTTCATCCACAACCCGTTTTAAGTCATCTAAATCAACTAAACCATTTTCATTCGTTTTTACCGTTATAGCCTTAAACCCAGCTACTGTTGCGGACGCAGGATTTGTACCATGGGCTGAATCTGGCACAATAACATTTGTCCGATTAACGTCCCCATTTGCTTCATGGAAAGCACGGATCATCATGAGGGCCGTCCACTCGCCGTGAGCTCCAGCTGCTGATTGCAAAGAAACTTCATGCATCCCTGTAATTTCCTTAAGAGAAGACTGCAGGTCATACATCATTTCCATCGCACCTTGAACACTTTCTGTTTCCTGATATGGGTGGATATGGCTAAATCCATCAAATCGTGCTACATCTTCATTCATCTTTGGGTTGTATTTCATTGTACAAGAACCAAGTGGGTAAAAACCGGAATCCACGCCGTAATTTCGATTTGATAACCCTGTATAATGGCGCATGATGTCCAATTCACTTACTTCAGGTAAATCTGCTGGGGTAGTTCGGATATAATTACTTTCTATATCTGCATCCAGATCAAAATCCGGGATATCTAATTCAGGTAAACTATAGCTTGTACGTCCTTCCTTGCTACGTTCAAACATTAACGGAAAATCCTTCTTATTCATGCAAATCCCCCAATTCCTTCACAAAGATGTCTATCTCCTCTTTTGTACGGCTCTCCGTAACAGCAATCAACATATGATTTATAAGTTCAGGATAATTCTCTCCCAAATCATATCCACCAATAAACCCTTTATTTAAAAGCTGTTTATTAATTTCACTTATGTTGGACCCAAGATCCACTACCAATTCATTAAAGAACATCCCTTCATGTGCAACTCGCAGGCCTGTCTCTTTCAACTTCTGTTTCATGTACCGAGCTTTTTTCATATTTAAAACTGCCATTTTTCTTAAGCCGTGTTTTCCAATCGAACTCATCGCAACAGAGCTTGCAAGTGCGTTTAACGCCTGGTTCGAACAGATGTTTGACGTAGCTTTATCTCTTCGAATGTGCTGTTCTCTTGCCTGTAATGTTAAAACAAACCCTCGCACACCGTCCTCATCGACCGTTTGGCCTACTAAGCGTCCAGGTACTTTGCGCATTAATTTATCCGTGGTTGCAAAATAGCCACAATGTGGTCCGCCAAATTGCGCAGGAATACCAAAGACTTGCGTATCCCCTACCACAATATCAGCGCCGAACTCCCCAGGTGGTGTCAAATAGCCAAGTGAAAGCGGGTTACTTGAAGTAATAAGCATTGTTTTGGTTTGGCTCTTTACCAGCTCATTAATTTTTTCCAATGGCTCTATTTGACCAAAGAAGTTTGGATATTGCACAACGACACTTGCAGTATCCTCATCGATTGCGTCTGCCAATTGCTGTAAGTTCGTATACCCATCTTCACAGTCAATTTCCACAATTTCCAGTTCTGGCCCTTTTGCATATGTTTCGATAACAGCACGTGATTCTGGATGTACTGCTTTGGACACGAGAATTTTTTTTCGTTTTGTATGAGCTGCACTTAAATTAACAGCCTCTGCTAGAGATGTTCCGCCATCATACATCGAAGAATTGGCTACAGGTAATCCAGTTAATTCGGATATCATGGTTTGAAATTCAAAAATTGCCTGTAGTTCACCTTGAGAAATTTCTGGCTGGTAGGGCGTATAAGCAGTATAAAATTCGGAGCGTGAAATTACATGATCTACAACAGATGGAATATAATGATCATAAACACCAGCTCCTAAAAAAGAAGCATGTGTTTTAAGATTTACATTTTTATTTGCCATATCGGCAAGTTCCTTCTTTAATTGTGCTTCATTTGCTGGCTTTTTTAAGTTTAAACTTCCTCTAAAGCGAATCTGTTCTGGTATATCAGCAAATAATTCTTCCGTAGAGTCCACACCAATTGTTGCCAACATCTCTTGTTTGTCTGAGTCTGTCATCGGTAAATATCTAAATTCCATCTCGGTCCCTCCCTATTTCTCTCTTTTATAAAAAGGTGTTTTAATTACAACACTACTTAATTCTCTGTTTCTTACTTGAACAGTCAATTGTTGGTCTAATTGAGCTAATTCTCGTTTGACTAGTACCAGGCCAATGTTTTTTTTCAAAGTTGGAGATTGTGTTCCCGATGTCACAAATCCGACTTCTTCTCCCTCATAGAGAACTTTGTAACCATGTCTCGGAATCCCCTTATCTATCATTTCAATACCGACAAGTTTACGATCAGGTCCTTCTTCTAATTGTTTCTTTAAAACTTCACGACCAATAAAGTCTCCTTTATCCACTTTCACAGCAAATGTTAAGCCAGCTTCAATTGGCGTAATGGTTGCGGATAACTCTTGCCCATAGAGTGCTAGATTTGCTTCAAAACGCAAGGTATCTCTTGCTCCTAGACCAATTGGTTCAAGTCCTTGGTTTGCTCCTTTTTCTAATAAAAGATTCCATAAATCGGGTGCATAATCTTTATCAATATAAATTTCAAATCCGTCTTCCCCTGTATACCCTGTTCTTGAAACAAGGGCAGTCGCTGCAATGTTGCCGATCTTAACGCTCTGTGCGAATCGGAAAAATTTTATTGAACCTAAATCAGTGTCAGTCAGTTGCTGTAAAATTCTTTCTGCCAGTGGCCCCTGTAAGGCTAGTTGCGCATAATCATCGGATACATTGCTGATCGAAACCTCGTCATTTGAGTAAGTGTTATTCTCTACTAACCATTCATAATCTTTTTTTGTATTTGCAGCATTTACAACGAGTAGATAGTCATTTTCTGCAAGCATATAAATAATAAAATCATCTACTGTTCCACCATCTGGGTAGCACATCAGTGTATACTGCGCTCGATCTGGAACAAGTTTTGTAACATCATTTGTCGTGATCCCCTGGAGGTATTCTTTGCTTTTGGGCCCTGTTACGTGTATTTCGCCCATATGTGATACATCAAACAGCCCTGCCTTTGTCCTTGTAACTTCATGTTCCTGTTTAATGCTTGAGAATTGAACTGGAAGGTCCCACCCGCCAAAATCAATTGTCTTCGCCCCGCTTTTTTTATACTCGGAATACAATGGGGTGCGCTGTAGATCAGTCATTATCTTCACTCCTTTTCACCACTTTTAGTGGAAAAATTTTTACACTTATTCACCTATAGCGACGATGAATGTTTTTATAAACTTGGATCGCTATTATGCATTAATTCCAAGCGTACAAAAAAAGACAGAGATTCCACTGTTAATCAATGAAATCTCTGTCCTTAAACCAGAAAGTTGCATAGCTGTCCCTATTATGTACATACAGCTACTTGCTTCGTGGGTGGTTTACTTATGTAAACTCTCTCCAGAGGTGCGTCCTACAAGAGTCTTTTTGCCTGAGAGATTCGCATATTTGCTTGCTCCTTCGGCGTTATCTTCCAAATTGACTAACGAAATGGAACGATAATCTCTCCCCATGTAATCATTCGCTTTTATGAAATAGTTGAAGTTGGATATACTATGTACTACTTATTACAGGGAATGCTCTAATTTCAAATTCATTATAGCATAGAAATGTTTTATAAAGTAGAAATTATGAAGAAACTCTTAATAAAACTATTTATAAAGGAAGTATCTTATGAATGAAATATCAATCCAAAAGGATTCTAACTATATCGGTCAATTACAAACAGAGCTAGAAAAAGGAGAAGCCTTGTCTTCTTGGGAACTATTTTCGATGACGTACGAAGCAGAATTAACCTCGATGACACCTGAATTCCATGGTCTTCGGTCGCTCGATTTCTTACCGCATGTGAATTTTATGGATCACCAGGTCTCAACAGCTCAACAGGTTATCGAACAGATGAATGGGCGAGCCATACTAGCAGATGAGGTAGGACTTGGAAAGACGATAGAAGCTGGATTAGTCATGAAAGAATATATGATTAGAGGATTAGTTAAAAAGATTTTAATCTTAGTTCCCGCTTCCCTTGTTAACCAATGGGAAAGAGAATTAAATGAAAAATTTTACATACCTGCTATAGGTCATCGAAGAAACTATGCATGGGAAGAATACGATATTTTAATTTCATCGATGGACACAGCGAAGCGTTCTCCACATAGAGAGAAAATTCTTGATATTGATTATGATTTAATTCTGATAGATGAAGCACATAAGTTAAAGAACCACAAAACAAAAAACTACGAGTTCGTTCGCTCTTTAAAAAAGAAATATTGCTTATTACTAACCGCTACACCTGTGCAAAATAAGCTTGTAGAGATATTTAACCTCGTCTCCATTCTTAAACCAGGCCATCTTGGTAATTATGATGACTTCCTTACTAAGTTTGGCAAAGATAGAACAAAGATGAAGGACGATCTATTTCTTAAGCAATTAGTTCAAAAGGTAATGGTTAGGAACACAAGGGCGGAAACCACCATTAAAAACACGAAACGGAATATCGAAACAGTCTGGCTAGAATTCTCTGAACCTGAAAAAGAAGTATACCAGTTACTGGAGAATAGTATTCACAAAAGCTCTTTCTCAAAAATAACCTATTTAAGAGAGTTCTGTTCCTCAAGAGAGGCATGCTACCTTTCATTAGCAAAACTTAATGATATAAATAATCCCAATGAATTACTTCAAACAATCACCAGCAAAATTGAAGCACTCCCGCACCATAAGAAAGCTGAGAAGCTGGTTGAGTTGATAAAAGATATTGGAGATGAAAAGGTCATTGTGTTTACAGAGTATCGTGCTAGCCAATTGTATTTGCAATGGTATTTGCAACAGCATGGTATCTCTTCTGTCCCATTTCGTGGGGGGTTTAAACGTGGAAAAAAAGATTGGATGCGCCAATTGTTTGAAAACCATGCTCAAGTGCTCATCGCAACGGAAGCAGGAGGAGAAGGAATTAACCTTCAATTTTGTAACTACATGATTAATTATGACTTACCATGGAATCCAATGCGATTAGAGCAACGAATTGGTAGAATCCATCGATACGGCCAGGAAAATGACGTCCACATATATAATTTTGCCATTAGAGAAACAATTGAGGAACATATTATGACATTACTTTATGAAAAAATAGAACTATTTGAGAAGGTTATTGGACATCTCGATAATATATTAGCTGAACTGGAGATAACCAACATGGAAAAAGAAATTGCAACAATTTATTCTGAATCAGAGTCAATGGGTGAAGCAAAAATTAAGCTTGATAACCTTTCACATGTCTTAAAGAACACGTTCCATGCTGGATCTGAGGAGGAGCAATATGGCAATTGAAAACTTAAATGAATTTCTCGCTGGTTATTTCCGTGCCCATCACTGTCAGTTACTCAGTAATAGGAATGGCATCCTACAGGTTCAACTAACCGAAGAAATGGACCGAGCATTAATGAACAGACCATTTTATTGGCATTATATTAAAAAGATGGGCCGTGAAGGTGAACCAAAACAGCTGACATTTATAACAAACCCCGACAAAAGAGAAGAACAAGGTGAATGGATTCATTTTGGCAGTCCTCGCCTGCAACAAATCCTTCGTCATTTGAAGCAAAATGAGAAGTACACAAAGCTTTTTCAGCGTGTTGATACACAAGTAAATACCCCTATGTATCCTTGGCTTGTGGTCAATTTGAAAATAAGTTATAAGGGCAAGCAGAAAAAAGAAGAAATCTTCTCTCTAGGTTTACAAATGGTGACAGGTGAAATGAGAGCAGAAATGATGGATACACTCCGAACCTTATCTCTACAGCAAACCATTTCTGACTATTGTTATACAATATCACCAATTATTCGTCTAAACAGTGGTTTTAAGCGACTGGAGGCTGTAATAGACAACTACATTGAGAACCAAACCCATGACTGGGCAAAAGCTTCCCTTTCAGCTATGAAGGAAGATATTGACACGTTAAAACACTTTTATGTAGAACAAAACGATATAGAGACAGAAACAATGGAAAAAGAAATTGCAGAGATTGAAGAGAGATATCGACCTGTTATCTCCTATGAGGTTATAAATGGCGGCATGTTTTATCTTTCCAAGGTGTAACCAAGTGCGGAGAGCGGTGTACTAAAGACCGAAGTTTAAAGATAACTTTTCATGGGGGTAAGGTATAATCCGGCTCCATCCGCTCCTCTAGTGAACTGCCTTCAACAGTGGGATAGACCGACGTCCTTTAGAGATAATGCAACGAAAAGCCACCAGACAAGGAATGACAACTTTTCTGGTGGCGATAAATTATAACGGTGTTATATATTTTTACTTTAATTATTTACGCAGAAAGGTTTTGATTGCAAAAGGCAGTACACCAAGCCAGCGTGAGCTGTATACTGGCCGAGGGACCTTTTCTTGTTTCTTCCTTTTTTTTCGTTCCTCTTGTGGCAAATCCAAATAGGCTACAACCTGTTCTGTCATAAATTTGAGATAGTCGTTACCAGACATGCTTATCATCCTTAAAGATCTTGTTTTGATTAGCTTGTCCAAACCCTTCTCGATTTATGCTAAAAAAATTTTAATTAAAAGAAGGAATCTCGCTAATAATGTCGAATCTAGTCGGTATGGTGCAATAATATGCAGGAGGTGAGTCCTTTGAACCACGCCACCGCACTATCCAAAAAGCTCTTCAACGAAGCATTCCGTCAATTAGCCACAGACATTCACTTCTATCCTTTTGAAACAGGTACAGATGTCTATTTTCGAATTCATGGCAAACGCATGTATCACACTTCGCTTCCCACTTCCACTTATCGTTCCTTACTCTCTTATTACAAATTTGCTTCAGGTATGGACATTGGCGAGATTAGAAAACCACAAAACGGTACACTTACCCACCAAGCAATAGATAAATTAATTTCCCTTCGGCTCTCCACCCTCCCTGTAAAAGAACATGAAAGCTTAGCAATACGACTACTTCCAGAGCAAAATCTATTGAGACTTGATCAGCTTTTTCTCTTTTCTTACCAACTACAAAAATTGAAAAGGTGGGTATCTAGCCGTTCTGGTATCATTCTATTAACAGGCCCGACAGGAAGTGGAAAGACGACCACTCTTTATGCATTACTTCAGACAATTCTTCAAGAAAAATCCTACCAAACCATCACTTTAGAGGATCCAATCGAAAGAAAAATGGATAATATGCTTCAGGTTCAGGTAAATGAAAAGGCTGGAGTTACTTATCAAGCAGGACTTAAAGCAGCTTTAAGGCATGATCCAGATATTATAATGGTTGGTGAGATACGTGATTCCTTCACGGCTAAATTTGCATTTGACGCGTCTCTAACAGGGCATTTAGTTTTCAGTACGCTTCATGCCAAAAATACCACAGGGACCATTCATAGATTGCTGGAAATGGGATTAAAAAAAAGTGACTTGGAGCAATCCTTGCTGGCCGTAGCTTCACTCGAGCTACTCCCTTTACAGATCGACGGAACAACCAAGCGACGCGGTGCTATTATGGAATTACTTGAAGGAAAACAGTTGGAAGAGTCGATTCTTAATAGAAGCTGTAATATGGTAGAACGACTTCATTCCTTCGACCATTTAAGAAAGAAGGCTCTTGCTTATGGATTTATTTCCGAAAGCGTTTATAAAGAATTACAAACCCACTCATGAGATGCAATTGGCATTTTTAACCAGATTGCATCGGCTATTATCAATAGGGTACCCTCTCATGCCTGCATTGGAGCGGACCAAGTGGGAAGATAGGTTTGTAAAGTTAGCTGACACAATAACTCAGGCATTAACAGCTGGGAAAACAATTGATGAAGCGTTTGAATTGGCAGCATTCCACCCTCATATAGTCAGCCACCTCTATCTGAGCAGAACGACGGGGAATTTAGAGGAAAGCATAAGTAAGGCAGCAGACACATTCAGTGACCGCATATTCTATTTTAATAAAATCAAACAAATAACTAGATATCCTCTACTTCTTCTATTCATCTTTTGCATTCTGTTATTTCTCATGAAACAGCTCGTACTTCCTTCCTTTTCGAGTCTGTTCCAATCAACCTCCGCCTCCTCCACCCTTGTTCTCTTTATGCTCCTAGTGGATTATGTAGTTTATCTCCTTGTCATAATTGCATTCATTGGATTGTTCATTGTTTTCCTTTGGCCAATTTACACGAGGAAAGTAACCACAAATACGCTTATCAAAATTTATCAATCCCTTCCCCTATGTCGCAGCTATATTAAGACCCACACCTCCCTACTCTTTGCAGCACATTTCAGTTCTCTTCTAAAAACTGGCATTTCTTATTATGACATAGTTCACCAAATGTCAGGGTTAAAGAAACAGCGTGTCATTTCCTTCTATGCATCTCACTTAAAAGAAGAACTATCAAAAGGCTATACGATGTCTTCCTTACTAGATTCTTTACCGCTTTTTGATAACAAACTATCTTTATTATTTAATCAAGACACAAGTTCAGTGCACTTAACGCAAGACCTTGATATGTTTACAGAAGTATTAACAGAAGAAATGAAGCGGAGAGCCCTTAGACTTGTGACATATATCCAGCCAGTATTTTTCCTAGTACTAGCAGGCTTCATTATTTTTATTTATATAACAATCATGTGGCCAATGTACGAACTAATTAAAACGATATAAAGGAGACTTATCATGTTAAAAAACGAGCGCGGTTTTACACTAATTGAGATGCTAATCGTGTTAATGATTATTTCAGTATTAATATTGCTCTTTATACCTAGCCTTAGCGGGAAGAGCGAAGAAGTGAACTCAACAGGCTGTGAAGCACTAGTAGCAGTAGTCCAGGCTCAGGTAGATGCTTACTATTTAACCGAACGAGAATATCCTGCTACACTTGCTATCCTGGTAGAAGAAGATTATATAACATCAGAACAAACAACTTGCAGTAATAACCTTTCCTTAGGATATGCAGATGGCCAAGTAACAGCGCCTAGTTTGTAGGACATTAATATGAACGAGGACGGCTTTACACTAATTGAGATGCTTATGGTGTTAGGTATACTTTCGACCTTGGTTTTACTCGCTTTCCCCCTACAATTTGATGTATTAAAAGAACAGGAAGAAAAACTTTTTTTTAAAACCTTAGCGTCTGACGTTTTATATATCCAGCAACGTTCCACCCTATCAAGTGGGATGAATCGGATAACTTTTAATGAAAACAGCTATCGCATTACAGTAGACGGACGACCAGATAAGAATCGAACCTATCCTAAAGGGCTGACTATTGATACACGAACAGATCGAAATATCAACTTCAATTATAATGGGAATATAAAAAATCCAAGAACACTTTATCTGATCTCATCGCTAAACAGCTATAGGATGGTGTTTCCGTTTGGGAAGGGAAGATTTTATCTTGAGAAACAATAAAGGTTTTACCTTAATTGAAGTGCTTATCACAGTATCAATCCTATTAGGTGTTGTTATTACAGTGATTCCCTTACTTCAGTTACTAAGACTTGAAAGCGAGACCCTTAAAGACAGACGATATATGAACCAAGAATTACTTGATGAGCTACAGTCCTTTCTATGGTCACCTGGGCGTCCTCTCCCCCAATCTAACCATACAACCTTTCAAGAAAACGGAATGAAAGCCGTATACCATTTTACGCTAGAACGTGATTTGATAAAAGGATGTGTCGAATGGACGAATGTTAAAGAAAAAAGAGAAACAATCTGTTTATATGGTGTTCCTAAAAAGAAGTAGTGGATTCACTATGATCCAATCATTGTTAGCAATCAGCTTCCTCGCCTTAAGCCTCCCTTTTCTCACTTCCCTTCTGAAAGCTGCCGACATACCACTTCACGAGCAGGAGCTTTCTGTCCAACAATTCTTTACCTTCTTACAAGACGATGTAAAAAATGCAACAAGCTTTAAGCTAAAAGATGCTGGTAAGATATTAGAACTCAACCTTGTCGGTGGAGCGAATACGACGCTTGAGGAATATGGTAACTTGATTCGTCGCAGGGTAAACGGGACGGGACATGAGATTTATTTAAGAAATATAGCAAATCTTCGCTTTGAACAAGCTACTTACGGATTTTCCATATTCGTTACGATGGAGGATGGTGAAACATTTGAAAAGACGATCATATGGTACGATGACGAATGAAAGAGGATTTTTTCTTCCCTATGTGCTGGTAGTCCTCTCGATCATTTTCCTTTTGCTTTTTCACGGAACTGCAGGTTATCGTAATGAACTTCATATGACTGATATGCAAATGGAGCAAACTAAAATAGAAACACTTTTTCAATCCTCTAGGCAACTACTAATTGAAGAGATTAAAGCTACCGGAAATGTAACAAGTCAAGCTTCCTATCTTTTTCCACATGGAGAGGTATTTATTGTTGTAGAGCGAATTAATGAAGCTACCTGTTTATTAGCCTTTACCATTACGACGGAAGGAAATGCAGTAAAAAATATCGAAAGCCCACTTTTGGTAAGCGGACTATTGGATTAGATAGTTCCACAATCATAATCTTTTATGAGTTGGTTATACTAAATAAAGGAAGGATTAACGATAGGCAGATGCAATCGTTTACGTCTAAATTTCCCTCTATTTTGCAAATCTTTCTTTTGTTTAGCAAGATTCGTTTACAAGTAGCAGAAGGTCGTTTATAATAACAATGAAAAGGTTACCTAGAAGGAGGGGGAAGCATGGATCGTATGTTTCGCGTGCTTGCCTTTTGGACTGGCATATTCACCGTTATGTTATTTATCGGTGATATGCAAGGAGCAGCTCTTCTTTTCCTGGTTCAAACGGCATTTTTCCTTACAGTAAGTTATTTGAAATTATCTGAGCGTATGTATATGTATTTATTCGGGGCTTATTGTACGGTATTTTTTATCGGCTTTACATGGTACTCGGAGTTTATACTAGTACCAGGCTTCGGACATTAAAAAACAGGGCATCCAGTCAACTATTTTGACCGATGCCCTGTTTTTTAATGGTCAGGGAAAAAGGGATTTTGGTGCTTTTCAAACCCAATAGTGGTTTCAGGACCGTGACCTGGAAAGACCGTATAGCCATCATTCAAGTTATATAACTTGTTTCGGATGCTTTTTTCTAGCACATTTATGTCCCCGCCAGTGAGATCCGTTCTTCCTATCCCTTGTTTGAATAGTACATCTCCACTAATTACTATAGACTGATCAGGGAAAACAAAGCTTACACTCCCTGGTGAGTGTCCTGGTGTATGTCTTATCTCAAACTTAAAGCCATACATCTCTATATCGCCTTCTCGGAGCTCGTGATCTGCCTCATAAGTGGTTATTTCTTGTCCCATAAGACCTAGCGAACCATTTAATGAAGCATCCTGTAGCCAATTGCTTTCCTCAGAGTGTAAGTAAACTTCAATTTGATACATTCCTCTTAATTCTTGGACTGCTCCTATATGGTCAAAATGAGCATGTGTTAATAAAATAGCTTTCGGAGTCAGCATAAGGTCTTCCATAAGTGCTATTACTTTTTCTGGATTTCCTCCGGGATCAATAATCAATGCTTTTCCTTCTTTATGTATGATATAACAATTTGTTCCTATAGGCCCTAATGATAACGCTTTTACTTCCATCTCAATCCCTCCAACTGCTTGTCGCCAATTCATTCATTTTTAGTCCATGTATTTCTCGACAAATGATACGAAATACTATAAAATAAATAATATATTGGGTTAGTTACATAATAATATAAACGGTAGTCACTATCAATTTTATGAACTGAACAAGGGGGTTAACTAAGATGCATATCGTTTTGGCAATATTATTATTATTGGTTGCATTACTTGCAGTTGTATCTGTTATTCGTCAGCTTAAATACAAAAACTTCTTCGCTCTAGCATTTTCTGCAATTGCTGCTGTTGCATTTGGATTTTTCTCTATAGCAACGCTTATCACTGAGATCTCGGGAATGAATTAAAATAAGGGTGAACAACAAAAAGTCCGTACGGTTATTTAACTAATTCGGGCTTTTTTTATTTTATCAGATCAACCTATTAAAAAACGGAGGTTTCCTTGTGACTGCTCAGCAGTCCTTGGTCACCTCCGTTTTATTGTTATTTTTCTTTATCATCAAGTTCAATAAACCGAAACAGATCTCCATAAATCATGTCATCTGAATAAGCAAGTTCCTGATCTACTTTATCCGCTATAGGAGTACAAGTAGTTACCTCTTCATCAATTGAAACATCTAGAGAGGCTTCACTTTCCTCTTCTACTGGCTCACCTGTTTGGCGATCATAGCAAATACCGCTTGTGAAAACGAAATCTTCATTTATAAAATCGCCATTTCTTAAGGCAATATAATCTTTTCGTTCATTTGAGAACAAATCATTTCCAAAATATATATCATCTTCATTTTCAATCCCCAGCAAGCTTAGCAGAGTCGGTTTGACATCAATCTGCCCTGATACCTCAGAACGTACTTCCCCTTTCCCATGACCAGGAATGTGAACAAAGAAAGGCACCCGCTGAAGCTGTACGTGATCAAAAGGAGTAATTTCCTCTTTATCGAGATACTGACTCATCGCTTTATTATGATTGGCGCTTATCCCATAATGATCTCCCATAATGACGATAATCGAATCTTCATATAATCCTGCAGCCTTTAACTGTTCAAAAAATTGCTCAATGGATTCATCCATATAACGGACTGTAGGAAAGAAATTATTTAGAGTAGCTGAGTTAGAATCATAAGCATCTATAGACTTATCTTCATCCGTTAATTCAAACGGAAAGTGATTTGTCAACGTTATAAATTTAGAGTAATAAGGTTCCTTTAATGTCTTAATATGATCAATAGATTGTTCGAAAAAAGGTTTATCTTTTAATCCCCAACCTACAGAATTATCGTCTGTTACCTCATAAGCCTCTTTCCCATAAAACGCATCAATACCTAGGCTTTCGTACATCTGGTCTCTATTCCAGAAACTTTTATTATTCGCATGGAAAACATTCGAAGTGTAACCTTCTTGACCTAGGATTTCGGGCATTGCGTTGTATTCATTCTGTCCATGTGTAAAGAAAACAGCCCCCCGAGACAAAGGATACAGGGAGTTTTCAACCAAAAATTCAGAATCAGAAGTTTTCCCCTGCTCTGTCTGATGATAGAAATTTTCAAAGTAATACGTGTCTTCATCTTCTGTTAAGCTATTAAAGAATGGCGTAATTTCTTCCCCATTTACTTCATTATTGATCACAAAACTTTGTAAAGACTCGGCATTGATAAAGATAACGTTTTTATCTTCCGCAACCCCGAACATCTCTGATTTTTGATCAGCCTTAACGTTATTCTCTACATACTTCTTAATTTCAGGAATTTCATTGCCATCCGCAAAAACTTTCTGTGTAGTTGCTTTTGTATTAATCGCAATGTCGTATATATGGTAGTTAAATAGCCCTATATTCTTCACAAGATATTCGCGGTCAAATGCACGCGTGAAAAGCTGTGGGCGCTCCATCTCTGCCAAAAAAAAGTTTCCGGCAATTAGTACAAGAGACATTGCTAAAGCAAATACTTTCCCTCTCCTTGAAAAATCTATAATGAAACTATCTGCTCGTCTTTTGCTTAAATACCATATTACTGCTACGTCGATAAACAATAAAACGTCATACGGTTTCATCAAGGATAAGATACTTTTCCCTAGGTCAGCAGCATTACTTCCCTGTAATAACTGGGGAATGGTGATAAAATCAGCAAACGATCGATAAAACACAATATTAGCAAATACTACTAGGGAAGCAAGTAATGCTGTATACCGTAGAAACTTCATTTGTCTTGATTTTTTGCTGAACCAGACGCTAATTGCAAATAACAAAAAGGTTGAAACAAATGGATTTATAAATAGGATTAACTCTTGCATTATATTTTCAAGGTCGATATTAAATATAAAACGGTAAACGATGTATGTTTTTACCCCAAATAATATAGTAGCAATGATAAAAAAAGGCATTTTCTTTTGATTAAAATTCATCTTTGTTTCCTCCTGCTTTTCCCTTACAACACATTGTCAAAATAACATATATGTACATAGCTAACATATTCCTATCACTATTTATCAATTCCCCTGCATTTATATTATAAACGCAAGGATAAATTCATGTATGATTTCTGTAAAGCACATATAAGTATAAGACGTATTGAATATAATAAAAGTTTCAAAGCAACATAAAAAATTTTGGTGGATTACAATAATCTACAGGAAAAGGTAGAAAAACTAGAAAGAAACATGAAGAACTTTTTGCTTTACTAGGAATGCCGCCCCTATGATGCCCGCATCATTTCCCAGCTCTGCAACTCTCATATCGCAAATGGAACTTACCCTTTCAAGGGCATATTTTTCAAAAGATGCCTTAATCGCATCAAGTAATTGATCTCCAGCTTTAGACACGCCACCGCCAATTAATACTTTGGACGGGTTAAGGAGTGCACCCATATTAGCAATAACTAAACCAAGTACATCGGCAGTATAGTGAACAATGGAAGTAGCTTCTTCATCCCCTAATGCCGCATAGTGGAAAATATCTTTAGCAGTTAAGACACCGTGATTTCCAAAATGTTCCTTTAGTTTACTTTCCCTATTCCCCGCTTCAATTAACTCCATCCCCTGTCTTACAATCCCCGTGGCTGAAGCTATTGTTTCAAGACAACCTGTTCTTCCACAGTTACAAGGTCTTCCAGCTGTTTCAATCGTCATATGTCCAATTTCACCAGCCATCCCGTTTGCACCGTTTACAATATCACCGTTCGCAATAATGCCTCCACCTACACCAGTTCCAAGTGTAATGGCAATTACATTTTTCTCCTGACGACCTGCTCCCCTCCAATTCTCGCCTAGCACAGCGACATTTGCATCGTTCTCTACAAAAACTGGAAGTCCTGAAAGTTGTTTTAAATGACCTGGTAAATCATACTCCTTCCAGCCAATATTAACTGCTTCGTATATATAGCCAGTATCTCCGTCAATAAACCCAGGTGCGCCTAAACCAATACCTAATATATTATCTGATGAGATATTCAATTCAGATAGCTTCTGTTGGACGGAGTTCCAGACATCCTCCATAATATGCTGCCCACCATCTGATTTATCTGTTTTAATTTCCCATTTCTTATAAATATCACCCGCTGCTGAAATAATGCCAATCTTTACACTCGTTCCTCCAACATCAACACCAACAATCCATTCGCTCTGAGTCATGTTAAGTGTTCCCCCTTCTCTCTTTTTCTACTTTAGATATTTCGCTTCGCAAAAGTAACTTGGCCATTGTATAGTCTTCTACACTAATAAAATCCCATTTATGCAATTCAGTTAGCTCCATGTCCATCAATTCCAAATCTCCCAAACGATC
This sequence comes from Oceanobacillus sp. GQ8, assembly GCF_059758495.1. Classification (NCBI taxonomy): domain Bacteria; kingdom Bacillati; phylum Bacillota; class Bacilli; order Caryophanales; family Bacillaceae; genus Oceanobacillus; species Oceanobacillus sp. GQ8. Next base: position 374,141 of record NZ_JCAXEV010000001.1, on the reverse strand, counting down.
CCCCGTATATACAAACGTTCCATATCGTTTAAGAAGTTGTTGAACATCATAAATTGTTTTCATAAAAATCACCAAATTTAATTATAGCAAACTTCTTTTATAATAGGAACTACAATAAAAGCGATGGGATTTGGTGTGGGAGACTACATACGCCTTGTCCTGGTGCGATATCGACATAACACGATTCTTTATGCATAAAAAAACCGCAGGTAACCTGTTAACGGTCAGGGTCCTGCGGGTTTAAAAAGAGTGGTCTTCTGTTTTTTAATGGGATGGGTGTCCGTACAAAAATGTCCCGAAATGGACGATAGGAAAAAGGCAGGAACGGCCAAAAATAAGGTATATGAAACGACTGCATTCTGGCAAGATAAAGAATCCAAAGTGTAATTCCAGTTACATATCCCATTACACCAAACAAAGAAGTGCAGATTAATAAAAAGATACGTACGAGCCGATTAGCTAAACTCATTTCATAACTCGGTGTTGCGTATGTTCCTATAGCAGCTACGGCCAAGTATAAAACAACTTCATTAGAGAACCATCCAACTTCCACAGAGATTTGTCCAATTAGAATGGCTGCCACTAGTCCAAGAGCAGTGGCTAAAGAAGATGGCGTATGAATGGCAGCCATGCGCAAGACATCAATTCCTATTTCTGCAATTATAAACTGGGCAATTATAGGCACAACACCCATTTGGTTTGGACCAATGAACTCTAATCCAGTTGGCAGCAGTTCAGGATTTACAGAAAATAAATAGTATAGTGGAAGAATAAAAATCGAAGCGAATACAGCAATGAACCTTATCAGACGTAAATAGGCACCCACTAATGGCTTCTGCCGGTATTCTTCCGCGTGTTGCAGGTGATGCCAATACGTTGCGGGTGTAATCATGACACTTGGTGAGCCATCGATGATAAGCAATACATGTCCCTCATAAAGGTGAGATGCAGCTGTGTCAGGTCTTTCTGTGTATCGAACTGTCGGATATGGGTTCCAATAACGCCCACTAAGAAATTCTTCGATCGTTTTTTCGGCCATCGGCAGTCCGTCTGTATCAATTTTATCTAATACGCCTTTCAAATGTTCGACTCTTTCCATGTCTGCAATATCTTCAATATAACAAATACAAACATCTGTCAAAGAACGGCGCCCAACCTGGGTATATTCCATTCTTAGCGTTCTATCACGTACTCTTCTTCTTGTTAAAGCCGTGTTGAATACAAGTGTTTCCACATATCCATCCCTGGACCCTCGTACTACTCTTTCTAAATCTGGCTCGGCAGGGGTTCTTGCGGGATATGTTCTGGCATCGATCATGATTACTTTATTGATACCTTCTACGACCAATGCGGAAGGACCAGCAAGTATTTGCTTAGTAGCCAGGTTAAGGTCATCCACCTGTTCTATCTCTACGTAGGGAATATACGTTTTAAGTAATTTGGCTAATGGATCAGGTTCAATATCTTCGGGCTCCAACTTTGCAAGTAACTTCATCAAAAGGTGGAGAATGTCATCCTTTGCAAATCCATCTATTAAAAACAATGCCATTCTTCTTCCAGCATACTCTAAATCCAGTTGTATAATATCAAAGCTTTTATCGACACCAAGTCTTTTTGATAAATATTCTACATTTTTATCATAGCTGGTGTACATAACTTTTTCTTTGTTCATTTCTTCTGACATATCCTCACCCAACTCTTTCCTTCATAATGCTAGTTTGACAAGCTGGGTTGTTTTCTATACATCTAACATATCTTCTTTCCAAAATTCATACAATGGATTAGACAAGCTACTCTAGAGGGTGAATAGTTGATGAATAAATGGGGATTTCTTTCAATCATTATTGTTTCAATAAGTGCTGCTGTCATCATTTATGTAATAAACATTCATACGTTGCCTGCCATAACCTATTTTCCTATAACAGAGAATCAACGTTTTGAGAAAGTACAAACAGATATATCGCTGTTTTCGGAAAATGGGAATGATTCATATGAAATTATTTGGTCAGCAACTTCAGTCAGCGAAGCTCCAACCTACCTTAGACAAGACGCTTCTCTATTATTTGATAATGGGAGACTACGAGGGGTAAGAAGTAAATGGAAGCAAAATACAGACAGTATTATTATGAAAGAACGGTTATTCCATGAAGACAGCAGCTTATTTCAAGCTATTACGTTTCATCACGGTGAGATTCATAAACAAGATAAATCCATTCATAGTATGCAACAAATAACTGCAGATCAACTATATGTCATTGACTCTCCTACAACTGCTTTAGAATCGTTTAAAAAACCACAGAATAATTATGAGGTGGAGTGGAAAAACCTCTTGGAAAAAACCACTCGTCAGCAGCTTTTATACCATTGGAATCAGCTATTTACTCATTTTGATATAGATAGTCGCAACTATCTATCCGTCCCTTTGACGAGCCTGGCTACTTATCAAACAGAACCACTACCATCTTTAACACAGCAGGAAACAGACAAAATCATGGGGCAGTTATGGGAGGGGCTCTATAAGAATTATATTGTACCTGCCACAACGAAAAACAACAAAAAACCTACTAGCTACATCCCCATTATTCTTTTTAGTAAAGATCAAGATCATTTACTTGTACTTTTTGAGCTAAATGGGAGAAAAAATCAGCTTATACAAAAGTATAGTCTTACTGAAAACTAAAAAAGTGCTAATGAGCACTTTTTTAGTTTATTCCCATATGTTTCTTCATTAGGAAATAATATTTATATCGTCTTAGCTTCCGGTTATCCCCTACTTCAAAAACCTGAGGGAAACTCCAGTAAATGAAAGTTTCACTTTATTATAATTTCTTATAATAAAAATTATTATCTTTGTAATTACCGAAGGCATCCTGCGAATAAGCTGGCACTTGTCCGTATAGCTCATACCCCTCTGATTGATAAAGCATGTTAGCTGAGGATCCCTTGGCTGTATCCAATAATAGAAGCGTTCTCTTTTCTTGCTTGGCTGCTTGTTCGGCAAACTGAAGGAGTTTTCTCGCTACCCCCTTCCTACGTGCTTCTGGATGTGTCATTAACTTGGCAATTTCGGCTCGGTGCAGTCCATTCTCCTTATTTGCGAGGTGTAACTGAATTGTACCTACTACCTTACCATCAAGGAGACAAATAAATAATTGAACCTGCTCGGATACAACATTTTTCCAGTAATGAATGGCTGTTTCGTAATGCATGGGATATAAATAATTAAGTGCAGCACCTTCAGCTACTACTTCTTGAAACAAAGTTGCCAATTCTTCCTGATAGGCAGCTATATCTTTTATTTCTACGATTTGCAACAGATTTACCCCCATCTCAAATTTTTTCTAAGTGAATGCCTCATTCTCTTATTGACTGCTAGCTTAGTTGAAAAAAGCAATAGATACTTTTTAAGGACTTTGTTCCATTAATTGATCATATAAACTTTTAATATTTTCATCTTTAGGGTTAAGTTGACTAGCACGTTCAATCGCTTCTCTCGCCTTTGTCAAATCTCCCTTATTCGCATAAAGCACGGCCAAGTTATAGTGAGCTTCTGACAAGCTATTGTCAATTACTATTGTTTTTTCAAGGTCTGTCTCCGCCTCTTCTGATCGATCTAATTGTATATAAGCATACGACCGTTGAAAAAGCAGATTCGCCTCCAATTCTCCCTCTTTTGCCAGCCCCTCAGTGGCAACCTCTACAACTTCCTGATACTTTTCCTGCTGTAAAAGTTCCTCAATTTGCATTAAATAATATTCTTGGCTAGTTTCGTTATGCTGGATACCAAAAGCTACCAGCCCACTTAACAGTAAGAAATAGATTACCAATGCGCTAAGTTGGAGTGCAATCTTTTTCTTTTGTGGCAAATGGATAATGGCAGAAACAATAAACCCTGCAGCAAGTCCACCTAAATGTGCACTATAATCAACTTGAGGCACTAGGAATCCAAAAACAATATTAATAGCTAGAATGATTAAGACGCCACGCCCCATTGTTTGAAAAAAGATTTTCTTATATATCACTCCGAAAAACAATAAGGCGCCAAATAAACCAAATAATGCACCTGAAGCACCGGCAGAAATATTATAGGAAAAGGCAAAGCTTGCAAGTCCCCCTCCAATACCAGCTAGGAAGTAGATGAATAAAAATCTTGCTGATCCGTAAATTCTTTCTACGGTGGAACCTAGGTAATAAACAGCCAGCATATTCATCATTAAATGCAAAACCCCGATATGTAAAAACATCGAGCTTATTATTCTCCACCATTCTCCTTCAATAATTGCCGGGTTGTATTTTGCCCCAGATTCAATAAGATTGTGAATATCTTCACTGCCACCTCGTACTTCCAACCAAATAAATAAAATAATATTTATAGCTAACAACAAATACGTTAAGAATGGTTTACCATAAAAAAATAAATTATCTACTTCTTTTTTCTTTGCAAAAAGTGCGTCCTGTAATGCCTTTTTATAAATTAAAACAGCAGTTTCCTTCTCTTCATTGGAACCTCCCTCTAACGGTGGGTCCACTTCAAGGGAACGGAATAGTCGTGATTTTTCTTCTTTGCTGTTTCCATCAGTAGTAATATAATAGACATTCATTTTCGTGGCATTTTTCTCTTTTAATTGCATAGGATTTTTTAGAAATTCCCAGTCATCAACTGGTGGGTGTGATGAAAAATAAACATTATGTATTGTAACAAATTTTCCAGTGATGACTTTACTCAATGCTTTACATCGTTGAAATGTAATCGCGATATCATTGCGTAAATGATTTTTCCAGTCGAATCCCTTATGTATAAGTCTAATCACATTGGAGTTTCGTTTCACATTTTGCTCTAGCCAAATTTCTTCATCTTTATTATTTATATATAGTACCTCGAACTGGTGTTTCGTTACGAAGTGATGCGCCAGTTGATACATTGAAAATTGTTCATCTAAGTACATGGTCTCCCCTCCTGCCTTTCCATCATACCAAACTTTTACCCCGGTGCAACCGTCCGTAAGACTCCCACTTTAAAACATGAAGTGACAACGGGATGTTTAAGTGGGAGTACACGGACACTAACACCCCGATTCGTTCAACTAACAATCAGTGGGGGAAGAACAAAAACCCCCCTGATTGAAGTTTCACTTTATATACTTATCCTGATAAAGGTCTCTTCATGCTAGTGATTTCTTGTGGGTAAATTACAAAAAAGAAGCTGCCATGGCAGCTTCTTTTTTACATCTCATTCGATTGTTGTTTTCCAAACAAACCAGGTAATATTTTCGATCGAATAGTTGGCATATTCATGGATAAGGTAACAGCAAGACGTCGTAAAAAACTAATTGCCAGTAATGTATTAACGATTCTGTATCGCCATTTATACACAACACCTATAATACCTAATATTCCTAAAACAATTGTCGTAACTCGCATACACTTTTCACCTTCTCTTTCTTTAGATGGTGAACTTAGTTTGAGGTGGTTCATCATTATTTATACATCTAGCTTATTTGCTCTCTACCAAGATTTCTCTGCTGTTATGATATGTTGAACTGGAATATCAAATGACTCTGCTGGTACTTGATCAACAAGTTGCTCAGAATGCATGAGTGAAGCTGTTACATTTGGATAATCGGCAAGATAACGATCATAATATCCTCCACCAAAACCAATTCGATAACCCCGTTTGTCAAAAACGAGACCTGGGACTAATAATAGCTGAATTTCCATTTTAGCCACTGGTTGTGTCACAGTTGGATTTGGCTCAAGCAAATTATAGTAAACTACCTCTAATTGATTAAATGACTCTAACTTATAAAAGGTAAGCATCTTTTCCTTTGGCGAGCATTTTGGAACGCACACCGTTTTTCCAGCCTTCCAAGCTTCTTCAATAATTGGCTTGGTATCCCACTCCATTGCTTGGGAGACGGTTAACCCAATTGTAGTTGCTTGCTCCCAAATAGAACTGGAAACCAATTGATCCTTAAGTTTTTTTTCTGTTATGTATCTGTCTTCCTTACTAACCCCTTTTAAAAATTCTATCGAGCTTGCACGCAATTCTGCTTTTATCAAAACAATCAGCTCCCTAAAATATAAATAAAACCCCTGTCATCAATGACAGGAGTTTCGTTTAAAACTATTTAGTCTCGCGATGTAAAGTGTGTTTTTTAAGACGTGGACTATATTTCTTAAGCTCGATACGTTCAGGGTTCGTACGTTTGTTTTTTGTTGAAATATAGTTACGATCACCTGTTTCAGTACAAGCTAATGTAATGTTTACGCGCATAATTTTCCCTCCAAACTATAAGAAACTTGCTTATAGGCAGCTCAGCATTCATTTCAGACTTAATAATAATAGCAGAATTTCGCCAAACTATCAAGAAGTAACAAAAAAATTATTTTATCTCCCTATAATTCTCTTTCACGGGTTACTGCCACATCAATTCTTTATTTAGGTAAAACATATTTCTCATTATAATTATTCGTTTCAATTAAATTTATTATTTTAGAAAGCCTTTATGATAGATTATAAGTGGGTAATTATTTAGCTCAATCTATGATTCCACCAAGCATTGTTTATTCGGTTTTCGTTTTGAAAACTATATATTTACTATGGTCTAGTGCTTGTTTATATGATATAACTAGTAATGTAGAATAAAAGCGAAATGACTCAAATTAAGCATTTGCTGATAATAAGGAGGTTGAAAAATGTTATTCGCAGTCATTGCTATTCTTGTGGTTGCTATTGTGTTATTCGTTCTGTCTTTCTTTATGAATGACCGTTTGGAAGATTTGGAAAGCCAGCTCGAGCAATTTTCTATTTCAACAATGCAAGATACATATCAAATGAAGAAGAAGATTAAGATTTTGGAAGAAGAATTACTTACTGAAAACTACCCAGAAGACTTAACTAAAAGCAATTGATCCAAAAGGTAACAATCTGTATTTGAAAAGGAGAAACCAATGAAACAAAGTGTACGATCGTTTGCTATAGGGTTATTTACTGCAGGTATACTGCTACTTGGCGGGATATTCTTTTTTGGTACCGGTGGAGAGAAAGTAGAGGATTTAGCTGCAGAGGACCTAATCGACCTTGTTGAACAAAAAGGCTACTATGTCTTAAATAAAGAAGAATATATTGCTGCTTCGGTTGGAGATGAAAGTAAAACAGCTTCCGCTGAAACTGATTCTAAAGAAGAAAATTCCGAACAGGAATTTTCCAATAAAGAAGAGGACGCTTCGAAAGATCAGGAAGACGAAGCAACTGAGAAAGCCAAAGAAGAAAACTCTGATGAAAATGATAACGAAAAAGCAGAAAAGGAAGAAGAAAAGGAAAAAACTCCCTACACGTTAAAGATAAAAGAAGGAATGGCCTCTTCTGATATCAGCTCTGTATTAGAAAATAACGATATTATTGATGATGCAGGAGACTTTAATGAATACCTGATAGATAATGATTATCACTTGAAGGTACAAATTGGTGAATATGAACTTACCACTGGCATGAGCCATTATGAAGTAGCTGAGGCAATTACAAAATAAGTAGTATGGCAGATTTTAACTGCCATACTGCTTTTAATTTAAATTATAATTTTCACCTTTAACTAGGAACAAAATACTTTCCCCGATGTTCGTTATATGGTCCGCATAGCGCTCCAAATATCTAGCGCAAAATGAGACTTGCATAACATATTGAATTTTGTCAGGATTTGTAGCTGTTTCACCAAGCAATTCACTGATAATTAATTTGTACAATCGGTCCACTTTATCATCCATCGCAGATAGACTACTTGCAAGTGTTATATCTTCTTCTCTAAAGGCTTTTAAAGCCGTGTGAAGCATGTCTTTAGCAATTTCATGCATCTTCTTTAATCCTTCTGGTAATACAACCTCATTATATTCACCTAAATAGATCGTAGCATTGGCAATATTTTTTGCGTTATCTGCCATACGTTCCAAATCTGTTACAATCCTTAAAGCAATAATGAGCCTTCTCAAGTCTGTTGCTACCGGTTGTTGCTTGGCAATAAGTAAAATGGTTTTATCATTAATATCAATCTCCAGCTTGTCAATATTATAATCCTGTTCAATAATTGCCTTAGCTTGCTCTGTGTCTTTGTTAAATAATGCGTTAATTGCATTCACTAATGCTTCCTCGGCTGCATCTGCTAACCGGACGATATCATTATTTATTTCTTCCAGCTCATGGTGAAACTGTCCACGAGTCGCCATGGAATCCCCCCTATTCTCTCTAACATACTATAAGGGTAACAGGTAAGTATTAAGCTATTATTTACTCTTTGTAAAATTTTCGTAAACAAAAAAACAGCCCTCCTCCGCAGGAGAGCTGTTTTCTACTTAGTTCTCTTCTTCCTCACTATCATCTTGCATATCAAAATATGCATCAAGAATGCGTGAAGCCATATTATGCTGGATAGGATGTTGATCTTTAATTTTCCCTGTGTTTGGTGCAATAACAGCAAACGCTACTTCCGGGTCATCATATGGTGCATAGCCAACTAGTGAAAGGTTCTCTGTATCAACCAGATTACCATTCTCATCTATCGCAAAATTTTCTGCAGTCCCTGTTTTGGCTGCTGGCATGTAATCTTTATTTGCAAGTTCGCTGGCTGTCCCAACCGTAGCCACAAGTCGGAAGCCTTGTTGTACTCTTTTAATATAGGATTCATCCATTTCAATTTTATTTAGTACTTCCGTATTCGCATTGCGATATACTGAGCCTAATTGTTCGTCAGAAGTTCCAGGCTCCCGGATCTCTTTTAGAAAATGTGGACGTACACGGTAACCGTCGTTTGCTATAGTTGAGACATACTGCGCCAATTGCATTGCTGTGTAAGAATCATATTGTCCTATAGCATAGTCCATTAGTAAACCTGGATTATTATTTGAATCTCCGACAACGCCAACACTTTCATATGGATAGTCGATTCCCGTCTTTACCCCTAACCCAAACTGTCGGAAGTAGTTCCGCATCTGCTGCCATGCAGCTGAATCAAACGATGCCGTACTGCCGTCAGGAAAAGGATACCTATTCTCTCCACCCATTTTTAAAGCAATATAGAACATATAAACGTTGGAAGACTTCTGCAAAGCTCTAAGGTCATCAACAGGTCCCAATCGACTATACGAACCCTTTATTCTCCCCGCAATATTAATTGGTTTGTCATTGAAAGTCTGTCCAGGAGTTATGACACCTGATTGTAATCCCGCTAGTACCGTTGCTCCTTTTACTGTAGATCCAGGTAAATTTGCATTATACAAAGTCCGAAGCTCTGCATTCGAGTATTCCTTTGTCTTCTTATTATATGCTTGCCCACTAGCGGCCAAAATTTCTCCTGTTTTTGGGTTCATAACAACTGCGATGGCATCTTCCATAAATCTATTCGCATAAGGATGCTTACTCTTGGCAGCTTTTAGCTCCTCACGAACAATTTTGTCCACTTCTTTTTGGAACTCCATATCGACCGTGAGCACGAGATCTTTTCCTCGTTCCCCTTCTACAATCGTTTTAGAATCGATTACTCGTCCAGACTTGGTTGTCGTATATTGAATCTGTTCTTTTCTGCCACGAAGAGATTCTTCATAATATTCTTCCAGACCACTCTTGCCGACACGGTCATTTCTGCTATACCCTCTTGTCATGTAATAGGCTTCACTTTCAGCTGGAATACCCTGTTCTTGTGAAGTAATGGAACCGAGTAAGCCTTTGAAAGTGTCCTTGTATGGATATTCTCTGTCCCAATCAGTTGTTGCATTAACACCCGGTAGTTCACCAAGATGTTCTGCAACTTGAGCATATTCTTTTGCAGTAACATCTTCATTTTTAACAATTTGTGGTGTTAAAGAATAAGCTTTGTCTAACTCTTTTTTTATTGCTATGACTTCTAACTCTTGCTTCGAAAATTTATCTTGATCTATGTCTTCCTCTGGAATACGCTCTAAAACAAGCTTATAAAAATCAGAATTACTAAGCTCTTTTCGCTCTTCCGCAGTTACGCGATCTTCTGCTTTTTCTATGTCTTGTAAATATATATATTCCTGTATGTTTCTTTCCGTAATCCCGTCTAGATAATCTTCACTATCCATTGAAATGAATGTTGCAAGTTTTTTGGCGACCTTTAGCCTATCTTCAGCCTGTGTCCCCTTTGCTGGAGTATAGGTAATGGAATAAAGTGGTTTATTATCGACCACCACGTTGTGATTAGCGTCATAAATCTTCCCACGCGGTACTGGTATTTTTGTGGTGTCTTGAATCGTTCTGTCAATTTCCTCCTGAAATGCTTCCCCATTAAGTATTTGCACAACACCAAGCTGCATAATCAGTACGGAAAACATAAGAAACACAACAAAAAACAATATGTTAATCCGAAAGGGAAGTTGTGCTTTTTTCTTTCTTTTCTTATTACCCATTGCTTCTCCCCCATAATAAAAATAGTCATATATTTTTATTATAACACGTCTGATAGTATAATCTAAGTGGATTTATCGGTTTTTTTCATCTGTTATTTGATCTTTTATTAAGACCTCTTTCTTTTGCTTTGTTCCGAGGTAAATATTCTTAACAAAAAAGTAAATGATCAAGTGTCCGCTCCCAAGAATTATAAGCAAGACTGGTATCACTTGCTTTGCTGGGAACAGCATGACTGCTCCCAAGAAGAGGACAATAGAAGCAACTCTCCCTAAATTTACGAATAGTTCTCTTACAACAATGTACTCTACGCGCATCTCCTTGGCTTTCCAAGCCTTACCAATCACATCATACGTCATGGAGACGTATGGAACGTTAATAATCGGGTAAGCAATTCCAATAAAAACAGCATATATGATTAATTGGACGTAACCTAAATTAAACAGGATAATAAAGGTGGAGAAAAAGAGAATTAGTCCACCAAGTAAAATCGCTTTTTTGCGCAGTTTATTTTTAATAAACTTTGTTGCGATGAAATAAAACACAAAAGAAAGCCCTGATAAGACTAAGTTAAACATACCAAGTGAAAATTCACTTTGGGTTATCAAGAAAACCCATATAGAAATAATAAAGGCAAAAATACCCTCACGCAGTCCCTGAAAAGTGTGCGCATGTAAGATCCTTCGCCAATTCTTATTATGGTGGCGCTCCTGTAAGATTCTTCTAAAATGAAAGCTTCCTTCAGCTCTTCGCCTATTAAGAAAAAAGCTACAAGCGACCGCCAAAATAAACAGGATAAAGGAAATTGTAAAGATGGTCGTGTACCCAATGTTTGCTTCCATACGAGCAATAATTATCCCAGCCAACAACGGGCCAATCATACCACCAAAGGACTGAAGCACCCCTAGGAAGCCATTAAAAAAGTCACGTGTTTCAGGTTCCGTAATTTCGAATGTAAGTACATTAAAAGCAAGCCAGTAGAAGCCATAACCAATCCCTAGTAGGCTCCCTAATAAAAAATTGTACTTTGAAGCTTGTTCTCCAATAAGAAGAACACTTAGAAAAAATATGGACAGAAAGATTACTCCAAGCCGGAGGACGACCACCCTATCCACTTTTTTAGCTAATTTCCCCGCTAAAATAAATGTAGCGGGTTGAAATAGGTATATGGCCAGGTTGTAGATGGCAATCGTAATATAATCACCCGACTGCTTCCACAAATATATGTTTACAAAAGTATTGGACAAGAATATTCCCAGAGAATACAATCCGCCAATAACAAGCAAAAAAAGTAGATCTTTATTTATATCTAATTTCTCTTGGTAAAATTGTATAGCCTTCCGCATGAATCATACTCCTTCATGAATCCTTTCTTAGTTTGAACAGAAGTAATGGAGATATGCAGTATGCTTTTTACTAATCCATATAAAAAGAGCACAGGGCTCTAAGCCTTGCGCTCTTTGAATTAAAGACTATTTTTATTTTGCTTCATTGTAGTTTTTATTTACTTGATCCCAGTTAACTACATTCCAGAATGCAGATACATAATCAGGGCGTTTGTTTTGATATTTCAAGTAATAAGCATGCTCCCAAACATCAAGACCTAATAGAGGAGTTTTTCCATCCATTAGAGGTGTATCCTGATTTGGTGTGCTTGTTACTTCAAGCTCTCCATTGTTAAGAACTAGCCATGCCCAGCCGGATCCAAAGCGAGTTGTTGCAGCATTTTCAAATTCTTCCTTGAATTTATCAAAACTGCCAAACTTACTGTTTAGTTTGTCTGCAAGCTCACCTGATGGCTCGCCGCCACCATTTGGTGATAAGACGTTCCAGAATAAAGTATGGTTTGCATGTCCGCCACCATTATTGCGAACGGCAGTGCGTGCGCTTTCTGGTACCGCATCTAAATTGCTTAAAAGGTCTTCTAATGATTTATTTTGAAGATCTGCATGCCCTTCTAATGCTCCGTTAAGCTTCGTAACATAAGTGTTATGATGCTTCGTGTGGTGAATGTTCATTGTCTCTTTGTCGATAGTTGGTTCTAACGCGTCGTATGCGTATGGTAGTTCTGGTAATTCAAATTTTGCCATAATTAATGTTCCTCCTCTAATAAATATGTTTATTAAAAGGAATGTATCCACCCTTTATGGAAAGAGTATCAAAGCACGCATACAGTTGCAACTAATATGCATGCGTATCAAATATAGCCTTCCAAAAAAAATCCCCTAGTTCTACTCAAAATTTACGTAGCTTCTATGTAGAAAACTTTTGAAAACACAAAAAAACAGGCCTTCGCCTGTACATCATTTTAAAATGGTGGCTCGGGACGGAATCGAACCGCCGACACAGGGATTTTCAGTCCCTTGCTCTACCGACTGAGCTACCGAGCCATTATGAAAAATATTATTAAATTGTTTTTGTTTAAGTATGTATGGAGGAGGTAGAGGGATTCGAACCCCCGCGCGGTTTGACCCGCCTGTCGGTTTTCAAGACCGATCCCTTCAGCCAGACTTGGGTATACCTCCGAGTTTTTATGGTGGACCCTGCAGGACTCGAACCTGCGACCGATCGGTTATGAGCCGATAGCTCTAACCAACTGAGCTAAGGGTCCTTTGCTTTTATATTTATGGGGCGACCGGTGGGGATTGAACCCACGAATGCCGGAGCCACAATCCGGTGCGTTAACCACTTCGCCACGACCGCCATAAAATTATGAAATTGGTGGCGGCGGAGGGGATCGAACCCCCGACCTCACGGGTATGAACCGTACGCTCTCGCCAGCTGAGCTACACCGCCATGTTTATCTTGTTAGTAGTGACTGGTAGGATACATTGTAACCTGATTACCGTGTCTTTTTTGTTACGCATTGTTTCGGCGACAAGATATAATTTACCACGTTCGACAAAAACTGTCAATCATTTTTTTAAAAAGATTTTTTTCTTTTTACAATCTATGTAGTTTGTCCTCGGAAACGACAATATATAATATATCACTTTCCTAACTCGATTTCAATAATAAAATTATTTTTATTTTATTTTGAACATTAAACAATTTTTAATACCATCTAAAATAGAAAAGAAGAGCCTTAACAGACCCTTCTTTTCATCCTTACTCTTCTCCTAACACTTCTTCCGCAATATTAACGGCATGATCCCCTATTCGTTCGAGATTGCTGATAATATCTACGAAAACGATCCCTGCAGAACCACTGCATAACCCTTCGTTCATTCGAATGATATGTTTTTTCCTAAACTTCCGCTCCATCTTATCAATTTCATCTTCTTTTTGTACAACTGCCAGAGCTTCTTCACGATCTGTTTTTTCAAGTGAACGAATAGCCTGCTTCACTGTAGCAATTGTCAGCTCAAACATTTCGTTAAGATCTTCATTCGCTTTATCAGTAAGATGTACTTTATTTGAAATCTTATAGTCAATAAGCTCGATAATGTTTTCAAAATGGTCCCCAATCCGTTCAATATCGCGTACAGAGTCCATGAGGGCAGTATGCTTGCTACTCTCTAGCTCTGTTAGAGAGCCTGCAGAAATACTTACTAAATACTCGGTAATCTTGCGGTCGAGGTTATTTAGAGCACCCTCTACCTGCATAGCCATATCTGAATGCTTTTGGGAATGGTTGTTTAAATAGAGATTTGTCTCTTCCAATCCTTGATACGCATATTCCCCCATCCGGATAACTTCGGCTTTTGCTTGGTCCAAAGCCAGTGTAGAAGATTGCTGAATAAAAATAGGGTCTAGATGCTTTGGTTTATATTCAACTATCGTATCTTCTCCAGGAATTATTTTTGTTACAAGCCATGCTAATGCACCGATAAATGGAAATTGGATAATCGTATTTGTTACGTTAAAAGTACCATGGGCGAATGCTATTGTCATTTCAGCATTCAAGTCAAATTGTCCTTGCAGGTAAGTAATTACCTGGGTGAAAACTCCAAGAAAAACAATAAATATAGTTGCACCGACCAGATTAAAAATAACATGCGTGTAGGCAGCACGCTTTGCTGCTACCGATGCACCGATAGACGCAAGAACTGCGGTTATCGTTGTACCAAGGTTGTCCCCAAAAAGTACAGGTATAGCGGCTTTAAGTTCAATGGCACCTTCTGAAAATAGACCTTGCAGAATTCCAATAGTGGCACTTGAACTTTGCACAATTAAGGTAAATACTGTTCCAATCACCACTCCTAGTATTGGACTATCACTCATATTTAAAGTCAACTGTTGAAAGGATTCCAGTTCTCTTAATGGTGACATACCACTGCTCATTAGCTCCAAGCCAAAGAATAAGGCACCAAAACCAAATATAGTTTGTCCAATGGCGTTAACCAGTGTGTTTTTAAAGAAAAACAGTAAGAAACAGCCCACTGCAATAATTGGCAGCGCATATTCCCCAAGGTCAATCCCAATAATAAACGCGGTTACGGTTGTCCCGATGTTCGCTCCCATTATTACACCAATTGCTTGTCTGAATGTCATAAAACCTGCATTTACTAGACCAACCGTCAAAACGGTTGTACCTGAACTACTTTGAATCAGGATAGTTACAATAATTCCAGCTAAAACTCCCATAAAAGGATTGCTTGTAAATTTATCAAGAATGTTTCTTAACCGATCTCCTGCCGATTTTTGAAGTCCTTCTCCCATGTATTTTATACCAAGAAGAAAGATCCCTAATCCTCCGATAAATTCAAATAACAGTGTTTGCAGATCTAATTCCAATCCCTTTTACCACCCTTCATTCATGTAGAAATTTGTCGCACACTTAGACTATTATTAATAAATATAAATACTTTGTAAAGGTTTTGCGTACAAATTTAACATTAAATTTACAAACCGTTTATCGCTTCCCTTTTATTTAGTTCCCTACTCCTGTTGTTAAAATGCAATCAATGGGCAAATAAAAAATCTTTTACAAACCGATTGGTTCATAAAAGATTCTAATATTAACTATTATTGTTTTTCAACTAAAATTTTTGTTCCATCAACCATCGCTACTCGTATTGAAGTTCCTTTTGTTATCCATTGCCCATTTGACACCGCACTATAGTCCTTATTGTTAACCCTAATTGTCCCTACAGGCCTTAAATCAGTCAGTGTTACGCCTTCCTGATCAACAAGTGTGGCATAAGTTTCATTTATTGAATTATAGCCTGCTTCCGTTGAAAGCTGATCCTTTAGTGTTAACTTATTCCACATATCCCTTCGTTTAAATACTTTCAAAAATAGAAATGACGCACCGGTCCCTAGCAACACGCCTAATACAGCATAAAGACCGGCTGTCAAATTAGGTGCTGGTAAAGCCACTGCTGTTAGCATAGCTGCAAGTCCAATGGTGGCAAGCGTACCATCGTTCAGGAGTTTACCATCAATGATGATAAGTAATAATCCTATAAAGTAGATAATAAGCATAAGAATAACAGAACCTGTCTCAACATAAGCACCAAAATATACTGTAATAAATCCAATTCCCAATAGAGCAAAAAAACCACGCATATTAACGAGTACCTCACCAATTAGAAACAAAGTACCAAAACCAGTAATAACAAGTGCAATCCATTCTAAATTTAATATATCCAAGAGAAATCCTCCTCCCTACATCTAATGATACGTTTAACACAATGGTTTAGTTTCAATAAAAGGGGGCAAAATGTATGTCATTTTTAAAAAGATGCACACTTTTTCTAATATGTGTATTCCTCATTGCAGCTGTCTATACAGATTTAACAAAAGGAAGTTTACCTATGACTCCAGAAAATAACGAGTCTAATACAACAAATTATACCGCGAAACAATTAAAAGTACAGCAGGGTGAAACAGTTCTTTCTATAATTGAGAAAATTAACCCTACTTTAACCGAAATAAGTGTCGATAATTTTGTAACTGATTTTCAAGTACTTAATGCGGATGCTGATCCATTTCACCTACAAGTAGACCGTTACTATTATTTTCCTGTTTATGAATGAGTACAAAACATATATAGATATTAATACAGTGTATCCGCAAAGATTCTATGACAAGAAAAAAAGGGCTGATACCCTCAGCCCTTTTTACCATACAGTTATTTAAATAAATGGCAGTATAAATAACGTAATGGCGATTGAAATAGTTCCTGCAGCTATTGCTATATTGCCCAACGTGTCTGCACCTTTGCTCCTTGAGACAAAACCGAAAATAATACCCGCAGCCCCCATAATAACAGGCCATACAAAAAATGAAATAACTGAGAGCGCAATTGCAATCCATCCATATGTGTAATTCACATCAGATTCCGTCTCAGAGGTTGTATTAGCATCTTCAATTAAAGAGGCATTATAGTCATCTGCGGTTAATTCAGCAGCGTACTCTTCGTCTCTGGTGCTATCTGGTTCTACTCCAACATAATCTTCATTCTTACGGTTTTCACCATGATTTGGCGCTTGCTCAACTTGGTTCTTATCTTGATAAGATTTGAACTCATCCATATTAAAGGAAACCTCCTTTATTTACTTGAGGTGCAGTCTTAGTCTATGGATATTTAACTGAATTACCTATGGTATTTTTTGGAGTGCATTTCTTTTTGTTAACGATTTCTGCAATCAGAGCATAAGCTATGAAGTGAAATAAAAACTAAAGGAGGAACAATATGTCTTTTTTCATTAAGCAAATGATAACTTCTAAATTAAAGCAACTCTCACCCGAAGAATTATTAAAATACGCAAAGCAATATGGTTTCACGATCACAAGAGAACAAGCTAATTCTATAGCTCAGTACTTAAAATCACATAACGTAGACCCCTTTACGGAGAAAGGTCGCAATACAATGGTCCAAGAATTAGCTGAGAGAACGGATGTTTCCACAGCCCAAAAGGCACACAAGCTTTTTACTGAGCTTATTACTTCATATGGCCTTGAACATTTATTCGAATAAAAAAAGGCAGGAAGCTGCTATAAGCGTTCCTGCCAATCATGTTAGTTTCCCATTATTTCTTCTTTTAGATTATCATTAAATTCGCCGGACTTGATCATATCAATTTCATGTTTATATGGCGCTTTTTTATCTTTTTTATCTTCACCAACAAAAGGGGTTTCTAAAATCTTTGGTAATTCTTCTAATTGCGGATGGTGTATGACTTTATGTAAAGCCGTAAACCCAATATGGCCAAAGCCGATGTTCTCATGCCTGTCTTTATGTGCCCCTCTTTCGTTTTTACTATCATTTACATGGACAACTTTAATGCGATCGACTCCGATAATTTTATCAAATTCATTTAATACACTATCAAAATCATTTACAATGTCATATCCTGCATCGTGGATATGGCAAGTGTCCATACATACAGAGAGCTTTTCATTATGGGTGACACCATCAATTATTTTGGCGATTTCATCAAAGGTTCGTCCAATCTCAGACCCTTTGCCAGCCATCGTTTCCAATGCAATTTGTACATCTTTTTCTTTTTCTAATACTTCATTTAAACCTTCGACTATTTTCTTGATTGCCTCTTCAGGCCCTGCACCTACGTGGGCGCCGGGATGCAATACAATTTGTTTTGCACCGAGTGCTGCTGTCCTATCAATTTCGCTACGCAGAAAGTTAACACCTAAATCAAAGGTTTGTGGCTTTGTTGTGTTACCAATATTTATAATATATGGAGCATGTACTACAAGGTCTTGTATTCCATGTTGCTTCATATGTTCGAGCCCTTCTGAAATATTTAATTCTTCGATGGGCTTTCTTCTTGTATTCTGTGGGGCTCCTGTATATATCATAAACGTGTTTTCCCCATATGAAACTGCTTGCTCACTTGATCCTAATAACATTTTCTTCCCGTTCATTGAAACATGTGATCCTATCTTCAACAACTTAAGCACCTCTCCACGTTATTTTATTTTTTAAATTTATTTTTACGTGTCATCTCTCTTTTTATCTTGGTCTGTTGATATTTCATTTTCTTTTTATACCCTGGCTTTACTTTTTTAGCCTTTTTAACACGTTTCCAGGCTTCTTGTTCCACATCTGTTGTTGTATTCGTTCGAAGTTTACGTTGATTCCAAGGTTTTGCTTCCGTCCACTCCCCTTTACGGAGATCTGTATAAGTGAAAGTAAGCCCTTTTTGTTCTAGCTTTTGAATGAGCTTTATATCATCATCCTGGTAAATACTAATCGCCGTGCCTTCCATACCGGCTCTAGCAGTTCGTCCAACTCGATGAATATAAAAATCTTCTTCTTTTGGAAGCTGAGCATTTATCACATGACTGACACCCTTTATATCAATTCCTCGTGATGCTAAATCTGTTGCAACGATGTATTGATAGCGGAGACTTTGGATCTCTTTAAGCACCCTTTTTCGTTCTCTGGGTGCTAATCCACCATGAATAAGACCAACTTTTAACCCTTTTTGTTGTAGAGAATCTGCCAACTGGTTCGCTTTTTCTTTTCCATTTGTAAAGATAATGGCTAGATAGGGTTGGATCGTTTTGGAAATTTCAAAAAGAAGTTGTGCTTCATCACGGTGTTTTAGGGCAATTAGTTGATGCTCCATCGTTTCGGGCGAAAAATGATCTTTTATTTTTATATATAACGGATTCTCTAAATATTTTCTAAAGAAATGCTGTAGGCGCTGGGGAATAGTCGCTGAAAATACTAAAAGTTGAATATCTTTTGCTGACCGAACCAATAATTGGTCGACATCCGTAATAAATCCCATATCTAACATTAAATCTGCTTCATCTACGACAAAAGATTTTGCAGAATAAATGGATACTGCTTCATCTTTCACTAAATCAAGAATTCTACCAGGCGTTCCAACAATAATATGCGGTGGCTGTTTTAATTTTTCTGCCATTTTCTGTTTATCTGTTCCGCCAATTAGTAATTTCGCAACCCATTGCTTTTCCCTATCAGCATAATGGATAATACGTTTCACTTCATCATAAAGCTGTGTTGCCAACTCTCTAGTGGGAGCAGTAATGACAAATTGTACTTCTTTCTTGTTCGTGTCAATCTGATTAAACATGGGCAGTAGAAAAGCATGGGTCTTACCAGAACCAGTACGTGACTGTCCAATAACACTGGTCCCTTTTAAAATTGATGGTATAGCCTTTTTCTGTATTTCTGTCGGTTCCTTGAAACCCAATCGCTCTATAACATTCTGCATGATTGGGTGAAAAGAGAATTCACTAAAGTTGTTTTGTTCCATTCAAATAGAACTCCTTTATACAAATTTTTATTTTAAATAAACGTGAAAGGATCTGTATTGGCAGTAGATGCCAATAGTTCAATACCATTTTCACTAAATTCATTTTCCAAGTATTGAACAACGGCTTCTTTCATTACTTTTTCAGCGTAATGACCCGGGTCAATAATAGCAAGACCTGTTTGCCAAGCATCCTGAGCAGTGTGGAAGGTCATGTCACCCGTAACAAAAGTATCAGCTCCAGCGTTGCGTGCAGCCCGTATATATTTTTCTCCACTTCCGCCTAAAACAGCAACTTTTTTTACCGGGCGGTCAAGGTCGCCTGTAACACGTACCCCAGGTATGTCTAATTGCTTCTTAACTAGTGAACTAAATTCTTGTAGACTTAGTTCCTCTTTCAATGTGCCGACTCTGCCGAGGCCATATTTCTTTCCTTCATTTTCCAATCGGAAGATATCATAGGCCACCTCTTCATATGGGTGTGCGGAAATCGTGGCAGCAAGAATCTTATTTAGCAGACTTTCTTGAACAATGGTTTCTATTTTAACCTCAGGAACAAACTCCATTTTATTTTGGGATCCAATATAAGGGTTTGTCCCTTCTAATGGTTTAAATGTCCCTTCCCCCATAGTTTGAAAAGTACAGTGGCTGTAATTACCGATATGACCTGCTCCTGCTTTTCCTAAGGCCTCACGTAATTCTTTTTGATGTGTTTGAGGTACATAAACTACTAATTTATAAAGTGTTTCTGTTCTCTCTTTTATAAGAACCTTTGTGTTATTTATTTTTAGTTTTTCACAAAGTACATCATTCACTCCACCTTCAGCAATATCCAAGTTTGTATGTGCAGCATAAACGGTTATATTATGTTGTAATAGCTTGTGCAGCACACGCCCCTGTGGTGTATCTGTATTGAGCTGTTTGACTGGTTTAAACAACAATGGATGGTGAGCTATGATTAAGTTCACATTTTTTGCAATAGCTTCGTCCACTACCTCTTCCAATACATCTAATGTTACCATAATCTTTTTAACAGGCGTACTAAAAGAGCCAACTTGCAAACCGACATTATCCCAATCGTAAGCTAGTGATTTTGGAGCAAGTCTTTCCATCGCAGCAAAAACATTTTTATTAGTGATCTTTGTTTTCGTCATTGATTATCTCCTCCATCCATTTTAACTCTTGAGTAAATTGTTTTATTTTAATCTCGTCTTTCACTTTTGCTCGCTCCATTTGCAAAAGAACGCGTTGTAGCTTCTCATACTCGTGACGCCATTTTTTAAAAAATGCTACGTTCCGGTCCTTCATCAAATATGGTCCAAAGAGCAGCTGTCTTTCAAGTAGCTCATCTTGGTAAGGTGAAGACGTATCGTCTCGTTTGGCGGATAATATCTCGTATATATGACCATTCTCTTCTAGAATACCTTCATTTTCAATTATGTAATCATTGTCTAGAAACCATTTTCTTACACTTCTAGCATCTATATTTGGCTGCGCAATGATTTGCTTAACCGAACCAAGCTTATCTTTACCGTCTTCCAATATACTACGAATAAGCGAACCGCCCATCCCTGCAATAACTAATTGGTCTACTTCCTCTTTTTCAAGTACTGCCAATCCATTTCCCAACCGTACATCAATACGATCATTCATGTTAAATTGCTTTACTGTTTTGACTGCACTCTCATAAGGGCCTACATTTACTTCTCCAGCAATCGCTTGAGCAGAATGATCCTGCAGGCACACATAGCATGGTAAATAGGCATGATCCGAACCTATGTCTGCAAAAAATGCTTCTTTTGGTAATAGAGAAGCTACTTTCTTTAATCTTTCAGATAAATTGATATTAAATGACATAACTATCTCAACTTTCTATTATATCGTAATTTCTAGGTAATAAGAAAAGCTTTCTGTCGTAATTGGCAGAAAGCTTAACTATCTGGATTTCATATCGTTAAAACTACTTCTTTTCGGCAAGCCAAGCAGCCAAGACTTCCGCTTCTTGTTCTGTTGCCATTCCTGCTGGCATAGAACCGCGACCATTAATAATAACATCATGTATTTCTTCTTCTGACAATTTGCTTCCTACCTGTGTTAAATCCGGTCCTACTCCACCGGATAGGTCAGCACCGTGGCAGCTTGAACAATTAGATTTAAAGATTGCTTCTGGGTCTTCAGATGTTTCTCCTTCACTAGACTCTCCCTCAGAAGACTCCCCGCCTTCTTCGGTTTGTTCTCCTTCTTCAGCCTGGTGAATTTGTTCACGTTGGTCCAAACCAATAACAGATATAACAATTACAGCAAGTATTCCCAATAGAGCTATTAATGCATATGGGATAACTGGGTTTCTTCTCATTGCGTTTCCTCCTTATGTAATCCCCATATTCTATTTCGCTAGAAAAGACTATTTATATTTTACTCGAAAAACCAAATTGTTTAAAGAGTTTACCTATTAAAATTCACAAAATAATGTAAAGGCAAGTAAATAATAGAGCAACTATACCCGTATAAACTAAATATTTAAGTCGTTGGCGTTTTCCTATCAAGATCCAAGAACAGAAGTTAACTGCAAAAAACAAACTAGTATAAATATCGTGGAAGTGAAGTAACTTCCCAATTGTCAACGTTATTAAGAATATAAGAAATAAGCTTGTAATTAAACCTGCGTGATAGAGTGTATTATCCCTGTTTTTCATAGAGGCATACGTCCAGCCACTGTAGCATAGAAAAAGGAGTAACATACCAAGTTGCAAAAACAGGTCTATTTGCGTAAAATAAAGAACATAGAATGAGAACGGTAACAAAATAGACACTAAAATAATTTGCAAGCTATTCTTAGGTCGTTTTTTAGCGCTATTTTCCTTCCCTGTAACCCCTTCGCCATTGGTATATAACGCAAGTAGGAAATCACAGTATGTATCAGGAAGCAAGTGGTGTTCTTTCCAGTAGTTAATCTCTCTCACAATAGTAGCAATTCTATCCTCTGACATCCCTCACACTCCCATAAAAGAATGCTAAAAGAGCGTTTTTCCTTATAGTAATAGGAGGGGCCATTGAACATGCAGCATGTACAATGACCGTACTACTATTTAATCAAGGAAATCCTTTAATCGTTTGCTTCGGCTAGGATGTCTTAACTTTCTTAGAGCTTTAGCTTCGATCTGACGGATTCTCTCACGTGTCACTCCAAAGACTTTTCCGACTTCCTCAAGCGTTCTAGTTCGTCCGTCGTCAAGTCCAAAACGTAAACGTAATACGTTCTCTTCACGATCTGTTAGTGTGTCAAGTACGTCTTCCAGCTGTTCTTTTAATAATTCATAGGCAGCATGATCTGATGGTGACACTGCTTCCTGATCTTCTATAAAGTCGCCAAGATGTGAATCATCTTCTTCACCGATTGGCGTTTCTAATGATACAGGCTCTTGTGCAATTTTCAAGATATCACGAACTTTGTCTGGTGAGAGTTCCATTTCTTCACCAATTTCTTCTGGTGTAGGCTCCCTACCCAAGTCCTGTAGTAATTGACGTTGTACCCGGATAAGCTTGTTAATGGTTTCAACCATATGAACCGGAATACGGATGGTTCTGGCTTGGTCGGCAATAGCACGCGTAATAGCTTGGCGGATCCACCAAGTTGCATACGTACTAAATTTGAATCCTTTTCGGTAGTCAAATTTCTCAACAGCTTTCATCAGACCCATGTTTCCTTCTTGGATCAGATCGAGAAATAGCATACCTCGTCCAACATAACGTTTAGCAATACTTACAACTAGACGAAGGTTTGCTTCAGCAAGTCGTCTCTTTGCTTCGTCTTCATCATTTTCAATTCTTGTTGCAAGATCAATCTCTTCCGCAGCAGACAAAAGATCCACTCGTCCAATTTCCTTTAAGTACATACGAACAGGATCATTAATTTTGATTCCTAGTGGGACACTCAGATCATTAAGGTTAAATTCTTCTTCCTTAGCAATTTGCTGCATGTTCGGATCATCTTCGGATTCACCAATTATCTCGACACCCTGTTCTCCAAGGTACTCGTAAAATTCATCCATTTGATCAGATTCGATTACAAAATTGGATAGGCGATCAGCTATTTCCTCATATGCCAGCACACCACGCTTTTTCCCCATCTCAAGTAATTGATCTTTTGCTTGTTCAATGGTTAGTTCAGGCTCATTATTTTCTTTGGTTTCTGAAGGCTTATTTTCGGCCATGAGTCCCCCTCCTTCCAGACTACGTTAAATTAATTCGTATTCTTTAATTGTTTTCGTATTTCCATGATTTGTTTAGCAATCTGAGCTGCTTTTAATGGATCATTCTGCCTCTCAGCCATTACTTGTTGATTTTTCAACGATTGAATGTCCGTCACATCATTTGCTTGCGTACGAATCACTCTAATATAATCGTTGATCTCTTTATCACTGATATCTTCAAAAACAGGGGCCATTGCAATTTCAATCACCAGCTGCTTTAACTTTTGGTCAGTTAGCCGTTCAATGAATAAACTTACATCGGCTGTATGACCGTCTTCATAAAAAGCGTATAAATAGGTAGCAATAATTTTGTGCTCATCCACATTAAATGCCGCCCCAAGCTCTTCACGAACATTTTCAGCAATGGATGCGTCCTGTAACATATATGAAATGAGTTTTTTCTCAGCATTTTGAAAAGCAGGTAGTAATTTTTTGCTTCGAACAGATACTATTCCATTATTAGTATATCTGTTCTTTTCGCTCTTATCCTTCACTCTGCCGTTTCTACTTTGGTATGACTGTAACTCACCAGCTAAAGTATCCAGTGATATGTCAAATTCCTTACTTAACTCTTTTAAGTAATATTCCCGTTCCACTGGACTATCAATCATCGCAAGCTGCTCAAGCATTTTTTCAATATACTTAATGCGGTCACCTTCAAGATTTAAATTATACGCTTGACGGTGATATCGCATATAAAACGCGATAAAGGTCTCACTTGCTTTTATCACTTCATTCTGGAAGGCTTCTTTGCCGTATTTCTGAATAAAGCTGTCTGGATCAAGTCCATCCTTTAATCTTGCTATTTTCACTTCACAACCAACAGTGCGCAACAAATCAGCGGCTTTGCTCGTTGCTTCGACACCAGCATTATCTCCGTCATAGCAAATAATAACCGTGTTCACATAACGTTTTAACAATTTCGCTTGATATTCCGTCAGCGATGTTCCCATTGTAGCAACTACATTTCTGACATCGGCCTGGTAGGCGGATATAACGTCCATATATCCCTCAAACAAAACTGCTTCGCCTTCTTTGCGAATGTACTTTCTAGCTAAATCGAAGTTAAACAGTAGCTTACCTTTTTGGAATAAATCACTTTCTGGGCTATTTAGATACTTCGGTTCTTGACCTTCCCCTAAAGCTCGCCCGGCAAATGCAACTGTTTTCCCCAAATGATTTCGGATTGGAAAGATCACCCTGCCCCGAAACCGGTCACTTACACTATTATCATTCAGAAGCGAAACTAAACCTGCTTTGACAAGGATTTGTCTATGAAACCCCTTTTTTTCTAGGAATTCAGCAGTAAAGTCCTTTGCATTTGGTGCAAAACCTAACTGAAATGCATCAATTGCCTCTTCTGCCAACCCTCTAGCTTGTAAATAGTGGTATCCCTCTTTGCCATCTTTCGCATATCGTAATAAGTGATGGTAAAGCTTTGTAACCCATTCATAAGCGGACAGAACGCTCTGGCTTTCCTGTGATAAGGAGGATTCTTTTTTAATCTCCGTGTCAGGTAATTCCTTGCCAGACCTGTCTGCTAAGAATTGTAGTGCTTCATAGAAAGAATAACTTTCCATTTCCATTAGGAAGGTTACAACATTGCCTCCCTTACCACAACCAAAACAGTGAAATATTTGTTTTTCCTGTGTTACGGAGAAGGAAGGAGACTTTTCTCCATGAAACGGACAAAGCCCAAAATAATTCCGACCTTGTTTTTTCAATTGAACGTAGTCCCCGATAACATCCACAATATCATTAGCTTGTCGAATTTCTTCGATTACTGTTTCGGGAATTTGATTTGCCATTGACATCACCATACTATCATTACTATTCGTCGTATAAGAAAGAAAATCCTTCATTATTCGACAATATTTTTTCTTTACGGAGAAAAAATTCCTTCTTTTGCGAAGTATCTCTGAGAAGGATTAGTTGCAAATAACACGTGCAATTATTTTGTTATTTTACTTACTCCATCAAATTCAGGTATGAAGCTCCGTAATAATGACTATCCTAAAACAAGGTTAAACGAATTAAAACGAACTAAATAGTTACTTGCTTTACACTATTTCTACATATTCCATAAAGAATCCTTCTTTTAATTGAATGTTTTACTTTTCAGAATATGCACCAGTCATATAAATAGAACGATTGTTTCTATATATATCTTTACACAAATTACGATTATAATACACTTTAACCAAAAACGCCAGAGTTTAGCACATTAATTTAATTAAAAGTCGTAACAAAAAACATTCTATCTAATGAATAGAATGTTAAATTGTTATCTCCTTAATCCTGAATTAATTGTAATATATTATTCGCCGTCTCTTCGACAGCCTTATTCGAAACATCAATTACTTTACAGCCAATCCGATTGACAACATCATCAAAATAACGAAGCTCCTGATGTATCCTCTCTATATTGGCATATGTAGCCTGCCCACCAAGTCCGAGTGCCTTTAATCGCTCTTTTCTTATTTCATTTAATTTATCTGGGCTAATCCGCAACCCGATACATTTATCAGGATGTACCTCAAAGAGTTCTTCTGGTGGATCAACTTCTGGAACAATAGGAACATTGGCTACCTTTAATCGCTTATGTGCAAGAAATTGTGACAATGGTGTTTTGGAAGTTCGAGAAACACCGATCAGGACGATATCAGCACGTGCAATTCCTCTTGCATCACGGCCATCATCATACTTAACAGCAAATTCAATAGCTTCAACTCTCTTAAAGTAATCTTCATCGAGTTTATGAACAAGCCCTGCTTCCATCCTCGGCAAGTTATCAAAAACACGTTCCATAGAAGCAAGCATAGGACCCATGATATCTATGGCTTCAATATTCATCTCCACAGCCTGATCATTTACGTACTTTCTTAAAACTGGATCAACTAGAGTAAATCCAATCATTCCCTTATTCTCTTTCGTCAGTTGCATTACTTCATCAATTGTACCAGTATCCTCTACATAAGGGATCCGATGTATTTTATACTCTCCATTATTAAACTGACTAAGCCCCGCTTTGATTACAAGTTCAGCGGTTTCTCCGACAGAGTCTGAAATAACGTATACAATCGGTGTCAATGTCATCCATATGCCCCCTTCATATATTAAACTTGGTCATTTGTAATCAGCTCGACAAATACCTTAGTAATAGTAGTCTTGGTAATTCGGCCAATGACTTCAAGGCCCGTTTTTGTGTCCCGTACAACAGGAATTCCGTCTATTTGCTTATTTATCAGCTTCATCGCAACATCAATCAATAAATCTTCTTTTCTGCAGACTGTTATATTCGGCATCCTGGTCATAATAATATGTACTGGCACACTGTTTAAGTCCTGCTGTCCAATGCTTGCTCGCAATAAATCCTTACGGGATAAAACACCAGTTAAACAAAACTGATCATCCACGACAAACAATGTCCCCACATCTTCAAGAAACATGGTTGATATGGCGTCATACACAGACACACTTTCTTTTACCACAATCGGAACATGCTGGAACTGCTGAACCTTAAATTTTTTGATTTGTTCTGTAAGTAACTCCGATCCTGTCTTCCCTGTGAAAAAATAGCCTACTCGCGGTCTAGCATCAAGAAACCCGGCCATCGTCAGGATGGCCAGATCTGGTCTTAATGTTGCACGTGTCAGACTTAATTTTTCTGCGATGTTTTCACCAGTTATCGGTCCAGCTTCTTTTACAATCTCTATAATTCGTTCCTGTCTTTTCGATAATTCCATCAAGCCACCACCTGGCGATCAATATTGCATACTTGCATCATATTATAGCTTATACACAAAGAAAAAGAAAATATAGCAACAAATGTTACTAGAAATGCTGCTTCCATTCAATATTTGCAAGATCAGCGTAGTCTCTAATCAGCATTGCAATCTGCTGAACAAGTGCTAAGCGGTTGGCACGGATATTTTCATCGTCGGCCATGACCATGTTATGTTCAAAGAATTCATGGATAGATTCAGAAAGGGTCGAAAGAACGTCTAATGCAGCTTTTGCCTCTTTCCCCTCTTTTTTATCCTGATATTTCTCTTGCACCAATTGGAAGTTCTGATACAATTTTTTTTCAGAATCTGTTTCAAATAAATTCGTATCCACATTACCAGGCTTTTCTTCCTTGGCGAGATTCAAGAGTCTGACAAGCGCCTCTAGTACTGGCTTGAATGCTTCATCTATTCTAACTGCAGACAATGCTTGTGCTTTTGAAATAGTGTAAGACACATTGCCAATTTCCTCATGCAATACAGCCTGTGTTATATCTTGTTCGACTCCTACTTCTTTCAAGATAAAGCTGGCGCGAGCTGTAAAGAAAGAATGTAGTTCTTTGTGTACATCTGTTTCTTCTTTTATCTGAATACCGGTTTCCTTTAGTAGCTGTACAGTGATAGTCAGTAATTCCTCAAGCGTAATATTCCATCCTCTTGCTTCAAGAATACGCATTACACCAAGAGCTTGACGCCTTAGTCCATATGGGTCCTGTGAGCCTGTTGGCGTAAGCCCTATGGCAATGCAACCCACTATGGTATCTAATTTATCTGCTACACTAACCATTGCGCCAATCTCACTATCAGGTAGTGTACCGTTTGCTTGCACAGGTAAGTAATGTTCTTTTATAGCGCTGGCAACCTGTTCTTTTTCTCCAAAGTGAAGTGCATATTTTTCGCCTATAATCCCTTGAAGCTTGGTAAATTCATTTACCATATTCGTCATAAGGTCAAATTTGCAAATTTCTGCAGTTCTTAATGCCTGCTTTGTAATTTCTTCGTTGCTGTCAAGCCGTTTTGCTAATTCCCCTGTAATACCTATAATGCGTTTTGTTTTATCTCCTATTGTGCCAAGTTTTTCCTGGAAAACAACCTTACCCAATTTTTCTTGGAAAAAGTCTATGGAATGCTTTTTGTCTTCATTGTAGAAGAAAGCTGCATCGGATAAACGAGCACGTAACACTTTCTCATTTCCTTTTATAACCGTCTGTAAGCCGTTTGAATCACCATTACGTACTCCTACGAAATGAGGCAATAGTTCGCCTTCCATTGATTTAACCGGAAAGTATCGTTGGTGTTCCTTCATAGATGTGATGAGTACTTCAGAAGGAAGCTTTAAATACTGTTCTTCAAAAGATCCAATAAAGAGTGTTGGGTATTCAACAAGGTTTCGAACCTCTGCAAGTAATTCTTTATCGACTGGTATTTGATAACCATTCTCCTCTTCAGCTGACTCTATTTCATCTAGAATCATCTTCTCCCTTACACGTGTATCAACAATCACATAACTCTCTTCTAGTTTCCCCTTATACTCTTCTGGATTTGTTAGTGTGATTTTATCTCCTAGAAAGCGGTGGCCGTATGTGACATTACTTGTTATCACGCTTGCTACTTCAAATGGAATTACCTCACTGCCAAATAAAGCAACAATCCATCTAATCGGCCTTGCATAACGTAATGATTGCGTTCCCCAACGCATGTTTTTACCAAATTGGATGGACTCAATAATGGACTGAAATGCCGGAAGTAGCTCATATGTTGGCTTTCCTTTAATCACTTTTGAGACATAAATATAGTTTGTTCCTTTCATTTCTTTGATATAAATATCGGAGACATCTTTTCCCTGTCCTTTAGTAAAGCCTATAGCTGCCTTAGACCAATTACCACTCTCATCTTTGGCAATTTTCTCAGCAGGTCCTTTTGCTTCTTCTTCGATAGTTTCCTGCTCTTCAGCTACCCCTGTAATGTGGACTGCAAGCCTTCTGGGAGTAGAATAGCTATTAATAGAATTAAAAGCAATCCGTTGTTCTTCAAACCAACTTGCCGTCTTCTCTTTTAGTTGGGTTTCTGCATCATCGACAAACCTGGCAGGTAGTTCTTCTAGTCCGATTTCAAGTAAGATATCCTTTGCCATTTACTTCTCCTCCTTTTGAAGCATAGGGAAACCAAGCCTTTCCCGTTCCGCTACATATGCCTTTGCAATGCTTCTGGCAAGATTACGTATCCTTCCAATGTACCCCGTTCTTTCGGTCACGGATATGACTCCTTTGGCATCAAGTAAATTAAAGGTGTGTGAACACTTAAGGACATAATCATATGAAGGAAAGACTAAACCTTTCTCCATCGTTACCTTTGCTTCTTGTTCGTACATTTCGAATAACTGAAACAGCATGTCTGTGTTCGACTGCTCAAACGTATAGACAGAATGCTCGTATTCTGGCTGGAAAAAGATATCCTTTACTGTTACACCTTTTGTCCATTCAAGGTCAAAAACATTTTCTTTATCTTGGATGTATGATGCGAGGCGCTCAATGCCATAAGTAAGCTCTACTGTAACCGGACTCGCTTCTAGACCACCAATTTGTTGAAAGTACGTGAATTGTGTGATTTCCATTCCATCTAACCAAACTTCCCAACCAAGCCCCGCTGCACCCAATGTAGGGTTTTCCCAGTTATCTTCCACGAAGCGAATGTCATGTTTTAAAGGATCAATCCCAAGTTTTTTAAGTGACTCTAGATATAGCTCCTGAATATTATCAGGTGATGGTTTCATGATCACCTGAAACTGGTGGTGCTGATAAAGGCGATTCGGGTTTTCTCCATATCTGCCGTCATCTGGCCGTCTTGATGGCTCTACATATGCTACATTCCATGGTTCTGGTCCAAGGCTTCTCAATAATGTCATGGGTGACATCGTACCAGCACCTTTTTCCACATCATATGCTTGCATGATAATACAATTTTGGTCTGACCAGTGCTTTTGCAAAGTCAAAATCATTTCTTGAATATTCATTGTCACAAACCTCCGTTTTATCAATTGACATGTCATAGCTTTTTGGCTATAAATTTCCTTTCCTAGCGTACAAAAAACCCGTCCCTATGTCTATTGTATAGACATAGGGACGGGTTTTAGCCGCGGTTCCACCCTATTTGCTCAAGCAAGAATGAGCCACTTTATTGGAACTACTCCAGAGGTGCCATTCCTTTATGTACTGTCATTCGGCTTACACGATCCCGAATTCGCTGTGCACAGATCCCAAAAAGTACTAATCTCTATCACTGTAGCTATTATTCACAATGAAATATGTAAAAATAATACGTCATAAACTCCTGTCTTGTCAAGTTGAATCCCTTATGAGAACAAGTCAATCTGTGATAGGAATTTTCTTGATTTTAAATAAAAACCCCCATATGCATCATAGTAACTGTTCAACAACTGTCGAAGGAGGTTTTTATTTTCCTCTTTTACCGAGATAGATCCGACCTGGTCTAAATTAACTGCTGAAAATACATACAAAAGCCGTGTGACGGAATCTGGAAGCTCTACTGCTGCGCCATCTAAATAGCGACACTGTTTACAGAGAAGTCCACCTTCTTGTATGGAAAAAGCATAAGGGCTTTGCTTTCTCCCACAATTGGCACAACGGTCAACAGTTGGAGCAAAACCACCTTTTTGAAAGAGTTTCATTTCCAGCATCATTATGGGAATTACAGGATCTTCTTTTTCTGCAATCCAATGCATAGTCCGCTCGAATTCATCATATATATTGATGTCCGGACTTTTTTGGTCCATTAATTTATCCAGCAATTCAGAGATATAAGCGGCATAAGAGGTTTTTACAATATCTTCTCGTATCGCGCGCAGAGAATGAAGAACCTCTCCCTGCTGCAGGGTGCTTAACCCACTATTTAGATAAACGAAAAATTCACCATAAATGAATGGCTGCGTAACGGCAGCCATTCGGCTTTTAGGTTTTTTAGCACCCTTTGCCAAGAGAGAGAACTTGCCTACCTTTTTACTAAAGATCGTGACTATCTTATTGGTTTCACCATAATCCGTCGTTTTAATTACGAAGCCATTTATTTTCTCTAACACAGACCTTCCCCTTTTCTAACGGAATGTGCCCAAGTTTTCCTACTAAAGCTGTGAATCCATTGAAGTTTCTTCCTGCTCCGTCTGTCCAGTAATAGTATTGTTTGGTTCATTTTCCAACTCTTTCATTAATAAATAGGTTTCAATGTTTCCCGTCTGACTAAAAACTCTCCAGGTTAAGTCGATCACAAGAAACCCCACCTTTCTTTTTAGTTTGAAAATGTAACTCATTAATTAGAATGACCACACGAGCTAAAACAATTAGTATAAAAATTTACCATGTTTAATATTCGTCGCTTCTAAACCCGTATTCATGAAGCTGATTTTGTTTGTTTCTCCAGTCTTTTTTTACCTTTACCCAAAGTTCGAGATAAACTTTTGATCCAAGTAATGCTTCAATATCTTGTCTAGCATATTTTCCAATATTTTTCAGCATGCTCCCCTGTTTACCAATTAGAATGCCTTTTTGTGTCTTTCTTTCTGTCACTATGGTCGCTTGAATAAACAGCGAGTTATTATCCCGTTCTTCCATGTTTTCCATGACAACAGCTATGGAATGGGGTATCTCTTCTCTTGTTAATTGCAATACTTTTTCTCGAATCAGTTCAGTAATAATAAAACGTTCAGGGTGATCCGTCACCTGATCCTCGGGATAGTATTGAGGACCTTCAGGCAAATTACCTTTCAAAACGTCTAGTAAGTGGGTCACATTATTTCCTTCAAGCGCCGAAATAGGGATGACTTCTTCAAATTGCAATTTCCCTTTGTATTGCTCAATTAGAGGGAAAAGGTCATCAGGGTGGATCAGATCTATTTTATTTATAACAAGATAGACTGGTCGATTTACATTTTGTAGCATATCGAGGATATACTGATCTCCTCTGCCATATCCTTCTTTTGCATTAATCATAAATAAAATAGAATCCACCTCATTAAGCGTGTTTTCCGCTGTCTTGACCATAAAATCTCCCAGGCGATGCTTTGGTTTGTGAATCCCTGGGGTGTCGATAAAGACAATTTGGGCGTCATCCTGTGTGAGTACCCCTTGAATCTTATTTCTTGTGGTTTGCGCTTTGTCACTCATAATAGCAATTTTTTGTCCAATTACTTTGTTCATAAACGTTGATTTCCCCACATTGGGTCTACCGATGATTGCTACAAATCCTGATTTGAAATTTTCCATGATGTTTCCTCCAAGACGAGATTTCTTTTTATTATCATACTACAAATACTAGCTACTTTCATATAATCGACAAAACCTTTAAAAACTTTCTATCTT
Organism: Oceanobacillus sp. GQ8; assembly: GCF_059758495.1. Taxonomy (NCBI): domain Bacteria; kingdom Bacillati; phylum Bacillota; class Bacilli; order Caryophanales; family Bacillaceae; genus Oceanobacillus; species Oceanobacillus sp. GQ8. The sequence goes on along the minus strand of NZ_JCAXEV010000001.1, from coordinate 341,120 downwards.
CTGCAAGAATATTACACGTTCTCTTATTACGTCAGTGCCTATTGAAAAGCTTTAAATTATAAGTCAAATTAGAAAAAACAGGGTTTCGCTCGACTTTTAGCGAAAATAATCTCCTTTTACATTTGGCTCTTGGAATTAGAGTTCTCCAAAATAAAATGTATTTACTTACCTACGTGAAAAAAGCCCCTCCTCGGGACTTTATATACCCACTATTTTAGGGATAAAAACAACCAACCCTATAATTGCCGCCATGATAGCACAAAGCAACACTGCCCCCGCAGACAGATCCTTCACAATTTTTGCTTTTGGATGAATCTCTGGATTAAGGTAGTCAAGCATTTTTTCAATTGCGCTGTTCACACATTCCGTCACTAAAACGCTACCTATCGCTACTACAATAAATAACCATTCTACCTGGCTCAATTGCATAACCAACCCAGTCATGATGACAATAGCAGTTACAAGCAGGTGAATTCGGAAATTTCTTTCCGACCTCACCACACTTATAATACCATTCCAAGCAAATTTAAAGCCAATGGACTTTCGATTATCTTTCAATGCCAAATGCACCCAAGATTTCTTCTTGTCTTTTAAACATAACCACTTCGTCTTCTTTTCTAATATGGTCATATCCTAGCAAATGAAGAAAGCCATGAAGTGTGAGAAATGCTAATTCACGCTCAAGTGAATGATTATAATCGTCAGCCTGTTCTTTCGCCTTATCAACAGAGATGACGATATCACCAAGAATAAGTGGCATCTCATCGCCAACGATGTTTAACTCACCTTCAACCGTTTCCTGCATCGCAAAAGAGATGACATCTGTAGGTACATCCTTTTGTCGATAATTTCTGTTCAGCTCCTGAATTTCATCGTTATCAACAAAATTAATCGACATTTCTGCCTCAGTAGAGATTTTTTCCTCTTTTGCTGCAAATCTTATAAGTTGTTGAAGCATGTCAATATAATCACTATCCACTGTATTAGTACTGTCATGAAAATCAATATACATACTATTTTGCCTCCTTCATTGGGTATTGAATTCTTGAATGGAATATCCCTTTGAGTGTATCACAGATGGTACGTTGTACTAAATTTAAATCCTGTAGCGTTAATGGACTTTCATCCAACTGCCCATCTGTCATTCTATCTCTAATAATGGAGGCCACAATATCCTCAATTTTTTCCTCAGTTGGCTCTTTTAAAGATCGAACAGCTGCCTCAACAGAATCACAAATACAAATAATGGCAGCTTCTTTTGTCTGGGGTTTGGGCCCGGGATAACGATAGTCGGATTCCTTCACATCTTTATTTTTATCCTTTTCTTTGTAATAAAAGTATTTCAATAGTGTTGTTCCATGATGCTGGGATGCAATATCAATGATCTCTTTTGGTATGCGATATTTTTGTAGCATTTCAGCTCCATCATAAGGATGGCTAATAATAATTTCTGCACTTTGCTTCGGACTAATCACATCATGTGGGTTTTTAATGGCTAGCTGATTTTCAATAAAATAATGCGGTCTTACGGTTTTCCCCATGTCATGATAATATGCCCCGACCCTCGCTAACAAACCATTTGCTCCAATCGCTTCACACGCTGTTTCACTGAGATTAGCAACCATAATTGAATGATGATAGGTCCCAGGTGCTTCTGTTAACAGTTTTTTTAGCAATGGCTGATTAGGACTAGAAAGCTGCAACAATTTGATATCAGAAAGGATACCAAGGACGGTCTCAAAAAATGGTAATAACCCTATAGTTAATACTGCTGACAAGAAAGCCGCTCCGATTCCATATGCTGTTTGAATAAATATATCTCCAATAGCATATTTTTCGAAGGATAGAAATACAAATGATAGTAGTGTTACAATATTTACAATAGACATTCCTGCTCCGGCCTTCAAAATCGCCAAACGATCCTTCACATTCATAAGGAAAATGATAGCTGCTAGCTGTGATAGCAAAAAATAAATACCAGCTTCAATATTTAGTGAGCCTGGAATTTGATAATTGAAAATAATGCTTCCCAAAGTGGCATATATTACACTCAAAACAATAGCTGAGCGCTCATGGATTAATTGTTTAATGAGCAGCACACCCGTCGCCAACGGAACTACAAAGAATAACTGATTGCTTTGTGTCGTATATAAGCTAACGATTTTCATCAAAGAAACAACAATGACACTTATCAGCACAATGGAAGCAATTTTACGCTTATCTGCATGAAACTTTTTTGTAACCCAATTCATTTCATACGCTACAAAACAGGATAGTAAAATGACTAAGAAGCCTAAGCCAATGATGGGGTATATATTACGCTCATTATTAAGCAATCCAACAAGCTTCATTTCTTCGTAAACTTCATTTGTAATGGTTTGGCCTTCACGCACGATCACTTCACCAGCTCGTATCATCACCGGCTCTACACTACTAGCAGCGTTTTTACGTGCTTCGCTTGTATTCTCTGCATCATAGATAGAATTTTCCACTACAGCGAAGTTTGCTAATTCTGATAATACTTCTGTAACATTCTCATTTAATGAGGAATATGCAATAATTTCCTTGGCATTTGATCTAGCACTAGCTAAGCTTTCTGTTCTTACACCCGTTTCAAAGGTATCATTTAATGCTTCAAGCAGTATTTCTTTGCCTTTTCCACGCTGCTCTTCGGGCATGTTCACAAGACTTGATAGCGTAGCATCGCTCAACTCCTCTGTAATTTCATCTGAAAGAATCTGCTTTAAACGCTGCACTTTTTCCTGACTAGTCAGCGGTACCCTTGTTGCATCTTCATTATTCTCTTCAGTATTGGAATTCTCTTCTTCAAGCTTTGAAATCGCTTCAAAAACCTCGTTCGTATAAGATAGACGCTCCTCTGTAATTTCTTCTGAGATATTGAACCTGTCTTCAACAGACTGGACGGTCTCTCTCGTTTTTCTTTGTGTTTCTTGTTCATTTTCTATGGTGATTGGAGAACGGATTGTTTCCGTGGCATTTGCAAACCGTTCTATATTGTATACTTCTGTATGTACGTTTCCCAGTGTTATGAAGAAGAAGAAAACGGCAATCAACACTGTCGCTATTAATATAAGAAACCAGTTCTTTCTTAAACTTCGATAAACCCTCTTATTTAACCCTTTGTTCTTTTTCAATTTCTCTCCCCCCCCACATCCATCTCAATAGAAAAACTGAATATCCCTTTTTAGTAGTTCTGCATAATTTGTATTTTAAAACGAATAGAGAATAAGACCCTTCTCAGGGTCTTATTTAGCTTGATTCCCCTTTTTCGTACGCATTTATAATACGTTGTACTAGAGGATGACGGACAACATCTGTTTGCTCCAGATAGGTAAAAGAAATACCTTTTACTTGATCAAGCATCTGTGCAGCAGCCTGTAATCCGGATTTTTTCCCTTTTGGAAGATCTATCTGGGTGACATCACCGGTAATAACCATTTTTGAACCAAAGCCTAATCTTGTTAAAAACATTTTCATTTGTTCAGGTGTTGTATTTTGAGCCTCATCTAAAATGACAAAAGCATCATCCAATGTTCTCCCCCTCATATAAGCAAGAGGTGCAATTTCTATTGTTTCTCGTTCGATTAACCTTTGCGTATGTTCTACTCCCAAAACATCGTGTAAAGCATCGTACAAGGGACGAAGGTATGGATCAACTTTCTCTTTTAGATCACCAGGTAAGAAACCTAGGCTTTCTCCTGCTTCTACAGCTGGTCGTGTTAAGATGATCTTCTTGATATTGCCATTTTTTAGAGCATGTACAGCCATTACAACTGCTAGATACGTTTTACCGGTTCCTGCTGGTCCAATACCGAACACAAGATCATTTGCTTTAATGGATGCAATATACTTCTTTTGACCAAGTGTTTTGACACGGATGGATTTCCCTTTAACATTTTTAGTTATCTCATCCTCAAATAAAGTTTCAAACTGATCAATCTTACCTTTTTTTGCCAGGTCAACAGCATATACGACGTCGCGTTCAGAAATGGTTAACCCTTTTCTAATAAGAGATAACATGGTTAAGAGTATGTTCTGCACAAGCGTAATATTGGTCTCATCTCCTGATACGCGAACGACTTCTCCTCTTGTAACAATAGAAACATTTAACTGTTCTTCCAATTGAAGAAGATATTTATCGTTTGTTCCAAACAAGGCTAACGCTTCATTTGGACTGTTGAGTTGTAAATCAATTTCCGTTAGGTTCTCTGACATAATCAATCTCCTTGAGTTAAAGGTTGGGCTTTTGCAATGTTCTCTTCAACGTTAATATATAAGTTTAATTTAACTTTACCATTCTCGATTGTTTCATGCAAAACTTTTTCGGAAACGATTACGGCATCCGGGCCAAGTTGGAGTGCCAACTCTTGTTTTGCCTGCTCAATTCCTGCTTTAACCGCTTCCTCCTGAGAACGTTCTACACTAGTATACGTTTTTTCATTCAAAGTGGTTTCAATAAATTGTACAGGCAACTCCCATTTTAAAAATTTGATCTTGTTCTGATTTATTTCCCTATGAATATGTTTGTAATCTGGTGTACCAAATCCCCATACTGGCAAATGGAAATTCCCAGCTTTTAAGAAGAATTTTTTTTCTTTATTTCCTGTTAAGCTCTCATAGCTTGTTTCCAATGGAGCTGTTACGTTCACTTCATACCAAGTAGTTGCAATAATCTCACCTTCAGCTGCTACTAGCTCTTTTTTTGCTTCTTTCTTTTTATCTTCTTCCTTATTATCTTCTGTAGTTGTCTCGTTTATAACACCTGAAACAAGCTTATCACCAGGTTTCACATAATCGTTTACTTGAACCATTGCTAGCCCATTTGAGACATACATTTTCTTGATGACCCCTTTTTTGGTTGCTACTAGATCCCTTGGTCCTATAGGCTCTTCTTCTTCGACAATGATTTTCTCTACCCCTTCGAGAGAGAAGGTTGTCCCTTTTTGCTCCACACCTACCCATAATAGCTCAGGCACATCCTTAACTAATTTCTGTTGAATCTCATTTGGGGACTTTAATGAGAAAATCCAAGCCCCTGGATGTATACCATCACTTTGTAGCTGCTTATTAATTTTTTCTTCAATATCCTTAGGAACCCCCGTTATTTTAACCTCCCAAATAATATTAGAGAGAAATAAAATAAGAAACATGCTAAGGATTATGCCAAGTAATAATTCCTTACGTCTAACAAATCTTCGTAATAGAAAGGGATAGCCTTTTCTATCGGTAAACTTTAATTTGTAATTGGTTTGTTTATTAAGTTTACGAAGATATTTAAGGTCCCGTAGCTTTAAGTTACCATCACACCTATCAGGTGCTTTCTTTCTAACATTCCAGACCGTTATTCCAGCGCTTGTACAATATTGAAAAAAAAGCTCAGGCTTTTCACCTGTGACGGATAATGTAACATAACCTGTCAGATAAGAATCCTGTACCTGTTTCATTTTTTCCCCCTTAACACCCTAGTTATTCTGGTACAAACTTCACTTCCTGAATGGTGCCCTCTAATAAGATTTCTTCCGGTAGCATCATCTTTAATACAAAGCCCGATCCCGTTATTTGAATAAATCCTTTATTTATTTTCAGCTTAAGCTCTGTTTCAGAATATGTGGCCAGGCCTTTATGATTCTCAATGTAGACATGTAACTGTCCTATAATGGTGATGCGTGGAAGTTCAAGCACTATATCAGAAGGAAGCGCAAGATATTTTATTAACCACGGGCGAATCCCTTGTTGCAATTTCTTCACAGATGCAGCCCCCTCTCCTCTACATATTTATGTTTCCAATACTTTAATAAGAACTGGAAACGTAGAAAACAACCTGTCTTAAGGGGCATTTACAAAATAAAATTCCAATAAAAAAATCCAGAACAAGGAAGGATATATTCCTCATTCTGGATTATCTATTATTTTCTTTCTGACGTTACACTTCGATAAGGCTTCTTAGCTCTTGGTGGTCCAAGTATCTCAGCCATGATTACCCCATTTGCAACACCTTGCTTTGTGAGGTTGCGGTCGAACCGTTTCTTAAACTTTTTTTGTTTGGTAGATAACTGTTCTTCTTTCTTTTCCTTTACTTCCCTCAACGAGGAGCTTCTCTGCAGATTATCTGGAATGCTTTTTGCAGAGCGCTTAGTTGTAGCATACCTATCAGCCAACTGATCAAGTTGGCTCTGATGCTTCTCCTCAACAGAAGAAGTATCTACTGTGCTATGTTGAGTGTTTGTGGAAGTAGATGTTCTTTGGCTCGGCATATTCGTTCTTCCCGACGGTGTTGAAGTTGGCCGGGGCTGATTGGGAGACTGCTGTTCTCCCTTATTATCAGATCCATTTTTAAAAAAGCCAATAATACCGGCAACAATGGCAATTAGGATGAAAATATTGCCAAAAATTGCTTCCATTAAATTGGATATAGCATCCATTTACAAAACGCCTCCTTTATTACCAAAGCGCTTAGTTTTGATCGTTGTCATCGTGATTTTCAGACAATTTACCAAGCGAGTCACGCATGTCAGTATCTGCATCAATATTTCTATAATTCATATAATCCATTACTCCAAGATTTCCTGAACGTAATGCTTCTGCAAGAGCCAATGGAACATCTGCCTCTGCTTCTACCACTTTAGCACGCATTTCTTGTACTCTAGCAACCATTTCCTGTTCTTGTGCAACAGCCATTGCACGACGTTCTTCGGCTTTTGCTTGCGCGATGTTTTTATCAGCCTCTGCCTGATCAGTTTGCAGAATGGCTCCAATGTTTTTCCCGATATCCACGTCTGCAATATCGATCGAAAGGATTTCAAACGCTGTACCAGCATCAAGTCCACGATTTAACACATTATGTGAGATGGAATCCGGATTTTCCAGTACTTTAGTATGAGCTTCTGAGCTACCAATTGTACTTACCACACCTTCACCAACACGGGCAATAACAGTTTCTTCGCCCGCACCACCGACCAAACGGTCAATGTTTGCTCTAACTGTAATTCTCGCTTTTGCTTTTACTTCAATCCCATCCATCGCAATACCGGCAATAAATGGCGTTTCAATCACCTTAGGATTTACACTCATTTGTACAGCTTCCAGTACGTCACGCCCAGCAAGGTCAATAGCTGCTCCTCGTTCAAAAGGAAGCTCGATATTTGCTCTGTGAGCGGCAATTAGCGCATTAACTACTCTGTCCACATTACCACCAGCAAGGTAATGACTCTCAAGCTGGTTCGTTGTCACATCAAGCCCGGCTTTATGTGCTTTAATCAATGGGTTAATAACACGATTTGGCACAACACGACGAAGACGCATACCAATCAATGTAAAGATGCCCACTTTCACACCGGCAGCTAGTGCGCTAATCCATAGCATCACGGGTATGAAAGTAAATAAAATTGCTACTGCAATCAATATTACCGCTATAATAATTAACGGCATTAGATCTTGTATTTCCATGTAAGTTCCTCCTGTTAATTGTTTTTATTTATTAAAGTTAGATTTCTCTAACTACAATACGAGCTCCTTCTACCTTAACGATCTTCACGTTTCGGTTTGTTTCAATAAAACTACCTTCTGACACTACATCGAGACGCTCATTGTCAAACACTGCTGTACCGGCAGGACGAAGTGGCGTAACCGTCTTACCTTCCAGCCCTAATAGCTCTAAGCGATTTGCTGTCGACACATATCCCAGTTCAGTAGTTGTTTGGTCTCTTAGAATGATATGGCGAAAGACCCCTTTGTCTAGGCCAATTCTTCTAAATAAAATGACGGAGGCAATAACAGCGACCATAAAGGCTATTGCGATACTCATAGACATATGGCCAATGTCATACCCAGACATCAGCAGAGATCCAATGATAGCGCCAATTCCCAATAAGCCAAGAATTCCCCCAGGGACAAAAAATTCTACAATTAGTAACACAACTCCTAGTAGGAGAAGAATCATGGCTTCCATACCCGCCAAACCTGCTACAAAGTGGCCATAGAAAAATAAGATTAACGCGATAATGCCCATGGATCCTGGTACACCAAAACCTGGAGAATAGAGTTCTACAATCAAGCCTAGACTGGCTACTGATAGTAGGATAGGAATAACAATAGGATTGGTCAGAAATCTAGCTACCTCCTCAGCAATTGTTGTTTCTTTTTCAACAATAGTAGCGTCAGAAAGACCAAGCTCATTTAATAGTTCTACTCTGTCATCAACCGTACCTTCTGAATAATCAACTTCTGTTGCAATACTTGGAGTTAAGGTTAAATACTCTCCCTCTCCTGCACCGTACTCGGATAGATCAATACTTGGATCTGCCATGGCAGCTGCATATAGCGGATCTCTACCTTTAGACTCCGCAGCACTTCGCATCGATGCAAGCCACGCAGATTGTGCTTTTTTATCTGCAGCATTTCCATCAGAAGTAATAACACCACTTGCACCCATGGTCGCTTGTGGACGCATGTATATTGTATCCGTATTTAATGCAATGTATGAGCCAGCGGACAATGCTTCATTTACTACGAATGATGTAGTTGGTATTTCCAACGCCTGTAAATGACCTGCTATCTGTCCAGCAGAATCCACTCGACCGCCTGGTGTATTTATTTCAAAGATGATATGATCTGCACCCTGTTCGACAGCTTCATCTGTCGTTCTTTTCAAAAAAGCTTCCAGTCCCCGTTCTACTTCCTTTTCAATAGGAATCACATAAACTGTTTTACCTGCCCCATTATCAGCATGAGCAATGCTTTTTATAAAAGGGGTACATAAAAATAAAACGGAAAATATTAGTACTATGTATGGTAGCAGCCTCTTTCTTGACAATATAGGATTCACCTCCTCTAAACTGTTCCTCTTTATATATACGGAATCGTAAGGAGTAAAGTTTCATTTTTCTTTATACTCCTCTAAATAGTATCATATATTCGAGACTGTTTGTAAATTTTAAACAAACTTACTTAGACTACAATTAATAATTGATACAAGTTACAAAAAATATTGTTGAGAAGAAAAGTTCGTATAAAAAAAATCCCTGCTAATGCTAGCAGGGATTTTTTTTATTTAAATTAGTCCAAATGCTGTTGTACGAGTTTGTTAATCCGAGAGCCATCTGCCTTACCTTTAACCTTTGGCATGACAGCACTCATCACTTTACCCATATCTTTCTTAGATGTTGCGTTAACTTCCCGAATCGTTGACTGAACAATTACCTCAAGCTCTTCTTCTGTAAGCTGTTTCGGCATATATTCTTGCAAAATATTGATTTCAACTTCAAGTTTTTTAACAAGATCTTCGCGTCCAGCTGATTTGAATTCTTGGAGGGAATCTTTTCTTTGCTTTAACTCTCTTGAAAGGATTGTTAATTCTTCATCCTCACTAATTGAGTCTTTACCAAGCTTAATTGATTCATTTTGCAATGAAGATTTAACCATACGGATAACGCTCAGTTTTTCTTTATCCTTCTGCTTCATTGCCTGCTTCATATCTTGATTCAGCTGTTCAAGTAATCCCATGCTCTTGCACCCACTTTAGAATTTACGCTTTCTAGCAGCTTCAGATTTCTTCTTACGCTTAACACTAGGTTTTTCATAATGTTCACGCTTGCGATATTCCTGCAGTGTACCACTTTTTGACACACTACGCTTGAAGCGACGAAGAGCATCCTCAAGAGACTCGTTTTTACGAACGCGAGTTGTATTTGACATGCTAATTTCCCTCCCTCCGAAGCACAAAAAAGAATTGTACCGGCATATGTAATCTGCTATCACATGCCTTGTTAAAGTATAATATATTCCTAGTTATTGGTCAACAAATTATTTACATTCTGTTAAAGTTTTGCATAAAAACTTTAATAGTCGGAAGTCCCAGTATTACCGTTAATGATATCAATCCCAGCGCTTGCGCCTATTCTAGTTGCACCAGCGTCTATCATCGCCTCCGTGGAAGCTAGGTCTCTAACACCTCCGGAAGCTTTTACACCCATATCTGGGCCAACCGTTTCGCGCATAAGTTTAATGTCCTCTACTGAGGCTCCACCCCCAGAAAAACCAGTGGATGTTTTAACAAAATCAGCTCCGGCCTCTTTTGCAAGCTTACATGCGCGTACTTTTTCTTCGTCAGTTAGCAAGGATGTTTCAATAATAACCTTCGTTAACGCTTTTCCTTTAGCTTCTTCAACAACTGCTTGAATATCTGTTTTTACCAGATCATCATGTTTAGCTTTTAGTTCACCAACATTGATTACCATATCTACCTCTGTTGCCCCATCGCTAACAGCTTGTTTTGTTTCAAATACTTTTGTCTGTGTGGAGTTAGCACCAAGTGGGAAGCCAATTACAGTACACACCTTTACATCCGTGTCTTTTAAATGTTTATAACAAAGCGGAACCCAATATGGGTTTACGCAAACAGATGCAAAGTGGTATTCTTTTGCTTCTTCTACAATTTTTTCAATTTGTTCTTGTGTTGTAGCTGGTTTTAATAGGGTATGATCTATATAGCTTGCTAAATTTTTACTCATCGTGTCATCCTTCCTCTTTTGCAGCACGTGCTTTTCTTCCATAATATCATGTAGCATAGTAGAAATCTAATTTTATGAGAAACAACGAATAAGAAAAACCGGTCCGCAGACCGGTTTTTTATTTCGCTGCTACTGTTGGAGCATCTTCCATCACCCTAACAAAGGTTCCCGCGTTATATGGGTAGCCGGATTGGTTAATTTTTACTCGAACAAGCTTTCCTATCATATCGTGTGTTCCTTCAAAACGTACTTTAAGATAATTGTCAGTATAACCTACAAGCATTTCCGGATTGTTTTCATCATGGACTCGCTCTTCCGGTATTACTTCAAGTACCTGATTCTCAAATTCTGAAGCATATTCTTTTGCTAGCTGGTCAGATAGCTCAATGAGTTTGTGGACACGGTCATTTTTAACATCCTCTTCCACTTGGTTGTCCATTCTTGCGGCAGGTGTACCCGTTCTTCTGGAAAAAGGAAATACGTGTAACTCAGAATATCCAATTTCTTTAATAAACGCATAGGTCTCTTGGAACTCTTCATCCGTTTCACCCGGGAACCCAACAATAACATCGGATGTAATTGCAAGTCCTGGCAAGGCTTTACGTATTTTCATAACCTTCTCTTTATAAAAATCGCTAGAATATTTCCGACGCATTCTGGCAAGAACAGTATCTGAGCCTGATTGTAAGGGAATATGCAAATGACGAACGATTTTTTCGGATTGATCTAAAACTTCAATTACTTCGTCTGTAATTTGACTGGCTTCGATTGAAGAAATGCGGATACGCTTTAACCCTTCCACTTTTGTTTCCAGATCTTTAAGCAACATTGCAAAGTTATAATCTTTACGGTCTTCCCCATACCCTGCTGTGTGAATTCCTGTTAGCACAATTTCTTTGTAACCAGCATCGACTAAGTTCTGCGCCTGTTTAATTACACTTTCAGGATCTCTTGAACGAAGTAAGCCTCGAGACCAAGGAATAATACAGAAGGTGCAGAAATTATTACAACCCTCCTGAATCTTCAGTGATGCACGTGTTCTATCAGTGAATTCAGGAACATCCATTTCTTCAAAAACACGGTTTTTCATTATGTTGGTGACACCATTAATTGGTTCACGAGTCTGTTTATGTTCTTCGATGTATTTAATCATATTCTTACGGTCCTGTGTGCCGACAACAACGTCGACTCCAGGTATTTCCATGATTTCACCAGGAGAAGTTTGCGCATAACACCCCGTTACACAAACAATGGCTTCCGGATTTTTCCGAATTGCACGTCTGATTATCTGTCTGCTTTTTTTGTCTCCTGTATTGGTTACAGTACAAGTATTAATTACATAAACATCAGAGTCATGGTCGAAATCCACTCGCTCATAGCCGTTATCCATGAACATTCGCCAAATCCCCTCTGTTTCATAATGATTCACTTTACATCCTAATGTATGAAATGCTACTGTTGGCATTCATTCCACCTCAATTCTTCAAAATGATAAGAAACACTCGCAAGCATATACAGGGCAGCTGTTTCAGTACGTAAAATACGCGGCCCTAAACGAACGGGACTAAATTCACTTTCTTTTAACTGTTCTGCTTCATCTTCCGAAATACCACCTTCAGGACCAATGAGCACTAACAATTTTTGCCCTTCTTTCATCCCCTGCAAAATCGTACTAAACGATTGGTAATTGGTTGTTTTTGCTTCTTCTTCATAGGCAAAAATTTTTACATCATATTGTTTGCTTTCGTCGATTAGCTCTGATAATGACAAAATTGTTTTTATCTCAGGGATAAGGTTTCGATGGCTTTGCTCGCTTGCTTCTTTCGCTATTTTTTCAAACCGCTCTTTTTTCTTGTGACGTTTTTTATCGTCCCACTTTACTACAGAACGTTTAGCCTGAACAGGTATAAAAGCTTTGGCACCTAGCTCGGTTCCCTTTTGAATGATAAGGTCTAATTTATCTCCTTTGGGTAAGCCTTGCGCAATGGTAACATCAACTGGTAGTTCAACAGAATTGTCTAGCCACTCTATCACGGTAGCATGAACAGCGTCTGACTCAACGGAAGCTATAATGCAGCGTGCGGCATGTCCAGCTGGGTGGCTGCAAATTATTTCATCTTCTGCTTTTAGACGGACAACCCTGTTAATATGATGGACATCATCACCGGAAATTGTTACGGATTCAGCTTGCCAATTTTCCTCAGGAACAAAGTATTGCTGCATGCCTTACACACCTACCTCCATGTTACTATTCTTATCTTCTTATATTTAACTCCATGCGGCGCTCTATGCTTTTTTTATTGTCTAGCTCCGAGCGCCAGAAACTAGGCTACTTCGTAAATCGCCTTGCCATATAGAAGACTTGCTGAATGGTGTTAACCAGAAGCTTAGTCGCACTTATGCCTGGAAGGTGAAAGTCATCTTCAGTTCGAGATTTAAGTGGGTCGACTAAAAACGGCCTTTGCGGCCAACGCCGACATACCCCTTTTGCAGGGGCAAGATTCCTTTATCTCAGTTAATTCACTCCAGTCGCTATGTTTCTTAGCGGCGCTCTATGCTTTTTTTGCTACAATGGAGACCCAGTCTTCTAGCTCATTGACTTGGATAATTGTGAAGCCTTGTTCCTCTAATTTATCTTTTACAAGTTGCTTTTTATTTTGAATTATTCCTGAAGTAATAAAGTAGCCACCTGGCTTCAAATTTCTCCAAGCGTCATCAACAAAGCGAACAATAATTTCAGCGAGTATGTTCGACACAATGACGTCAGCTTGGTCGTTCACGTGGTCAAGAAGATTATTTTGCTTTGTATGTATCTTCTCCCCTAACTTATTTAGCTTGGCATTTAATCGTGTACTCGTCACTGCTACGTCATCTAAATCAAAGGCATCTACTTTTTCTGCTCCTAACAAAGCAGCAGCAATACTCAACACACCTGAACCTGAACCAACGTCGATCACGTTATCTCCTTCTGCTAAAAATTGCTCTAAGGCTTGGATGCTTAAAACCGTAGTTGGGTGGGTACCTGTACCAAATGCCATACCTGGATCTAATTCAATGATAATCTCATCACTTGATACAGGTTCATATTCCTCCCAAGTTGGTGTAATTGTAATTCTTTTTGAGATCTTAACAGGCTTGTAATACTTTTTCCAAGCAGTAGCCCACTCTTCCTCATTTACTTCACTTAGAGAGATTTGGTTCTTTCCTAGGTCAATATCATAAAGCATTAATTCATTAATTGCCTGTTTAATCTCCTCAACTGTTTCTCCAAAAAAACTATTGACTGGAAGGTATGCCTTAATATAGACCCCTTCCTCAGGATATTCAGAAGGGTCAAGTTCAAATACTTCCCCAAATGGAGTCGCATGTGCTTTCACTAAGTCCATTGGGTCTTCAATCACCAGGCCACTTGCCCCTGTTTCATGAAGAATGTTAGATATTGGCTCAATTGCTTCATTTGTTGTATGAATGCAGACCTCTGACCATTTCATTACCGCTCACCCATTTCTCTTGAGAAATTAAGAAACTTTGTTTTTGAAGCAACAGCTTTCAATCTTTCCTATTCTCATAATATGTACACGGTGCTTAACGCACCGCTATTCACTTTTAAAAGCTTTTTTAAACCGCTGAAACAGAGAACTCTCCTGCTCATCTGTAGCTTCATTCCCAGCTATATCATTAAATTCTCTTAATAATTCTTTTTGTCTCTCAGTTAATTTCGTAGGAGTAACTATTTTGACTTTAATATGTTGGTCACCTTGTCCATAACCACGAACATTTGGTGCCCCCTTCCCTTTCATGCGGAAAGTTTTTCCTGTTTGGGTTCCGGCTGGTATTTTAAGCATTACATTTCCATGAACCGTTGGAACTTCTACTTCATCCCCAAGTGCAGCCTGTGTAAAGGTTAGTGGCAGTTCACAGAAAATATGATCTCCTTCACGTTCAAAGAATTCATCTCTTCTCACTTGAACCACGACATATAAATCGCCTGGAGGTCCTCCGTTTACGCCTGCTTCTCCTTTACCAGAAACTCGAATTTGCTGTCCTTCATCTATTCCGGCTGGTATTGTAATATGGATTTTCTTATGCTTCTTGACTTTTCCATTTCCTCCACAAGTATTACACTTTTCAGGAATTATTTTACCGGTACCGTTACAGTAATTACAAACTCGTTTGTTTACAACCCTACCGAAAGGAGTGTTCTGTTCCATATTTAACTGTCCAGAACCGTTACAGTGCGAACATGTTTTTGTTTTAGTCCCAGGTTTAGCTCCAGACCCATTACATGTATCACAGTTTTCTTCTTTAGGAATTGTAATATCTGTTTCCTTGCCAAATATGGCCTCTTTAAAATCGAGGACCATGGTATATTGTAAATCAGCGCCTTGTTGCGGTGCATTGGGGTCTCTTCGTCTACCCCCGCCGCCGAAGAACATATCAAAGATATCTCCGAACCCACCAAAGTCTTGTGCTCCACCGCCAAATCCTCCAAACCCCTGTCCTTGAGGATCTGCATGACCAAATTGATCATATTGAGCACGTTTCTGCTCATTACTGAGCACCTCATAAGCTTCTTTTGCTTCTTTAAATTTTTCTGATGCATCTGCTTCTTTATTGACGTCTGGATGATATTTTCTTGCCAATTTACGATAAGCTTTCTTTATTTCTTCTTTTGGAGCCTCTTTACTTACCCCAAGAACGTCATAATAATCTCGCTTACTCAACTCCATCACTCTCCCGACACACACTATTGCATAAATTTTATCATATCATCAAGTTAACTCGCATGGCAAATCGGTTTTGGCTTTCTGAAAGAACCGCATTTACTCACAAAATGAATCTGAACACTTGAAATAACAAAAACCTATATAGGTGATATTTTTACTCTCTCAATGTGTAAAAAAGTCAAAGCCAAGAGAATCCTGACTTTGACTTTGGATTACAGGGTAAGATCTCTCTCCCACTATATTTTTATTATAGCGAGATATCCTGCATTATTTATTTTCTTTACTTTCTTCATCATCTACTTCTTGATAGTCAGCATCTACTACATCATCGCCGCTGTTTTCTTGGCCTTCTTGACCTTGTTGAGCTTCTGCATCTTTTTGCATTTGCTCATACATCTTAACAGATAGCTGTTGAACTTGTTCCTGCAATGCTTCTTTTTTCTCTTTAATTTGATCAAGATCATCAGATTCTAATGCAGTTTTTAATTCTTCTTTTGCAGCTTCTGCTTTTTGTTTTTCTTCTTCAGATACATTGTCTCCAAGATCTTTAATTGTTTTATCAGTAATGAAGACAAGCTGGTCTGCTTCATTACGCAACTCTACTTCTTCACGGCGTTTTTTGTCAGCTTCAGCATTTTCTTCTGCTTCTTGAACCATTTTTTCTACTTCATCGTCAGAAAGACCAGAAGAAGATTTAATGGTAATAGATTGCTCTTTATTCGTACCCATATCTTTAGCACGTACATTAACAATACCATTAGCATCAATATCGAAGGATACTTCGATTTGAGGTACTCCTCTTGGTGCTGGTGGAATATCTGTTAGTTGGAAACGGCCAAGTGTTTTATTATCAGCAGCCATTTCACGTTCACCTTGCAATACATGAATATCAACAGCTGTTTGGTTGTCAGCAGCAGTAGAGAATACTTGTGAATGACTTGTTGGAATTGTTGTATTACGCTCGATTAATTTTGTAAAGACAGATCCCATTGTTTCAATACCAAGAGATAGTGGTGTTACATCAAGTAAAACAACATCTTTCACATCACCTTGAAGTACGCCACCTTGAATTGCTGCACCTAATGCTACAACTTCATCAGGGTTAACTCCTTTTGAAGGATCCTGACCGATTTCTCGTTTGATTGCCTCTTGTACTGCTGGGATACGTGTAGAACCACCAACAAGGATAACTTTATCAATCTCATTTGATGAAAGATCTGCATCTTGCAATGCTTTTCTTGTAGGTACCATTGTACGCTCAACTAATTCTGAAGAAAGCTCTTCAAATTTAGCACGCGTCATGTTCATTTCTAAATGAAGTGGACCTGCTTCACCAGCTGTAATAAACGGTAGTGAAATTTGTGTTTGAGACACACCAGAAAGATCTTTTTTCGCTTTTTCAGCTGCATCTTTAAGACGTTGTGTCGCCATTTTATCTTTGGAAAGATCAATGCCATTTTCTTTTTTGAATTCTTGAACCATGTAATCAATTATTACATTATCAAAGTCATCCCCACCAAGTCTGTTATCACCTGCAGTTGAAACAACCTCAAATGTACCATCACCAATATCAAGAATGGATACATCAAACGTACCGCCACCAAGGTCGTAAACTAGGATAGTTTGATCTTGATCTTCTTTATCAATACCATATGCAAGTGCTGCAGCAGTTGGTTCATTGATAATACGCTCTACTTCTAATCCAGCAATCTTACCAGCATCTTTTGTTGCTTGACGCTCTGCATCATTAAAGTATGCAGGTACAGTAATTACAGCTTTTTCTACCTTCTCACCAATATAATCTTCTGCATAAGATTTAATATGCTGAAGAATAATTGCTGATACTTCCTGTGGTGTATATTCTTTGTCTTCAATTTTAACTTTATAATCTGTTCCCATATGACGCTTAACGGATTGAATCGTATTAGGGTTAGTGATTGCTTGACGTTTCGCAACCTCCCCTACTTGACGTTCACCATTTTTAAAAGATACAACAGATGGTGTAGTACGGTTGCCTTCCGGGTTAGGAATAACAACTGCTTCTCCACCTTCCATTACAGACACACATGAGTTAGTAGTACCTAAATCAATTCCAATAATTTTACTCATCTTCCATTTCCTCCTTAACTGCGCTTCTCTTTATTTATTCACTTTAACCATTGCTGGTCGAATAACACGATCTTTAAGCATATAACCTTTTTGTAGCTCTTCGACTACGGTATTCGCTTCTAATTCAGCATCTTCAATTTGCATTACAGCATGATGAAGATTAGGATCGAATTCCTTGCCAGTTGTTTCAATTTCTTCCACACCAGCTGACTTCAACGCATCCTTAAGTTGACGATAAACCATTGTAATTCCCTCAACTAAGCTTGCATTTTCTTCAGAACTTTCTACCTGAAGGGCTCTTTCAAAGTTATCAACCGCAGGTAACAAATCATTTACCAAGTCTTGTGATTTGTACTTGCGATCAGCTTCTTTTTCTTTTTGTGTTCTTTTCTTAAAATTATCGAATTCAGCCTGCAATCGCAAAAAGCGTCCGTATACTTCATCTTTTTCTTGCTTTAGTTTGTCCACTTCTTGTTGTAAGGGGTCCGGACTTTCTCCTGCGTTTCCAGCTTCTTCCATGATGCTTTCTTCTGAATCAATCACTTCTATATGTTCTGATTCATTATTTTCGGTTTCATTTTCATTTATAACGTTTTTATCTTCGCTTTCCACTATGTGCCACCTCCTATTAAATCATCCTGTTAAACTATACCACTTCATGTACTGTAGATAAAATGGTCTGCCTTCAACTGTTTACTCATTGTTTTTATACCACATGTACAATGCATCTGTCATTTCATTCGATACAATGTTCAGCAGCGAAATGACCTTTTTGTATTCCATTCTCATCGGACCTAGTAATGCAATCGTTCCAAGCTGCCCATCCCCTAACTGATAGGAGGAGGTAATTAAGCTGAAATCTTTAATTGCATCTACTTCGTTTTCTTTCCCGATCGAGACATTAATACCATGGTCTGTATGTTTGAGCAGGCTAATTATTTCTTCTTCTTTATCCATCATGGTAAAGAAAGAGCGGATTTTATCCACATCATTAAATTCAGGCTGTCTTAAAATATTAGATTTACCACCAATATAAAGTTTGACCGGGTGATCTGACAAAAATGCTGCTTTAAGGTAATCATAGGAACGATCAAAATCCTCTACATACATCTTCATCATAGCTGCAATTTCTGTGTTGAAAATCTCTTGCAGCTTCAAAATAGGAACATCATGCAGCCGATTATTCAAGATGTTTACCATTCTTTCCAAATCTGATGGGTTTACTTCAGCCGGAATGGAAAACGATCTGTGTTCAACATGACCTGTATTCGTAACAAGGATAGCTACAGCTGTATGTGCCGATAACGTAATCAACTGTACTTGCTTCAACTTCGTTTCGAATAATTCCGGCCCCAAAATAATGGATGTATAGTTGGTTAATTCAGACAGTACTTCGGCTGACATTTGAACAATCTGTTCAAATTCGAAAAACCCATCCTTTAACATATGGCTGATCACATTCCCCTTGTGAGTTTGCCCCGCAGGAGAAATCAAATGATCAACATAATAGCGATAGCCCTTTTCAGATGGAACTCTCCCAGAGGAAGAATGTGTCTTTTCCAGGTAGCCTTGCTCTTCTAAATCTGCCATTTCGTTGCGAATTGTTGCAGCACTAAATGGTATATGCTCTTTCTTTGAAATAGCTCTAGACCCAACAGGATGAGCTGACTCGATGAAATCATCAACAATGACTTGTAGTATTAATAACTGCCTTTCTGTTAACATGATGATCACCCCTGTTAGCACTCTCTAGCCGCGAGTGCTAATTCTAATATTAAATTATCAAATCATATTTTTTTTGTCAACGACCATGCCTCAGAAATTGAAAATCCCACATAAGAACCAACATTTTAAAAAGATTGGTTTTCTTCATTTCTTATATCGTAACCGGATCGTCAAGTAAGAAACGTTCAAATACTTCGTTTGCAAGAAGAAGACCGTCATCTGTTAGACGCACCCAGTCTTTATCTTCAGCCAACCAATCTCTACGAATAAGCTCCTCAATCGAACTACTGTAAAGATCTGCAGGGGCAATACCAAACTTATTTTGAAAAAGCTTTTTGCTTACCCCTTTCGTTCTACGAAGACCTAGGAACATTTCTTCTTCAATTCTTTCTTTCCTAGTAATAGTATCTACATGAAGAATTGGGCGGCCATCTTTCATTGCTTGCTTCGTATAAGCTGGAAGTGGTTTAATATTTCCGTATCGTTTACCTGGAAGATAGCCATATGCACCAGCCCCAAAGCCATAATAATATTCATTACCCCAGTAGGTTAAATTATGCTTACTTTCGTAGCCTGGTTTCGCAAAATTACTTATTTCGTACTGCTCAATCCCATAAGCTTTCGTCGTCTCCCTTAATAAATGGTACATGTCTACTTCTTCTTCCTGTGCTGGGCGATGAAGCTTCCCTTTTTTATGCTTCTGATAAAAAACTGTCTTAGGTTCGATTTGCAAAGCATAGGTAGACAAATGTGGAAGTCCGAAAGACATAGCTTCTTCTAAAGACCCCTTGAACTGGTCTACCGTCTGGTTCGGCAAAGCATAAATCAAATCAAGACTTATATTTGAGAAACCATGTTGTTTTAATCTGTCTACAGTTTGATAAACATCTTTAATCTTATGCAGTCGCCCCAGTTCTTCTAACTTTTGGTCATCAAACACCTGTACTCCTAGAGAGATGCGATTGACACCGTATGCTGCAAGAAGCTGTATCTTTTGTTCATCAAAATCACCTGGATTTGCTTCAATCGTATATTCTTCGCAACTTGAAACATCAAATTTTGTATCAATAATTTTTAATAGGGATGTAAGCTGCGTTAAAGTCAATGCAGTAGGGGTTCCTCCGCCGATAAAAATCGTTTTAATTTTGTTTTTCTCACCTGGTACATTCGTATTAATTTCATTTGCTAATGCCTCTATATACTCTGTAGCCAGCTTTTCATTAAAGAAAAACTTTGTGAAATCACAATAGTGACAGATCTGCTCACAGAACGGAATATGAATATAAACCGATTGAATTTCGTTTTTCAATGTAAATCCTCCAGTGTAAAAGGAAAAGGGAAACCTGCAGTCTTTAACACCCACAAGTTCTCCCTCCCTTTACGATTAATCATCATTCATTTGTAAGACGGCCATAAATGCTTCCTGTGGCACTTCAACAGAGCCTACCATCTTCATTCGTTTTTTACCCTCTTTTTGTTTCTCTAATAACTTACGTTTCCGTGATATGTCCCCACCGTAACATTTAGCTAGCACATTTTTACGCATTGCTTTAATAGTGGAACGGGCTACGATTTTATTACCAATCGCCGCTTGAACAGGGACCTCAAATTGCTGGCGTGGAATAAGTTCTTTTAATTTGTCGACAATTTGCTTTCCTCTTTCATAAGCAAAATCACGATGAACAATAAAGGAAAGCGCATCAATCGTTTCTGCATTTAGAAGAATATCCATTTTAACTAATGTAGATTCTCTATAACCAATTAACTCATAATCAAAAGATGCATACCCTTTTGTTTGAGATTTTAGTTGATCAAAGAAATCATACACTATTTCTGACAAAGGAATGTTATATACTACATTAACGCGAATATCATCTAAATATTCCATATCAATAAATTGCCCGCGCTTTTTCTGCGTTATTTCCATAACCGCGCCCACATATTCATTAGGTACCATTATCGTAGCCTTGACGAATGGCTCTCGAATTTGACTTATTTGTTGAGGGTCTGGCATTAACGATGGATTATCTATCTCCATCAAATCCCCATTCGTTTGCTCAACTTCATAGATTACACTAGGAGCAGTCGTAATTAAATCAATATTAAATTCTCTTTCAACTCGTTCCTGAATAATTTCCATATGCAATAGACCAAGAAAACCACAGCGGAAACCAAAGCCTAATGCCTGTGACGTTTCAGGTTCGTATTGTAAAGAAGAATCATTTAATTCAAGTCGTTCAAGCGCCTCTCTAAGATCATTATAGTCATTCGAATCGACAGGATAAAGACCACAGAATACCATAGGATTCAGTCTTCGGTAGCCTGGTAATGGTTCTGCAGCAGGTCTATTAGCAAGTGTAATGGTATCCCCAACTCTAGAATCCCCAACATTTTTAATGGAGGCTGTTAGGAAACCAACATCTCCTACTGTAAGTTCCTTTTTACTAATAGGCTTTGGTCCGAAAACACCTAGCTCATTCACTTCGAATGTTTTTCCGGTTGCCATCATCTGTATTTTGTCTCCAACTTTTACAGACCCTTCTTTAATACATACATAGGCAACAACCCCACGATACGGATCATACAATGAATCGAAAATCAATGCTTGAAGGGGTTTTTCAACATCTCCCGCTGGCGCAGGAACTGCTTCAGTAATCCGTTCCAAAATGTCTTCAATGCCAATATTTGATTTGGCGCTTGCTAGAATAACATCGTCTTGATCAATGCCGATAACATCTTCCAATTCCTGCTTCACCCGGTCTGGATCCGCACTTGGGAGGTCAATCTTATTAATGACTGGAATTATTTCAAGTTCATTATCTAACGCTAGATAAACATTCGCCAACGTCTGTGCTTCGATCCCTTGGGCTGCGTCCACTACAAGGATCGCTCCTTCGCAGGCAGCCAAACTTCTAGAAACTTCATATGTAAAATCCACATGCCCCGGGGTGTCAATTAGATGAAATATAAATTCTTCTCCACTTTTGCTTGTATATTCCAACTGAACTGCATTTAATTTAATTGTAATACCGCGTTCTCTTTCAAGGTCCATTGCGTCCAGTAACTGATCCTTCATTTCACGTTGCGTTATCGCTTTGGTATTTTCCAAAATCCGATCAGCCAACGTAGATTTACCGTGGTCAATATGGGCGATAATTGAAAAGTTACGGACATTTCTCTGTTTTTTTGCCATTATTGGTGTTCACTCCTACACGCCTTTTATCTTAAATTAGATAAAAGTTCCAAATTTATCGCTGTAATTTATCCCGGTGCAACCGTCCGTAAGACTCCCACTTCAAAACATGAGGTGAAACCGTAAGTTTTTAGTGGGAGTAAACGGACGCTAACACCCCGATTCGCTCAACTAACAATCAGTGGGGGAAGAATGAAACCCCACTGATTGAAGTTTCACTTTATATAAGGATTATGAATCCCCTTTTAGTTCACTATCAAATAATAATCTATAACTCGGATGGAGCAACCTCTTAAAAGCTCCACTTCTAACAACGATAAGGGCTAGCATTGATTATAGCAATAGCCTGTCTTATATTCAAGAAATATCGAAATAGGAACAAAGCATCATCACCTTTACTTGTAAAATGGAGAAAGAAAGTCTCTGACTGAAATCTATAACAAATCTTCTTTGCTAAGTGAGAAAGTCTCGCTAGTATTGAACGGAAGCAAGTGTTAAACGCATCCTCTTACAAACAAAAAAAGCAAAGATGTTGTAAGCATCCTTGCTCCCCCCTAAAAAAAGATCTGTGATATTTGGTACATAATCTGTACAATTGCTTCATAAAAGCCTTTGACACCGGCCTCCATTATGGAAGCCGTCTTTTGGGTGAGATTTGTTGGTTCTTCCATTTGGAGAGAGGTAGCAGAATTGTCAGGTGACTCTTCTGTCTCTTTCTCTTTCTCATTCCCCGAAACAGGTAGCTCTTCCTTAGCTTCATCATGCTGTTCTGCTTTCGGTTCTTCAAGGATTATTGCTTCGTCCTTATTCAGGCCATATAGCATCCCCGTAAGGAAAAAGACAGCGAGCAATAACAAGACAACGATTGAACGTAACATCGATTACTCTCCCTCCGCATCGGCATCAACTTTTTCTGCATCCCAATAAAATTCACTAAACACATCGGCAATTGCATCGGCTGATCGGTAAAGCTCATCCATATTATTTCCCACTCCACCAACCTCCACTAACAATGCATTTTCCGTAAGATCTTGATTATATATACCATTCACACCAGCGCCAGCTTTTGTAATTACCCCACGGCTTAGACCAGGGTACTTTTTCTCTATTAGATCGTGAAGTGCCCTAGCGACTTTTAGATTCTTTTTATAATTTGGGTGCTCTAATCCAACTACAAACATAATTCGGGCATAATTCTCTCCATTTAGCTTTTTGGTTGTTTTTTCCCTTCCTATCGAATCACGATGCAAATCAAAGACGTACTGGATCTCTTTATTTGTTGCCAGCGCCTCTGCTGCCACTTCCCGAGAAGCATCGTATGACTTTCCAAATCCCCAGCCTTTGCCATTCAGTATACTCATAATGTCACTATCATCTACACTTGTTCCAATACCGTTTTTCTCTAATGATTCCGCAAGACGATCACTCACCATCGTTATGTTAACTTCTTTGTGACTTGCCTGATTTGGATCTGTAACACCAGGAAGGTGCGGCAAAAAGGACTCTCTGTTGTGCGTGTTATATATATAAACGACATCTCGATCACCTGTGGTAGGCGTATCTTCTGTTTCCTCGTTTTTCTCCTTCTCCACTTCTTCGTCTTCTTCAGTTTCTTTGACTACTGCATCACGATCTTTTAGAACATCCTCTAAAGGAGGAGAGGATTCCATTGGTAAATTTGTATAGTTAGTGCCTTCCCCAGCGATTAGAATACGACTGTCGAACTCCGAAAATCCAGGTAGTTCATTGCCAAGGAGGCTTCTTGGATCATTTGGTTTTACACTAGTTGCAACTTGCAATAATGCTGAAGATATTTTTGGCATCCTTTTATCATCTGGATACGCTTCTCTATAGACTCTATTTTCCATTCCAAGTAGATAGAGGAAGGTAGAGCTATCGATATCACTGGTCAAATTGGTAATGACTTCTGATGATAGTCGGTAAGCTGGCTTTATGGTGGTAAGTATCCCGATACCAATAAATAATACGATGATACCGAGCAAGTATAGCCCACCTCTTTTATATAAAGTCTGTATCCCTCTATTTCTCCGCAGCATACATCTAACCTCCCGAAATCCGACTCTATAGTTCACTCTATGAGCGGTGTTTCGGAAGTAGAACTAATTCTTTTAGAATGCAATAACTTTAATAGAGAGTCATTTCCCTATCTCGAATAGGAAGCGAAATTGTCGACATTGACCTTTTCATGAAGTGCTGCATTAACGCCATTAGAAATTACACTTGCCATATCAATCATAAATCCATCTACTTCTTTAGGTGTTACCATTAGATTATGACCAATCGGTGTCAGCACTTCTGTAATTAATTTCCGCTTTTCTTCATCAGATAATGTGCCGACAATACCAAGAAAGGTTTGCCTTTGTTCATCATTTGGAAGGTCTTCTTCTGAAAATTTTTTGGTACCAAAATTCATGCTAGCTGGCGCGAGCGCTTTAGAAGGTCTGTCTTTCTCGTTCCATTCCCTGCCAAAATGCTTTAAAATATAATCGATTGTATCACTAGTAATAGTTACGGCATCTACTACTGTTGGAACACCTATGGCCATTACCGGAACACCGAGCGTATCTTTACTTAGTTCTTTCCTTTTGTTCCCCACTCCTGAACCTGGATGAATCCCGGTATCAGATATCTGTATTGTCTCATTTACTCTTTCAATAGAGCGTGAAGCTAATGCATCAATTGCTAAAACAAAGTCCGGTTTTAATTTCTCCACAATCCCAAAGATGATATCACTCGTTTCTATACCTGTTACACCCATCACTCCTGGTGTAACTGCAGCAACAGGGCGATACCCTTCTGAGACTGTTTCCTGCTGAAGCTTAAACAAGTGACTCGTCACTAGTATTTTTTCAACTGTCATCGGTCCTAGTGCATCTGGGGTAACATTCCAATTACCTAACCCTACAATTAAACCAGTACTGTCTGGCCCTATATTATTTTTAGCAATTAGTTCTTCTAACTCCTTCGCCAAAATTTTAGCTGCTGCTTCCTGCCTGGCTGTATCCTGTTTTTTTACACCATCAGCATAAATTGTAATGTATGAACCAGGTTTCTTTCCAAGCATTTTGGCGCCCTCTTCGTCTATATCAACATAGGATATCTTTATGTTGTCTTGCTCTCTCTCTTTAATAGTCACCCCTGTTAGCTTTCTTTCATCAGATTGATCCTTTTCCACGTACATATCCTTTGCTTCAATGGCAAGGTCTGTACGGACTTGAAATACGTTATCTTGTTGCTCCTTCATGTCTCTCATCCTTTCAGAACTCATTAGTAATTAGAATTAACAAATTCACTTAAAACATACAATTTGCTGAAGAAGACAACAAAGCTATTGAAAACAATCGGTTCCTTTGGTAAAATGTCTCTTGTCCACTAACAAAGTAATGAAGGCATTGCCTTTGCTTAAATTAGATTGGGATACATTAGAATTGGAATGTAAGTTGAAGTTCTTTTAGGAGGTGAAATAATGGCTAATATTAAATCTGCAATGAAGCGCGTAGAAACAAACAGCAAAAAACGCTTGCAAAATAACGCTCAGAAATCAGAAATGCGTTCTCAAATTAAACGTGTTGAACGTCTAGTAGAAGCAAATGATGCGGAAAACGCAAAAACTGCTTTGCAAACAACAATCAAGCATATTGACAAAGCTGTTCAAAAAGGAATTATTCATCAAAACAACGGTGATCGTCAAAAATCCCGTCTGACTAAAAAAGTTAATACAATTGGTGCTTAATAGACCAAATAAAAAACGATCCCCTAAGGATCGTTTTTTTACTTTCCAAAAACTTATTTTGTTACTTAGATCAAAATCCCCTAAGAGCCCATCATCTTATTTGCACTAAATCATAGAGCAGAAGCTCCAGAGTAAGCTCTTTTTCCATTCCGCCAACTTTCATTGCTGCATCGGCATTAGCAAGCTTGTCCATTATACGTTGCAACACATGAAGCTGAAATTTCTTCTCCCTGCTTAAGGCAATTTTAATAACATAAGGGTGTACACCAAGTTGCTTTTGCATCTGGGACTGTGTATACCCCTTCTGTTTTAACAGTTTTACTCTTAAGATGGTGCGAAACTGAAAACTAAGCAATCCAATTAGGGCAATTGGTTCTTCCTTCAATTTCTGCAAATCCTTAGAAATAGAGATTGCCTTATACAAATCTCCCTCTATTACAGCATCAACCAAACGAAGCGATGAGTTATCTGCAGTATGTGCAATTAACTGTTCTGCAATCTCCCTTGTAATAACCCCATTCTCTCCTACATATAAAGCCAACTTCGTCAATTCATTCTCTAGCATCTGTAGGTTAGTTGACAACTCTGATTCAAAAATTTCCAAAGCATCAGGAGCAATGCTGACTTTAAATTGAACAGCTAAGTCTTTAATCCATTTATTGACTTCATACTCTTTTACCGGGTTACATACTGCCACTGTTGCTTGCTTTTTAAGTAGCTTACTTACTTTCTTTCGTTCATCTATTTTTTCATATGGTGCTATCAACACAAGGACCGTGTAATCAACAGGGTTAGAAAGGTATCTTTCTAATGTACTTACCTCATGTTCAAAGGATAATTTATCAGGCTTAGCTTTTAAAAAGACTGGGTTATTTGCAAAAACTAACTTCCTACCACCAAAAAAAGGATAGGTTTCCGTATCCGTAACGACCTCTTGAATTGGTGTCTCATCTAATTCATATATCGAAAGATTTTCCTTCTCTTGGCCCAACACTTGCTTTATTAGTTCCTTTTTAAGTTTCTCGATAAAATATGTTTCCGTTCCGTAAATCATATAAACCGGAGCAACTTCTTTTTTCAAACTTTTCATGACTTCCAGATAACTCATTCCACTCACTCCACTACTATGTATACCATAATGGTACGTCTTCAAAGGTGGAATAGCAAGGAATTTTTAGAGGGAAATAAACTTCATTATTTCCCTCCGATATCTATATAAACGCTTTGCTTCAAGGCCTAGGAACTATCGGCAAAACGATATTTGTTCTCCTTTATAGAGTATCCATCAATGCCTTAAAGTATGGTTGTTAAGTCTTTCTATAATTGGAGACGTATAAATCGTCTGTAATAAATATTTAGCCATAAGTGGATTTTTTAACGTTTTTAATTTATACTAAATGGTGATATAGGAGGGGTAAAAGTGAATGATTTTGAAAAGAATGTACAATCCAAAAACAATGATGTAGTTGATTCCATTAAAGGCTTTGCTTTTTCATTTATTTTCTTCACTTTAATTTTTGCGATCGGTGTCATTATCAGCGTAGCCGGCCGTTAGACGTGAATAAAGTAATAAGTAGTCAGCAATGTGCCGTGCTGATTAACCAAGAGACTGCTCCGATACAGTCTCTTTTTTTCTTGGAGTTATAAAATGAGCATGTAGCATTCTTTAATGAAAGTAGCATCATCAGGCTAGCTTTGCTTCTTAACCTAACCCTGTGCTTTTGGTCATACATTATCCTATGGTAGAAATTTATAAAAGGTTCCTTCTTCTTGGGTAAATACAAACTGTACGGCTCCATCTTTATCTGTTCGTAAAATTGTGGCTTCAACATTCTCTAATCCAGCAATGACTTCCTCAGTTGGATGGCCATATCTATTATTCCTTCCAGCTGATATCAACGCAATTTCTGGTTCGATATGTTCTAAAAATGTATCATCCGATGATGAACTACTACCATGATGCGCAACTTTTAATACATCAATAGATAAATGGTCGTAAGAACGCATAAGCTTCTTTTCTTCCTCCCTGCCAATGTCACCTGTGAATAGCCACGATTGTCCACCAAATTCTGATAGTAGTACGATTGAATTTTCATTTGGAGATCCTTTATCATTCATTGGTGCCAGCACATGTAGCTGTTGTCCTCCCAAATTAAGTTGATCCCCCTGTTTAACACGCTGAACTGTAATATTTTTTTGATTCCATAATTCTTTTGACATCTGATCAATCTCATAATATTCACTCACTATAATTTGATCTGTCTTATACTCCTCAGCCAAATATTGGACACTGCCTGAATGATCAATATCCTTATGCGTTATTATAATGGCATCAAGCTTAGTAACCCCTCTCGATTTTAAATAGGGCTGAATGATTTGTTTATATTTCGAGTTGGTTGGTGTTCGTTCAGGAAACGATACACCAGCGCCCGCATCTATTAGAAAAACTCCTTTGCGGTATGGCAATTCAACTACATAGGCATCTCCCTGCCCAATATCAAGCATTGTAACCACTCCATACGGCGAGAAATAGGGTATAGCTACAAAATACGAAACTAAAACCATGATAGTTGAGCCGGCGACAAATGCATTTTTGTTGTCTTTGTTTTGTACATAATACATAAAAACAAAAAATAACCCGTAATAGACAGCAACAAACTCAATTGCCATCCCGTCCATTGTCCATGGATAATTAACATGCTCGTCAAAGAACGTAAGCAAAGTTAAAAGTACATTTTGCGTCATTGAAAATAACTTATCGAAGACATTGATAATCGGTAAAGGAGAAATGAGGAGAAAAAGGAACATGGAGGGAATGACCAGAACAGAGAAATACGGAACGACAAGAGTGTTGACCAAGACAGAGAGTGGTTGAAAAATGTAGAAATGATGGAACAACAATGGAAGGATCATCATTTGGGCTACAAAGCTAATCTTTAATCCTTGTTCTATCAGTGAATTTGAATTAGAAAGCCATTTTTGTGAGAGAAGTAATCCTAGCGTAACGAGGAATGAAAGTTGAAACCCAACATGGTAAACCATATAAGGATTTATTAAAACAAATAGTAGAAACACTAAACTAAGGACGTCGGTGTAACTAAAGGCTCTCTTAAATTTTCTTAAGAGGATAAAACATACTACCATCATGCTTGCACGCCAAATCGAAGGCTCTCCTCCAGCTACAACTGCATAGGCAGGAAGTAAAAATAGTATAAGCCACTGTGCTTTTTCTTTTGTAAGCAAATTGAGTTTTATTAGGGCGAAATACAAAAAAGCCACAAATAAACCAACATGTAAACCTGAAATTGCCAAAAGATGAGATAGACTCCATCTTTGAAAAAGTTCAATGGTATCTTCAGGGATTGCGGAATCATCTCCCAGTACTAAGCCCTTCATCCAGGCACTCGTATTTGAAGATACTCGTTTATCTATATAGGTGGATATATTTTCACGTAAGGTGTAAAAGCGGTGAAATAAGTCTTGGCCTGTACAGGTAACGTCATGTAAAGTGCTTAAATTGACTTGATACGTTATTTTCTTCGAAGCTAAATAGTCCCGATAGTTAAATTCCCCAGGATTCGTACTCGGATTAGGGCGTTCTGGAACCCCTTGGAATTCACAAGTAGCGTCAGACTTTAAATGAGATGAGTTTAATGTTTCTGAGACATCATTTTGGAAGTACATAACGAGGTAACGTTGATTAGTGGCGTTATCTTCAAAGGTGAATTGGATATGTGTTGGTTTCTTTTCGATCGGCCCGCTAATTTGACCAATAAAGCTTTGTTCAGGAAGCGAGGTTTCTGAGAATCCAGGTTGGGAATCTTGGATCTTTGGAGTGTAGAGGAGGAAAAAGCAAAGGAAGGCTGAAGTCAGAAGAAACGTAGCCTTTCTCAGCCTTCTTTGAAAAAATAAGTATCCGAGCCATATAATATAGCAGGCAACAAAGAGATAATTCGATGCCAGAACGGTGATAATACTAACCGTGACAGCCATCGCTACGATATGCCAGTTTCCTTTCAAGCTTAACCCCTACTAGTTGTTGCGGAAAATAAGGCGTCCGCTTTCTCTTTTAGTTTTTCAAATTCCTTATGCTCGGTACTATCCGACAACATAGCAAGCAACTCGTCAACATAGTTTTGTTTTTCCTGATAATTTAAATCTACAGCTAAGTAATCCAAGGCAACCTTTTTCACAGAAACACCAGCTTCTTTAAATAACTGAATGGCATATTCATTGTTTCGGTAATCTTCTTTATAATAGATCGTTTTAATACCTGCTTGAATTAATTGCTTAGAACATTGAAGGCATGGGAAATGAGTCACGTAGACATCCGCATCTTGCGTTGGCACCCCAAATTTAGCACATTGTAATAATGCATTTGCTTCCGCATGCACGGTTCGTACGCAATGACCATCCACTACATAACAGCCTTCATCAATACAGTGGATACTTCCGGAGACACTCCCATTATAGCCACCAGCAATAATTCGTTTATCTCTTACAATGGACGCACCTACCATCAATCTAGTACAGGTACTTCTCAATGCAAGTAGCTGACTTTGTGCCATAAAATACTGATCCCACGAAATTCTTTCCATTTTTAAGTCCCCTTTTTCAATATGCTATTAGTAGTTTACCTTTCGTTATTTCTGTTCGTCAATAAAGTGAAACTTCAATCAGCGGGGGTTTTCATTTCCCCCACTGATTTTTATTTGAACGAATCGGGGTGTTAGCGTCCGTTTATTCCCACTATAAACTTACAGTTTCACTTCATGTTTGGAAGTGAGAGTTTTACGGACGGTTGCACCGGAATAAAGTGGTTATGGCACTTGAATAGAATCTTGTAACTGTTCGATTGTTTTTTCACCAATTCCCGAAACATTAAGTAAATCTTCCAACGATTGAAAAAGTCCATTTTCTTCTCGATAAGCAATAATTGCCTCTGCTTTACTCGGCCCAATCCCACTCAGTGTCTCAATTTCTTCTTTGCTAGCCGAATTAAGATGTACCTTTTCTGAGCCTATCTCGTTATTGGACACATTTTCAATAACGTCTCCGGTTGTCGGGACAATAATACTCATCTCATCATGTACCTTTTGTGCAAGATTTACTTGAGTTTGATCAGCTTCATTTGTGAAGCCACCAGCTCTTTGGATCATATCATGGACTCGTTCCCCTGGAGTAGCTTCAAAGACACCAGGATTGTTTACCTCTCCTTTAATATCGACATAAATTGAAACATCCTCGACAAAGGCATCTTCAGTATCGTCCGGAGGATCATCCGTTTGGGAGGGGGTTACTTGATTGAGGTTTTTATCACCTGTAGTAGAATTATCTCTTGAGAGAAACAGAAACAGGATCATAACAGCAGCCGCGACAATAAAGATCCCCGCTTTTTTTACTGTTTTTAACAACGTTTTCCATCTCCTTTCATTAAAATTAGGGGATATCTTTTATATTCGATACCAACTCTCGTATTCCTTCAAACAAAAAAAGAGGAGGATAGTTTAACTATCCTTCCCTTTTTCAGCTGAAAAAAAGATTCTCTCCGCATGTTCCAAGTCAATTTCTTCATTCTCCTGGAAATCCCCGTGTACTTTTATGTTTTTAAAGCCTGTCCTCTTTAATAAATTTATATAAAAATTCGGTTTATATGTCCGTTGGTGATGATTTTCATCAAATCGTACATATGTGTCGTCCTCTTGAGACTGAAAAAAAGTCAACTCATGAAACATTTCTCCTGGCACCTCTCCTTGATGACAGAACCAAATATAGGAAGCATCTTCCAGTACATCTGCAAAGGTTTGGTTTACGTAGTTATTTTCGACTTGATGGATGGAATGCACATCAAAAATGAACAGCCCATCTTCTTTAAGGCTATCCGCCACTCCTTGAAAGACGCTTGTTAAATCATTTTCCTCAGTAATATAGTTGATTACATCACAATAGCTAATAGCTGCATCCAAATCCCCAAGGCCTTGTAAATCTTTTAGATCCTGATTTAACCACTGGACTTTAAGGCCTGCATTACTACACTTTTGTTCCGCATATGCTAGCATGTCGGAGGAATAATCAACACCTATCACCTGATAGTCCTCCATCGCAAGTCGTTTGGTTATCTCACCAGTGCCACAACCTAAATCAGCGATTTTTTGTACGGATGTTCCATATTCTTTAAAGATGTATTGCGTAAATTCAAGCCAGGCATCATACGGTGCACTCTCCATGAGGCGGTCGTATACGTTAGCCATCTGTTTATAGGCCATCTATCTAGCCCTCATGATCAAACTGAAGGCGTTCTGCGTCTCCCCAGAGTCTTTCAAGATTATAATAAACACGCTCTTCTCTATGGAACACATGACATACAACGTCACCTAAATCAACAAGTACCCATCTGGATTGTTCTAGGCCTTCAATTCGACTAACAGCTACACCTGCCTCATCCATCGCTTCTTTAATGCCTCGCGCTATTGCCTGAACCTGTCTTTCTGTGTTTGCATGGCAAATTAAAAAGTAATCTGCAACTAATGACACCTCATTCATATCAAGTGCCGTAATATCTTCTGCACGCTTGTCATCACAAGCCTTTGCTGCTAATTTTACAATTTCCTTATTTTCCATTCATTCATTACCTCCGTTTATATGACTGCTTAAATCATTGTAAGCATGGAATGTATCCGGGTAGATTTTAGCATTTTTTCTTATTAAATATTGTATTGTATTTCGAACTGCTAGCCAGCAGGCATGCTCCAAATTAGTTTTCGCCGACTCTCTAACTTCTTCTATCCCAGGAAAGCTTCTTCCTGGTTCAATATAGTCAGCCAAAAAAATAATCTTTTCTAACTTGGTCATATTGGCTCTTCCAGTTGTATGGTATTTGATAGCGCCCTTAATATCTTCGTCTTTTAGGCCACATTCCTCTTCAACCAAAATTGCTCCAATTGGTGCATGCCATAGCTCAGAATGAAAGTCCAATAAATCGTTAGGCAAGTTAAATGCTTTGATTTGCTGTTCCATTTCTTCTAAAGGACGATACTTAGCATAATCGTGTAAAATTCCTGCTAACTCCGCCTTTTCCTTTGACCCACCATAGAGATCAACTAGATAGCGCGCTGTTTCTGCTACCCGAAGTGAATGGTCAAACCTTGCCTCTGTTAGGTGAGGCTCTACAAGCTCCTTCGCCTTACTAATTTCCATATAAATAATTCTCCTTAATATACGCTTGCACACGTTCTGTGGTTAGATAAGTGATTTGTTGATTTAATTTAACCCTTTGCCTCAAATCTGTTGAAGAAATGTCAACACTAGGAATATCAACGATTATTACAGGGTAATCCGTGTCTAATGTTGATCCTGCTCTTTTAACCCCTACAAATTGTACTAAGTTAACTAACTCTTCAATTTGATACCATTTCGGCAAATATTCCACCATATCTGCGCCGATAATAAAATAGAAGTCATGATCAGGATGCATTTCCTTTAAACGCTTGATGGTATCAATTGTATAGGATTTTCCCGTCCTATCTATTTCTATTGTATTCAGCTTGAAAAAGGGATTATTACTAATTGCACAATTAACCATTTTCATACGATCTTCTGCAGTTGTACCTAGATCCGCTTTATGTGGCGGAGTAAAGGAAGGAATAAACCAAACTTCCTCTAATTCAAGTTTTTCACGCGCTTCCTCAGCAATCATCAGATGACCGAGATGCGGAGGGTCAAACGTGCCACCTAGGATACCTACTTTCTTCATATTAAACACCCCTTCTTTAGGGAAGTAAAAGCTGTTTGTTCTCTTCAGACTCGCGGTAAAGCACAATATTGTTTCCAATTATTTGAGCAATTTCCGCTCCCGTTCCCTCTGCTAGTTTTTCCGCAACAGTATGCTTATCCTCAAGGCAATTTTGTAAAATACTTACCTTAAGTAATTCCCTCTTCTCGAGTGCATCTCCTATTTGCTCTATCATGTTGTCATTTACCCCATCTTTTCCTACTTGGAAAATAGGCTTAAGCTGATTTGCTTCAGCTCGCAAAAATCGTTTCTGCTTACCTGTTAACATCGTATCATCCTTCCAATATTGTTTTTAATTCCCTATCCATCTCACCAATAGGTACGCGCTTGCCTGTCCAAATTTCAAAAGCATACTGTGCCTGGTACAATAACATAGTATGCCCGTAGTGGAGTTTCGCTCCAAGATCATCAGCCTGCTGTAAAAAAGCAGTCTTAATCGGTTGGTAAACGATATCGCTTACGATTGCGCCCTTTTTTATTTGGTTTAATGGAATAATTGATGTATCCGTTTCTGGTTTCATACCCACCGAGGAGGTCTGGATAATGAGATCGTACCGTCCAGTTAGTCTTGCTGCCTCTTCTAATGTGAACACTTCTGTCACGGTTCCCTCACCTTGAAGAAGTGCAATTTCCTCTGCCTTTTCTATTGTCCGATTTGCAATATCGACGTTTTTAAAACCTGCATTCACAAAAGCATGATAGATTCCCCTACAAGCCCCACCTGCACCAAGTAGTAAGACATGTACTTTATCCTGTTTTATTATTTCTGGATATTCTTCTACAAGCGACCGTAAATAACCCATGCCATCTGTGTTATATCCTATCCATTGCCCATCCTCAACACAAATTGTATTAACAGCACCAATATCAGCTGCTCCGGGATCGACCTGGTCTAAAAAGGGAAGAATCTTCTGCTTATAAGGAACTGTAATATTAAAGCCATTCAAATTTTCCTGTTTTAGCATGGAAATCTCTTCATGAAAGTTCGTATCAGGCGAAATTTCTATTCGTCTATAGCTACCATTTACTCTAACTTGATTCATAAAGGACTCATGAATCCATGGAGAAAGAGAATGTTCAATCGGATATCCAATTAACCCAAGACGATAGACCATAAGCTCCCCCCTATAATAATGATTTTCTAATAGAGGCGGAAACCTCTTTTGGACTGTGAGCCGCAACTGTTACATCTTCTGCAATCACACTTACCCAACCCAGGCCAGGAAATACGATATCCGTCTTTTCCCCACCTGTTAGCCGGAAAGCATTCTCTTTTAGTTCTGGTAGAACCTCTAATGTCTTTTGATCAGGTGGTGACAGTAGCTCCCCAATATGTTGTTCATATAATTCATCTGCATTTTCTAATTTTGTTCGGTGTATAGGAACTTGATTAGAGAAATAACATACAAAGGAAGTTCGTTTCCCTTTTACGAAGTCTAATCTTGCCAATCCACCAAAGTAAAGAGTTTGCCCACTGTTCAATTGATACACTCTTGGCTTAATTTCCTTGTTCGGTGTAATAAGCTTTAAGTCTTGTTCAGATACATAGTGCGCAATTTGCTGCCTATTCACAATACCAGGTGTGTCGATTAATGATGTTTCATCATCAAGAGGAATCTCAATGAATCCAAGGGTTGTGCCAGGGAAATAAGAAGTGGTAATTACTTCTCCATACCCGGTCGATTGTTTAATCAAGCGATTTATAAACGTGGATTTCCCAACGTTTGTCGTCCCTACTATATATACATCTCGGTTTTTACGTTGTTCCTCAATAACTTCAGTCAGGTCCTTCATACCGTATCCATTTGTTGAGGAAATTAAGCAAACTTCCTTGACATTAATACCAGCCTCCTTGGCCGAGGACCGAAGCCATTGTTCCAATTTCCGCTTGTTTGTTGATTTAGGCAGCAGATCAACCTTATTACCGACCAATACAATGGGATTATCTCCTACAATTCTTGGTAGACTTTTAATCAGGCTGCCATGCACATCAAATATATCTACAACATGTACTACGAGCCCATTCGCACTTCTAATCGAGCTAACCATCTTCAAGAAATCATCGTCTGTAATGGCTACGTCCTGAATTTCATTATAATGCTTCAATCGAAAGCAACGTTTACAGAGTATGTTCTCCTTTTCCAATGAAGATGCTGGTGTGTAACCAGGCGCTTGTGGGTCTGAAGTTTGAATAAGGACACCACAACCTTGACAATATAATTCTTCCATCCCTATTCCTCCCAGGTGATTTTTCCTTTTTTCCTCATATAATGTAATATTCTTCGTTCAATCTTCCGGTTGATCTTCGTTATTTTTCCATCTGTTTGAACTATCGGTACAACTAAAATGGTATAGAAACCAGCAAAGTTCCCACCTAAAACATCTGTTAGCAACTGATCGCCAATCACTACAATTTCTTCTTTCTTCATTCCCATTTGTTTTGCTACCGACTTAAAGGCTTTGCTCAAAGGCTTTCTTGCACTAAAAACGAATGGCGTTTCCAATGGCTCAGAAAATACTTTGACTCGCTCCTGCTTATTGTTTGAAATAATCGTTACTTTAATGTCATTTTCTTTCATTTGTTTGAACCATTCAATTACTTCCGGAGTAGCATCCTTCACATCCCAAGCAACTAGCGTGTTGTCAAGATCTGTAATAATACCTTTAATACCTTTGCTTTTTAAAACTTCTGGATTAATATCAAAAACGCTTTTCACATGTTCGTTCGGCAAAAACTTTTTTAACAACCTTCACACCTCATATTCTCAATCATCAGTTCGAACTTCATACGAATCACCATTATAAACCATTCTATAATAACATTCCATAATGTAAAACTTCAATCTGTGGGGGATTTCTTTTGGATGCTTGGTAATACTAGGAGGGTATGACCAAAACGGGACTTGGACAGGATCAGACAATAACTGGGAGTTAGATCCCCTTTTCATCTCACCACTTGGGCATAGAATGCAGTGTAAATTAAAAGAAAAAGTTCTTTAGAGGAATTTCATGGAATTTTGCATAAATCGTCTTTCTTTCATTATAAAAACGAAACGCATCTGTGTTGAATCTTGTAGATAGCTATAAATATTCCAAGAATCGTTCGACAAATATCCCTAAAATCCGCAATTGTGGATAACTTTACTAACATAAGAAAAGTTGTTGTAACAACATTTGTCGATATAAAAAAGTAATTATACACACCTTATCTACAAGGGTTTGTAGATAACTTTCGCCTTGTCCTGCCATATATAAAGTGGTAAGTTATTAATAACCTAATTGGGAAAATTACAAACTTTAGGAGGGCTGAGTTGATGGAACATTTGTCAGATGAACTATTAATTGAATCTTATTACACAGCAAATGAATTAAATTTGAGCCCTGACTTTCTAAACTTAATTGAAGAGGAAATTCACAGAAGGAGATTGTCCCATAAAATCACAGAAAAAAGACCCGTCTAAAAAATTTTATATTTAAATATGAAGAAACGCGTTAACCCCTATTATTTTGCGAAATAACAGGGGTTATTTATTTTTCTTAAATTTATATTGTGTTAAACTAATCCTTGAATATTGGAACTTACATAGCCTACAGCAGACCATCGTTTTTGTATTAAAAATGTGTTTGGAGAAAATATAAGGGTCTAGTAGATTTTGAATTAAAACCAATTACTCAATGGAAGAGCAG
Organism: Oceanobacillus sp. GQ8; assembly: GCF_059758495.1. Taxonomy (NCBI): domain Bacteria; kingdom Bacillati; phylum Bacillota; class Bacilli; order Caryophanales; family Bacillaceae; genus Oceanobacillus; species Oceanobacillus sp. GQ8. The sequence continues at coordinate 303,604 of NZ_JCAXEV010000001.1, read as the reverse complement.
AGGATTTACACATAGAGATACAACTAAGATTTTATAAGGAGGAATACCGTTAGATGATATTTGCTGTATTAATACCACTTCTTGTTGCTTGTTTTATTCCCACACTCAGCAAGGCTAAAAATAAGATACATACTGGGATATTCACTTTCTTTGTGCCATTCTTTATCTTTCTGTATTTTATTAGATTTGTAGGAAAAGACTTTACACCTATTCGGCAAACCTACAATTGGATCCCCTCTCTAGGAATTAATTTGGATTTCTATCTTGATGGGTTGAGCTTATTATTTGTTCTATTGATAAGCGGGATAGGATCACTTGTTGTCCTTTATTCCATCTTCTATTTGGATAAACAAGAACGACTAGGCCATTTTTACGTTTACTTATTGCTCTTTATGACGGCAATGTTTGGAGTTGTTCTTTCAGATAATGTATTTGTCTTATATACATTCTGGGAGTTAACATCTATTTCTTCATTCCTGCTAATTGGTTATTGGCATTTTAAAGAAAGATCGAGATATGGTGCATTAAAATCAATGCTAATTACCATTTTTGGTGGTTTGAGCATGTTCGGCGGTTTCATTCTGCTCTCCGTTATAACAGGCACAACAAGTATTCAAGAGATGATCAGCCAAACAGATGTCATACTTTCAAGTAATTATCTTCCATTAATTCTTGCATTCATTCTGCTTGGAGCTTTTACTAAATCCGCTCAGTTTCCATTTCACATCTGGCTACCAGACGCTATGGAAGCACCTACTCCGGTTAGTGCCTATCTTCACTCGGCTACCATGGTTAAAGCAGGAATCTTCCTGATAGCAAGATTTTCTCCAATATTCTCTGGTTATGAAGGTTTCTTTATTACAGTTAGTCTCGTTGGAATCGTAACACTTTGCTGGGGCTCATACATGGCAGTGAGACAAACAGACCTAAAAGCAATCCTTGCATTTTCAACCATCAGTCAGCTAGGTATGATCATGGCAATGCTAGGATTTGGTACAACTGCGGCGGTCTTTGCTGCTGTCTTCCATATTTTAAACCATGCCACGTTTAAGGGAAGCCTCTTTATGATTGCAGGAATTATCGATCATGAAACAGGCACAAGGGATATTAGAAAATTAGGTGGATTGTTTACACTTCTTCCTATCTCTGCAACATTGGCTATATTTGGAACATTTTCTATGGCAGGTGTTCCGTTCCCATTCCTGAATGGTTTTTATAGTAAAGAATTATTCTTTGAAGCTACCTTGGATTTGGAGAGTGCTTCCTTATTAACTGAGCTAATTCCTTATTTAGCTATTCTTGGAAGTATCTTCACCTTTGTATACTCTATGTATTTCTTTTTTGGTGTTTTCACAGGACCTAAAAAGCTTAATCAATTACCGAAGAAACCACATGAAGCACCTGTTGGAATGTTACTATCACCCATTATTCTCGTCCTTGGTGTAATTTTAATTGGATTATTTCCTAACATTGTTAATGCACCTTTCATTCAACATGCTGCAGAAGCGGTTAACAGTAATGCAGAATACCATAAAATTGGTTTCTGGCACGGTTGGGATTTCACCCCACTTCATATGTCCCTAATCGTTGTTGCTCTTGGAATCGTGTTGTTCTTAACACGGAAAAAGTGGAGTGGTGTGTACAAAGTTCTACCTGGCAAGTTAAGTTTTAACCGAGTTTATGACGGTCTTGTTAACAAGCTGGATACCTACTCTGCAGGTATTACGAATTCATATATGACTGGTTCATTAAAGCTGTACATGTCCTTGATTCTCGCCACGATGATTATCGTGACAACCGGCTTTATGTTGCTAACAGATGGATTTACGATTAGCTCAAATAACCTTGCTGACATTACCATTATTGAAGTGTCTATTGTCATTATCATGGTAGTGGCTGCCATCGCAACGATATTTACAAAACATAATATGGCTGCTCTTCTTATACTAGGAGTGGTTGGTTATGGGGTTGCTCTACTATTTGTTATCTACCGAGCACCGGATATAGCACTAACACAGTTTGTTGTAGAAACCATAACAGTAGCATTGTTTATTCTATGCTTTTACCATTTGCCGAAGTTAAGAAAAACAGACGATTCAAGTGGGTCCAAAACGCTAAATGCTGTATTGGCAATTGGGTTTGGTGCCATGATGACTTTAATTGGTATATCTGCCTATAGCACGAACTGGTTTGACTCCATTTCGGATTACTTCCTAAAAACCTCCTACAAACTAGGAGGCGGAGATAATGTCGTGAACGTTATCCTAGTCGATATGCGTGGGCTGGATACCTTATTCGAAATTGCAGTTCTCGGTATTGCTGCACTCGCCATCTTTAGCCTCATTAAACTTAAGAAAAACAAGGGGGCAGAATAATGGAAATAATCATCCTTATCTTATCAGGTATATTATTTGCAACGGCTATTTACAATTTACTGCAAAAACAATTACTACGAATTGTAATCGGAACTGCTCTTCTATCTCATGGTGCCCATCTGTTCATTTTAACAATGGGAAAGCTAAAAACAGGGCAGCCTCCGATTCTTACGGAAGGGGTTTCCGACTACACGGATCCCCTTCCCCAAGCATTAATTTTAACTTCCATTGTAATCAGCTTTGGTGTGACCAGTCTGCTTCTCGTACTGGCATACCGGACGACACAGGAAAATAAAACAGATAATATGGAACAATTAAGGGGTAAGGCAAATGAGTAATTTAGCAGTTCTACCAATCATCCTGCCACTCGTGGCAGCCATTGTGTTAATATTTTTCAATTCTAAAGTGAACGTTTCCCGTACCTTAACAAAAGTTTTTTCTCTAATTGGGCTTGGTTTAAGTGGATACATTGTGTGGGAAGTTTTAAAGAATGGTACGATTATACTGGAGACAGGTGACTGGGTAGCACCGTACGGCATTGTCCTTGTAATGGATTCCCTTGCAGCTGTCCTTGTGATGACTACTAACGTCATTGCAGTTGCCTGTGCTTTTTACGCCCCTTCTGCCGGACTTGGAGAAAAAGAAAATTACTATTTTTATCCTTTTTTCTTTTTCTTAATCACGGGTGTCTCAGGGGCTTTCATTACTGGGGATTTATTTAACCTATTTGTATTCTTTGAAGTATTGTTAATGGCTTCCTATGCACTCATTGTACTTGGTGGTGACAAAGTACAATTAAGGGAATCACTAAAGTACTTACTTATTAACTTATTTTCCTCCATGCTTTTCGTTACGGCAGTGGCCTTCGTGTATGGTGCAGTTGGGACCGTTAATATGGCACAAATAGCGCAGCGCGTTCAAGAAGCAGATCAACAAGGAATATTAACAACTGTAGGTATCCTACTATTCTTTGTCTTTGCTACGAAGGCGGCTTTATTTCCCCTTTACTACTGGCTTCCGAAATCGTATGTCGTTCCGAATCCAGTGATTTCTGCTTTATTCGGTGCCCTGTTAACAAAAGTAGGTATTTATTCGATCTTCCGTGTTTTCACACTAATTTTCGTCCATCGAGTGGACTTAACCCACGAAGTCTTTATCTGGTTTGCAGGGTTGTCGATGGTCTTCGGTATAATCGGAGCTCTCTCAACTTCCAATATTAAGCTAATTATTGCATACAATATAATTCCAGCAATTGGGTTTATACTCCTTGGGATAGGAGTTATGAACGAGACAGCTATAAGTGGATCCGTCTATTATTTAGTACATGATATGATCATTAAATCAGCACTATTTTTACTTGTTGGTGTTATCGCCTATATTGCTGGTACATCTGACTTAAAGAAAATGGGAGGGCTTATTCACACCTATCCCCTACTAGGTTGGCTCTTATTTATTGCAGCGTTTGTGCTAGCAGGTATTCCACCATTTAGTGGTTTTATTGGAAAGCTTCTATTATTACAAGGAGCGTTTGAGGGTGAGCATATAATTATCATCCTTATCGGACTTTTAACAAGTCTGCTTATCCTATATTCTGTTGCAAAAATTTTCATCCATGCTTTCTGGGGTGACAAAGATGCAATGGGCCCAATAGAGAAAAAATCTACCAAAGGGATGGTAGCTCCGATTGTATTCTTGCTCGCTCTTTCAGTCATAATGGGAGTCGGAGCTGAATATTTCTACCCTATTGCAGACTCAATAGCTGCATACCTGATGGATCCGCAAATCTATATTGATTCTGTGTTAAAGGAGTAGTGAACTAATGGCATTTCAGATTGTTATAAATTTAATCATCGCATTTTTATGGATGTTCTTAAGTGAATCGTATTCTGCTCCCAGCTTTATTGCTGGTTACTTGTTAGGTATACTTTTGCTTTTCCTTCTGCGCCGTTTTGTTCCTGATACCTTTTATCTGAGGCGAATTTTTAAGATTGGAGCCCTGCTCCTCCTCTTTATAAAAGAATTGTTATCTTCAAACTGGGAAATTGTAAAACTTGTATACAAACCGAAGCAGGACTTTGAGCCAGGTATTTTTGCATTGCCAATTGATGTGAAAAGCAATTGGGAAATTACGTTGCTAGCAAATCTAATTTCCTTAACGCCTGGTACCCTATCCGTAGCTATTTCTCGTGATAACACGAAAATATTTATCCATGCAATGCACATACAAGACAGTGAGGAAGCCATTTCTTCAATTAAAAATACATTTGAGAAAGCAATTCTGGAGGTGTCAAGATGACGGAGGTTTTATCCATCACCGAAAATATTCTAGACATAGCTGTCACCATCAGTTTTGCAGGTATAGCTATTTCACTTCTATTGCTTCTCTATCAGGTCATTGTCGGTCCAACCCAACCGGACCGCGCTGTTGCGCTAGATGCAATAGGAATTAACATTATGGCCTTAGCCGGTATCATGGCAGTCTATCTGGTAACATCCAAACTAAATGATGTTATTTTATTGGTTGGAATTCTTGCATTCCTTGGAACACTTTCCATTGCAAAATATTTAGAAAAGGGTGTTATCATTGATAGAGACGTTGATTAATATTATCATTAACATTCTTGTTATCATCTCCCTGTTGGCAGGTACGTTCTTCATCCTGTCTTCCTCCATAGGGATTGTGCGATTTCCAGATGTTTATACGAGGCTGCATACTGCTACCAAAGCCTCCACTTTAGGTATTGCTTTTATATTAATCGCAGCGTTCTTATATCTCTACGCTGCGCACTCCATTGTGAGTGGTAAATTATTACTCGCAATTGTATTTATTCTTTTAACGGCACCCGTATCGGCCCACATGATCGGAAGAGCCGCACATGCCAATGGGGTAAAACCAGTCCTGAAAAATCGAGGAGATGCATATCAGGAAGCGAAAGATGCGTATATCAAGCAACAATCATCAGATAAAAGTTAAAAGCGACTATAACTAGTTGCTTTTTTTCTTAAAAAATTCAAGATATCTATTCAGTAGATATAGATAGAATATGTTACATACGGATAAAATAAGTAATAAGAAGAATTAGAGGTGACGGTCAATGAATACAGAAAACTTACTAGAATGTCTCCATGTCAAACAAATAGTTGGTCCTCTTCCACTAAACATCCAATCAATTCAGCAGGATTCAAGAAAAGTGGAAGATGGTTCGATGTTCGTTTGCATAAAAGGGTATACCGTTGACGGCCACCACTTCATAGAAGATGCTATTGATCGTGGTGCAACTATTATAGTAGCGGAAGAGAAACCTGACATCGATTTATCCAACACAGCACTCGTTATCGTACCAAATACTGCTAAAGCACTTGCTCATCTCGCAAATAGATTTTATTCTTATCCCTCTATAGATATGGATATTATCGGGGTTACTGGAACAAATGGTAAAACAAGCGTATCAACACTTATAAATAAGTTACTTGAAAATTCGGGGCGTAAAACGGCTCTAGCTGGAACAACCGGGATCACAATTAATGGTGAAGTCAAACATACCGACAATACGACCTGTGACGTGTTAGGGAATCAGAAAATGTTAAAAGAGGCAGAGGATCTTGGAGTCGAAGATGTGGTTATGGAAGTGTCTTCACATGGACTGGCCCAGGGGCGAGTATGGGGGATTGATTTTAATATAGCTATCTTTACCAATCTAACTCAAGACCATCTTGATTACCATCAAAGTATGGAACAGTATGGATATATCAAAGGCTTATTATTTGCCCAATTAGGTAATGATGCAACAAAACGTAAGTATGCCATCCTAAATAAAGACGATGCCTGGTCAAAAATTTATGAAAACATGTCACCTGCTGAGGTCTTAACATATGGAATATCAGAAGAAGCCGATTTTCAAGCCAAACAAATCCAATATTTTGAGGATAGGACCTTGTTTACCCTCCAAAGCCCTGAAGGAGGTTATTCTGTAGAGACTAGGTTACTCGGAGAGTTTAATGTATATAATGTTCTTGCAGCGTTATCTACTTTATTCGTCAAAGGTATCCAACTGTCTGCAGCCGTGAATCTACTCAAGTTGATTAATCCAATTGAGGGAAGAATGGAGAAAGTAAAGCACAATGCGCCGCTTAAAGTTTTTATCGATTATGCGCATACGCCTGATGCTATCCGAAGTTCCATTACATCCGTCTCAACATTTAAAAGAAATCGCCTCATCTATGTAGCTGGAACAGGCGGCGACCGAGATAAAGAAAAACGGCCTCTTATGGCCAAAGAAGCATCCACTGCTGACATCGTCATTTTAACTATTAATGATTTACGGAACGAAGATGCTACAAGTATCCTTCAAGATATGGAACAAGGAATGCAACACGAGAATTATGGTATGATTGCCGATCGTAAAGAGGCTATCGAACATGCGGTAGAGATAAGCGAACCTGGTGACATTCTAATCATTGCGGGGAAAGGTAAAGAGCATTATCAAATCACAGGAAATACAAAACAACCCCATAGTGATGAAACGGTAGTAACAGAGTGCTTAAACCGAAAATATAATAAATGAAATACCAAGTACTTCTTTCGGGAAGTGCTTTTTTTACACGTTAGAAAAGTATAAAATTTCAGCTAGGAAGCAATGTCGACGTAGTTAAAATTTTGAAGTCCCAAGTATAAGAAAAACGTACACATTCTCTAATAGACGAGCGAATGCGAGTTTTTCTAATTATCTTTAGAAGGACAGACACGAAAAGCCCCTTATCTACATAAAATCGAATTATAGGCAATAGCCCAGCCGGCACTTTTAGGAGGTGGATATATTTGTCCGGAATATTAAGCGTGCTTGCTCTTCTAATAAAAGAAACCCTTTTCTTTGTCTCGTATGTGAAAAACCATGCCTTCCCCCAGCCGCTTCCCCCAGAAGATGAGATAAAATATTTGAAAGAAATGAAAGAAGGAAGTGAGACTGCTCGTAACAAGCTTATCGAGCATAATTTACGCTTAGTGGCACACATCGTTAAAAAGTTTGAGAATACAGGTGAAGATGTAGAAGATTTGATATCCATAGGTACCATTGGTTTAATCAAAGGGGTGGAGAGTTTTTCTGTTGATAAAGGCACAAAGCTTGCGACATATGCAGCCCGTTGTATCGAAAATGAAATTTTAATGCATTTACGAGCATTAAAGAAAGTAAAAAAAGATGTTTCCCTCCATGATCCGATCGGGCAGGATAAAGAAGGAAATGAAATCAGCCTTATTGATATTCTAGAGGCTGAAAACGATAATATTATCGAATACATCCAGTTAAATATGGAAATTGCCAAGATGCAGGAATACTTTACAATTTTGGATAAACGGGAAAAAGAAGTCATTATCTACCGTTATGGCTTAAATGATCATAAAGAAATGACCCAAAGAGAAATTGCCAAGATGCTGAATATATCAAGAAGTTATGTATCACGTATTGAAAAACGGGCCCTTATGAAAGTGTTTCATGAATATTACCGTAAAGAACGTAGAAATTGAAGAATGAGCGCTGATTCAAATCAGCGCTCATTCTCTATTTCTTTCTTTATATTAAGTTGCTTAACCGCTAAAATTATTCCCGTTACAATACCACCAAGTGACAATACGAATAGCATATCCCCATTGCCTGGGGGTTTCATATACGTATTAATGATGGCACCCATATATAGGTAACTGCTTAATATTAGTAGAACTGCAGTAAAACGCTGATAATCTTTCCATTTCAACTCTAATTTCTTTTGTTTATCCAATACGTCCCCTCCTCTATAACGCATCATAACATAAATTATGCATACTTTTGGAAGGTAAATAATGGACATATTACATACTTTTGAGCATGGTCATAATCAGAGTAGCTGCATTTTTCGCTGCCTTCTCAAGAAACTGGTCAAAGGAAACAGATGATTCTTTGCCAGCAATATCTGAAAGAGCACGAATAACAACAAATGGCTTTCCGTATTGATGGCAAACCTGTGCGATTGCAGCTGCTTCCATTTCTGCTGCGATCATCTCAGGAAATTTCTCTCTAACGAACGCTACTCGTTCTGGATCCTGCATGAAGGAATCACCTGTTGCAATGATTCCTTCTTGATAACTTAAGCCCATTTCTTTTACTGAAGAGATTGTTTTTAATACAAGATCTGTATCGGCATCATACATAGCCGGCATGCCAGGCACCTGGCCATATGCATATTGGAAAGCCGTTACATCAACGTCATGATGTACCACCTGAGTGGAAATAACAACATCGCCTACTTCCAATTTTTCAGCAAATCCACCTGCGGAACCTGTGTTGATGATATGCGAGGGTTCGTATCTTTCATGCATAATGGTCGTCGCCATTGCTGCGTTCACTTTTCCTATACCAGATTGAAGAATGACAACTTCTTTTCCGTTTATTTGTCCTTTTACAAATTTACATCCGGCGATGCTTTCCTCACTTTGGTTTGATACATTTTGTAAAAGTAATGCAACTTCTTCATCCATTGCTCCTATAATACCTATTGTCATGATTATGCCTCCGATTTGTGCGATTAGTTGTTATTAGGTACTGAATTTAAGACTTCTACCTTGGTCGGCTGCCAGCCTTCATTATCAACCCAAGATAAATAGACACGGTAAATTTCTGATTGACTTTCATTAGATACAGTAGCTTCTACTTTTTGATCTCCACCATTTCCGACCCAATGTGTGGTCATCGTACTAGCATTAAGTCCTGTGGCTAGCTCAACAGCCCTTGCTATCTCCTGTCTATCCTGCGAGCCACTATCATAGTTTGTAGTATGAGGCCCCTCTTGGTCTGTTCCAACTGGTTCCCAATTTCCGGTGTATGCTTCTTTTACATTTTCTCCAGAAGGTTCAACCTGTTCTGTTTCAATATCTTCTGCAGACTGATTCTCGTCTCCATCTGTTTCAGCATCCGATTCTTCATCGTTGGCTTCGTTTGCTTGTTCATCTGAATTAGAGGAGTTGTTTTCATCTGTTTCGGCTTGCTCTTCATTTGATTCTTCAGTGTCATTATTAGTTGATTCATTTGTAGATTTATTTTCTTCTGTGGTCTGTTTTTCCTCTGATGCTTGGTCATCCCCACCACCAAATATCCACATACCAAGTAAAACTACTACAAGAAGAGAACCTGCTATCATTAGAACAGAAATAGATTTTGTATTCTTCCTTCTTTTTTCAAATTTATCAACTCTGGAATGTTTATCGAAATCATTCATGGCCTTCCCTCCCTATGTTTACTCTACTATAGTATCATATTTTTAAGATAGAATAATATGATAGGGATATTACAAAAGTAATTTTCATTCGTGTTTTAACACTTATAATAATGAGGTTACTCCTTTGCTTCTTCTGCAGGAATAGTCCAGATCACCTGGTTACTGGTCTCCGCAGCAATATTGCCAACTTTTTTAGTGAAATAATAGTTACCTTTAAAATATAAATGTCTCATACTGACTTCTCTTAATTGCAATTTTCACTATTAACAACCCAATACCCCTTTAACTAATTTACAAAAAATTGAGATCACACCCCAACACCATTAATTTAAACAATTCACTTTTAACCACATATTAAAACACACTCTAAATAGTCTAAGCTAACTATCTAGAGTGTGTTAAACTTACAAAATCAATTACTGTAATTCCTCTTTTGCAATTTCCCAAACAACGTTGTTACTCTCTCCTGAGCCTTCTGTTATACCTGATCGCATTTTAAAGTAATACGTATCTCCATCATAGACCTCTGTTACAAATTGACCTGTAGACTCCTCATTTGGTGTAATATCATCAGTCATCTGTTCCACACTATCAAAACTCTCTGCATAATCACCATAACCAGTCATCTCTAAATCATCTGTCACTCTAAGACCGTATAGAAAATCTTGTGCATTCCATGTTTCTTCTCCAGTGTTCTTAATTGTTATATTCATTAAAAAGAAATGATCTGCTTGAGATTCCTCTCCATCTAATTCGTCTAATAACTCTGCAGAATTTACTGTCACCTCAAAAGTACCCATCGTGTCATCAAAATACCCTGTGTCACCTACTTTAAGTCCTATCTGGTCTGGTGTTTCAATTCCAAAACCTGCTGTTGTTTCCCTAATTTCAACTGAATCGCTCTGATTATCAAGAACTACATCACTTAAGTTTTCTTCGGACTCCTCAGAATCCTCCTCTGACTTATTGTTATCTTCAGTACTAGCTTCACTCGCATCGTTATCTGAAGAATCCTCACCTTTATTACTATTTCCTTCGATCGTTTCATTTAAATTTTGCTCATCCTCATTGGCTTTCGTATCCTCTTCATTTGCACAGGCACCCAATATCAATATACTACTTACAATTATTAAAAAACTCGTTAGTTTACTTTTCATTATTACCACCTCTTTACTAAAATTTTTTTTTAGTATACTTCAATTTTGTCTACTAGTCTCAATTAAGAAAAAATGCTGTATAGTTTCAACTAACCTACACAGCATATGCTATTAATCCTTCAATTCTTTTATCTTTTTATTTAATTCATCCAATTTCTCACCTTTTTCTTCTTTGTCCATATCTTTGTTATCTTCTGCCTTTTTCTTTTCTATTTCTAAGCTACCAATTTGGACCTGTTTGTTCTTAAGCTCTTTTCCTAACTTCATTGCTTCTTTATTGTTTTCAAGCTCAAGATAGCTATTAGCTGCTAAGAGTTTAGCATGATTATTGTCGGAAATTTGCTTATATACTTCTAATACTGTTTCATAATCTTTCTCTAGCCATGCTTGTTCAATTAATACTTCTGGTGCACTGGACGTTAGTGATAGAATGACGTCATTTGCTTCATCATTTTCAAGCTGAGCTAATTTTCCTACGATTTCAGCTTGATAGGCTTCACCCATTCCAGCAGCTTTTGTCAAACTATCTACCGTATTCAACTTGATATACTGCTGGATTAACGTTTGCTCAGCATTTTTGTCAGGACTATTAACTTTCTCCAAGTTGGTAATTGCTGCTTCTGTATTGCCTGCCATTGCCTCTTGATATCCTTTTATAATAAGTTGGTTTTGATCTACCTTCTCTTGAAGCTCCTGATTTTCTTCCGTTAAACTATTCTCTTGCTCACTCATTTCACTCTCAAGAGCGCTGGCTGAATCTGCCAAAGGTACCACTTTAATAAGGTACAACCCGATCATGCCGATTAAAACACCAATTAGCACACCTGACATAAGGGATAGTTTTATCTTTTTTGGTTGTTTCACTTCGGTTGTTTTGCGACTATCTTTATGGGTTTTCTTGTCTTCTGAAGAGACAGCTGGAACATGTGTGGCAAATAGCTTTCGAAGTTGGTCGATAGAAGTTGCTATATTAATTGCATTCAGTAAGCTATTGTTTCCTGACACCAAAAGCTGCTTATCTTCAACTATATCTTCAAAAGTATGATTGCTGTGTAATGCTATTAATATTGGCTTTAGCTCGTTTAATAAGCCTTGCTCAGTAAATTCCTCAGGTGGTAAAACAGAACGGATACTGCGATGTGCAAAGTTTACATCCCCTCGCTCATTTACATAAATGTTTGCAGGATGCAGAAAAGTGCTGAATTGTGTACCAACTAAGCTCTCTGTTTGCAAGAGTTTATCAGTCACTTTTTTCTTCTTCTTGTCGTCCATCGTCTTAATTTGGGCCAAGCATACATAACCAGCCTTTTTCTTATAAAAGATGGTAACAAGATCTTCCTTCACTTGATAATGCTGGCAAGAGAAAAACAGGGATTCATCGCGTTTTAATTCTTCAAGTTGTTCTACATCTTGAATGTTCGTCTCTTCTCTGGAAATCTGATATGTAACCAACCCTTCGTTCTCCATTATCCGACCATATGGTAGTTTACTATACTCACTCATTTTTTCGCCTCCTTACAAAGAAAATAATATAATTGTTGCAACTACTGCTAAAGAACCAATTACATATGGTAAAAGATTCTTTTTTGAGTACTGTTTTGATTTTCGATGTTCCCATTCTTCTCTAGCTTTTAATAAGAGTATCTTCGCCTCTCTAACATCCTGCAGTCTGTCTTCGGGATCCAATTCAACAAGTTGGTCAACACAGGCTTCAAGACTTTTCGGGATAGATGAATTGAGTGATTTTATTGGCTCTTGTGCGATATACACATATTTCCCTCTAGATAAAAGATAGTAAAGCAATGCTCCAAGAGAGAATAAATCGGTACGTTTATCCGTCTGCTTTTTTTCGAATTGCTCTGGCGCTGCAAAACCTACTGTTCCAATCTGAACAGTGTCCCTCATCTGTTTTTCCTGGTATTTACGTGAAATTCCGAAGTCAATCAACTTGATCTGATCATCCTTCTTTAATAAAATATTTCCTGGCTTCAGATCACGGTATATAATCGGATGAGGTTTGCGAGTATGTAAGTAATATAGTACATCACAGAGCTGTACCCCAATGTTTACAATATCCTCAAGCTTAAGTTCATTAGAGTCGTCTTCCAGAAATTGTGTTAAAGATACACCTTCCACATACTCCAACACAAGGTAGAAATAATTATCATCCTGAAAAAAGTCAACTACACGCGGCAAAATAGAGTGATCTAGTTCACTTAATAGCTTTGTCTCATCTATCAACTTTCTCGATAGCTTACTAGACATATTTGAGATCTTCACAGCCCACTCTTGAAATGAATTGTTCATGTCTTGGACGCGATATACCTCCGACATACCACCAGTTGCTATGTGCTCTACTACCTTGTATTTTTCACGTAAAATGTCACCTGGCTTCACGAAGATATTATGTTTACTCATTGTTAACACCCCATGCCTCCACTACCATTTCATTCCCAGTATTGATAACAAATTTCGTCTTCCTTTTGTTTCTGTTTTCTCCACATATAAGTTCCGAATGAGCATGAGTGTAATGTTGTCTTCAGCATTGGAAAAATTACAAAAGTTTATTAAGTACTCACACATCATTTGTAGATTTGTGTATTCCTTCTCCAGATTTATTAACATAGTTAAGATCTCTTCATTAGAATACAAGGAATGAAAGCCATCCGAACATACAAGAAACATATCACTTGATTGATATTGCCCCATTTTTATTTGCGGGTTTATTTCATCCTCTATTCCAAGACATTGTGTCAATACATTTCGCTTCGGGTGATTGCGGGCATCCTCATCTGTTAAGATCCCATCCTTTACTTGTCTTTCCACCCATGAATGATCCTCTGTTAGCTTCACTAGTTCAGGGTTTGATTCCAAAATTTCTGTGCTCTGTTCTTGCAGGAGACTAGTAAGGTCCTCCTGGTTAGCATGATGAAAATATTGCTGTAACCCGTAATTCCAGCCTCTCATCTGATAAATCCTACTATCCCCAACATGGAGAACAACATATTGGCCTTTAAACATAATGAGCAAGGAGAGTGTCGTTCCCATCTTCTTCCCTGTATGCAAACTCGTAGCTTTAATTGAAGTATTTATCTGTTTCATGGTCGATACACCCTCTCGGGCAATTCGTTTCATTATATCTCGCTTTTTTAATAGTTTGATGATGCGCTTATCCCACCATCTTTGAAAAAAAGATATTGCTAATTTGCTGGCGGTGTCTCCAACCTCATAGCCACCCATCCCATCTGCCACAGCGAACATCGCAATTTCGTTTCCTTCGCTATCAATGGCATGGCGATGCAGATAGGAATCTTCATTCTTATTTTTTCTAGTCCCTTTGTGTGTAGCTTTACCAGTTTGCCATCTTCTGCTCACGAGGAATGACTCCATTTAAAAATATAAGTGGCTTTTCCAAGCATAATTTCATCATCTTCCTGAAGTGCATACACCTTGTATGGGACCATGGTATTTCCATTTAGCTTCGAGCCGTTTTTCGACCCTAAATCCTTTATGCCATAAGAAGTGGAATCAATTTGGATAATTTCTGCGTGTAGGCGGGATACCCCGGTTGCTTCCTCCGCATAGCTTACAGCGTCTGCATTTCTACCAATAAGAAAGTTATTTCGATTCAGTTCAATTGTTTCCTCCTGTCCATCAGGGGAAGTTTTAGATAATATTGCTGTTACATTTGATGGAGCAGTTGATGTGGTAGATAGATTAGCTTCATCCTCCAATAACACCGTATCATCCGATGGGTTTGTCAATAGTGTGGTATCCATGGCTGTTGCAGCGGCTAGCTGTTGACTTGCATATGCTGGTTGCTGTGTCTGTGTTTGATGTTGGAGCGTCTCTTTTGACGGTTGACTATAGCTTTGTGGCTGAGGTTGGGCCTGTGTCTGTAGATTAACAGGGTTCACTCCTACCTGTTTCCCATTCCCTTTTTGTTTTTTCACTGGATTCGAAGTTTGAGTTTCTATTGGCTTCACTCCAGGGCGCCACCATTTAATGTAAGTAACAACTGCCACTACAATGATAATAGAAAGTCCACTGCTTACTGCCAGCATAGCCTGTGTAGTCACTGCATCGTATAACTTCCATATTAAAGCTAGGGATAATAACGTCCCAGAGAATATATAGACCTTTTCTCTTGATGTTAGTTTTGGCAGCTTCTTTATTGTTTTATACTGAGTTGGAGTCACAGTTGACTGTTCATTTTGTGAGGTAGTTACTTTAGTTCCATTATTGCTGGATGGCTGCTGTTTATTGGACGATGGATGGACCCCATTCTCATTTATTCCCGCTTCATTAGAAAATCCACTAACCTGGCTAGAGTGGTTCACATTTGATCGCAAGGAAATTAACTCTAATAAAAGCTTTTTCAGACCACCTACACTAAAACCATCGTTTTTAATATAATTTAAGATGCTTTTAAATTCGTTCCCTTGAAGACCTTCTACCTCTCCAGCAACATCGGTTAAAAGTTTTTTCATATCCTCTGTAACATTGGTCTCTTTGTCTAATTTTTTCACAGGTAAATAGGCGATATAGATATCACCGGGGTTCTTTCCAATATAAATAAAATCCTGTCTTAAGATAAATTTCTCTTGATCTAGCATATAGGAAGAACAGCTTTCCAAAGTAGATATAATAGACAGGAACACTTGATAATAATCATTCATTGTTGCGTTCTTCTTTTGAAAATAGGATGTCAACTTACTTTTTGAGGTAAGATCGTAAAATAGCTTTGTTTTTAAGTCCATATTTTCTACGGAAAGGGAAAGCAAATGTGGTATTGAATTAGACTGAATCATTTTAAGTTGAACCTCATTTAGGTCTCCCGAAGTAATACTTTTACCATTTTGTTCTGTGAACACAATTGATTGACCGTTATGATTCGAATAATCATAGTGAAGGCCATAAATTTGCCCCATTATTTTCCCTCCTGGCTTGTCGAATAGATTTTATAAGACATATGTTTGTAAAATGTGTAAGAAGTCAATCATCCCTTCCACCATCAAAAGGGCTTCGATTAGGGTTTTTGGTACCTATAGTGGTGCCCACAATTATAAGGAAGATAATAAACATTATAAAGATACCAACAACTATTGCAGTAGTTTCCTTTTCAACTAAATCCGTCTTCATCAACAGATCTGCCAGTGCATCGGCTGACCAGAAAAAAGCTACCAAAATAAATTCCATTATTTTCGAGGCTATATTTGACAAAAAATCTATTATTTCTGTCATCTTGGCCCTCCCCTTACAGTAAATAGAGAAAGCTTACTATCTATTCGGCTTCGTTTCTACATCTACTTGGATTCCTCTGGTGAGAAGGTAAACGTTACGTAATTAGATAACCCTTCAAGGTGCTTAGCCATTGTCATAATATACTTCTCACTCTTTGCTACATCAAATAAAAGAGAGCCCGATTGAGTCTCCCCAGGCGCAATCTCGCTATCCCACGCCTCTACCACACCATCGATATAAAACCATGTGAAACCACTTGAGTTTTCCTTTGTCTCTAAACTAGTACTGCTAAATGCATCCACGCCTGTTAAGGGCCCATCGCTTAGATTTTTAACAGTTAAATCTAAAATGACATAGTTCCCTTGTTCTGAAGGAGTTTCACCTGCTTTTTCTGTTACTTCAACTGCATCCAGTGTCACCTCAAATTCTGTGAAATTATTTTCTACTTTTGCAGTGTCACCAATTTTCAATCCTAGTTGATCTTCCGCAGAGATGCCTTTCTCATCGCTTTGCGTTTCACCAGTTGTACCATCATCAGAGCCATCCTCTTGCTGATCTGAACTAATCTCATTTTCGCTTGTATCCTCATTTACATCATCGTTCTCCGTAGTATTTTGTTGTTCTTCCTCATTACAAGCAGTGAGGAACAATCCTAACAATAAAACAATACTAAAACATAAATATTTCATCTTATGGATTCTCCTTTAGCCATTATCAATATGAGTAATCAGTTGAGCTGGGTGTCTTATAATCCTAGAATATTTTCTAAAGTTTGAATGCTTTAACTTCTACTCACCTACATAAAGTTATAATAATACGTCACAATTACAGCGGGTATTACAGCGTACATAAAAGGGAACCTAGTCGTTTTGTTTATATCAAACTCTCTTAAATCCTTCAGCTTCCCGGAAAGGAGTGAATTTACAAAATTAAAGAGCATATTTAAGAAGTTCCTCAGAAATGTTTTCATGAATAACAATAAAATAATTCCAATTACCCCTGCAAACACTACGGAATACATCATGAAGTAGAACACCATTGGAACTCCTGTAATAGCACCAATTGCAGCAAACAACTTTACATCCCCTGCTCCTATAGCCTTAAACAAATACAAAACAAGAAAAATGCCGCCCCCTGCAAGGAGCCCTATAAAAGAAAAAATAAGACCGTCTAAACCAGATATTATAAGATGATATAGGATACCTAATATCATCGCAGCAGCAGTTAACCAATTCGGTAATTTATTAAATCTGATATCCCAAATAAGTGCAATCAGCAGGACTACAAATAGCAGATAGTCAGAACCTTGTAGCAAAATCATCACCCCTCTCTACCAATTTCAATTTAAGATCCTGCCCATAGCCTTTCGTAGGATGTTTTTTTAAGAATAATTTCTTTATTAACAAATGGTACAGCTACATCAATTTTATAGCTGGCGTCTATTTCTATAAACGCCCCATCTCCAGTAAAGCTTGTGGGATGCGTAACTTGATCAATTGATAAATTGGATGAATCAAAAAAACTTCCTCCCACTTTATCAGCAAACTTATCCTGAATAACAGGTTCTAACAAATCCGCTGATATGCTTTGTAAATAACCATTGACATCAATATTTATATCTAAATATTCCATACTGTCTGTTAGCAAACTGGCAGCAAGGTTTAGATCCAAATCCTCGTGAATCCCTGATAACTTATCATTTAAAATATCCTCCACTGCAGTGGTCGCCAAATCTGCAGGATAGGCGTGGGTCGCAATCACTTCATTGGTTTCCGAAACAGATTGGTATAATGCCATGTCAGCAATTGAAATTCGAATAATAGTCGCTAAGAAAACGATAAATAACATAAAAAAGGGTAGTACCATCGCTGCTTCTAACGTTATACTTCCTTCTTCTTTCCTCATGAAATGTCGAATAGCAACTCGCCCCCCATCTAGACTTCACTACCTATACTGCTTCGTGATTAAAATCATTTGTTAAGAATATTCATATAACTACACAAAATAATCTCTTTGCATTAGATTCATCCCCCTCAAAACCACAGGGTTACTAGCTTAATATGTATAAATAGATACCTAGTAGTATTATGGAATTTAAATTCCATAATACTACAGGCACATTAGTATTTATTATCTCACTTCTTTATCTGGAATAGTCCAGATAACCTCATTACTTGAGCCAGAAGTAGTTATTCCTGATCTTAAGCGGAAATAATATTCTTCTGCTTCATAAACTTCTGTAATATATTGTCCTGAAACTTCCTCGCCTGGTTTTAAATCGCCTGTCATCTCGTCAATACTTGCAAAACTCTCAGAGTAATCTTGATATCCTGTCATATCAAGTGCAATTGTTACTTCAAAACCGTATAATAAATCTTCTACAGGTTGGGTAGTTTCACCTGTATTCTTCACTGTAATATCAAGTATTATATAGCCCCCGATTTCGGAGACCTTTTCGTCTACTTCTTGCTGGATCGCCGCATCATCTAACGTTATTTCAAAAGTGGTCAGGTCTGTATCAAATCTACCAGTATCACCAATTGTCAGATCCAGTTGGTCTTCTGTTTGGGTTTCAAAACCTCCACTAACATTTTCTGAGTCCTCCTCGTCTTCTACTGAAGTGTCATTTTTTTTTCTTCATCTTCCTGCTCATCTTTATTATTATTTCCTTCTATAGTTTCCTCCAAATTTTGTTCTTCATCATTTGTGCTTCCTTCTTCATCACTACATGCGCTAATTATCAATGTTATCAATACTAATAAAATAACCAACCACTTTTTCAATTTCCCCACCTCCTGCATCGTACCTCGGTGACTTTCCCGCCTATGTATATATGCAGACTGTTTAACCTAACAGCATTGTAGTAATTAAAACTACAACACTGTAGGTAAACATTGTCTATCTGCTATTTAGCTTCCTTTGCAGGAATAGTCCAAATAACCTCATTACTTGCACCAGACCCTGTGATCCCTGATCTTAAGCGGAAATAATACTCTTCTGCTTCATAAATTTTTGTAATAAACTGTCCAGAAACTTCTTCACCTTTGTCTAATTCACCGGTCATATGATCTAGACTTTCATAATTTTCGGAGTAATTTTGATATCCAGTCATTTCGAGGTTATCCGTAACTTCAAACCCATATAGTAAATCTTGTACAGGTTGAGTGGTTGCACCCGTATTCTTTACAGTAATATCTAGAATTATATAGCCATAGAGTTCAGATTTTTTACCTTCTACTTCTTGCTGAATTTTGGCATTTTCTAAGGTTATTTCAAAAGTAGTTAGGTCTGTATCAAATTTCCCAGTGTCCCCAATAGTCAGATCCAATTGGTCTTCAGTTTGTGTTTCAAAACCTCCACTGACATCTTCTGACTCTTCTTCTGAAGTATCATTTTCTTTTTCTTCCTCTTCTTCTTCCTCTTCCTTCTCGTCTCCATTATTATTTCCTTCTATAGTTTCCTCTAGATTCTGCTCTTCATCCTTTTTGCTATCTTCTTCATCACTGCATGCACTGATTACCAATGTAATCATCATAACCAATATAACAACCAACCACTTTTTCAATATTCCCACTCCTTTTATACTTAATATGAATAGTTTATTGCTTTCTCAATTATAAACTTGTTTCCTTCTACATTTCCTTCAAGCACTCCCGTTTCTCCTAACATCTTAGATAACCCAGGTAAAAACCATAAATTAACAGAGCTTTTAGCATTTGCTGTAATATATGTAGAAGCACTTGTTAAGTCCGTCTCCGTTTCTTGATCTATAACCGCCATCACCCTCTCTGTCTTTTTTCCTTCACTATGCGCAAACAAAAATAGTCTTAAGTGATCTTTATAATCCATAGTTGGATACTCTTTACCTGGGATTAAGTCGACAACTCTCCCCGAAGTTAATATCCTCATATCATCTAATGTCTGAACAAACGCATCTCCTAAAGCTGCAACCCAAAAATAAGGTCCAAAAAGTTTGCTTCTCGGTTTTTTCAATGCATCAACAAAGTTAATTGCAAACCTCACTGCAAAAATTTCACTAAGTGCTGCCATGTAATTAGCCCCAAAAGAATCAAAACCATATATTATATACTCAACTTGGTTATTATCAAAGGTATACCCTGAGGTCCCACCTGTAGGAAAAGTATGACTGCTAAACCTAGTTAGAATGTACTCGTTAAAATAAAGCTCATCTCGACCATTAATTAATTGCTCTCCGATATTTTTAAACAATGTATCGATAAAATTCATTGCTTGGTCTGCTGTATCATCTTTATCCTCTAATCCAAAACTTTCACCATTTGACTCTATTGCTCCCTCATATTTGATTACTAATTCTGACAAACTTTCATATACTTTCGTGTCACCAGTAATATCTTCATAAGCTCCAATCCATTCATCCATTTGGTCTTTAAGATTACCTAATTCATCATCAGCCCGTTCATTTTCTTCTTCAAGCTCATCATCTTTAAACTCCTTTCTGCCTTCTTCCAATAAGTCTATAGCATTCTGAATATGTTTTTGAGAAGTGTCATGATATGTTCTGGAATTAACTACGTCAGATTCTATCCCATTTTTATTTCTGTTTTTAAATCCATTTTCTACAGTACTTTTCAACTCTTTTAATTTAGGAATCAAAGCATCTGATCTGGTTTCCTTAGTCAGACTATCGATTCCTTTTTGTATTTCGTCCTCAACATCTGTAAAAAGCTCTTCATCAAGCACATAATCATCTATAGAGCCTGTCGCTTCGCTCACATCTCCACCAGTGTCTAAATCACTATTGTTCTCGCCTTGTGCGTTATCATAGATATCTCCCTTGCTATCCTTTGCTTCACTAATTTTTCGGCTTATACTGTCGTTGTTTTCTTTAGCCTCACCTAATAGTTCTAGGGCTTGATCCAGATCTTCTTTTGCTTCTTTGGCAATAGGGATGATGTCATTTAATAATTCAAGAGCATTTTTATGATATTTATCAGCTTCTTCTTTATCTTCTTTTTCCTGTTCCTTTTCTTCATCAGTTTTTTCTTCGTCATCTTCCTCTGGTGGGTCCTTAGGATATGCTTTTATATATTCTAAATGTCCCCAATACAAATCTTCCAAATTGTTTACAGCCGGATATGCAGTTCTACTTTCAGAATGTATTTTAGATTGAATGGAGTCCAGTTTTTCCTTTGCTGATTTAAGGGATGCCTCGACATCGTCTAGGTTCTGTTCTCTGTCATCCACATCCCCTTCAATATCTTTTATAACATCGGTATAAACGGATACTTCTTCCATGTCATCTGAGAGAGCTAAGAAACTTTCTATAATGGATTCACCAATTTCAATAGGAGCTTTATATTTCATCTCCTCTAAGACTTGGTACTTAAAAACATCCTTGTTTGCAAGGCTTCTATTCAGATTTAACTCCGTCGTTATTTCACTCTCTTCAGGCTGTACATCTACGAACTTAAACCCTTCTCCATCCCCTGGTTCGAGATTCTTTGCAAATACCTTCTTAAAAAGTTCACTAGATTGACCTTGGTCTCCATCAAACGCAAACAAGCCTTTGTCCTGTAATCCTTGGTTATAGGAAGACATTGTAGAACGAAGCGCTACCTTTGCAGCTTGTTCTGTCTGCCTTTCAGCTACTAGAATACGTGCATAATCAATTAACACAGCGTTAAATAAGAAAAGGAGTAGGGTGATGATAATCAGATAAATGGATACAGCCCCTTTATCATCCATAATAAATTTGTGTATAAACTTCTTTATACCTTTCTTCAAAACAACTACCCCTTTTCTACTTGCCCTTACCCATAAAGTCAAAGATATAGCTACCGTATTTAGCGATCTTCCCAGATCCATATATTACAAAGTCAGTATTTCTAATTAACTCGGTCGGTTCAGTAATTGGTTGTTTTGCCACCGCACTAATTCCATTTCCACCAAAAAGTTTTGAAATAGAGGAAGGGAGGGCTAAAGATTTCTTTAAGGAAACTTCTATCTCTCGAATCAGAAAACCATTATTAAAGGAAATTTCTCCATTGTAATCATTAATTCGATCAATCTTTTTTGTTACTAAACTATTATCAGCTGATCCTTCTAGACCAAATTTGCTTAATACATTGTTACCTGTTAACCGCCAGTATAAGCCGTCCCCGTTTGCCTGCGTAGAAAGTTCTTCCACACCAAACGCTGCTGTTTCTACATCCATGGAACTATTGTTCCAAGTATAGGCAAGATCACTGGCAATACTGTTGGCTTTGTAATGTAGGGTAGCCTTCTCATAGATAACTAGACTAAAGAATATAAAGCAGATAACCAACATCATAAGGATAGGGAAAATAAGAGATGCTTCAATCGTAAAACTACCCTGTTCATTCTTCTTTAAAGTGGAGAATGATTGTTTAAACATTTTAACTGTTCAAGCCCTTCGTATAAAATTTTATTCTCCATTACCTCCCTGTTTAAATTTATCAATCTCTGTACCACCAAAGTCGAGTAAACTTTTTACCCACTCCATAATACTCTTTCTAAACAACAACGCGATAACAACAATAACTGCGATAATCAGCATAATTTCCAAGGTCTGTAGACCATCTTCATCCTTCCAAAACTTCTTACAAGCGTTTTTAAACTTTTTCATTTTATGATTCCTCCTAAGATTTTATATATAACCTGATTACATGATTGTAATCGCGGGGTAACCTACTATAATCATGACTGCTACAAAGATGATGATTAAGGGAAACACCATTTTGGATGATGCTTCCTCACCCTTTGTTTTGGAAATGTTCTTCCGTTTTTCCCATAGCTCGTGTGATAACTCACGAAGTGCGAGTATTAAATCATTTCCACCTTTTCGATAGTTTAATAGTATGGTTGTAGTAAAAATAGAAATTTCTTGTATTCCACACTTTTTACTTAAGTCATTTAAGACCTGGTGGAATGGCTCATTACTTACCATCTTATTTACTGTCTCGGTCAACTCTCTAATAAGCGGAGAGTTTGGATTTTGGGTTGTGGTAACACAGCGAATTAGTGCCTGTTGCACCGTTTCTCCTGCATTAACTAAGAGAATAACTTTATTTACCACCTCTGGAAGCTCTGTTAAAATGTCCTCTTTTCGTTCCTTCTCCTGACTGGCCAATTTAGCAACCATCGCGTATGGAATCATGACAGTAAAGATCAATCCAACAATTAATATCGTTGTGTCCCCTTCAGAAAGCAATGTGAAAAGAAAGGTTCCCAGTAAGCAGACAAGTGATGTGGAAATTAATTGCGCGACATACATTCTCGTGTGCTGTAAAGCTGTACGGTTGCCATAGAGACTAATCATTTTCTGCTGGATTTTAGCAATTTGACTATATAACCGCTCCATAATTTTAAAGTGATCAATTAAATATAAAGAAACGGGGGCCATAAACATTAGTGGATACTGATCCTTAAAGTCTTCAACCACGACATCGTAGCGTTTTCCGACCTTTAAAGATAATCCAAAATAGATTCCGATTATAATGAACGTTAATATTGCGTAAATAACCATACTTATCACACCTTAATATCCATAATTCGCTGTCCATACCAGTATGAGAAAACGAGCAATCCAAGGCAGATGGTCATAAATACCGGCCCTCTGCTACTCCATTGGTACATTGGAGCCAAGTAATCTTCTGCACTGTATTTAAGTAATAGAATCATTCCTATAGGAGCAACAC
Source organism: Oceanobacillus sp. GQ8 (assembly GCF_059758495.1). NCBI lineage: Bacteria > Bacillati > Bacillota > Bacilli > Caryophanales > Bacillaceae > Oceanobacillus > Oceanobacillus sp. GQ8. Next base: position 279,880 of record NZ_JCAXEV010000001.1, on the reverse strand, counting down.
TCATAATTCGGGACTCAAATTTCTTCTGTGATACCATTACGGCAACTTCTTGTTGTATATCAATTTTTTCACTAATAATGTCTGATGTTCTTCTGATTACTTCTACAAGGTTTCCACCAGTCCGTTTACATGTGATAAAAACATTAGTGAAATTTTGAATATCTTCCATATCTGAACGATTACTAAAATCAAGCAATGCATTTTCAATCGTTTCACCGTTTTCGATCCTTCGGTTAATAACCTCAAACTCCCGAATGATTAATGTATTAGGATCTGGGTAGAGCAAATACAGATCGGCGACCACTTCACGAAAGCTATTCTCGATGGATCTTCCCGCTGCTAAGGAAGAAGACAAGGAGGCAATGGCTTCTTTGAACTGTACTTTTAGCTTTTCTTTACGCTTGTTTAATAAGGTTTTCCGTTGGACTTTAGGATAGAGCAGACCTAACGCTCCCATTATGATAGTAGCAATTATACTTTCATAAAAAAGGTATCCTACGAAGGAAAAAAAAGCTCCTGCTATAACAGCGTAAAACACAAATTCCTTTACTGAGAGCCGATAAACAGCGTAATTAACCAGATGGCCTTCTACTTCTTTGTTCTGCTTTTCGTTATGTTTTTCCATGAAATGCTTCTTTTTAAGCAGTTCTAATTCCTTGTTTTTTTTGTCAGCTAGCTTACTGTCTAGCGGAATAGCTGCTTCCTTCTTTTTTCGCCTTCTAACAGTATAAAAATAGGCTCCCACTAAGCTAAGCAAAAGGATAATTAGTATAACATCTGTCATGTGTTCACCCACTCAGTCTTTCCTGATTAACAGAAATTCCAGCCAACTGTGCTTTTGTTTCATTCAGAAGGTCATTACCTGTTGACTGCAATTCACCAATCACTTTTCCTGTATCCGTTTCTCCTTCTTCAACAAATTCATAAAGCGGGTTGAGAAGGACCTCACCGTTTTCTACCCCAATCACTTCACTTATGGCTACTACTTTCCTCGTATTATCCCTAAGTCGCATGAGGTGAACCATAATATCGATGGAAGAGCTGATTTGCTGGCGAATAACTTCTACTGGTAAAGAAGCACCACTTAACACCATTGTTTCCAGTCTGCTGAGCATATCTTTCGTTGAGTTCGCATGACCCGTAGAAAGCGATCCATCATGGCCTGTATTCATGGCCTGAAGCATATCCAATGCCTCGGCACCACGGACCTCCCCAACAATTATCCGATCAGGACGCATTCTTAGAGAAGATTTAATCAAATCTCTAATTGAAATTTCGCCCTTTCCTTCTGTATTGGCATTTCTAGTTTCCAAACTTACGAGGTTTGGGACACTTTTGATTTGCAATTCTGCTGAATCCTCAATTGTGATAATCCGTTCATCCTGTGGAATAAAGTTAGATAGTACGTTAAGGAAGGTCGTTTTACCAGATCCGGTACCTCCACCAATGAAAATATTATATTTCGAGACAACGAGCTTTTGTAAAAACTCGGATGCTTCCTTCGAGATAGAGTTCTTCTCAATTAAATCCTCAATCATGAGTGGTTTTTCCGGGAATTTACGAATGGTCATGACCGGTCCTTTTAATGCAATTGGCGGTAAGACCACGTTCACCCTCGATCCATCATGAAGCCTTGCATCCACAATTGGCGAAGATTCATTAACCACACGATCCACTTTAGAAACAATTGCCTGGATTATATCCTCCAGTTTTTGTTCACTCTCAAACTGTATGTCTACCTGAGAGGTGGAACCATCTTTTTCGATAAATACTTCTTTATGGTTATTGACCATAATCTCTGTAATGCTTCTATCGTCTATTAATGGTTGAAGAACATCATAGCCTCTAAATGCATTGTAAATTCGTTCTACAAGATACTTTATCTCACTCGATTTCAACTTGTGTTCACTTGCATAATCAAAAACAGCGGCTTCTACATATTCTCGTAGCTCATCATTTTTAATAGAATGCATTAAATCAAGGGTTTCACGTAAATGCTGGATTAGTTCTTTAATTACCTTCTCTGTTTCCACTTACGACACCCTCCCTTACTGGGATGATTTTGTCCTGAATAATGGCTTGTAGTTCCTGGTTAAATAGCTCATTCCCTAAAATCTCTGAGCTTGACTGCATACTAGACCAGGTTTCAATGTAAGGGAGATAACCATCAATGCTCATTTCTGCAGCTTCAATATGTTGCACAGGCATTCCTATATGTTTGTTTAGAAGAACATGCGTCTTATCTTTCACAAGGTTTTCTTTCCCTACTAATTTCTCTTCCTCTGCAAAGAAGCTTTTAAGTTTTAATTGACTTTGTACATCGTTCACGATTGTCCAGATGACATGATCTGCTTCCTTCAACACTGCAATATTGCGTTCATGCAATGAACTGTCAAGATCCACTACCACGTAATCATAAGTACCAGTTTCTACAATCCCGTTTACTAATGTACCTACATCCTTTTCGGACATTTCCAGCATCTCATCAGCATTTATTTCCAAATCGAAGTAATCAACCATGGAATAGGGATCGTATTTTTTTAATGCTTCTAATTTTGAGCGAAGTTGCTCTGTCTCTGCCTTTACATAATAAAATATTTGCAAAGATGGTCTATCTTCTGCAGATGTAAAATACAGGCTTGTTGAATTAAATAACTCAAGATTCAGATAGAAAACTTTTGCATCTGTAAGTGCAAGCTGTTTACTTAGATTTACTGCAACGGTTGTTTTACCAGCTCCGCCACTTGTTGAATAGGATGCAATAACCCTTGTTTGCTTACTTCTACTCAGAAGCTTTCCAGCTACTTCATTGTGCTCATAATAAATAGCTAACATGGAGGATATCAGTTGGTTTAATCTTTGATATCGATATATAGCATTCATTCCATTTTTCCCTTTAACTTCATCATCCTCTAACGTCATAATCGTTGTTCCAGGATTTACTTGAAGATTTTCTGTTAATAAAGAAGTACTAATCAATAAGATATCGATCTGTTGACCTTGATGTATGTATGTGTGTAAATTAGTAGCTTCCGTAAAGCACGTTACAATAAACTGATTTGTCTCTTCTGAGGTCCGCATAAATGCGGATAATGACTCCAAGTAATCTTTATTATCATCCAATATGACTACACGTAACTTTTTCATGCATTCACCACCGTCATTTCACTATCGTCTTTGTCACTTCTAAATATTACTAAATTTGTCACATGAAATTAAGAGCTATAAGCAAAAACAGTTCCATTTACCCATTGTCATTAGTATATTATCTTAAATTCAAGATAATTTTCTGGCTTAAATAGCAATAATTAATCCAGAAAGCGTATAATAGATAAAAAAGCAAAACATAACGTTTGGATTAAGAGCGTTTTTAAGTGAATAACAGTCTTTAACTGAATAATTAATAATTTTGAATAATTAATCAAAAAAGTAAGATTGTAATTTAATGGAAGTGTATGGAGACCATATGCCTGATTCTTTTTATCTAATTTTGTTTTGGAGTAAAAATAAACCGGGATTGTAACAAAAATGTAATATTTAAAAGGAGAAAAATTGAAGTTTAATACCTGTTGTAGAATAAAAAATGTGTAGTAGCATTACCTATTACCCTTTTAGAAAGTGCCAGGTGTTTTCGAGATTAATAATATATACCCAGATAAAAAACTTCTAAACAGTAAAATTGGTTCATAATTAATCAACTTGAATATGTTACGATTAATTACATACTATTACAATTCGTTTAAGGAGGGATTTATCAAGTGAAATGTAACCATTGTGGTGCCGCTTTAAAAAGCAATACGAGTAAATTTTGCCCTGAATGTGGAGCAGATCTTACAGAACAAATTGTAAAGGCAAAAAGAAGAAGTAAAAAGATTTTATTCATCATTGTCCCCGTTCTGGTTCTCGTTGCGGTACTTTCTGTTTTCTTTTTTATTGCGAAGGGGAAATTCACACCAGAAAATACTGTAGCTTCGTTTGAAGAGGCAGTTGAACAGGAAGATGCCGGCATGTTAGTTGATTTGTTAACTCCAGCACACGATTCTCTTGAAATCACGGAAGAGAATACTGCTCTATTCATAACCTATCTAAAGGATCACCCTACTGCGTATGAAGAGCTTTTAAGTAGACTACATAACCAGGTAGAATTCATCAAGTCCACGCCTGAAAAAAGTAATGGGACAGCCTACTTAGATGATATGTATGGAACCGTTAATATCAGACAAGACGGCAAAGAATGGCTCCTATTTGATGGCTACCAGTTACAAGTCGTACCAGCATTTATTAAATTAAATACAGCAAATAAAGATGTTGAATTACTTATAAACGGAGAAGTAGCGGGAACATCAACTGAAGAAGATTTTACGGATACATACGGACCGTTTATGCCTGGATCCTATGAAGCAATGGCCAACTTTAAAAATGATTATTCTCAAGTAGAGGAAAAAGTAGAAATAGAACTCTTTACAATGAGACAGGACACCGTAGAGGAGTCTTTTAAGTTACCAATAAGCGAGATTTCTGTTGAATCCTTATTAGATGGCTATACGTTAGCTCTCAACGGGGAGAAAACTGATATTGAAATACAAGAGGGAGAACAGACTGTGGGAACATTCCCAACAGATGGGTCAGTTTCTTATTCTTTCCATAAAGATTTCCCTTGGGGAGAGGTAAGCAGTGAGGAAGAACCATTGGAAAGTAATTATGTTGGACTTGATACAGTAAATGCGTTAACGCCTGAAATGGAAACAAACATAATGGAACAACTTAATACTACAATTGCGGAGTACCATCAGGCATTAGCTGAAAAGGACGTATCCATAATGAAAACTGGTGTTACCAATAAAATGAAGGATACACTAAAGGAGAGACAGGCAAATACTGCAAAAAAGTATCCTGAATATCAAGGTAAACTTATACGCGCAGAATATGACCTCTCTAACATCTCAAACCCTGTATTCGACGAGGAATTAGATGCCTACACGATAACAATGAGAGCCCACTATATTTTTTATGAACCAGTGGAAAACCTTGGGTGGTTACTAGCTGACTGGGAGAAAGATGAATATACGCGTAGTAGAGAATTAGAGTTAGTTTACGATGAGGATGCGGAGCAATGGAAACTGGATACTTATGAAAACGAGTATTTTATAATTACTTCAAGTTTCGAAAAAGCATTCGATTTATAGTTAAATAAATTTATAATTGTTAAACATAAAAAAAGCGGGGACGCACCCCGCTTTTTCTCTATTCTACTTTTGTAATTTTAACCTGAATGTCTCCACCAGGTGTTGCAACTGAAACTTCTGTACCTATTTCATGTCCTAAAAGACTTTTCGCCATCGGAGAATCGTTCGAGATCTTCCCTTCAAACGGATCGGCTTCTGCACTACCTACAATAGTATACGTTTCTTCATCACCATCTGGTAGTTCTTGAAACGTTACAGATTTACCTAGTGAAACAATGTCTGGGTTATCGTTATCATTTTCTATAATAACAGCATTGCGTATCATTTTTTCAACTTGAGCAATTCTAGATTCAACAAAGGCTTGGTCGTCTTTTGCTGCATCGTACTCGGAGTTCTCAGAAAGATCACCAAAGTCACGAGCAACTTTAATCCGTTCCACAACCTCTTGTCTACGCTCTGTTTTTAAATGATGTAATTCCTGTTCTAACTTTTCTTTCCCCTCTTGTGTCATATAAAAGCTTTTCTCTATTGCCATTAAAAAAACACTCCTTTTCTGACTTCCTTGGAAATGATTAGCTATATCAATTGAGAATAATTCTCATGATAAGTAAAAATATACTAAACAATACTATGGCAGATTTTATTTATATTTTCAATAGTTTTCTTATTATTTTCTAAAATTTTCCTTAGTTTGTCTTTCTGATTGTATAAAATTTTACTTAAGTTGCTTGTTTTTTTCTAATATATTTTCAATTTTTGTTGCCATAAGATCTATTGCAACATGATTCTGCCCACCCTCTGGAATAATAATATCGGCATAACGCTTCGTTGGCTCAATAAATTGCAGGTGAGATGGGCGGACATTTTGGATATATTGATCAATCACGGAATCAAGTGTTCTGCCGCGCTCCTTAATATCCCTTAATAGTCTACGAATAATTCGTAAATCAGCATCCGTATCAACAAATACCTTTATATCCATCAAATCAACCAGTCTAGGGTCCTCAAGAATTAAGATTCCCTCCAGGATGATAACTTCTTTAGGCTCTACAGGAATTACATCACTTGAACGTGTGTGTAGCTTATAATCATAAACAGGCTTTTCTATTGGTTTATTTCTTAATAACTCGTGTAAATGTTCAATTAATAAGTCATTATCAAACGCTAAAGGGTGGTCATAGTTTGTGTTTAACCGCTCCTCTAGTGGTAGATCACTTTGGTCCTTATAGTAATAATCTTGCTCAATAACGAGCACCGTTTTATCGGTAAAGCGCTGGGATATAGATCTAGTAACAGAAGTTTTTCCACTACCACTTCCCCCTGCTACACCAATTACTACTGGTCTGTCTTGCATTCTTTGTTACTCCTTTCAGGGCTTTCGTACACTAATTGCTACCCCATCACCTATGGGAACAATAGACGTTGTGAAGTGTGGGTGCTGCATTAGCCATTCGTTGTAATCAATAATTTTACCCACCATTTTTTTATATCGACCAGTTGCCTTCTCAGGCTCAGCGACATACCCTTTGAATAATACATTATCTGAAAGAATTACGCCACCCGTAGATAACATTGGACTAGCTAGCTCGAAAAATCGCTTATATTGTCCTTTTGCTGCATCGATAAATACTAAATCAAACATCCCATCCAATTTAGGGATTTCTTCCAAGGCATCACCAAGAATAACAGAGATATTATTCTCTTTTCCTAGCTGACGGATTCTCTCTAAAGCCTGTTTATATCTTTCTTCATCACGTTCGATCGTAACAATGCTTGCTTCTGGGTTTGCTTGTAGCATACGTAATGCAGAGTATCCAATAGCCGTACCAATCTCTAATATTCTTTTTGGTTGATTCATGCGAATTAATTGAGTTACAAAATGCATACTGACTTTATCCATAATTGGGACATGGTCAGTAATCGCCTCCGCTTCCATCTCTTCTATCCATGCTTCTTTTGTTGGTAACAGGTCAATTAAATAGTTGTTCATTTCTTCTTTCAGATACATGCAACTACCTCTTTTCCTTAAACTCTAACTCATTACATTTAAAACTTGTTACTTTGCTATAAAGACTTATATTGTCTCGTTGTGTTAGAAAAACTCGTATTCGCTCATCTTTTTAGCCAATGTGTCCGTTTTTCTTATACTTGGGACTTCAAAATTTTAACTACGTCGTTATTTCTCCCTAGCTAAAATTTTATACTTTCCAAATGTGTAAAAAAGGGAAATGTGAACGTCTCATTCACACTCCCTATTAGATTTAATTAATATGTTCATCCTTATATTCCAAATGCTCTTCGTAGGTCTCGGCGTAATAGATATCGCCTTCCCCATCATGTAAAAAATAAAGAAAATCTGAATCCTCAGGATGTAATGCAGCATCCAGTGAGCTCTCTGCAAAATTGCCAATTGGCCCTACAGGAAGTGCGTCTACATAGTACGTATTATAAGGCGATTCAATTTCTAGGTCTTTATTCAGTACTTTATCTTTATGTTCTCCCAGAGCGTATAGAACAGTCGGGTCTGTCTGAAGCTTCATCCCCTCTTCCATCCGGTTTATGAATACTCCAGAAATTTTCTTGCGTTGTTCCTCATTTCCAGATTCCTTTTCAACCAATGACGCATAGGTTAACACCTCATGGAGGCTAAAATCGGACTCATTAATCGCCTCTCGGTATTCTGCAATAACGGAGTCTGTTTTATTCAACATTTCTTTGACCACTGCTTCTACGGATGGCGAATCGACATAGAAATTATACGTTGCGGCAAACAAATATCCTTCTAGAGGTGTCTTTATCTCTGGGTCAAGGATGTCTTCTGTTAGTATCGAAGGATATGCTTCGATAAGTTGCTCAATGTATGCCTGATCATTTACAGTGTTTAAAAAGTCTTCTTTTGTAAACGATAGTTCCTTGGCATATATTTCAGCAATTTCCTCAATCGTTTTACCCTCAGGAACAGTAACAGTATGTACCGGCTCCGCAATTACTCGGCCTTCTTTCAGTGATTCAATTATTTCATCAATTGACATAGACGGTGTGAATGTATATTCCCCAGCTTGAAAGTCTGATTCGTTTTTAAACTTTATATAAAAACGAAATATCCGCTCATCTTTAATAATCCCATTATCTTCAAGAATTGCAGCAATAGTAGAGGTTGAAGAACCAATTGGTATATCAACGGTAACCTCTTCATCACTAGAAGGATCCACAGGTTCTAATGCAGATTTAACATACAAATAGCCGGATATACTACCAATTATAAGTATAAGAAGCAATGAAATGATAATGATTGCTACAATCTTTCTCACCGTTTTAGCTTCTTCACTTCGAGCAATGAGATTGTCCTTAAAATTGCCATTCTTTTTCTTCTTGGACATTAAGTATCCCCCTCTCATCCGCTATATTATACTAAAATATACGATTATATGCCATTATAATCCTACAATTCGACAGGTACGGGTTATATTTCTTATTGCTATTGCCTAAGGAATTAACATAATCATACAAGATATATTACTTCCCATTCCGCTTTCATAAGTAGATATAGACACATTTGAGGGAATTATTGTAGAAAATGAGTACAGCGAAATGAATAATTGTATGTCTCTATTGAGCTCATAGACGATAAAAAATAATAGTACTCAAAAAAAGCTGGTGCCCCTTATTAGGACACCAGCAGTTTGTGCATTTTTTAGGATTCGTTCTCTTCATCTGCAAGTGTGTGTAACATTTCTTCAACCATTTCCCATTCTTCATCTGATTCGATTGGGAATAAAGATAAGTCATCATCATCTTTTGACTTCTCTTCATAACGGAAAGCATATACTTCAACTTCCTCGTCTTCTGACTGTTCCACTGGTGTAACAGCGATGTACGAATGACTTGTTTTGTCTACATCAAAAGTAAATAAAACCTCAAATAAATGTTCTTCCCCGTTTTCGTCCGGTATTATGATACGCTCTTTTTCTTCTAGTGCCATTTATATCACTCCTTTATTTTTGATTTAGAAAGCCTTGCAAAATCATCACGGCAGCCATCTTATCGATAACTTTCTTCCTTTTCTTCCTACTCATGTCTGCTTCCAAAAGAACACGTTCAGCAGCTACAGTCGTTAGACGTTCATCCCATAATACGGTATCAATGTGATGGGTTTTTTCGATATGTTCTGCATAACGCTGAGATGCTTCGCCACGTTCCCCAATAGAACCATTCATATTTTTAGGAAGGCCAATAACAGCTTTTCCAATTTCGTTCTCTGCTATAATTTCTGCAAGTTTTGAGTCTGCAGAAGTAATGCTCTCTTCGTTCCATTCGATTGTAGTTAGCCCTTGAGCAGTCCAACCAAACGCGTCACTTACAGCAACACCGATTGTTTTGGATCCTACATCCAGTCCTAGTATTTTCATTTAGTTATTCCTTTGCTGTTGTTCTAAATAAAATTTGACCAGCTCTTCTATGACTTCATCCCGCTCAATTTTACGGATCAAATTCCTTGCATCATTGTAGCGCGGGATATATGCAGGATCACCTGATAGTAAATAACCCACAATCTGATTGATCGGATTATATCCTTTTTCACGTAGCGCTTCATGCACGGTAAAAAGAATTTCCTTTATATCCTGATCAAAAGGTTCCTCCGAAAAATTAAATTTCATCGTTTTATCAATTGAGCTCATCATGACACCTCGATCTTAGAATAACACTTTGTTCCTGCTTTGATTAATAGATTTGTTCTACTCAAACCAGTTTGTAACCAGATTTTCCCGAACCTGTCACCGTTAAATTCATTCTAACATGTCTGTGTGTTTCATTATACTTATTCCTATCGCTCGTTACAAGCTGAAAGGAAATTATTTCAGATTATCCGCAATATATTCGCTCGTTACAGATAGAGCCTCACCGATTTTGCTAGTGTCTTTTCCACCAGCTTGTGCCATATCTGGGCGGCCACCGCCACCACCGCCACAAATTCCTGCTGCTAACTTGATAAGTTGTCCAGCCTGTAAGCCGCGTTCAATTAAATCTTTGGAAACACCTGAAGCTAGCTGCACTTTTCCATTATTTTCTGCTGCTAATAAAATGACACCAGATCCTAGTTTTTGTTTTAATTCATCAACCATGTTCCGTAACTGGTTCATATCTTTTACATTTACTTTTTGAGCAAGAAACGGGACATCTTGGCTTTTTTCTACTTTATCTAAAATGGAAGAAGCCTCTACATTGGAAAGTTTCGCGTTCAATGATTCATTTTCCTTCTGTAGTGTCCGAATTTCCTGGAATAGACCATTAATACGCTCTGGAACGTTTTCATCTGTTGATTTCACTTGACTTGCAGCCTCTCTTAATACATGCAGCTTACTATTCAGGAATGTGTAAGCATGCTTGCTCGTAACTGCTTCAATTCTTCTTGTTCCTGCCCCAATCCCACTTTCTGAGCTGATCTTAAACAGACCAATCTCTGACGTATTGGAAACATGACAGCCACCGCATAGTTCAATACTATAGTCTTCCATTTGTACAACCCTAACAACATCACCATATTTCTCACCAAACAGGGCCATTGCCCCCATTTCTTTGGCTTCGTCCTTCTGCATCGTCTCAATCTTAACCGGCATAGATTCCCATATTTTTTCATTTACAATTGTTTCAATTTGCTGTAATTCTTCATCTGTCACTGCGCTAAAATGAGAAAAGTCAAAGCGCAGTCGATCTGGACTCACAAGGGAACCAGCTTGATTAACATAATCACCTAGTACATCCTTCAATGCTTGGTGTAGCAAGTGTGTTGCAGTATGGTTTTTCACCACTGCCGCCCTAAACGGATTATCTATTTTCGCTTTGAGGCTATCCCCAGTACGAAGCTCTCCTTCAGTTACTGTTACATGGTGAACATGCTGGCCTTTTGGCGCTTTTTGAACATCCTTTACATAAGCAGTCCCTTTTTCTGAATAAAGCCAGCCTTTATCCGCTACCTGTCCACCACTTTCGGCATAAAACGGGGTGCGATCAAGTAGTAAAAAGACTTCCTCGCCCTCTTGGGCTACATTTGTTCTTTCATTCTCATTAATAATGGCAGCAAGTTTTGTTTCTTTTTCCAGCTCGTTATAGCCGACAAATTCACTTTCTACCTCTATATCTCCTAAAAGGCTATCTTGAACCTGCATAGAATCTACTTTCTGACGGGCATTTCTTGCACGTTCACGCTGTTTCTTCATCTCTTTTTCAAAGCCTTCAAGGTCGATCGTAAATCCTTGTTCTTCCACATACTCTTCCGTTAATTCTTTAGGAAAACCGTACGTGTCATAAAGACGGAAGACTTCTACCCCTGGAAAGACATTGCTACCCTTTGTTTTTTCTTTTTTAATGATCGTACTTAAAATCTCTAGGCCATCATTTAAGGTTTCATGGAAACGTGTTTCCTCAACTTTTATGATATTCTCAATCAGTTCACGTTGTTTTAACACTTCTGGATAAAAATCCTTCATGATGTTGCCTACTGTTTCGACAAGTCCGAACATAAATGGTTTTTCTATGCCAATCTCTTTAGCAAATCGCACGGCACGACGTAATAGTCTTCTAAGAACATAGCCTCTCCCTTCATTTGAAGGAACTGCTCCATCGCCTATAGCAAAGCTGACTGTACGGACGTGGTCGGCAATCACTTTAAATGCTGTATCGCCTGTCTTTGTCTTTCCATACTTGGTGTTCGCAAGTTCTTCGGTTTTCCGGATAATAGGCATAAACAAATCTGTTTCAAAGTTAGTAGGAACATCCTGGATAACCGAAACCATTCTTTCTAGTCCCATGCCTGTATCAATGTTTTTCTTAGGTAAAGGGGTGTACGTATCATCTGGATTATGGTTAAACTGAGAAAACACTAAATTCCATATTTCTAAATAGCGATCATTTTCTCCACCAGGATATAGTTCAGGATCTTTGGGATCGTTTCCGTATTTTTCTCCTCTATCATAGAAGATCTCTGTGTTTGGACCACTTGGACCCTCCCCAATGTCCCAGAAATTTTCCTCTAAACGAATGATGCGTTCTTCTGGGATCTTTATGTCATGTAGCCAAATATCAAATGCTTCATCATCTTCTGGATGAACAGTAACAGAGAGCAATGCTGGATCAAACCCAATCCATTTACTGCTCGTTAAAAATTCCCATGCCCACTCAATTGCCTCTTTTTTAAAATAATCCCCTATTGAGAAATTACCCAGCATTTCAAAAAAAGTATGGTGTCTTGCTGTGAAACCAACATTTTCGATATCATTGGTTCGGATAGATTTTTGGGCATTTACAAGCCGAGGGTTATCTGGAATCACCCTACCATCAAAATATTTTTTCAGTGTAGCTACCCCACTATTAATCCATAGCAATGTCGGATCCTCTTGTGGAACGAGTGATGCACTTGGTTCAACACGATGCCCTTTTTCCTTAAAGAAATCGATATACATTTGCCTTACTTCTGCAGATGTTAACTGTTTCATCCATATACCTCCTATGTGTTTTATAAAAAACAAAAAAACCCCTCTCTGCACAATGCAGGGACGAGTTTCGTTCGCGGTACCACCCTAATTACAAATAAGTACAAGACTTATTCATCACTTGATCATGGTAACGGTATGAAACCGACGGGGATTAACCGCACTCTGGTTTAGCATTCCATGCGTCCTATTCAGGTTTTCTTTCAGCCAAGGAAAACCCTCTCTTATCAATCGACCTTCATGTACTTGGAACCTTCTACGTATTGGTTTTATTGTTATTAAACTATGCACAGTTTTTTATTATAGTTCAGCGATATTATAGAAAACATTGTAGCCAATGTCAAGAAAAAGCCTAGACATCGGGTAAAAGGGTAACAACGGAATTAGATAATCTCTTGCCAGATCCCACTGAAACCGTTAAACATCATCCAAGTTAATGCTCTGTATGGAGCAAATGCTTTATGATGACCTTGGACGTTGTAAAGACAGGTACAGCAAGAATCATACCAAGTACCCCAAACAACTGTCCGCCAAGTAATAATGCAAATATAATGGCAATGGGGTGCATATTTATGCTTTTCCCAACAATATACGGTGCAAGTAAATTACTTTCAATCAATTGCAGTACAAACACGGATAGGATAACAAATAAAACCATTTTCCCCGACATTGTTAATGCGATTGCTACGGCAGGAACTGCCCCAATGATTGGACCAAAATAAGGAATGATATTTGTAATTCCCATAATGAGTGCTAAGAGGAGGGCATACTGCAACCCAAGTAATTGAAATAGAATAAAAGAGGTTATGCTCACAAATAGACAAACAATTAACTGACCTCGAATGTAATTGCCAATTGTTTCATCTACCGCTCTTACCATTTTACCTGTCCTAGACTTATACTTTTCCGGAATATATCTTTTAATATAGGATTTAATTTTAGTATCATCCTTGAGAAAATAGAATACAAGAACCGGAATAACCGTTATGACGACAATCATATCAAATATCTTTGTCGTACTTTCTATTATATTTGAAAGCAAACCATTCACAAAACCTTCGAGTCGAATAATAAGCTCATCAATTTTATCATGGACCGTTTCAGGTAAGAAGGAAGTATATTCATACATTTGATAGATAAGTTTTTCATACATGCTAATAAATTGTGGAAGCTGTTCATTTAGATCCCTGATTTGGAGTAGCATAACTGGAAAAATGCGATAGACTAAGTAACCCACACCTCCGAAGAATAATAAGTAAATAAGTAAGATTGCCAAGCCTCGTGGAATTCCTAAGCCGTGAATCCGATTTATCACAGGATAAAGCAAGTATGCAATGAAACAAGCAATGATAAAAGGTGCTAATAAATGCCATAAAAAAGAAAATACAGCTCCGTACAATGGAAACAACTTTACCATTAAATAAACAAATAAAAAAAGAAAAATACCAAAGATTAACCAGTAGAGAATAGTCAATCCCTTCCTGTCTTTGAACATAGTCCGTCCCCCTCGCATACTACATACTTCATTTAATGCTTCAGGTGACTACCAATGTATTTTTCTTTCTTCCTGGGAGAAAAGATCATCTAGCGAACTAAGCGAGCCATCTGCTTCAACCTGGTGAACTTTTAGCTCATCATTGACGACCGCCATTTCAATAAAACAAGTCCAACAATAATATTGTTGTACGCCAATTTTACCAATATCCCTGCCATTACAATTCGGACAACGCATTAACTCAAGCCCCTTTAACATAAAACTTATTAAGCTAGGCTTTCCCAAATTGTAACAAATTATACATTACATAAAGTCATACGGCGAAATTTCCTCTTCTTCGTGTTCTTCACTTACATCTAATGGTTTTTCAAGTCGTGCTTGCAGTTGTTCTTTTAAAGCTGAATAGCGTTTATTTGTATCCATTGTTTCAATGCCGCGAATGAACGCACGCTGTTCCCCACAAATAATAAGGGATTGTTTACTACGGGTAATTGCTGTATATAACAAATTCTTGCGTAGCATTCGGTTATACGCAGACACTACTGGTAAAATTACGATCGGAAATTCACTACCTTGTGATTTATGAATCGAAATACAGTAGGCATGCATAATATTTGTGTAGTCTTTCCTTTCATACACCACTTCTTTTTCATCATAGACGATGACGAGTTGTTCCACATTATCTGTGTTTTCATCTTCCGTAAAAATGGCCACAACCTCACCAATGTCACCATTATATACGCCATCTTCAGGTTGGTTAACGAGCTGAATCACTTTGTCTCCTACACGAAATACTGCATCCTGTGTTCGTACCTCTCGCTTTTGCGGAGTTTTCGGATTCACCAATTTCTGAAGTTCCTTGTTAATCATCGTTATGCCAGCCTGTGAGCGATACATTGGTGCAAGCACCTGAATATCACGGACTTCAATTCCTTTGTCCATTGCCTTAGAAAAAATCTTTACGATAACGTCTAGCAGCTGCGGCTCATAGCAAGAAATATAGCTAAAATCCTTATCATTTTCCAGGTTGGTCGCCTGGTCATTTTTTATTTCGTGAGCAAGCTGAATAATTTTTGATCCTTCTTTTTGCCGATAAACCTCGGTTAGACGTACAAAAGGAATATTTCCACTGCTAAGCAAATCAGATAGGACTTGACCAGGACCGACAGAAGGAAGCTGGTCCTCGTCCCCTACTATTAACACCTGCATGTTTTTAGGGATAGCTTTAAACAAACTGTTCGCAAGCCAAATATCTACCATAGAAAATTCATCGATAATTAGAAATTTCCCATCAAGTTGTTCGCTTTCTCCTTTTTCAAAACCGCTTACTCCGTCCCAGCCAAGCAAGCGATGAATGGTAACGGCAGGAAGTCCAGTTGATTCTGT
Organism: Oceanobacillus sp. GQ8; assembly: GCF_059758495.1. Classification (NCBI taxonomy): domain Bacteria; kingdom Bacillati; phylum Bacillota; class Bacilli; order Caryophanales; family Bacillaceae; genus Oceanobacillus; species Oceanobacillus sp. GQ8. The sequence continues at coordinate 264,323 of NZ_JCAXEV010000001.1, read as the reverse complement.
TAAACGCTTTGCAGCACGGCCAGTTGGTGCCGTAAGAATAAACGGATACTCCGAGCGATCCTGGTAGTCCTCTTTGTTTAACGAGAGATTATGGATGGAGGCATAAGCATTTAAAATACCTTTCACAACAGTTGTTTTCCCTGTCCCTGGCCCACCAGTTAATATCATCATTTTGGAATGGATTGCCTGATTGATCGCTTCAAACTGTTCCTTCCCATAGCTCAAAACTTCCTCTTCTTCCATCGATCCGATGATTTTCATTAATTCTGCGGTTGGTGTCTCATGATCTGTCTCTTCACTCATAATGCGTTTTACCTGTGCTGCAAAACCATCTTCTGCATAATAAAGGGAAGGCAAATAAACATTGCCTTCTTGAAGGATAATCTTTTTCTCAGTATTTAACTCTGTCAATCTGTTGTGAATGACTTCATGTGTTAAGTCCACTGTTGCTAGCAAATCGAGAACCCTGGTAGTACATTCATCCATTGGCATATAAACGTTGCCTTCTTGAACGCTTTTTTGCAACACATAAATACAGCCTGCTCCAATACGATTAGGATGTGTGGGGGCAAGTCCATTTCTTCCGGCTATTTCATCAGCTGTTTGAAAGCCAAAGCCTTCAATATCAAAAACATAACGATATGGGTCCTCTTCCAAAATATCAATTGCTTCTTCTTTATACGCCTGATAAATTTTTTGTGCCATTTTTAGACCAATATGGTAGGTTGCAAGATGAACAACAACATGTTCAAAACCCTGGTTCTCTTGCAACGTTCTAGCAAGAGATTCTGCCTTCTCTTTTTTTATCCCTGGGACGCCCTCTAAAACTTTAGGGTCATTCAAGATTTTCGAAATAGCACTTTCTCCAAGCTTCCCAACTATTTTTTCGGCTGTTTTTTCGCCAATCCCGTAAAAAATATCGCTGGATAGATACGCCACCAACCCATCCTTCGTATCTGGAATAAACGTTTTATAGGAATGAACATTATACTGCATTCCGAATTTAGCATGCTTCTCAAATTCTCCATAAAAAAAGTAGGGTGTATTTTCCTGGAGAGTGGAAAAATACCCCTTTGCCACAACATCCTTCTCTTGAAAATCTTCATCTGTTTCCAGTATTCTAATCTTTGCAATAGAAAAATGCTCTGTCTCATTATGAAAAATGGTGTAGACTAGTTCTCCTTTTATATAGCCAACTTTTTCTTCCTCGGAATGCCTGCCCATTTCCATTTAACACAACCCCACAATCTTACATTTCGCTTAGTAACTGTTCTGCGTTTTTCTTTCCGTTCTGTGCCAGAACGTGATCAGGTTGAGCTTCAAGCGCACGTTCAAAATGCTCCAACCCTTTATTTATCTTATCTTCAAATAGTGCAATAACTCCAAGGTTATAGTGCGCATCACTATGTGCCTCATTTAAACGGATGACTTTGTCAAAAACGGAACCAGCATCCGAGATGTGATCACTTTGCGCAAGTGCTAGTCCGTATTGAAAGAGAATTTCCTCATCCTCTGGTGCCAGTTCAGCGGCCCTAAGCAAATAAGGAAGTGCTAGCTTATCGTGCTCCTGTTGCAAGAATGTCATACCAAGCATATAGTACACATCTGCTTCTTCTAAACCAAGTTCAATCGCTTTTTGGTAGTTGACCTGTGCTTTTTCATAATTAGCTTGTTCAACATATAAATTTCCTAAGCCATAGTAAGAAGTAGCAGCTTTCTCATCTAGTTCGATGGCCTTTTCAAAAAAACGTTGGGCACGCTCTTGGTCATTAACATGCAATAGTAAATTACCAAAGTTAATGTATCCAACAGGATCATTTGGCTGCTCCTCAATTACTTCCGTAAAAAGAGCTGCTGCCTCTTCAAATTTATTATCTTGCATATAAGCAATAGCCTGCTTGTTTTTATCCATCGTAAAACCCCTTATTTATCCAACATAATTTAGTGCTTTCTCTTCTTTTAAAATTTCATCTATCGTACCGCCACCTAGGCAAACCTCACCATCATAGAATACAACAGCTTGTCCTGGTGTAACAGCACGTTCCATTTCAGCAAAATCAACTCTTACCTTACCATCTTCCAGCAATGACACCGTAACCTTGCTATCTTTTTGACGGTATCTAAATTTAGCTGTACATGTGAATGTGTTTTCTACTCTATCTTTGTTAATCCAATTTAAATCAGTTGCTATTAGGCCGTCAGAATACAGGGTATCATGAGAATATCCTTGCTCCACATAGAGAATATTATCATTAAGATTTTTACCGACTACAAACCAAGGATCTCCTGCCCCACCAATTCCAAGTCCTTGACGTTGTCCAATTGTATAGTACATTAAGCCATCATGTTTTCCTTTTGTTTCTCCAGATAATGTCTTCATTTCTCCAGGTTGTGCTGGCAAGTACTCACTCAAAAACTCTTTAAAATTTCGTTCGCCGATAAAGCAAATTCCTGTACTGTCTTTTTTATCTGCCGTTACAAGGTCATGTTTCTTTGCTATTTCTCTAACCTCAGATTTTGGAAGGTGCCCTAGTGGGAACATAACTTTCTCTAGAACTTCTTCTGTCAATTGGTTTAGGAAGTAAGTTTGGTCTTTATTGTCATCCACCCCACGAAGCATTTCCACTCGTCCATCTGTTTCACGAACTTGTGCATAATGGCCTGTTGCCAAATAGTCCGCTCCGAGTGAAATAGCGTGGTCTAGAAAAGCCTTGAATTTTATTTCTTTATTACACATTACATCTGGGTTCGGTGTTCTACCGGCTTTGTATTCATCAAGGAAATACGTGAATACTTTATCCCAATATTGTTTCTCAAAGTTTACGGCATAGTAAGGGATATCTAACTGGTTACAAACTCGTACAACGTCATCATAATCCTCTGTTGCTGTACAAACTCCAAATTCATCGGTGTCATCCCAGTTTTTCATAAATATCCCGACAACATCATAGCCTTGTTGTTTTAATAGTAAAGCTGCAACAGAGGAATCTACTCCTCCGCTCATGCCCACTACCACTCTTGTATCTTCAATTCTTTTCATTTTCATTCATCCTTTTTATGAAACTAATCGTTTTACTATTTTGGACACTCTTTCTGCAGCTTCTTCTACATTTTCCTTTGAATTCGCAAGTCCAAAGCTAAATCGGATGGAATTAGTTGTACATGGATGTCCTTCACCAAACATCGCACTAAGTACATGGGAGGGCTCTACTGAACCTGCTGTACAAGCACTGCCACTTGAAGCAGCAATTCCGCTAAGATCAAAATTAGTAAGAAGTGCTTCCACATTGGTTCCAGGAAAACTAATATTTACAATAGAAGCAATCGCCGATTCCGGATCGCCATTTATAGCAAAATCTATTTCATTATTTTTTAGTATTTGTACGAAGTGATCCTTAAAGCTTTGATAAAGCTTATTTCTCTCCTGTCGCTTCTCCATAGCTATTTCAACTGCTCGTTTAAAACCTACAATAGCCGGAACATTTTCTGTACCTGGGCGACGTTTTCGCTCCTGTTCACCGCCAAATTGTAATGCCTGCATTGCAATACCTTCCTTTACATATAGAAAGGCTATTCCTTTAGGGCCGTTTATTTTATGAGAAGAAACGGTAAGCAGATCAATACTCATTTCCTTTACATTCAAATCCAGTAATCCATATGCTTGGACTGCATCTGTATGAAAATATGCCTGGTGTTGGCTCACAAGCTTCGCTGCTTCTTCAATTGGCTGTATAATTCCCGTCTCATTATTTACAAACATAATTGAAACGAGAATCGTATCGTCACGAAGAGAAGTACGTAAATCCTCAATTGCTATTTTACCGTCCTTATAAATCGGTAAATAAGTAACTTCGAATCCCATTTTCTCCAGTTTTTCTGCAGTATGCAAAGTCGCATGATGTTCCTGGCTTACGGTGATAATATGTTTTCCTTTATGCTGGTTAGCTAAGGCCGTCCCAATTAAGGCCATATTATCTGCCTCTGTACCACCACTTGTAAATATAAGCTCTTTTTCATTAGCATGGATGCTTCCTGCTAATACCCTTCTCGCTTCATCCAGTTGCTGTCTCGCTTTTCTACCAAACGAATGAACACTGGACGGGTTACCAAATACGTCTGTATATATCGGAATCATAGTAGCAATTACTTCTTCGTGCATCGGGCTTGTTGCAGCGTGATCCAAATAGATTTGTTCCATTGTAATCGATCCTTCCAAACAATTTATCTCAAAATGATTTACCTAACATATGGTGAGAGAATAACCCCATCATAATGAAGTTTCACTTTATATATAAAACATGTAGCCTTCTTCAGGCTGCTCCCCGTTATGGTTCGCCAAATCCTCTAGTGTTGTAGTATCCAAAACATCTTTCACTGCATCTCTTATTCGCATCCATAGTGCTTGCTTAGCAGGTTCTTCGTCCTCAATGCCTTCGACTGGTGTGATAGGTCCTTCTAAAACCCGGATAATATCTCCTGCACTAATCGTGGCAGGCTCTTTTGCCAGAATATATCCTCCATATGCACCTCGGATGCTCTTAATTAATCCCGCGTTTCGCAACGGAGATGCTAGCTGTTCCAAATAGTGTTCTGATAAATCATTTTCTCTTGCAATATTTTTTAAAGAGGTCGGCCCATTACCGTGCTTTTTAGCTAGATCGATCATAATGGTGAGACCATATCTTCCTTTAGTTGAAATCTTCACTTGTTACACCTCTATTTTAAGTACAATGCTATCCTGTTTATACATGATAGTATAGCACGAATCTTGTCTTTCTTGCATTTTATCGGCATCATGCTTAAGCTAAGGTTAGACATATCTATTGCGCGTATAACACTTCAACCAGTTAGTTTCGGACTTTTTTAAACGGGTTGAAAAAACAATAGAATGTACATTTTTTAAAGAAACTACTATTTTACTATAGAGGACGGTATAAATGAAACAGAAACCACTTGCCTTTCGAATGCGACCTGCAAACATTTATGAAATTATTGGACAGGAGCATTTGGTTGGAGAAGGAAAAATTATTTATAGAATGGTAGAAGCGAACCGATTAGCTTCGATGATTTTATTTGGGCCACCCGGCACTGGCAAAACTTCAATGGCTCAGGCACTTGCCAAAAGCCTTGGTTTACCTGTGAAAAAACTGAACGCTGTGACAGATAAGAAGAAAGACATGGAAATTGCTGTAGAAGAAGCAAAAATGCGTGGACAACTCGTTTTAATATTGGATGAAGTACACCGGCTGGATAAAGCGAAACAGGACTTTTTACTTCCTCACTTAGAAAGTAATTTAATTACATTGATTGGCTGTACAACGAGCAATCCTTACCACTCAATTAATCCAGCAATAAGAAGTAGGTGTCATTTATTCGAACTTCATCGATTGTCTGAGGAACATGTTAAGGTAGCCATCAAAAGAGCAATTCAAGACGATCAGGAAGGTTTTGGTGACCTGACAATAGAACTAACAGATGAAGCATTAAGTCACTTTTCCGGCAGTGCAAATGGGGATATGCGATCTGCTCTAAACGGACTGGAACTGGCGGTGGCTTCTACCCCCAAAAACAGTGATGGGCACATCGTAATTGACTTAAATATAGCAGAAGAATGTATGCAAAAGAAGAGTTTTTCTCATGATAAAGGGGGCGATGCTCATTATGACGTCCTATCAGCATTTCAAAAATCAATCCGTGGGAGCGATGTCGATGCGGCGCTCCATTACTTGGGAAGGCTGATTGAAGCAGGCGATCTTGATAGTATTGCACGCCGAATGATTGTAACCGCCTATGAGGATATCGGGCTTGCAAACCCACAAGCTGGCCCACGGGCTATTGCTGCGGTACAGGCAGCTGAACGTTTAGGCTTTCCGGAAGCTCGCATCCCCCTCTCCGTTGCCATTGTGGAATTATGTCTTTCTCCAAAATCAAATACTGCTTATAAAGCTTTGGATGCAGCACTTGCTGATATCCAGAATGGGAGAAGTGGGGAAATACCATCTCATTTAAAAGACGCGCACTATCTGGGAGCCAGTAAACTCGGACGAGGTGTAGAATACAAATACCCTCACAACTATGATAATGCCTGGATCGACCAACAATACTTGCCAGACTCTATTAAAAACAAACACTATTACCAGCCAAAGAGTACAGGTAAGTTTGAAGCAGCCATGAAACAAGTGTATGAAAAGCTACAGAGTGAGAAGAAACAATAAAGTGAAACTTCAATCAGTGGGAGTTTTCTTTCTTCCCCCACTGATTGTTAGTTGAACGAATCGGGGTGTTAGCGTCCGTTTACTCCCTCTTAAACATCAATGTTTTACTTCATGTTTTGAAGTGGAAGTCTTACGGACGGTTGCACCGGGATAAAGGTCTCCCTAACTACTAGCCTGTTTTTTCAAGAGAAAGTAGTAAGACAAATTATACAGAAAACAGAGAAGTCTGGCGATAATATTTTTAAAAAGCAATACAAGAAAAAAAACGACTCTCATAATCAAGGTATAAAATTACTCCATATCGGTAAAGATAACATTATAAAACATGAAATCTATGATTAATTTTTATCGATGAAGGAGTTGAACCAAATGGTTAAAGTAAGACAGGATGCATGGTCCCATGAAGATGATTTATTGTTGGCGGAAACCGTTTTACGCCATATTAGAGAAGGTAGTACACAATTAAATGCGTTTGATGAAGTAGGGGATAAGCTAAATCGCACCTCTGCTGCATGTGGATTTCGCTGGAATGCAGAAGTTCGTACAAAGTATGACAATGCTATTGATCTTGCAAAAAGACAGAGAAAAGAGAAGAAACGCGCTTTAGCTGGACATTCTCCACGCGTAATGAAACCCGTGGCCCAAATCTCAGCGCAAACTTCTGAGAGCGACTATCAACCTGTAGAGCAAACACAAACACCTGCAGTAGTTGAAAGCACAGCTATCACCATGGATACCGTGATTCGCTTTCTAAAGGATGTTAAAAAAGACTACTATGCTTCCAATCAATCAAAAGCTTCTCTAGCTCAAATGGAACAAGAGAATACGAAGTTAAAAGAAGAAGTAAAAGAATTAAATCACCAATTAAAACAAACTGAGAATCAGCTTGCAACCATTCAAGAGGATTATCAGGTATTCATCCAAATTATGGATAGAGCAAGAAAAATGACGGTCCTAGAAGAAACTGGCGCTTCAGCCCCACCAGCTTTCCGTATGGACAAAAACGGAAATCTTCAGCAGCTTGCTCAAGGAAATTAATAAAACAAAAGTGCAAGCGGCTACTTCTTTTTAAGAATGGTCTGAAGCTCGATTTTTTTCTTCCCTATCTATCAAGCAAAAAAGAAGCCCCCCTGCATTATTTCTACAGGGGGCTTCTTTTTATGTAGTAATCCCGATTGTGCCGTCCGGTAACAAGTTTTGATCCCGCTCATAGCAGGTGGGTGCTCTGTTCTGCATATATTATGCTTCCTCTCCACAAGGGAGAGGCATGCACGCAACACAGAAACGAAACGAGCTCCCAAATAATCAGTTGTTCGGTCAAACACTTTATTCAGACGTACACATCAGGATTAATAACTTTATGATTTTGTAAATTCATCTTAACATATACCCCGTGGCTTTTCAACGGTAGTATTTATTTGTCTTATTCTTTCTCAGTTGTGGCTTTTTCTGTTAACCCGATTGAAAGCTCATCCAACTGGGCATGGCTTACCGGACTAGGTGCTTCTGTAAGTAAGTCAGATGCAGAAGCGGTTTTCGGAAACAGGATGGTGTCTCGTAAATTCGTTCTTCCGGCCAATAGCATTATAATTCTATCTAATCCTAGTGCCACACCCCCATGAGGTGGAGCTCCATATTCTAGTGCTTCCATCAAAAAGCCAAACTGGTCATTTGCTTCTTCCTCAGTAAAGCCTAGTACGCGGAACATCTGTTGTTGCTGTTCTTTCTTATATATACGAATGGATCCCCCACCAAGCTCATATCCATTTAAAACAAGGTCATATGCATTTGCTCTTACATTACCTGGATCTGTCTCTAACAAAGAAGCGTCTTCCTCAACAGGTGACGTAAACGGATGATGCGCAGCAAAATATCTACCAAGCTCTTCATCATACTCCAGTAGCGGCCAATCCGTTACCCATAGGAAGTTGAATAAATCGTTATCAATCAGCTGAAGTTCTTTTCCCAGCTTTAATCGGAGGGCGCCAAGACTGTCATATACAACACTTGTTTTATCAGAACCAAATAATAGAAGATCTCCGTCTTCAACATCCGCAGTCTCTTTAATCCCTTTCACTTCATCTTCTGATAAGAATTTTGATATTGGTCCTTTTAAGTCTTCTCCTTCTGCTTTCAGCCAAGCCATTCCCTTTGCACCATAAACTTTAACAAATTCTGTTAGTTTATCAATGTCTTTTCTTGAATAATTAGCTGCCTGCCCTTTTACGTTTAACAGACAAACTTTACCGCCTGATTCGATAGCACTTTTAAACACTTTAAAATCAGAGTTTGCTAATACTTCGGTCACATGTGTTAGTTCCATACCAAAGCGCGTATCCGGTTTATCGGAACCATATCTAGCCATTGCTTCATCGTATGGCATTCTTGGTAGTGGGAGTGTAATATCTAAATTCTTAACTTCCTTCATGACTTGTTTCATCATTTCCTCCGTCATGGCCATGATATCATCACTTGACATAAAGGATGTTTCAATATCAATTTGTGTGAATTCTGGTTGACGGTCTGCTCTTAGATCCTCATCACGGAAACAGCGTGCAATTTGATAATACTTTTCAAATCCACCCATCATAATTAACTGTTTAAACAGTTGAGGAGATTGTGGTAAAGCATAAAATTCTCCTGCATGAACCCTGCTTGGCACAAGATAGTCTCTTGCTCCTTCTGGTGTGCTCTTTGTTAAAATAGGTGTTTCCATTTCAAGAAAATCATTGTTATTCAAATAATTCCTCACTGCTTGTGTTGTTTTATGACGCAACTTAAATGTTTCTTGAAGCGGCCCTCTGCGCAGATCCATGTAACGATATTTCAATCGCAAATCCTCGGATACCTCTGTTTCATCCTGGATGACAAAAGGAGGCGTTTTTGCTTTATTAATAATCGTTAATTCATTTGCAAGTACTTCGATTGTCCCGGTATTCATATTTGGATTTACCGTGGATGGATCTCTTTTTACAACATTTCCTTTTATTTGAACTACATATTCTGTTCTTACTACCTCAGCAGTCTCCAATGCTTCCTTGGAAATGTCCGGATTAAAAACAACCTGAACGAGTCCTGACTTATCACGAAGATCTATAAAAATTAGACCACCAAGATCCCTTCTTTTCTGCACCCATCCTTTTAGTAATACGGATTGCTCAATATGAGCATCGCGTAGCGTTCCTGCGTAAACTCTTTCACTCATTTCCTTTGCCTCCCTGCAACGTTCCTTTCATGTATGAAACAACTTCCTGGAGCTTAACTTCTATTTGATCACCTGTCTCAAGGTTTTTAACATTTATCATCTGCTTTTCTAATTCCTCATCGCCTAGCACTAGCACATAGCTACTGTTAAAGCGATCAGCAGATTTAAATTGCGCCTTCATTTTACGTCCGAGGTAGTCCTTATCTGCCTGAATTCCCACAGCACGAAGTTCATGAAGAATTTTTACAGACTCTTTTTCGGCTTGGTCGCCCATCGCAACAACATAACAATCTAATTGCTCCTCTATTGCGACTTGCTTATTCTCAGCTTCAAGTGCCATAATTAGGCGCTCAAATCCCATTCCAAAACCGATTCCCGGCGTGTCAGGACCACCTAGCTCTTCGACAAGGCCATTATATCTGCCTCCACCAGCTAATGTCGTGATGGCACCAAAACCTTCTGCTTCACTCATGATTTCGAAAGCTGTGTGATTATAATAATCAAGTCCTCTAACCAGATTTTTATCAACTTCATACTCAATGCCCATCATCGTTAAATAGCTTTTAACCTGTTCAAAGTAATTCTTGGATTCATCGTTTAAGTAGTCTAGAATAGATGGCGCATTTTTCATGGCAGGGTGTTCCCTATCCTTTTTACAGTCTAAGATTCGAAGCGGGTTTTGCTCTAGCCTTATTTGACAGTCACTACATAGTTCTTCCTTAACAGGTGAAAAATGCTCTACAAGCGCTCTTCTGTGATTGTCTCTACTTTCACTGTCACCAAGTGAATTAATGACGAGCTTTAATGAAGTCAATCCCACCTCTTTATAACACGTCATAGCTAAGTCAATAACTTCAGCGTCCACCGCCGGATCAGCACTTCCTAGCACCTCTACTCCAAACTGATTTAACTGCCGCATTCTCCCTTTTTGTGGGCGTTCATAACGAAACATCGGCGCGAAATAGTATAGCTTTGTTGGCTGAATAGGATTACCAAATAATTTGTTTTCGACATAGGCACGGGCAACAGATGCTGTCCCTTCTGGTCTAAGGGTTAGACTCCGTCCACCTCTATCTTCAAAGGTATACATTTCTTTTTGGACAATGTCTGTAGAATCGCCTACACCGCGTTGGAATAATTCGGTGTGCTCAAAAACTGGTGTCCGAATCTCATTAAAATTGTACCGATCACAAATATCTTTTATTTTTTTCTCGGCATACTGCCATTTCCTTGTGCTTTCAGGAAGTAAGTCCACAGTACCTCTTGGCGCCTTCATATTCATTGCAAATCCTCCTATATAACATCATTTGATAAAACACTATTGTTTTTCTGTGCATGTGGATCTCGCGTCTTTTCTAAAAAAACATAAAAAACTCCCGTCCCTTAAAAATAAGGGACGGGAGTTCACCCGCGTTGCCACCCTAGTTGATGCAATAATATTGCATCCGCTCTTCACAGTTAACGCCTGCAAAACGTTTATACTTACATATCAGCATAAAGCCTCGGGAGTGTCTTTCGTTGAGCCATCAAGTGAAAATGCTCTCAGCCTCTGGCATTTTCTCTCTTATTTATGTGGGACTCCTCTACTTTTTCCGTCATCGGTTCTTTTATTCGTGTATTATGGAATGACTATTATATTAATTGCTACATGAAGGATTGTCAAGCACGATTCAGTTTTTTCTTTAGCATTTTCACTTCACCTAAGGAAATTCCGAATTCCTGAGCTATTTCCATATGATTAGCATGTCCCTCCATCTCTACAAACTGATGGAGATTTACGCCAAATAATTCTTTGTTATTGGTGGAAGTCCATTGTTTCTCACCATATCGCATGCAATTTTCCCTCCAAGATCGTCTAAGATTTCCTAACTTACCATTAGTTTTGCCTAAACGGTCTATTTTTATTATACTTTGTTAAAGAGTACATAATTTAGGAGGAACTATTTTGCGCATAGAGAGAAAATGGCTTACCTTCTTCAGTTTAGCAGTAATCTGGTTTGCATTCCCTTTTACTATTTTCGCTGATGAAATAGAGCTTACAGGAGACAGTGTAAACATACGCAGCGGTCCTGGTACTAATTTTGATGTAATTGGAAGCGGAAATACTGGAGATACATACGAACTGCTTGAAGAGCAAGGGGATTGGATAAGAATCCAATTTAATGAAGAGGACGGCTGGGTAACAAGCTCCTTCACAAAGATGGTAGAGGCAGAGGAAGAAGAAAAAGAAGATGAGAAAGTAACAGAAACGAGCACAAGCTCTGTAGAAACAATATCTATTCCATTTGATAACACTCATATCCGGTCCGCTCCCTCAACTGACGGGGAGATTGTTGGATTTGCTGAAAAAGGAGATACCTTTAATGTGATTGGTGATCAGGAAGATTGGTTTGAGGTTTCCAACAATGATTTATCCGGCTTTGTATCCAAACGGATAATCAAGAAGAGCCCTAGCTCATCTACTTCTACTTCAGTCTTTAAAAACAAGACTATCGTTATTGATGCCGGCCATGGCGGACGGGATGTTGGAGCGATTGGTTCCTCTGAGGTACTTGAAAAGGATGTCACGTTTCTAACCGCACAGGAATTAGCAAGCGAACTCACCATGCTTGGTGCTGAAGTATTACAGACTCGCCTAGAGGATGAATACATTTCATTGAGCAGCAGAGTAAGCTATGCCAATACGATGGAAACAGACGCCTTTATTAGCATACATTATAATAGCATACCAGAACACCCTGATGTAACCGGGATCGGCACCTATTTTTATAAAGGAAAGAATGAAGTTCTTGCTTCCTACATTCAATCAGAGCTGGTAAAAGAAACAGAAGCCACAGACAGAGGTGTTACCCATGGGAATTTTCTAGTTCTAAGGCAAAGCATGCAGCCTTCTGCACTTTTAGAACTAGGCTTCCTATCCAACCCAGATAAAGAGTCTTTACTTGGAACAGTTGCTTACCAAAAGAAACTTGTTTCCGGAATTGTCAACGGCCTGGGTAAATACTTTGCTAACGAGTAATCGAAAGAAAAAGCTGGACATGTTCGAATAATTATTCGACTTTGTCCAGCTTTTTGATTTTCATACTTTTATTGTCATATTATTAGCTATCATCCTTACCACGAGATGCTAATATTCTCTAAATGATAACTCATGATAACTCTGGTTATTACTCTTCAGCAATCATTGTTCTTATGCGCCGTAAGCGGTTCTTCACTCTATCTTTATACTTTTCATTCACATTCTTACTCTTTACTATCAATAATGAGAGTCACAGGTCCAGAATTCGTTAACTGCACGTCCATCATTTCGCCGAACTTGCCTGTTTCCACATGTATATTTTGTTCTTTAACAAGCTCATTGAATTGATTATAGAGCTCTAACGCATCATCTGGCCTGGCAGCCTGCATAAAGTTTGGCCTCCTGCCTTTTCTCGTATCTCCATAAAGGGTAAACTGCGATATAGAGAGCAGACTCCCATCCGTATCCTGTAAAGATAAATTCATTTTTTCATTTTCATCCTCAAAGATTCGGAGGTGAATGATTTTCTGAACTAGGTACTTTGCGTCCTCTATAGTATCTTCATGAGTAATTCCCAACAACACGACTAGTCCCTTGTCAATGCTGCCAACAACTTCGCCATCCACTAAAACACTGGCATCTTTCGCTCGTTGTATTACTGCTTTCATTCAGGCATTCCCCCGATCTGCTCTTTATTGAAAGTGTCATTTAACTTCCTGAAAAACTAGGCCCTCTTTGTTAATGAGCTACTATTGCAGAGTTCTTGTAACGGTATAAACATCTTTTATCTGTTTAATTCGCTCTACAATTTTGCGTAGGTGTCCGGTATTATGGATTAAAATAGTAATCTGGATGAGCGCCATTTTATTTCGATCTGATTTACCATTTACGTAGGTAATATTTGTTTTCGTTTCGTTTACTGCCTGTAGTACTTCATTTACTAGGCCTCGGCGATCATATCCAGATATCTCCAGCTCTACATGGTATTGTTTTTGGACAGAATGGTTCTTTTCCCATTCCACATGCAAATAGCGTTGTTTAGCTTCATCGGTTTGAACATTTGGGCAATCAGACCGGTGGACGGAAACGCCTCTTCCCTTTGTGATATATCCCATAATCTCATCCCCAGGAACTGGGTTACAGCACTTGGATAAACGAACTAAGAGATTATCGACACCTTCTACTCTTACCCCTGAATCTCGCTTATGAGGTTTTTTTTCTTTGAGCTCCGTTGTCTTTACTTCTTCAATGGTTTGAGCAAGATCTTGCTCTTTTAGTTTAGTCTGTCTAATTTTATCAGTAAGTCTTGTAGCTATAAGTGCTGCTGTAATTCCCTGATACCCGACAGCTGCATACATATCATCTTCATTCATAAAATTGAATTTCTCATAAACCCTTTGCAAATTCTCTTGTGTCAGAACTTCTTTTGGTTCCAAACTTAACGCTTGGATTTCCCGATCTACTGCTTCTTTGCCCTTAGCAATATTTTCGTCACGCCGTTGCTTTTTGAAGAATTGCTTAATCTTGCTCTTTGCTTGTGAAGTTTGGGTGATCTTCAGCCAATCCTGTGATGGCCCATAAGAGTGCTTAGAAGTCATCACTTCAATAATATCGCCATTTTTTAAACTGTAATCAAGTGGCTCCATTTTCCCGTTAATCTTCGCACCAATTGTTTTATTGCCTATTTCGGTATGAATTTTATAAGCAAAGTCAAGTGGGACAGATCCTGAAGGCAATTCGATTACATCGCCTTTAGGTGTAAATACATAAACCATATCGGAGAAAAGATCGACTTTTAATGTCTCCATGAATTCTTCCGCATCATGTGTTTCATTCTGCCAGTCAAGTATTTCTCTGAACCATGTTAGCTTTTCTTCAAAAGATTTCTTACTAGTATGCGCCTGCTTCCCTTCTTTATAGGCCCAATGCGCAGCAATGCCATACTCGGCAATCTCATGCATTTCTTTCGTGCGGATTTGCACTTCTAACGGATCCCCTTTTGGCCCAATTACTGTCGTATGAAGCGACTGGTAAAGGTTAGGCTTAGGCATCGCAATGTAATCCTTAAAGCGCCCTGGCATGGGTTTCCAGCACGTATGAATTATGCCGAGTACTGCATAGCAGTCTTTAATACTATCCACGAGAATACGTACAGCAAGAAGATCATATATTTCATTAAACTGTTTATTTTGCTCCACCATTTTGTGATAGATGCTATATAGATGCTTCGGCCTACCGGACATTTCCGCCTGTATATTTACTTCATCTAATTGCTTCGTGACTTCGTTCATTACTTCATCTATATAGGATTCTCGTTGATCCCTTTTTTGCTTCATCAGTTGAACAATACGGTAATATTGCTGTGGATTTAAATATCGTAGTGCTGTATCTTCCAGTTCCCATTTAATTGTTGAAATTCCAAGCCGATGTGCCAAAGGTGCGAAAATTTCCAGGGTCTCATTAGATATGCGGCGTTGTTTCTCAGGAGGCAGATGTTTTAGGGTTCTCATATTATGGAGGCGGTCAGCAAGTTTGATTAATATAACTCGAATATCTTTTGCCATCGCGACAAACATTTTGCGATGGTTTTCAGCCTGTATTGCTTCCTTCGATTTATACTTAATCTTACCCAACTTGGTAACACCGTCAACTAGCAATGCTACTTCTCTATTAAAAGCAGTCTCTAGTTCCTCAACAGTTATTTCTGTGTCCTCCACCACATCATGTAGGAAACCTCCAGCGATTGTTTCTGCGTCCATCTCTAAGTCAGCTAGGATTCCTGCGACTTGTACTGGATGAATAATATAAGGTTCCCCTGATTTACGAAATTGCTCTGCATGTGCATTTTCTGCAAATTTATATGCATGCCTAATAAACGTAGCATCTTCTTCTGTTAGATACTCACGCACCTTTTTAATAATGTCTTCTATTGATACTATATTATCCTTTGCCATGTAATCACCTTGTTTGGAAAAGTTCGTTATGTTCCGAATGTATTTTAAAAGCGTTTCATTTCAATTCTTAGCGTTCATTTGCTTCTTAACTGATATAATATATAAAACGGTTAGTAAAAACTATATAATGCATATTATATGCTTTTCCGACACGTATGTACAATGATTAAAAAATAAAAATATATTAAGATGAATTGCTGTAAAATTTAGAAGAACAGGTCTGACGGATATTATTCCATCAGACCTGTTCTTCATTCTAGTAATTAATAGCTCATTAAGGAAAGCACATCATATCCGTCGAGTTTTTGCATACCATCCAAGTAACTCAATTCTATTATGAAAGCGCACCCAACTACAATACCACCTAATTCTTCAACTAACTTAATAGTTGCTTCAATTGTACCGCCTGTTGCAAGCAAATCATCCGTGATCAAAACACGTTGTCCTGGTTTGATTGCATCTTTATGAATAGTCAGCACGTTACTTCCATATTCAAGACCATAGTTTACTTTAATAACTTCACGTGGAAGCTTTCCTTCTTTCCTTACGGGTGCAAACCCAACTTCTAAGGCATAGGAAACCGGGCAGCCAACAATAAATCCACGCGCTTCAGGACCTACTACGATGTCAATCTCCTTCTCTTTTGCAAACGACACTATTTCGTCAACAGCTGATTTAAAAGCTTTCCCGTTATCCATCAAAGGCGTAATATCTTTAAAGCGAATACCCTCTTTTGGCCAATCTTCTACTATTTTTACATATTGTTTATAATCCATAACTTAGTTCCTCCTTGGGACTTTCCACTTGGTCCATGCAATTATTGAACCAGTTTCTCAATTCGTTGTAATTTGAGTAATATAATGTCTTTTCTATTTCAGCTTGTTCTAGCTGTGTCTGATATGCAGAAGACTCCAAAAGATCTTTTTTATCTGGTTTTGGATTCACTGTAATAATACCGTTATCTATTTTAACAAAGCCGAGTTCAAAAAACACCTCTGAAATAAAATAGATGCGTTCTTTGCTCCACCCTTTTGTATTCATGACTACATTTATCTCACTATTTAGGTCAAGAACCTTTTTCTTTAACAGAACAGCATAATACCATTTAAAGTCTTCGCGTGTCGGTAGAGCATTCAAGAAGGCACTGTTTTCTATATAATAGCATGCATGAATATTTTGTGGTTTTGCCTTTTGTATTAACTCTTTTAATTTTGAAAGATCCTGTGGCATATCATAGATGTAAAGAGCATCTGTAGCAGGTACCACTTCCATGGCGTCATATTGAATATATTGTACGTCGCTCCCCAAATCAATTTGCGGATTACCAACTACTAGGTTGGAGTTATGGTGCTCAATATATGGGGTGAGATTTATATTCTTTCTTCCACGGTGATCAAACAACTGCCACTGTCTAATTTCCATATCCTGCAGTACGATTTGGGGTTTTCTATTGCCGTTCCATTCATTTATTCCCAACTCCCCAACAACCGTTACGGGGGTATTAGGAGATATATGTGGGTAAAGCTCACCAAACCCAAAACCAATTCCCTCTACATTCTTTCCTTCTTCTTTAAACAATAACTTAAGATGCCGCTTCGTGCTCCCTATTTGTCTTAATTCAGACGGGATTGCAGTCAGTTGAAATATAGGTTTAGGATTCTTCATTCCGAAAGGAGCAAGCTTTCCTATTTCGTCAACAAGCTTCTCATTAACATCTTCTATACTCACTTCACTACTGATTTCTAACAGCTGTTTAAAATCTTCATCTGCTAGTTCATTACGAATGAGTTCATTTAACCGAATTTGCAATTCATCTAAATTCTCGAGTGGTAATGTCATGCCAGCCGCTTGGGAATGCCCGCCAAAATGAGTAAATAGGTCCCTTACAGTCATACAATTTTTAAATAAATCAAAAGCAGGGATACTTCGAGCAGAACCTTTTACTTGGGAGGTTCCTGGCTTTTTAGTTAATACAATCGCAGGCTGATCAAATTTTCGTACTAGCTTTGATGCAACAATACCTAGCACACCTTCATTCCAGCCCTCTTTTGCTACAATAATGACACCTTTTTCTTGATTTGGATCCACCATTTTTTCGGCTTCTTTGACTATATCATTTACAATTTGTTGTCTTTTTACATTAATCTGGTCAATCTCTGTAGCAATCTCTTCCGCTTCCGTTTTATCGTCTGTCATTAGAAGCTGTACAGCCAAATCGGCATCCTGTAATCTTCCTACAGCATTGATTCGTGGACCAATTAAAAAGCCAACATCCTCTTCTGACACGTTCCCTTCAATATTACAGACACGCATAAGTTCCTGTAACCCAACATTATTGGTTTGGGCAAGAGCTCGTAATCCATGATAAGCCAAGACGCGATTCTCACTGACCAATGGTACAAGATCAGCAATTGTCCCAATAGCCACAAATGGGAGAAATTGTTTTGGAAAATATCCCAGTAGGTATTCTGCAAATTTAAAGGCAACCCCAACTCCTGCTAATTCTGGAAAAATATCAGCTGTAGAGCGCTTTGGGTGTATAATTGCATATGCGTCAGGAGGCTGCTCTTGAATTTCATGGTGGTCGGTTATAATTAAGTCCAGACCGATCTCTTTAGCTACTTCTGCCTCATGTACTGCAGCTATCCCATTATCCACTGTTATAATAAGTGCATAGCCTTGTTCTTTCGCTTCTCTAAAAGCAGCTTCATTTGGGCCATAGCCCTCCTTAAAGCGGTTTGGAATATAGTAATCACACTCTGCGCCAAGCTCTTTTAATGCAAGGAGCATAACTGTTGTAGAGCTAACTCCATCAGCATCATAGTCTCCATACACAAGAATCTTCTCATGTTGGTCAATAGCCACTCGAACACGATCTGCAGCTACCTCAATTGAATCGAAGTCTGCAGCGTTATGTAATGTACTTATATCAGGTGAGAGGAATTGTCTAGCCTCCTCGCCAGTCTTTATACCTCGCTGAACTAAAAGCTCTTTGATAATTGGCGATAACGTAATGGAGTCGTCCATCCAATGGTCTTCCTCATTCGTTATTTCTTTACTTCTCCATTTTGTCTTGCTTTGTAACATAAATTCACCCCTGACTAATCTATTATACAAGAGTAAGTCAAGGGTAGCAATGCTGTTTTCTTCCATTGTTATTTTATCCCGGTGCGACCGTCCGTAAGACTCCCACTTCAAAACATGAAGTGAAACCGTGATGTTTAAGTGGGAGTAAACGGACGCTAACACCCCGATTCGTTCAACTAACAATCAGTGGGGGAAGTACAAAAACCTCCACTGATTGAAGTTTCACTTTATCTCGTCTACCTGGTTTATATCAGTATCATTCTGGATGTTCTCACCAGGCTCTAAGCCATTTTCGCGTAATTGTGTATGCAGGGTTTCATTTTCTTTTTGTAAACTTCGAACTTGTCGCTGTAGGCGAAACATTCGAATCACACCCACCGCAGCAGTAATAATTCCTCCCATTAAGACGGAGAAAAGAATAATTAGAATAAGCGGGGATTCCGCTGTCCAGAATAAATAGTTAACTTCAACCGGATCTACATTAGTTACTGCAAACACTGCCACAATAATAACGAAAATAATTGCCAAAATAACATAGCCTTGCCCTTTCATGTAATTCCTCCTTCTAATATCGCATTCTTAAGTATCATACCCTGGATTTGCTTTAATTAAGCAAGAAACTAGTGACAGTTCATTAACCTAATCATCAATTAAGCAAGTGGGTGTTTAGGTTTGCTTATATTGAAATGGATAAAAAAAGCCGAACAGTTTCGAAGGTGGAGCCTTCAAATTCTGTTCGACTTTAACTTTAGTAGAGGCTTATAAATGTTTTACTATACTTGTGGACCTTCCACACGTTTCTTCTTGGTAAAGTCTACAGGTTTATTCTTAATCATTTTCCCTCTCCAAACTAACCAAATTTGCGCAGCTAGGAAGAGAGAAGAGTATGTTCCGACAATTAGCCCCACAGTTAATGCAATAGCAAATCCTGTTATAGGTGAAGCTCCGAGGAACAAGAATGCTAAAACGGCTATCAATGTCGTTATAGTTGTATTCAAGCTCCTTGTTAAAGTTTGTACAAGACTTCTATTCACAATAACAGCGAGATCCTTAAACGATTTAATCCGTTTCTCTTTACGCAGATTTTCCCTGATTCTATCAAACGTAACAATCGTATCGTTAATCGAGTAACCGACAATCGTAAGAATTGCAGCTACAATCGTGACATCAAACTCGATGCGAGTAATACTGAAAATAACCAGAACAAAAAATGCATCATGCAACAATGCAATAATCGCTGTTATTGCAAAGAACAGTTCAAATCGGAACGCAACATAAATAATCATAAATATGGAAGCAATTCCAACTGCATATAGTGCATTCTTCACTAGTTCCTCCCCAACAATTGGAGATACCACACTGATATTTGGTGAACTTCCGTACGCATCTTCAAAATATGTGGTCACTTCAGAAACCTTGTCCTCCGATAGCACTTTATCAAACCTTGCCACACCTCGGTCATTATTATCACCTGAGATAACGACGTCAGCTTCTAAGCCGAGGCTTTCAAAGTCAGATGTAACTTGCTCTTCAGTTATGCTGTCTTCTGCCGTTACTTCAATCCGAGAACCACTGGTGAAATCAATCCCTGGATTTAACTTAAACAGAAGTAATGAGGCAATACCCACTACTACCATAGCGATAGAAATAGCAAAGAATTTTTTGCGATGTTGTACAATGTTAAATTTTTTATTAAAGAATTCTGGTTCAGGCTGTTCTTTACTGGAAATATCCTTCACGGAATCTTTTTTAACCCCAAACCAACCTAACCGTTTGTTTAGAACTTTACTCTTCACCCAGAGTCCTAGTAACAATCTTGTCCCAAATACGGCTGTCAAGAAGCTTACTACGATGCTAACAATCAGCATTGTGGCAAAGCCCTTCACTGAACTAGTACCAAACATAAAGAGGACTGCAGCAGCTAGCAATGTCGTAATATTTGCATCAAATATAGTCGATAAGGAGTTTTTAGAACCTGTTTTAAATGCCGCTATTACAGATTTTCCTGTCCGTAATTCTTCTCTAATGCGTTCAAACGTTATAACATTGGCGTCTACTGCCATCCCGACACCCAAAATAAGTGCAGCTATTCCTGGTAGTGTCAACACACCATTCATGAGTTCGAAGATAACAAGTATTAAATAGATATAAATACTTAAATTAACTGCCGCTACAAATCCTGGTAAACGATAAACAATGATCATAAATATAAAGATCAATGCTACACCGACAAAGCCAGCAAAAACTGTTTTATCTAGTGCCATTTCCCCGAATTGTGCTCCTACGGAAGTAGAGTACAGTTCCGTCATGTGAACAGGTAATGAACCGGAATTTATAATATCAGCTAAACGCTGTGCTGATTCAACAGTGAAATTACCAGAAATCATTACATTTGTAGTATTTAGTGTTTGTGTGATGCTAGGTGCGGAAATATACTTTGGATCTTCTTTTTCCGATTCAGCTGCAAAAGAATCGCCTTCCTGATAATCCATCCAGATGACAAGTAAGTTATCTGGCGCACCCATGTTTTTAATTTGCGTTGACACTTCTCCAAATTTAGCCGCATCCTTTAGTTGCAATGTGACGATCGGTGCATTTGTCGTCTGATCAAAATCCTGCTTCGCACTTCCTTCTTTCACATCGTTACCGTTTAAAAGCTCATTGTCATTGACATCTCTGAAAGATAGTCTTGCAGAGGTTGAGAGGATTTCTCTTGCCTCTGTCTGATCCTGGACACCAGCAAGTTGCACCCGTATTCTATTTTCTCCCTCAATATCAATGCTCGCCTCACTGATCCCTAAGCGGTTAACACGTTCATTTAATATCTGGACAGTTGATTCAAGTAATTTCCTATCTACTTCTTGGCTTTCATCTACTGGCTCTACCTCATAGAGAACCTCGAAACCACCTTGAAGGTCCAACCCTAAATTAATATCTTTCGTTACACCAGTAACCGTTGATCCGATCAGACCCCCAAAAATAAGTACGATCAGAAAAAAGGCGACGATTCTGCCTCTCTTTTTCATTTATCTATGCCTCCAAACAATTGGCTAGGTTATTCCAGCCAATACTTTTCACTAAATTTTTACTAGAAATTAAAATCATCTCTTGCAATTATGTAAACTATCCACCATCTTCTTGACCACCCGCAGTTAAAGCAGAAATGGATGCAAATAAATTATCATCCTGGTAAGCCGCTACAGTCAGATAACTAATATAGGTTCCAGATCTAAGGTGGAAAATATCTTGCACCACTTCGTAAATTCGCTTTTCTGGATTACCTTTCCAAACCTTTTTAACTAGGCAGTCCCAGATCTCTTCGGGATTAGCCCTTGAGTATCCCATCATTTGAAATTCATCAGCCTTACTCTCTAATGTTGGCATAATCATGGCCTTCCATTCTGATACAGTTTGTACAATTTCCATAGTGTCCCTCCTTACACGGAGAATAGAATCTATTTCTTCTTTAATCCTTCTTGTCATGCTTGGCCCACTTGCAAGCATATATATCATTGTATATGAAAAATTATTATTTGAGAAGGCAGGTCGGCTATAATGACCAAACAAACATTTCTGCAAGGCACACTTATTTTAATTTTAGCTGGTATGATTACCCGATTTCTAGGTTTTATCAATCGAATTGTCGTAGCCCGGCTCATGGGAGAAGAAGGTGTGGGCCTTTATATGATGGCTCTCCCCACTTTATTTATGGTAATGACACTGACTCAGCTTGGGCTTCCTGTCGCCATTTCCAAAAGGGTTGCGGAAGCGGAAGCTAAAAATGATTCACAAAAAGTGAAGAAAATAGTAATCGTTTCTTTAATCGCTACGGGAATAACCAGTGTTCTATTTACTGTCGGTCTTATGTTTGCAGCACCCTTTGTAGCAACCTCACTTTTGACAGATGGACGGACACTATATCCTTTAATGGCTATTAGCCCTATTATTCCTATTGTTGCGATATCCTCTGTTCTGAGAGGATACTTTCAAGGTAAGCAGAACATGAAGCCACAGAGCTATGCACAGGTGATCGAACAGATTGTTCGAATAACATGCGTTGCTTTTTTCGTTAAGCTATTACTTCCATATGGCGTAGAGTATGCAGCAGCAGGTGCCATGATCAGTGTTATCTTGGGTGAGTTTATTTCCCTCTTATACATGATTTACATGTTTAAAAGAAAGAAAAAGATTAAAATTCGCACGAAATTTTTTAGCTATTTAAAATCTAGCCGTTCTACAGTAAAAGAACTGTTCTCCATTGCTCTTCCAAGTACTGGAAGTAGAATGATAGGCTCCTTTACAAATTTTTTAGAACCCATACTTGTTGCGCAAAGTCTTGCTATTGCAGGCATTTCAAGTTCCCTGGCAACAAGGCAATACGGAGAGCTCACAGGCTATATCTTCCCATTACTATTTTTACCAACATTTATTACACATTCCCTGTCCATCGCTCTCGTTCCGTCTATTTCAGAAGCAGAAGCCAATTTAAACAAGGGCTTGGTTCATTACCGTATCCATCAGTCCATTCGCTTGTCATTCGCTTCCGGCGCCATTGCAACAGTAGTGCTATGCCTATTTTCCTCACCGATCCTCACCTATATGTACGGGACAGACAAAGCTAGTAGCTTGCTTGTATTAATGGCACCTTTTTTCATTTTACTCTATGTCCAATCACCATTACAAGCTGCATTACAAGCACTCGATTTAGCAAAACCGGCCATGTGGAATAGCTTAATCGGGGCGCTGTGTAAATTAAGTGTATTGTTCTTTCTCGCATCAAATCCCAGCTTTGGAATTAACGGTGTAGCCATTGCCATGTCTGTTGGTGTAGTACTTGTTACTTTACTTCACTTTGCAGCCTTACAAAAAGCCATTCAATTTTCCATACCGTTGGTCGATATTGGTAAAATGATTCTTTTAATCGGTACAACCTGGGTGATCGGCTCTTGGATCAGAAATCTATATGAATCGATGGGGCCAAATTTATTTCTCTTTATACTTGCTCTCATCATACTTCTTATCTTTTATGTTATCACTCTCTTTATCCTTCGATTTATCTCAAGAGAGGAACTTATACAATTACCCTTATTTAAAAAATGGTTGAAGTAATAACTTGAGCGCAGGCATCTATACTAGTGAACGCCGCCTATGCGGTAGACCATTTTTATCGGCCTCCCTCCATTCACAAATCGATAACATCTATCGCCCTGAAAAAAAGAGACATGCCTATGGTTAAACCTAGGCATGTCTTCTTTTTATGCAACAAAACCTGCCCGTGGCAGGTTTTATAGCTGGCTTATATATGGTAATAGGTATCGTAAATATATATAAATCGTTGAAATGACGAGGGATAGTAACACGATTGGCACCCCAAACAGCATAAATCGAACGAAAGAAATTCTATCACCTGAACGTTCTGCCAATCCGGCAACTACCACATTTGCAGAAGATCCAATTAGTGTAGCATTCCCACCTAAGCAAGCACCGAGCGATAGAGCCCACCATATCGGATCCAAGTATACCATTCCATAGCTTTCAAACTCCTGTACTACAGGGATCATTGCCGCTACAAAAGGAATATTATCCACTATTCCAGAGAAAATCCCCGATACCCAAAGCACCAGCAAAGTAGTATTTACATAGTCCCCATCTGTTGTAAGAACAATAGCACGAGCAAGTTCATCAATTACTCCAACCTCTTGTAGCCCACCTACAAGCGTAAATAAACCTACAAAGAAAAATAGCGTAACCCATTCTACCTTTTCAAAAACCCTCTCAGCTTCTAATTCGTCTTGAGTTAGAAACAGTAGAAGTAGTGCTCCTGCTAAAGCAATCGCGGTTAGATCGATATGAACAAAAGCATGAAGAAGAAAGCCTGTTATCGTTAATATAAGAACGCTAATCGATTTATAAAGCATGGGTGTCTTATGTAGATGAGCCGCAGCATCCATCTTTTCTAACTCCCTAGCATCGATCACTGAATTTGATAGCGTTTTTCTAAAACAAAGGTAAATAAAAAGTATCATGGTTAGAAACATGATCAAGGCAATCGGTCCGACATGTATAAAGAAAGAAAGAAAGGTTAGATGTTCTACTGCTTGTCCAATCATAATATTCGGAGGATCTCCGATTAATGTTGCAGCACCTCCTATATTTGAACTAAATATAATCATTAATAAGTATGGAAAGGATGGTATGTTTAATAGTTTTGTGATTTTCAGGAGAATTGGTACAAAAATAAGAACGGTTGTCACATTATCAAGCATTGCTGAACCTACCGCGGTTAATACGCCAACACCTACTAGAAGTGGAATAGGTCTTCCCCCTACCCGCTGCGCGAAGCGGATTGCAATAAAGGTGAATAAGCCCGTTTTTTCAGTAATAGAAATGAGCACCATCATAGAAAATAGCAATGCAATTGTAGCCCAGTCGATGTATTCTGTAAATATATCCTGTGTTGTAAAAATTCCAGTTAATAATAAAAGGGTTCCTCCAGATAGCGCTACTATTGCTCGGTTTATTTTATCAGTCATAATGAAAAAATAGCTAACTATAAAAATAATTGTTGCAAGAAGGACGTCCATTTCTCACCCACTTTCACAATTCGTTATAAAGTGAAACTTCAATCAGTGGGGATTTCATTCTTCTCCCACTGATTGTTAGTTGAATGAATCGGGGTGTTAGCGTCCGTTTATTCCCACTTAAACATCACTGTTTTACTTCATGTTTTGAAGTGGGAGTCTTACGGACGGTTGCACCGGGATAGATATTGCTTTCTATACTATTTCTATGTGAGGACAGACTAAAATATTTTTCGTCTATTTTATTTTTTCTTGAATACTATTAATGTAAGTGGACAATCTCAGGGGGGATAATGAGTGAACAAACAACAATTTACAGCCCTATTGTATGGGTGGATTATCGTGTTAGGTCTTATACTACTTGCCAGCTTCATCTTAGCGTTACTACTTCGTTTTTCTACATTCAATGAACCGGCCTTAACGTGGGTAACACTCGTAATTGGATTAATTTCTCTATTTATAGGTGGAATGGTAGCTGGAGCCAAAAGCAAAGCCAAGGGGTGGATTATTGGAGCTTTAACAGGAATGGGATTTACCTTGTTTACATTCCTTGTCCAATATCTAGGGTATCAAGTCGGGTTTAGCATGGAACAGACGATTCATCATACAGCCTATATTCTTGTAGCTTTATTTGGTGGTGTAATAGGTGTTAATATTACCGGAGGACAGGTTGAGAAGTAGTGAAGCTTATTCGTATACTTTGGTAGAATACGAAGGATATGTAACGTTGACAAACTAGCATTCGCTTCTTTAGCAAACGTGTATACCAATATTATTTCCTAGAAATAAAATAAAACGAAGTTAACAAGATTCCGTTAACTTCGTTTTTCTATGTATTAGATACATAATGTTACTTAAAAACCATCCACCACAGGAGAAATGCCTATGGTGGCACCTTAGTCTACTTACTATTGTCTAACTTCACGGATTGCTGAACGGTCATACGTCAGCTTAGTACCGTCACCAGACTGAATTACGACAGTGTTTTCATCGATAGCGTGAACAACACCGTGGAATCCACCGATAGTAACAACGGATTGGCCTTTTTGTAGCTCTGACTGCATCTGTTTCACTTGCTTCTGGCGTTTTTGTTGTGGACGTATTAGCAAGAAATAGAAGATTACAAACATAAGAATAATTGGTGATAGTGATATAAGCATATCCATCTTTGTATTCCCTCCTTTCAAAATATATAAAAAACCTCTTTAGAAGTTCTTCGCATCCGGTTTATTCAGACCATATTGCTCAAAGAATTCTTCTTTAAAGTCACCAAGTCTATCTTCAGCAATTGCTGTTCGGACTTGCTCCATTAATTTTAACAGAAAATAGAGGTTATGATAAGTAGTAAGCCTAAAACCGAATGTTTCGTTACATTTAATTAAATGGCGAATGTATGCACGGGAGTAATTTTTACATACATGACAGTCACAATTCTCGTCAATCGGCCCAAAATCTCTAGCGAACTTTGCATTTCGTACAACAAGTCGTCCATTTGACGTCATGCATGTCCCATTTCGTGCGATCCTTGTTGGAAGCACACAATCAAACATATCAATTCCTCTTATGGCTCCATCAATCAAAGAATCCGGTGAACCAACTCCCATCAAGTAGCGTGGCTTATTAGACGGCATTAGGGGAGCCGTAAAGTCTAATACACGGTTCATAACATCTTTTGGTTCTCCAACAGATAGCCCGCCAATTGCATAGCCGGGTAGATCTAAGGAAACTAAATCCTGTGCACTTAATTTACGTAAATCTTCATACTCGCCGCCTTGAATTATACCAAACAAGCCTTGATCATGTTGTCGTTGATGCGCTTCTAGGCAACGTTCTGCCCAGCGTGAGGTACGCTCTACAGAAGATTTCATATACTCATAGCTGGCAGGATATGGTGGACACTCGTCAAAGGCCATCATGATGTCTGATCCGAGCGCATTTTGAATTTCCATTGCCCTTTCCGGTGATAAAAAGAGTTTATCTCCACTTAGATGGTTTCTAAAATGAACTCCTTCTTCTTTGATTTCCCGCATGTCACTCAAACTGAAGACTTGAAATCCACCAGAATCAGTCAAAATAGCGCCATCCCAATTCATAAACTTGTGTAATCCTCCAGCTTCTCTTACGATGTCCTCTCCTGGTCGAAGCCATAGATGGTACGTATTCGACAAGATGATATTCGCATTCATCTCTTGAAGCTCTTCAGGGCTCATCGTTTTCACAGTAGCAAGTGTCCCGACTGGCATGAATGTTGGGGTATCAAATGAACCGTGCGGTGTATGGACACGTCCCAATCTCGCCCCTGTTTGTTTACATGTTTTTATTAATTCATATGTTATGGGTGTCATAAAGTATTCGTCCTTTTTAATATATTAAGCATGAGGATAGATTCCTCATGCTACACTTACTTTCTAAGTAGTCTCTAGTAGGCACATTCAGAATGTTTCAAAAATCAACTTATCAAATCAAATAATTAACATAGCGTCGCCGAAACTAAAGAACCGGTATTTTTCTCTTACTGCTTCTTCATAGGCATGTAAAATGGAATTTTTGTCTGCCAAAGCACTGACTAACATAATTAACGTAGATTTAGGCAGATGAAAGTTTGTTATAAGCCCATCAACTGCACGGAATTCGTATGGTGGATAAATAAAAATATCTGTCCAGCCACTTGTTTCCACAAACGTGCCATTATCTCTAGCGATTGTTTCTAACGTTCTAGTGGACGTTGTACCTACTGAGATAATCCTTCCACCTTGCTCTTTTATTTGATTTAGTGTAACAGCTGTTTCTTGGGACATATGATAAAATTCCGAGTGCATTTGGTGATCATCAATATTATCTACACTTACAGGACGAAACGTTCCTAACCCTACATGTAAGGTTATGAAAGATACTGTAATTCCTTTTGCTTTGAGCTCATCAAGCAATTCATTTGTGAAATGTAGCCCTGCTGTTGGCGCTGCAGCCGAACCCTCTTCTTTTGCATATACAGTCTGGTATCTTTCCTTTTCAGGTAGCTTTTCTTTTATATATGGAGGAAGAGGCATTTCTCCGAGCTCATCAAGAACTTCATAAAATATACCGCTATAGGAAAATTCCATTACTCGCCCACCATGCTCTTTCAATCCTACACAAGTAGCTTGTAACTTTCCGCCTCCGAACGTAATAACAGATCCTTGCTTTACTTTTTTTGCAGGCTTAGCTAGTACTTCCCAAGTATCTCCATTTTCTTGGTGTAATAAAAGCACTTCAATATTTGCTCCTGTGTCTTCCTTCACACCGTATAGTCTTGCAGGCAATACGCGCGTATCATTTAGTACAAGGGCGTCACCTGGTTTAATGTAATCTTTTACATCTTTAAATTTCTTATGTTCCAGTTCTTTCTTGTTTTTATCTAGGACAAGTAGTCTAGAGGATGTACGATCCTTGAGTGGTGTTTGTGCAATTAGTTCCTCTGGTAAATGAAAATCAAAATCTTCTATATTCATGTTGCATCTCCTTACTTAACGAAACTTTCCTAAGATAAAGAATACCAAGGAAAGTATAATACTTACAATAATTGAAGTCATAATCGGAAAATGAACCGTGACATTTCCCTTCTTGAAAGAAAAATCACCAGGTAATTTTCCAATAAACGTCCATACAATTCCAATAAGGACCATAATAATCCCTGCGACAATAAGCAATTTACCTATACTCATTCTGAGCCAGGCACTTTCATTCCAAAATGTAGGTATGCTTTTGGTGTGACAATTCTCCCTCTTGGTGTTCTTTGGATAAAACCGATTTGTAATAAATATGGTTCGTAAACATCTTCAATTGTTTGAGATTCCTCACCAATTGTAGCAGCTATTGTATCCAACCCAACAGGTCCACCCTGGAAGTTTTCTATCATTCCTTTTAATAGCTTATGATCGATGTGGTCAAGTCCTTCATCATCAACCTGTAACATCGTTAAAGCGTCAGCTGTTGTATCTGCGCTTATCTCTACCTCGCCCTTCACTTGCGAGATATCTCGAATCCTTTTTAGCAAGCGATTTGCAATCCTCGGGGTGCCCCTAGAACGTCTGGCCACTTCCGTTGCAGCTTCCTTTGTAATAGAGGTTTGAAAAATTTCGGCTGTTCGCTCAATAATAGAGCATAAATCTTTCGCTTCATAAAACTCCAAGCGGCTAAGTACGCCAAATCGGTCGCGAAGAGGTGCTGATAATAGTCCTGCCCTTGTAGTAGCACCTACCAATGTAAATGGGGGTAAGTCAATCCTAACCGACCTTGCACTCGGTCCTGTGCCTATAACAATATCGAGGAAAAAATCCTCCATTGCAGGATATAATACTTCCTCTACAGAACGCGGAAGGCGGTGAATCTCATCAATAAACAGCACATCACCAGGTTCTAAAGAAGACAATATAGCTGCAAGATCTCCAGCTCGTTCTATGGCAGGTCCAGAGGTGGAACGGAATTGCACTCCCATTTCATTTGCAATAATTGCTGCTAATGTGGTTTTCCCTAACCCTGGAGGGCCATACAACAGAACGTGGTCCAATGGTTCTTCTCTCATTCTAGCTGCCTTAATAAAAATACTAAGATTTTCTTTAACCTTCTGCTGTCCAATATACTGATTTAAAGCAGAAGGCCGAAGACTTAGCTCAACTGAATCTTCTTCTTGAAATTCTCCTGTAACCATACGTTCTTCCATTATTCTCCCCCTCTCCTACTTTTTCATTAATAAAGATAATGCTTTTCTAATAAGCTCATCCGCGTTTTTACTATCCGTTGCTTTTAACTCTGGCATAATACCTTTTATTTCCCTATCCGTATATCCAAGCGCCTTTAATGCTTCCGCAGCCTCCTGAAGACCTTCTGCATCTGCATCCTTTGCATTAGCCATATCGGTTTCCACTTCGGTGATGGTAAGGACGTTTGTAAGCTTACCTTTTAGATCTAGAATAATTTGCCTTGCTGTCTTTTTCCCTACCCCTGGAAAGCTCGTTAAGAATTTGTCATCTTCCCGTTCAATTGCTGCTGCGATGCCAGCTACATCCACTCCACTGAGTATTGCCAATGCGCCTTTTGGGCCTATTCCGGAGACAGAAATTAGTTTGGTAAACAAAAATTTCTCATCTTCATTTTTAAATCCATACAAAATCTGCGCGTCTTCCCTTACGTGATGATATGTATGGATCTTAATCTCTTTATGTAACGACGACTGAAACACAAAAGGATTGGCACAAAATAATTCGTAGCCAATTCCTTGAACGTCCATGATGATGGAATCATCTAAGATATATGTAAGCATTCCTTTAATATAAGCAATCATTCATCCGTCTCCTTTACAATCCTTTCACCATTCTATCATAACTTTACAATCAGCGAAACTTACAGTTATTACGCATAATTAACTAATAAAAGAAGCTCCTATCCTCGAACGGGAATAGAAACTTCCTTGTTAAATGAGTTAATTTGATTCTTCTAAATTGTGATGAATGTCCTGTACATCTTCGTTTTCTTCTAACGTCTCTATAAGGGTTAACATTTTGCTCTCGTCGGTTTCATTCAGAGCACTGTATGTTTGTGGAAAGAGGGTTACTTCAGAATCAGCTATTTCGTAACCATTTTCCGTTAGGTGTGTCACGACATCTTGGAAGTTTTCTGGTTCAGTAAAGATTTCATAAGCTTCTTCTTCTGTTGTAATATCCTCTGCTCCTGCCTCAAGAGCTTCTAATGTAAGTTCGTCTTCATCAATTTCCCCATTTTCATTCGCAATTACGATGTATCCTTTACGGTCAAACATGAAAGAAACACTTCCATTTTCTCCAAGGTTGCCGTCATTTTTCTTAAATGCATGGCGAACTTCTGCAGCAGTACGGTTTTTATTATCTGTTAAAACATTAACGATAACTGCAACACCACCAGGTCCATACCCTTCATATGTTAGTTCCTCAAAGCTAGCACCATCAAGTGTACCAGTTGCCTTTTTTATTGCACGATCAATATTATCATTAGGCATATTATCCGCTTTCGCCTTATCTACTACTAGACGTAGAGAAGCATTTGTTGAGATGTCCCCGCCTCCCTGTTTCGCAGCAGTATATATATCTTTCGCGTGGCGCATAAAAACTTTACCTTTTTTTGCATCCTGTGCATTTTTTCTTCTTTGTATATTCTTCCATTTAGAATGACCAGCCATCGGACATTCTCCTCTCTAGAAATTTCCTTTTTAACTATACCAAAAAAAAGGAATTTCATAAAGCGAAACTTCATTTAGTGGGGCTCGCTACCTCTTACACCAAATGTTCGTTTACCGGGCCGGTCCTTTACTGACAGTTTATCCCACTTCAAAACTTGATATCTTTTCCCTTCTTGAATTGGAGGACTTTCTGTCACTTTAAGGGGGATAAAAAACTAATGGCTAGATAACGTCATTTATTATGGCGTATTTCCATTTGGTTTGGCATCTCGGTTCTTCATATATTCCCAATAAGCATTATCTGTAAAGACAATAATTTCCTTTTTTGTATCTGGAAGTAATTTTTGAATTTCCTCTTTCACCCGCTTTGGTACATCTTCTGTAGCATACTCCCTTTGTATGAGCCCTACTAAAATTTGATCCTCTGTGGAAGCAACCTGTGCTGTTACAATATCTTTTCGATTCTCCAATTCCTCGGATAGCCATAACGCCTCTTCGTTCGTATAAGCATCTGAGTAACCGTTTTTAAAATCAGCATCATTGGCACCTTCCTGTTTACTTTGCGGGTAGCCCCCTTGCTCACCTATAGAAAGTTCTTTCCCTTGTTCTCTTTCTTTATGTTCTTGTTCAGTCTCATAATTTATATACTCTGTTTTTTGCTGGTTATCATCTGACTGCCCTTGTTCCTCCGTACCAGAATTGCATCCAGTAAGTATCAACAATGCTAGCCCAAATACTAATTTTGTTTTCAAAAAAAAACCTCCTTTATCCATAGTTTGGATAAGGAAGGTTTTTTTACACAGTCAATTTTAGGGAATTACACATTATTGCTCGCGCTTAAATTGCGGAAGTGCCTCACGCTTATGGGCAGACTTTTTATGCAAGGATTCAATAATTTCTTTATCGCGTTCAGGAATTTGCTCTCCTTTAAGATAGGCGTCAATTGTATCATAGCTTGTTCCCATCTCATCTTCATCAGTTTGTCCTTCCCATAGATCAGCACTTGGCTTTTTCTTAACAATATGACTAGGAACACCAAGGTAACTTGCCATATCACGGACTTCCTGTTTTGTAAATTCAACAATTGGAAGAATATCAGCACCACCGTCACCGTACTTTGTAAAGTAACCTGTATACCACTCTGCTGCATTATCTGTTCCAACTACCATGTAGTTATAATTCGTTGCAAGTGCATATAACGTGCTCATACGAAGGCGTGCGCGAAGGTTAGCACCAGCTAACTTATCATTTTCTTCAATGAATGTGTTGCTTTCATTTAAACTGTCTTTGATTTCAGAGTACATAATTTTATGTGTCTCTGTAAGATCAACTGTCATAGATTTAATTCCACTGCTCTCCACTACCTGCTTGGCATCATCCAAATTCGAATCACTTGTATAAATTGGAAGCAACACACCTAAAGAATTATCTGGGAAAGCACGTTGTATTAAATGTGAAACGACTGCAGAATCTAATCCACCACTAATACCTACCAAGAGGCCATTGACTCCAGCCTGCTTAACTTGGTCACGTAACCACTGTACAATTTGGTCTACCTGTTTTTCCACTGCTATCTCTCCTTTTAAATAATCAATATTAAACATTTTATCACTATTTCACTTTTTTTAAAAAAATAACGACGTTTAAAGCATTTCATCTACACTTTCTTATACGCATGATTACCTACAAGCTTTTATTCCCGTCTCTTGAAAATACAAACATAAAAAAATGTAGTAACGTTGAAACCTATATGTAGCGTTCTTCTCCAAAAAAATAGAGACGATATCTTTTCTCGTCTCTATGTTTATTCTATTCACCTTTAGTTGAATCCTTATTATCTTCTTCTCGATTACTAAAATCAGGATATGCTGGGGGCGTCGGAGCAAAATTCGATGTACCGTCAAATTGTTGTGGAAACATTTGCGGTTGAAACGGCTGCTGTCCCTGTTGTTGAAATGGCTGTTGCCCCTGATTTTGGAATGGCTGCTGTCCCATGGACATTTGATGTTGCATAGGATCGAACATCATGTGGTGTGGGCTACCGTGCATTTTTGGTCCAGAACATCCGCAATCGTCCTTACCATGCTGCATATGTGCAGGAGCCATACCGTGATGAGGGTCCATAGCATGCATTGGTCCCATTGGCCAGTCAGAAACCTGGGCCATTACCGGAAACGGGACAGGTGGATAACATGGATGTACGATGTGACAGCACATTGGGACCGTATGTGTTGGTGCCTGTTGTGGCTGCATGTGGAACTGTGGTTGTAATTCTGGTTTTGGAGATGGCTTCGGATAGGTTTTAGCTTCAACCTTTGGCTTCTCTTTCGGCTTTTCCTTTTTCATCTCCTTTTTCGGCTGCACATGATGGTGTGTTTCTGGGAAGTTAATCGTCGTATAATTTTGAAATTCTTGTTCTAAAATTGGCATTTGCATAATGGGTTGGTTTGGCATCTGCGGCATCTGCGGCATTTGAGGCATCTGTGGTTTTGGCACTTCTTTTTCGTCTTCCTTCATTACTGGCATCGGTTTAGGGGAGGTGTCCTTGTATGGTTGCTTTACCGTTTCCTTTTTTGGCATGTGTTCCTGTTTTACAGCTTTAGAACTGCTCGGAATTTTAATTTTCATTCCAGGCATAATCATATCAGGACTCGACAATTGGCTATTCATTTGCTTTAACTCTTCAAAATCTACCCCATATTTCTTGGATAATTCCCAGAGTGTATCTCCTTTTTGAACAATGTGTATTTTCAAAACGAACCGAACTCCTTTCGATATAGAACTGGGCTAATTACTCTATATCAACATATGCAAGCATACAGAAAAAGTTGAAAGATATTTTAGAAAAAGTCTTCTATTGTCACCACCAGACTTTTTTACGAATGACTTTTTCAACAACAAAAAAACCGCCTATCTCAATAAATAGGCGGCGTAAGGATGTTAAATAGTTAATTTATAAACGGGATATGTCCCCATTATCGTTACATTACAACCCAAAGCTTCTAATTCCCCTTTTACTCCTGGAAACAATACATCATCATAGGGCTGATCGACATCAATGATAAAGAAATAATTTCCTAAGCCAGTTTTCATTGGCCTAGATTCTATTTTAGACAAACTCATTTTTCTCCAAGCGAACGCAGACAGAACTTGATGCAAAGCACCAGCTTGGTCACTAGGTAAGGAAATGAGCATACTGGTTTTCTCTATGCTAACAGGATGTTTAATTTTTAGCTTTTTTTCATCCTTGCAAAGTACCACAAAACGAGTATGGTTATTTGAATAGTCATGGATGTTTTCCTGTAATAGTTTGAGACCATACACCTCTGCTGCTAATTTGTTTCCAATTGCAGCAATCGGCAAATCGCTCTTACTTACAATCTCTGCAGCTTTCCCTGTTGAAGTGGTGTACTGAATCTTAGCCTCAGGTAGCGACTGGTGAAGATATTGATGACATTGGGCGATGGCATGACTATGAGAATGCACTTCCGTAATATCGCCAAGACTACCCTGGAAGGTCGGTTGTACCAACAAATGCTGCTGTATAGGCACTACAATTTCAGCCACAATTGGTAGTCTTACTTGGTGTACCAAATAATCTACTGTTAGCTGAACCGTCCCTTCGATTGCATTTTCAAGTGGCACAACAGCGATATCTATCTCATCATGTTCTACTGCGTCAATACATTCTGGAATGGTTGCATAGCTTTCTTTATGTTCTCCATTAAATGCTGCATCTACAGCTAGTTTTGTAAAGGTCCCTTTAGGCCCCAAATAACCAATAGTTGCTGACAAAATTTCTCCCCCTATTTCCCTTGGAACTGCATCTATTACTCGATAAATTCGAATTCAAAATCAAGCAGTCGTATCGTATCGCCGTCCCTCGCACCCCGTTCACGAAGGGCTTTATCTACGCCCATTCCTCTTATCTGTCTAGAGAAACGCTGGATTGCTTCATCTCTTGCAAAGTCCGTCATTTTGAATAATTTTTCAATTTTAACGCCTGAAAGCACATACGCACCATCATCGTCACGTGTAATTTCAAATGGTGCATCCTCTTTTGTATGGCGATAAATAACTTTTTCTTCAACTTCGTCCATCTTAGGTGCAACCTTAGGAATAGCATCCAGTTGGTCGGCAATTGCAAATAGAATATCACGCAAGCCTTCTTTAGTTAAAGCAGATATTTCGTAAACTGGAATATCCTCACCAAGCTGTTCTTTAAACATTTCTAAGTTATCCGAAGCACCAGGCATATCCATTTTATTTGCTGCTATAATTTGCGGACGTTCTGTCAGCTTCATGTCATACTCTATTAGTTCTTGGTTTATTTTCACAAAATCGTCGTAAGGATCACGGCCTTCTGTTCCGGCCATATCGATTACATGAACAATCAACCTTGTTCTCTCTACATGGCGCAAAAACTGATGGCCAAGTCCTACTCCCTCATGGGCCCCTTCTATTAAGCCTGGTAAATCAGCCATAACAAAGCTGCGCTGATCACTCGTGTCGATGACACCCAGGTTGGGAGCAAGCGTAGTAAAATGATAATCAGCAATTTTCGGTTTAGCGGCACTTACAACAGAAAGAAATGTCGACTTACCTACACTTGGGAAACCGACCAATCCAACATCGGCAATTAATTTAAGTTCGACTTTTATGTTTCGTTCCTGCCCTGGCTCACCATTTTCAGCCATATCTGGTGCAGGATTTCTTGGTGTAGCAAACCGTGTATTTCCTCTTCCCCCACGGCCACCGTGGACAATGATAGCCCTTTGCTTATGTGCTGTTAAATCAGCAATGACCTCATCAGTTTCTTCATCTATAACCGTAGTACCTGGAGGAACTGGGACTACTAATGGTACAGCATTTTTACCATGCTGTGTTTTGCTCATCCCATTTTCACCACGCTTACCTTTAAAGTGACGATTATAACGAAAATCCATCAAAGTATTTAATCCTTCATCAACCTCAAAAACAACATCGCCGCCATTACCGCCGTCTCCACCAGCAGGACCGCCTTTCGGTACATATTTTTCTCGACGGTATGCGACAAGTCCATTCCCGCCATCTCCTGCCTTCACATACACACTAACCTGATCTACAAACATTGTTGACTCACCTCATATTTCACACGGAATTGCGAACGTACACACGATTCCGTCATTGGTATTTTCTATACTCATTTGATATTCCAATTCCAAGCCATTAAGCTCTTTAATTACTTCTTCTTTGTCTTTAAAATTCCCATTAATGGACAATTTGACACGTAAAACTTCCTGTTTATCTGTATCTTCGAGAAGAAGTTTCGCCTCAAACAGCTCCATTTTTTCGTGCAAGTGACTAATAAGTGATATAACACGATTACATTGTCTAACCAATTGCTCATCGGATTGAGATATTTTTTTATTTTCGGTATGTATTTGGTAGGTCAGACGAAAATCTTCATAATAGCCATTAAATTGGATGACCCACAATGTTAATAACGTGCCTTGTAAATGCATGAGTTTTCTTTCTTCATTGTAATATTCCAGACTTTCTTGGACTTTACTCTCCACTCTGTCTGTTTTATTCATACTTAAGTAGCCATGAATTATTTGTAAATGGTTCATTAAATCATGACGATAATGCTGCAGTAATAAGATAACATCCTTCTCGTTCATGTCTTCCCTCCATTACATATCAAAGTATAGCAGAAAAACCAGTAATCTTCCTAACCAGAGAAGTATATGTAATTAGAAAAGCGCGGAGCGGCCGTAATAGGGATCCGGGTAAGCCACTGGTTCAAACCAGTCACAAGCCTCTTTATCAGAAGGCGATTTGCGAAGTCACCTAGCTTGGCACTCGGAGCTAGACATCTGTGCAGATTACTTTTTAGAAAGGCAGAAACACCTTAATAGTACAGACAGGCACTACCATTTTAAACTAGCATAACATAAGATACTCTTCTGTACCGAATATAGATTTATTCTTTTCATTGAACAAGGGTATATTGTTTCATATACTAAAAAAACTCCAACCTTAAGAAAGTTGGAGTTTTTTACGTACATGCAAAATGTTATGCTTCCTGTGCCACTGGATAAACACTAACTTTTTTGCGGTCACGGCCAACGCGTTCAAACTTAACAACGCCGTCAGCTTTTGCAAAAAGTGTGTCATCTCCACCACGACCAACGTTTTCACCTGGATAGATCTTCGTACCGCGTTGACGGTAAAGAATAGAACCACCAGTTACGAATTGGCCATCAGCACGTTTAGCACCAAGACGTTTGGATTCTGAATCACGACCGTTCTTAGTACTACCAGCACCTTTTTTCTGTGAGAAAAACTGCAAATCAAGACGTAGCATACCACTGCACCTCCTTATAAAGTACGAATCTTAATAAATTCTCCATATTCACTCTCAATAGATTGTAATGATACCAGCATGCCCTCAAACAGGAGTTGTACCTGTTCTATGTTGTCCACTGCATTGGTGGGGATCTGGACATAAAGATATCCGCCATCCTCACCTTGCTCAATTTGTAAATCAGCATTACACAGTGTCATCACAGCATTAACTGTACCAATCGAAACTGCTGAGACTCCTGCACAAACAAGATCATAGCCATAAGGTCCACTATCTGCATGTCCAGAAAGTTTAAATGCGGTTATTCGATTGTCATTACGATAAATTGTTACCTGAATCATAGAGAAATACCTTTATGCATTGATTTTATCAATAACTAATTTTGTATAAGGCTGACGATGACCTTGTTTACGATGATAGTTCTTTTTAGGCTTGAACTTGAAAACTGTAACCTTTTTCTGACGACCATGCTTTTCAACTTTAGCAGTGACAGTTGCACCTTCAACATATGGTGCGCCTACTTTCACATCGTCTCCACCTACGAATAGAACTTTTTCAAATGTTACAGCGTCATTTGCATCTGCTGCAACTTTTTCTACGTAAATTTCTTGGCCTTCCACAACTTTAACTTGCTTACCACCTGTTTCGATAATTGCGTACATAATAACTTGCACCTCCTTAATTAACTCAGACTCGCCATTCAGGTACTCTCTCAAGAGTTTATCCAAACCTGTTCTGTGCGGTTGTAGCACTGGTGCTACGATGAATAACGTATTGATGTTACCATGTATTAACTAGGTTTGTCAAGGCATCACACGACAAATTCTCTATGTTTCAAGCACCTTTCTCTATAATTTCCCCAACATTTTGATGGTATTTTTTATACTTGAAATAGGCTTGCAAACATTCCTGTTCCTCTAATACAGTATGCCTACCATGTTTATCTGTCACATAGATGGTATGCCTCTTTTCTTGGCTAAAGCCAGAAAACACTCTCATTAAAGAGCTCTCAGGTGATACATACAGTGGCTTATGTTTCATTATCTTAGTCTTTTTTTCATAACGTTTTAGTAAAAACCGCATAAACACGTAATGACGTTGTTTCCATTCTGACTGGTTTTCCATAAATAAGAAGAGCGCGATAAGAAATGTGCTTAACGTAAAAGAAGGAAGTATTAGTTGTACAAGGAGAAAAACTACAGCTAACATCATAGAAAAGAGTATAACGATATGATAGGCTCGTTTGTATGGAAGTAATAGAGCAAGCAATAAAAACAATAGTTTTCCACCATCAAGTGGCCATAAAGGCAGTAAGTTGAATAATAGGATAGCTGTATTATAGTATAACATCAAATCAATTAAAGAAGTAGGCAACAAATCGCTATATGATAGAGCAAATATGCCTGCATAGATCCATATATGCTGCAGTGGACCGGCAATTGTGACGAGAGCTTCTTCGGCAATTGGCCTTGTCCCATGCTCGTCTGTTTTCATCACCCCACCAAACACCCAAAGCATAATGGTGCCAATTCTCCAATCAAACCATTTCGCCATCGTAAAATGCCCTAGTTCATGAATTAACACAATAAGGAGTATTACTGCCATTTCCACGAAAGTACCTGTCAAAAAGGATATGAAGAAAAAAGCAAGTAAGATGGGGTGGAAATGGATTTTTGGCAAGTAATTACTCACTATCGTCAACTTTAATTACCTGCACGGGATCAATATAGTCCTTATCTTTTTCAATGGCAAAATATACGGTGGTACTATCTGGCTGTGGCGTAAAATGTCCAATTGGCTGATTGCTCTTCACAAATTGGTAAAGATGAACATTCAAGTCACTAAGTTCCCCATACGTTGATATACTTCCATCAGAATGCTGAATCTTAATTGTTTTATTTGTGGAGCTATCATTCCCAGCAAACACTACAACGCCATCACGCAAGGCTGACACAGCAGAGGTCTCTTCAGGTGCTATCAGAATCCCAGTCCCATTAGCTTGGAAAGACTCTGTTACACTGCCGGATACAGGTAAAGCAAGTACTTCTTCTGTAACGCTTTCAGCATTGTCACCATTAGGGGGCACGGCCAACGGTGTTCCAAATGATTCCTGATACCATTGGTTAACTTTAGCAAACGGAAACTCCTCTGTGAGTACGCCGCTCGTCCACTCCTTTGGTGATTGCAATACTGGAGCATTAATTTCCCATACTAAGGCCACACCAAAAAAAAGCATGGTAGATAAAATTCCTTTTAGCAGAAAACCACCCATTACACTGTTCTTTTTGCTCCCTGTAGCTCCCTGACCATCGTATATGGGCAGATAACCATGCTTTTCTTCATCTTGTGGAAATACAGGTATTACCTGTCTTTTTCCAGCTTCTTTCACTGTTACCCCGCGAGCTTTCTTTCTTTGATTAATAGATTGCCTAACCTTTTTAACTCCATTATCCATTATCCTCACAATCCTTCTCATACTTTTGTACAAGTTTATGAGGGACAGTTGAGAGATATGTTAAAAACCTGAGAACACGAGTAATTGCTCGTGTTCTCAGGTTACTAGTTTACTATTATGCACGTATACCTAAAAACTTTTTCACTTTCTGAAAAACACCTTTTTCATCTTCAAGAGATTGAAGGGGAACCGTTTCACCGAGAATTCTTCTCGCAATATTACGATAAGCAATAGAAGCTTTTGAATTTGGCTGGAGAGCTACGGGTTCTCCACTATTTGATGCCTTTATAACATCATCATCGTCCACCACAATTCCGATTAAATCGATGGATAAAATTTGCACAATATCATCAATCTCAATCATATCGCCGTTTTTCATCATGTGGTTACGAATACGGTTAATAACTAGGAGCGGTGGATCAATACTTTCCTGTTCTAAAAGCCCTACAATGCGATCAGCATCTCTTACACTTGATTTTTCAGGAGTAGTTACAACAATTGCTTTATCAGCACCCGCTATAGCATTTTTAAATCCTTGCTCAATACCTGCAGGACAGTCAATAATTACATAGTCATACTCCTGCTTTAATTCTCCAACAATCTTTCTCATACCTTCTTCTGTAACAGCCGACTTATCACTTGTTTGAGCTGCTGGCAAGAGGGATAAGTAATCGAAACGCTTGTCTTTAATCAAGGCTTGTTTAAGTTTACAACGCTCTTCTATTACATCAACAATATCGTAAATAATTCGATTCTCAAGCCCCATCACAACATCCAAGTTTCGCAAACCAATATCAGTATCTATCAAGCATACCTTTTTATCCATAAGTGCTAAACCTGTACCTATATTGGCCGTTGTAGTGGTCTTCCCTACTCCACCCTTACCAGATGTAATAACAATTGCCTCACCCATTTTGCATTCTCCTTCCGAATCCGCTTATTTCGCTTTTATGTGAAAGAACTTGTAGTCGATCTATTATGATTTTATCTTGTTCTTCATCAATGAGACCACATTCCATATACACACCATCAGATTCATAATCTGGAGCACGACTGATATATTCTGCAATTCTAAGCTGACTTGGTTTCATATAGGAGGCTGTGATAAAAGCCTGCTTGTCACCATTAATGCCTGCATGAGCAATCCCATTCAGTCTTCCCATTATGTAGATATTACCTGTCGAAACAACTTTTCCTCCAGGATTTACATCTCCAATTAAAAGTAGGTCACCTGTAACCTCCAGCACCTGTCCTGAACGTATAATACGATTAACCGTTTTAACTTCACTCGCTTCTTGCCACTGCAAAGCTTCGTCTCTTCGGACCACATCGGAGACAATCGAGTCAATCGTAAACCTTTCATCCTCGGCAATAATTTTTCTCAATATTTCTTTCTGTTCTTCCTGTACATATCTATTACCTAGCTTCACTTTAACTGATACAACCGGTTCGTCATGCTTCGGACGGCTTGCATGTATTTTTTCACGCAATTCATTTAAAGCATGCTCAAAAGTACAGGAATCATCAACAAATAAAGTGAGTCCTTCCTTTGTACCCTTTATGGTTATAAACTGTTTTTTATCAAGCACGATTACTCACCTCATTACTGTTACCTTAGCAATAATTCAACTTACTATCATCTTTTCAAAAATCCGATCGTTACGAGCACTTCTTCAATGGTACAAGAGTAGTAGCACAATACTTTTTATAATGTATTACTTCTAGATAATTGTTCCTGCCCCCAAGTAGTGAGACGCTTTACTACAATAGGATAAAGAACGACCAAGAAAACAAGATTGGAAACAAGTGTTGGAAGTAACCGCATCATAAAGTAGTCCTTCCACATCATATCGTTTACTCCTGCAACCAAATAAATAACGTGGATAGAAATATCAGAAAGTATGACCGCTACAGCCCCCAATAAAATGCTGACATGAATATTTCCGTGCAACATTTTATTCAAAAGATGAGCAATATATATAGCTAATGCATAGGAAAACATATATACACCTAATATTCCCGTATATACCACATCAATTAACAGACCAAAAGTTAGTGCATAAATGATAGAAAAGTAAGTAGTCTCCTTATCATAAAAAATTGTAATAAAGACTAGAAATATAAGAACCCAGTGCGGCACAATCAGCAGATCTCCTGTCAAAAGACTTCCTGGTAAAAGATCCAGTGCCACACCTTCCATAACAAG
This sequence comes from Oceanobacillus sp. GQ8, assembly GCF_059758495.1. Lineage (NCBI taxonomy): Bacteria > Bacillati > Bacillota > Bacilli > Caryophanales > Bacillaceae > Oceanobacillus > Oceanobacillus sp. GQ8. Next base: position 222,062 of record NZ_JCAXEV010000001.1, on the reverse strand, counting down.
AAATAGAAAGAGAATTAGTGGGAGGTATAGCCGCTTCATTCAGCCTCCTCCTCACTGTCTGCTGTGTCCTCTTCTTCATCCATGGCTCTGTCTACCACGATTACTTGGTTTATATCATACATATCGGCAGCTGGCTCTACTAAAGCAGTCCGAGTTAATCCATATTGATCTGGTACCACTTCTTTCACTTCACCGATTGGTAAACCAGAAGGAAATACACCACCTAGTCCAGAGGAGAATACTAACTCTCCTTCCTTAAGGTCTTTATCTGATTCCTCTATTATTCGGAATAAAAGGGAGCCAGATTCTTCATCATATTCTTCTATCATACCTCTTATATCTTTATCGTCCTCTTCACGAGAAACAGAGGCAGAGATCCGGTTAAATTGATCAAATCCCGTTAATAACTGTACCTTAGCAGTAGACGAAGATGTAGTAAGAATCTTTCCAATCATGCCGTCGGGTGTGATGACAGCCATGTTCTCAGCCACTCCATCATCTTTACCCTTATTGATCGTAACTTGTTCAACCCAACGTTCCGGAGATCGAGACATGACAGAAGCTTGGATTGGCGTAAAATTACGCAATTGATCCGATTCCTTTAGATCCGCAATTTCTCTCAGCTCTTCATTCTCCGCTTTTAATCCTTGGACTTCATAAATTAATCCTTTATACTCTGCCAATTTCTCTTTCAATACCTGGTTTTCTGTGTAGGTGTCACGAAAATCATCAATATTTGTAAAGATGTCGGTTATAAAATTAACTGGTGTGTGTACTACTTTTTGTGCAAATCCTACTGTATCAAGTACAAATTGTTCGGCAATCGTTAAATTCGCCCTGTCTCTTAATGAGAAACCAATCAAAGCAACAAGAACGATAAAGCCAATCAAAAAAATAAATAGTTTTCTTCTACGTAAAAATGACATCTTAACACCTGCTTAATCTATTGTAGGTCGTGATGATACATTCGGATGGGAACGGAAATGTTGAATGTAATCTAAAGATTTACCTGTACCGATTGCTACACTTTCTAGCGGGTCCTCTGTAACAAAAACAGGCATTTTTGTTTCATCACTGATAACCTGGTCAATGTTTCGAAGAAGAGATCCTCCACCTGAAAGAACAATTCCACGATCCATAATATCTGCCGCAAGTTCGGGTGGCGTCTTCTCGAGCGTCGTCTTTACAGATTCTACAATAGCTGTCACTGTATCTTCAAGCGACGTGGCAATTTCTTTTGCTGTAATCGTAATGGTTTTCGGCAATCCAGTTAACAGATCACGGCCCCGGATATCCATCTCATCGTCACCAGTAACTTCTCCGGCTGTTCCAATATCCATTTTAATAGACTCAGCAGAACGTTCACCAATGAGTAGATTATAATTCTTTTTAATATAGGAAATAATCGCCTCGTCCATATCATCTCCAGCCACACGAATGGATTGGCTCGTTACAACGCCACCCAATGAAATCACCGCTACTTCTGTAGTTCCGCCACCAATATCTACAATCATACTTCCAGTCGGTTCCCATACCGGAAGGCCAGCACCAATCGCTGCAGCAAATGGCTCTGAAATTGGAAATGCCTCTTTCGCACCTGCCTGCTTAGTGGCATCAATGACAGCTCTTTCCTCCACCATGGTTATTCCAGAAGGAACACAAACCATCACGTTTGGTTTTTTTGCAAAATAAGATCGATTTTTCATTGCTTTTTTTATATAGTATTTCATCATAACTGCTGTCGTATCATAATCAGCAATTACTCCATCCTTCATTGGACGAATAACTGTAATGTTACCAGGTGTTCTGCCAATCATATTGCGGGCGGAATTTCCAACTGCTTCCACATCACCTGTTTGAATATTTTTCGCTACAACAGAAGGTTCACGTACTACCACGCCTTTTCCTTTTACAAAAACCAGAGTATTGGCGGTACCCAAGTCTATTCCCAAATCTTGAGATAAATTAAAAATTCCCAATCAAATCTCCCTCTCCAAAATCACACTATATCGATTATTTATATGTTTTGTGCTGTCAGGTTCTTTACCTTCATTACATGCACGCACTTAAGACTGCCTGAGTAACAATCTTAATAGCGCCACTTTCAAAATAAAATCGAAAAATGGCGCTGTTTATATGTTCGTCAATATAATTATACGAGAAAATCCATAAAATAGATAGTATTATCCATGTCCTCTATTAGGATTTTTAACATGTTTCTATTACAAACGATATTATACAAACATATCTTTAATAAAGTAAGACAAGTTAGTTCGGTTGTATGTTGTTTTTTTCTTGTTAGTGTGGAGTTACATTTCGCTATGTATTGGCATGCGCTATGCTTATAATTATTTTTCTTTTATTCCTTTTCTATTGGTTTCTTGATATTATTTGTAATCGATCTGAGTTCAAAAAGTAATTGAACCCTCGAACCCAGACCTTTTTTGCAGCCCTGTAATATGCCAGAATAAATATGGTCGTCAATTTATTTCGATTCTAAAATGTTTTGAATTGTCTCTAACTGCCTTTCCAGATTCTCCAGCCTTTTTTCTAACTGCTCATCTTTTTTATTCTGTAAGGCTTCTTCTTCGATAGCTTCTTCAATAGCTAATGTTGCCGCATAGGTTCCTAATGCATCTCCTAATGTACTGAGTAATCCTGCGACCCAGGCGACTTTTAGACTTCCAGCAAGCGTTGCATCTTGTTCTGGTGTAGAGCTTTTGGCATTATTTCTGTATTTCTCATTCATGCGTCCTAACCCCTGTACAATCACATCTTATAAATAAAATATTCGAGTTGGGCATTTTCCGTTAATACTATTTAACATCTAATAATTAATTCTCATTAAAGTTCAATTAAACTTCTAATTGAAACATGTCAGGTTGGATTTGTTACGCTTAATCTTTATATTTACACATATCCTTTTTCTTTCAAAGAGACAAATTTTCGATCCCCGATAATAAGATGATCTAATAGCTCAATACCAATCATTTTTCCTGAGTCAACTAACCTTCTCGTTACATGGATATCTTCTTTAGAGGGGGTTGGGTCACCTGAGGGATGGTTGTGGATGACAATAATAGAAGCCGCTGAACGTTTGACTGCCTCTCTGAATACTTCTCTAGGGTGAACGATGGAAGCATTGAGACTGCCGATAAAAATGGTTTGCCTATGAATGACTTGATTCTTTGTGTCTAGGAAGAGAACAACAAAATGCTCTTGTCGTAAGCTACGCATTTCTTCCATGACATAATTCGCTCCGTCTTCTGGGGATCGAATGACATAACGAACATCCGGTTTGTATTGATTCATGCGCTTTCCCAATTCAATTGCGGATAAGAGTTGGACACCTTTTGCCGAACCAATCCCTTTAATAGCGGTCAATTCTTCGATTGTTGCATCGTGCAACAGTTTGAGCCCTTCGAAATGCATAAGTACACGATTGGAAAGGGCCATTACAGATTCAGCTTTCGTACCCGTACCAAGCAAGATAGCCAGTAATTCCTGATTTGATAGGTGATCAGCACCATACTCCAGCATCCTTTCGCGAGGGCGATCATTTTTGGGAACATTTTTAATCATAATGGAGGAAACTGTCATCGTCTATCATCCTTTCTTTGATATCCTCCATTATATATTTACTAGCGAGCAGAACAACTTAATAAAATAATATTTCCTTCATTAGTTTTTTTGGTAAACATGCATTTTCTACTAGATAAAATGGCTTATTTAAATAGGTTAATCATTAGATAATGTAATTGTTTATAGTTACTCTCTTATTACTTTTCCGCTGAATTCGTATAAAGATTCCACAACAAGAGTAGCTGATGTTGTGCCTTCTGTGAAGTTAAATCCTCTGCCAATTCCGCGCTATTTCTCACTTCTTCTGCAAGCGCACTGAATTGACCGGCTTGTTTGGGTATTGTTTGAGCCAACTTGTCCCATGTTTCTTTTTCAAAAGGGCGTTCATTAGAAAGTCCTTTTTTGGTTTCAATCCAGGTTTTTTGCAATTGCTCTAGCCAAGCTTTATTATCTTCTGATACATGCAACGTACCTGCTCCAGTACTCCATTCCTTCACATAAAATTCTAATCCGTCCTTGGTCATCTCGTCCCGAAGCTGTGTTGCCCCCTCTTTATCTTGTGCCATACCTGCCAGGAGATAGAATTGATTCTCTTTCTCCCACAAAATGGTCGATACCCCGGCTTCTTTATATGTTTCAGCCCACTCTGAAGCATTCTCTCTCCCTGAAAACACACCTGCTTGTAAAACAAAAGCATTCACTGGTTCTAGTGCTACTTCGGCATTGCTACTTTCCTCATTAGCTGTTTCTAATTCTGCCGGAACTGCAGCACTACCATTTGTTGGTAACTCCGGATCAATCGTGCCAAACATTCGAAGCATGATAATTCCTAATAGTGTCCCTACCCCCAATGCAGATGCAATGGTAAGCAAAACAGGCTTAAGAGCCCCCCAACGTTTGGACTTATTTGATTTGGAATTAAATTCATTTGGGATCTTTCTTTGAAAAAGCGGTACGTCCTCATTATCCTGCAGTCTCTCCACCGATGCTGCTGCTTCTTCCTTGGATCGGGGGTCAGACAATTTACTTGAAGAGGTATTTATTTTCACCTTAATCTGCTTCCCGTTTTCCCACAACACGACCATTTTGTCCTTGTCCACATTTTCCCCTCCGTTACTGGAATGGTAGTTACACACACTCTAGCATACGTAGGTTGAAAAGTAAGAAGAATCTTGTCACACTATCAAAAAAAACTTTAGACATAAATCGCCGTTTCAAAACGTAGCTAATCAATTTTTATCGACTGACTTTACCTTTTAGAAATATCGAAAAAGCCTTCAACCTGCATAATAAAATGAAGAGAGCCGGTAATGAAATACACAGCGTTTGCATCATTCATTGCGTTAACCGCTTCACGCCATGGAACAAAGTACAGAGAAGGATCTTTAATAAGAAAAGATTGAAGTTCATCTTTACTAGCTGCACGAGGATGATCGAACGTTGTTAAGGTTATCGTAGCAAAATAAGACCGCAGTTTGTCTAGCATTCTCTCCACGTCTTTGTCCTTAAAAACACCAAACAAAAGATGTCTTTCCTTACTCGGATAATAGGTCTGTACAGAAGAAAGAAAAGATTCAATTCCGTCTGGGTTATGTGCACCATCCAAGATCACCTGCGGATCATGACAAACTTGCTCAAATCTTCCGGGCACTCTTGTATGCTTCATAGCGGTTAGGGCAACAGGTAGATCCATCATATAACCTTTTTGCTTAAGTAGTTTTATTGCCTTTACTGCTAAAGCAGCATTTTCCGCCTGATGAACGCCTTTCATTTGCAGTTGCAATGTGCGAGTCATAGTAGAGCCATCCTGCCACGTCACATGCTGTATATCGTTTTTAATTACTGGTGTACGAATGGTAAAGTGGTCGCCGAGTTGATAAAGATCTGCTTCACACCTGTTTGCTTCCTCTACAATGACGCGATTTGCATTCGGCTTCAGATCACCTGTAATAACAGGTATTCCTTTTTTTATAATACCTGCCTTATGGTAAGCAATTTGCTCTATACGTTCACCCAAAAAGCTAGTATGATCCATAGCAACATTTGTTATAATGGATAGGATCGGTACAAAACAATTTGTGGTATCCTCTCTACCACCCATACCAGCCTCTATAACAGCAATATCGGTGTGCTGGGAAAAATAAAGACATGCGATTGCTGTCATAATCTCAAATTCTGTCGGATGCATATCCTGCTCATCGAGTACTTTAATAACTGGGTAGAGTCTATTTAACTCTATAATGAACTCAGCTTCCGTGATTGGTCTGTCTTGCAACCAAATATGCCCCGTTACAGTTTGACTAGGCGATGAGAATAGCCCTGTTTTGTAGTTATTGGCTATAAGTGCGTCTTTTAAGAAATGAGAGGTTGATCCTTTGCCGTTCGTACCAGCAATATGAATAGCTTTCATCCGTTTTTGAGGTTCGCCGGATAGTCTCAATAGTGCTTGTATTCGCTCAAGGCCTGGTTTGATTCCAAAGGTTTTTCTTTGTTCAAAGAAATCAACCACCTGGTCAAATGTTGTAAACATATATATCCCCTACCTATAGTGTATTATGATAGTTTAAGTTCTAGTAATTCTAAACTAGAATTAGTATAGCAGAAAGGAGCATTCTCATGAATTTACACGGTTGGATCGTTTATAATGGAAGTCTAAAAGGTAACAAGTTTCTCGACTTTGCTGAATGGATACAAGAGGCAGCCTTAAAGCAAGGGAGTTCCACAACTATCTATAAAAATAATGAGTTGCTTGTATCATTACAAACAAATAAAATAAAAATCTTATCTGATAATTCGCCATCATTACCGGATTATGTCGTTTTCGCTGATAAGGACATCTATCTGGCAAAGCAGCTGGAATTACTTGGAATTCCTGTATTCAACCGGTCTTCTGCAATTGAGGTAAGTGATGACAAAATCGCTACATTTCAGCAGCTGTCCCAATACGATATTTCACTGCCGGCTACTATTGTAGCTCCAAAGGTATTTATGAAAGACAATACTCATTTAGAGGACGTACATATCATTGCCAAAGAGCTCGGCTTTCCTCTAATTATTAAAGAAGCTTTTGGGTCATTTGGCGAGCAAGTTTATTTAATACATGACGAAGATGAACTACACAAAAAGGTACTTGAACTTCAAGGAAAACCATATCTTTATCAAGCTTTTATTTCTTCCAGCTACGGAAAAGATCTTAGGCTTCAAGTAGTCGGTGATCATGTGGTTGCTGCCATGAAAAGACAAGCATCGAACGACTTTCGCGCTAATGTATCTGCTGGCGGCACCATGCAAGCTTACACACCTTCAGCTCAAGAAGAAGAACTAGCTATTACCGCGACCAAGGCAATAGGCGCAGATTTTGCTGGAGTGGACCTTCTATTTGGCGAAGACGGACCCCTCGTATGTGAAATTAACTCTAACGCCCACATACGTAGCATGTTTGATTGCACTGGAATAAATGTTGCCGACTATATGGTGCAGTATGTTTTAGAAGTTATTAAGAACGGAAGAATAAGGAATAGCCATGATTAATGGGTGGCTTATTTATGATAAAGAAAAAGCAGAGGAAAATCGCTCTTATATAGACTGGTTTATAGCAGAGGCTTCCCAGCAAGATGTCTTGCTTTCCCTAATTTACAGAGAAGATCTCCTCATTGGGATAAGTAATGATCAGCCCATAATAAAATGGAAAGGTGAGTTCGTCTCCTTTCCAGACTTTGCCGTTATAAGAACAATTGATACATTGTTAAGCAAACAACTTGAGTTCATTGGTATTCATGTCTTTAATTCATCTGCAATATCCTATATGGCGAACAACAAGGCAATGACCCATCTTGCTATACAACGATTAGGTATTCCAATGTTAGACAGCTTTTTCCTTAGAAAAGAAGATGCTTTGCATGGGCAACCTCCTATCGATTTTCCATTTGTTTTAAAAGAACCGCATGGTAGAGGCGGGTCCCAGGTATTCTTGATCGAGGATATCTCCATGTTCGATCAATCAATCCCTTACATTGATTCTGACTATATGGTGATACAGTCATGTAAGGTACAACTTGGTAAAGACATTCGTGTATTCGTAGTTGGGAAAAAAATAATCGGGGCAGTCTTGCGAAAGAGTGACAAAGACTTCCGTGCCAATTACAAACTTGGTGGATCTGCTGAAGCTTATATATTAAGTGAGAAGGAACAAAGCCAAATTGAAAAAATCATCGCTTCATTTGAATTTGGAATGGTTGGCATCGATTTTTTATTGGATGAAAAAGGAACCCTTCTGTTTAACGAAATAGAAGATATTGTTGGTTCGAGGACACTTAGTGCTGTAAGTGATGTCAATATTTTAAAGATCTATATTCAGCATATTAAAGATGAATTGAACAGGAACCAGGCTGGAACAGAAGAATTTTTTTAAAAAAGAAATCCGAACTACGATTGTTTTTCACTCAATCTAGTTCGGACTTTCATTTGCTTTAAGAAGTGAAAAACCAATCAGCGAAGTGTATTTCCGGAGTGATAATTAAAGATCCTATATCACGTCTAGTTTTTCACTGATTAGAAAAACTCGCATTCGCTCGTCCTTTAGCGAATGTGTACGTTTTTCTTATACTTGGAACCTTAAAATTTCAACTGCGTCGATTTTGCTTCCTTGCTGAAATTGTATCTTTCCTAACGTGTAAAATAAGTTATGTCACGCCCTCTTTTACTTAAAGTTATTTCAATTCCTGTAATCTTGCTTTCACTTTGGCTTGCTTATCTAAATAATCTTTTTCTTTCTGTTTCTCTTCTTCTACTACATGTTCTGGCGCCTTGCTGACGAAACCTTGATTCGCTAGCTTTTTCTGAACACGTTCCACTTCTTTCGTCCATTTAGCCAACTCATTTTCAAGCCGCTCTATTTCTTTTTCGAAATCAATTAATCCTTCAAGTGGGAAGAAAAGCTCCGCTCCAGTAACAACCGAACTCATAGCCTTCTCAGGTACTGAAACCTTCTCAGCTATCTCTAACTCACTTGTATTACAAAAACGTTCAAGATAATGACGATTATGTTCCAACTCTGCTGAAATCGCAGCTGATTCGGTTTGGATACGTAGTTTAATTTGTTTAGACATTGGTGTGTCTACTTCAGCTCGAATATTTCGCACTGATTTGATGATTGAAACGAGACGTTTCATTTCATTTACCGCTTGTTCGTCATCAAATGCAGGATTTTCTTCTGGCCATTTTGCAATGGTGATAGAAGTTCCTTCATGTGGTAACTGTTGCCAAATTTCTTCTGTAATAAATGGCATAAATGGGTGCAACATACGCATCGTCTGATCTAAAACATAGGCAAGTACAGAGCGAGTTGTTTTTTTCCGGTCTTCATCCTCACCATATAATGGTAGCTTTGCCATCTCAATATACCAATCACACAAATCATCCCATATAAAGTTGTATAAATGACGGCCCGCTTCACCGAACTCGTATTTCTCATTATTTTTTGTTACATGCCCAATTGTCTCATTAAGTCTGGCCAGTATCCATTTATCTGCTAGAGATTTTTCCCCTGACAAATCAATATCTTCATACGTAAAGCCTTCCATGTTCATTAGTGAGAATCTCGAAGCATTCCATACTTTATTGGCAAAATTCCAAGTTGATTCAACTTTTTCCCAATGGAAACGCAGATCCTGCCCTGGGGTAGACCCTGTTAATAAGAAGTACCGTAGAGAGTCTGCTCCATATTTTTCGATGACATCCATTGGATCAACACCGTTTCCAAGGGATTTACTCATTTTACGGCCTTCTGCATCCCGTATTAATCCATGAATTAATACGTCATTAAAAGGTTTAACGTCGGTGAATTCCTTCGATTGGAATATCATTCGTGCGACCCAGAAAAAGATAATGTCATATCCAGTCACCAATACACCTGTTGGGAAATATCGTTTAAAATCGTCCGAATCTGTATCCGGCCAGCCCATTGTAGAAAATGGCCATAAGGCAGATGAAAACCATGTATCTAAAACATCCTCATCCTGTACCCAGTTTTCACTGTCTTTAGGAGCTTCTTTGCCAACATATAATTCATTTGTTTCTTTATGATACCATGCAGGTATTCGGTGCCCCCACCATAGCTGACGAGAGATACACCAGTCACGAATGTTATCCATCCAATTTAAATAGGTGCGCTCAAATCGATCAGGTACAAAATTAACTTTATCCTCTGTTTGTTGCATTTCCACAGCAGCATCTGCCAGTGGCTGCATATCTACAAACCATTGGGTAGACAGGTAAGGCTCTACAACTGCCCCACTTCTTTCCGAATGTCCCACTTGATGAGTATGGTCTTCTATTTTAAATAGCACGTCCATATCCTCAAGGTCCTTCACAATCTGCTTTCGGCAATCAAACCGATCTAAACCTTCGTATTTCCCAGCCTTTTCATTCATTGTTCCATCCTCGTTCATGACTAGGATTCTTTCCAGATTGTGTCGGTTTCCAATTTCAAAATCATTCGGGTCATGTGCGGGAGTTATTTTAACAGCTCCTGAACCAAATTCTCTATCCACATAATCATCGGCAACAATTTCTATCTCCCGACCAGTAATTGGTAAGATAACTTTCTTACCAATTAAATGGCTATAGCGTTCGTCTTTCGGATGTACGGCAACTGCTGTATCACCAAGCATCGTTTCAGGCCGTGTGGTGGCTATTTCAATATACTCTTCACTATCCTTAATTGGATAACGTAAGTGATAAAATTTCCCCTGTACTTCCTCGTAAATAACCTCAATATCTGAAAGTGCAGTTTTGGTTTTCGGGTCCCAGTTAATAATATATTCGCCACGATAAATCCAGCCTTTTTCATACAGTTTAACGAACACTTCTTTAACTGCCTCTGACAATCCCTCATCAAGCGTAAAGCGTTCACGAGAATAATCTAATCCTAAGCCTAATTTTTCCCATTGTGAACGAATAAAATCTGCATATTCGGATTTCCATTCCCAAGCAGTTTCGAGAAATTTCTCTCTACCTAGCTCATAGCGGTTCGTTCCTTGTTCCTTTAGCTTCGCTTCTACTTTAGCCTGAGTAGCGATGCCAGCATGGTCCATACCAGGAAGCCATAGTACATCATATCCTTGCATTCGCTTCATTCTTGAGATCGTATCCTGCATGGTCGTATCCCATGCATGGCCAAGGTGGAGTCTTCCTGTTACGTTAGGTGGCGGAATTACAATAGAATAGGCTTCTTTCTTAGAATCCTTCCCTTCTGCTTCAAAATACTTTCCATCTAACCAAAATTGGTACCTGTTTTCTTCTACTTCCTTCGGGTTATACTTTGCAGACAGTGCTTGTTTTTCTTGTTCACTCATACTTAATCCTCCTTTTTCCATTTAGAAAAAATAGCAATCGCTAGTCGGTTAACGATCTGTACGTTTTTCTTATACTTGGTACTTACATTTTTACCTACGTCATCACTTCTACCCAGCTAAAAATTTTATGCTTTTTAACGTAAAAAAAACCTTTTCATCCTATAGAAAGGACGAAAAAGTTCTAATTTCCGTGGTACCACCTTTGTTTACAGGTCACATACAGACCTGTACACTTCATTAATTGATAACGGTTCGTAACCGGCATTCTCCTACTAACGTAAGCGTTCAAAGATGCAGCATCAGGAGCGACCTTCCAGAATACGCTCAGCCGGGAAACTTTCACCATCTGTTTCCCTCTCTTTAGACAGCTCATTCTGTACTCTTCTCCATCATCACTATTATAATATCTAGATACATTTTATAGTTAAGCTGTATTTACGTCAACTATTATTTAGCAGGGTTGCACAATCACCCTATGTTTATACATAGTATATTAAAACACACACCAAAAGTGAAGGGTAGAAAGGAGAAGATTATAATGGCCCGTTATTACCGGTATAAACTCCCACCATGGGCAAGAAACTGCTTATTTGTAGCCGAAAAGGTCACATTACCTATCCTGATATTTCAGTTAGTCCGCACATTATTTTTTCCGACTACATTTGATGTTTTTTTACTTGGTTTAATCGTTGGGGTCTTTATAGCTTTTTATTTGGAATGGATTTAGCTATCTAGATCATCAAAATTAACTGTTTCATGCTCCTTTTCCACATAATCAGACCATTGTAGGCCAAAAGTTAGCTGTCTGTATGCACGTTGTAATTGTCTCGTTCTTGCTAACATTGTTTGGTTTGAAGGGTCTTCAAGATATTCTTGAACTAACCGAAAATAGGAAGATGGGTGCAGTAAATGGATTGTCAAAAGCTGTAACTCTTTTTCAGTTAGTTCATTTTCCTTTATGTAAGAATGAAATTCCTCTGTATAAGCAGTTATTGGAGCATCATAATCAAGCGTTTCGGAACGATAAAAACGCACTAAATCCATTGTAGCATTCTCATATCGTGCTTGTTCCCAATTAATAAGCTGGGCATTGTTATGATGCACTATATGTTCTCTGCTTAACTGCCCATGACAAAAACTACTATTCCAGGTTACTTGCTCATCGTTGGACACATAAACAAGTTGGTCCAGGCGTTTATTCAAAACTTGAAACACCATGTCAATATCGCGAAACTGTGAGCATACCAATAATTCAAATGGAGACATATAGTGGCTGCGCTCAAAACGATCAACCGTTCTGTTTAATTCATTAAAAAGTGTTTCACAAGCCTGCTTGTATGTACCAAATTCACGAACGAAAGTGTCTTTTTCAATTTGTTTAGTCTGTTTCGTTTTTGCATGCACAGCACCAAGGTTGCTATAAAAATCGGCAATGTTTCGTTCCTTGCCTCTACCGTTATCTTGGTCGACCCATGGACTAAGATAATAAAAGCTTCCGAGATGTTCCTGATATAGTTGACCATTTCTTGTCATATATACTGGCAAAATAGCATGTAGCTGATGATACTCAGCCAATTTAAACGACTTTTCCCAATTTGCGATCGTACTGGAAGACAGCTTGCTTTCTTTTAGTGCATAGCTGCGATTTCCATCGCTTATCTTCCATAAACGTTTCGTAACCTTTTCTATAGTCAACGGGTATACAGAATACGACTGCAATATATTTTCGGCTTCCATTCTAGCTCACCACCTTAGAGGAATCGTTATTCCCGTCTTTGCTCATCATTCTATCTAGTAGAGATTTATACTTTCCTAACTTGTAAATAAGTACTACCCCTTGTTTTTAACCAAGGGGCAGTGAATTAAATTTATCTCTTCTTTGGAATGTATAACAGCTGTCCCTCCGACACTTCAAACTCATCATCGAGCTGGTTTTGCTTGATAAGTTGTAGAGTTGTAACCTGATAGCGCTCTGCGATAGATTCGATTGTATCCCTTTCTTGCACGATACAAAGACGCATCTTTGTATATTTTTCCTCCTCACTATCACGGAACATGTCTGATAGGTAGCTAACATCCTGAACAGGATCTTCACGGTTTTCTGAACTATCCTGTACGTCATACTCTACCGTCGATTCTTCCCAATCTTCTTCGTTTTCTTCTACATCTAATATCTCAGATTCAGATTCACTTTCACTGTTACTTTCTTCTGGTGCAGATTTGTTAAAAAACTCACTAAAGGACTTCGTTTCTTTATATTTCCATCTGCCTTCTTCTGCTTCTTCTTTACTACCATCATCCAACTCTTTTTTAAGCTCTGGTATTTCAGGAGGAGTAAAAGGAAAGGCTTTAACCTCTTCTAATGGCTCTTCCTTTTCTTTTAACTCAAACTGGAAATCCAATTTTTCTCTATCTAAGAGAGACTCGTCATCTTGTGTTTCCTCTTCTTCCCTTTCTTCATTGCCTGTTTCATCTGGCTGTTCATCCTCTTCTTGCGTCTCAAATGAATGAGCTGGTTGTTCCGTGTCATCTCTTAATTGTTGCTCTGAGTTCGCTACTTCTTCCTCGTTTGCTTGGTCTATTTCACTTCTCGGTGTTTCCTTTATTTCACTTATCCCATATATCTCAATGGTAGAATACAGCTTAAGACTACTTTCATCTGGAATCTCGTAATCAAAGGAATCGATATAGACCGACACATCATTAAGATTGTGTACGCGATAGGTAGGTACAGAAATTTCCACTGGGAAACGGTGGGTAAATTCCACTCTACCATCTGGGTATTCTTCGACTTTTTCAACAAAACGCTTTGCTTGATAGTCTTCTAGTTCAATCGTATCTTCTTTCTGAGAAGCAACCTTTTGATATTCCCCTTTTAACTCAATAACTCCACGTATGGAAATGTATTCATTAAAAGGCTGTATCGAAATATCAGGTTCTAACGAAATGCCTTTCATCTCCGCGACTTCCTGACCTCTTTCAAAAGAAAGAACTTCATTCAATTCAAAACTAAAAACTGAGCGATCATTTGACACCTAGCTTCCTCCCTTCAACATATTCCATATGTTTATATGTCTTATTCATCTATATGAACGACAAATTAGGGATATGCTTGATTTAGCCGATTCGATCTATCCCCCCAAAAAAAGAATGGACATACCAAGTAAAAAAGTGTAGAAAAATTCCCATTCAAACGCTTATAAATGAATAATCATTCATTTCAATTAAAATGTAAAGCCGTGTGGACTCGACTTCTCAAGGAATTCGAATAACACACGGCTTTTCTGTAGCAAAGTTTTATAATTATTTTTTTATTGACGCAAAGGCATGGTTAACAGCACTAATTGTTTTTTCAATATCTTCGTCAGTGTGTGAAGTAGAAAGGAATAATCCTTCAAATTGCGAAGGTGGGAGGAATACTCCCTGCTCCATCATCGCTCTATAATATTGAGCAAAAAAATCTAAGTTGGCTGATTGTGCAGTCTCATAATTAATTACCTCTTGATCAGTAAAGAAGACACCTACCATGGAACCCGCCCGATTAATTTGCAGTGGGATGTCATGGGCATTCGCAGCATCTTTAAACCCTTCCATCAAGCGATCAACTTTTTTATTTATTTGCTCATAGGAGGATTTGTCTAGAGCACTAAGTGTCTCCAGGCCTGCCGTCATTGCGAGTGGGTTACCTGACAAAGTACCTGCTTGATAAATTGTGCCCGTTGGAGCTACCTTTTCCATGATTTCACGCTTCCCACCGTAAGCACCTACTGGCAAACCGCCTCCAATTACTTTCCCAAGGCAGGTTAGATCAGGTGTCACTCCGAAATGGCCTTGAGCACAATGGAAGCCTACACGGAACCCTGTCATAACCTCATCAAAGATAAGAAGTGTACCATTTTCTTCCGTGATGGTACGTAAATCCTGCAGGAAGGAATCCTGTGGAGGAACAACACCCATATTTCCGGAAACCGGTTCAACAATTACCGCAGCAATATCATCGCCAAATTGTTCAAATGCATAGCGAACACTTTTCATGTCATTATATGGCACAGTAATGGTATTCTCTGCTACTCCTTTCGGTACACCAGGGCTATCCGGTAGACCTAATGTTGCTACACCCGATCCTGCTTTAATTAGTAAGGAGTCACCATGTCCGTGATAATTCCCTTCAAACTTAAGAATTTTGTCTCTTCCGGTATACCCTCTAGCAAGCCTTAAAGCACTCATGGTAGCCTCTGTACCAGAATTAACCATTCTCACCATTTCTATAGATGGCACACGATCAATAACCAATTGTGCCAACTCATTTTCGAGTAAAGTAGGGGCACCAAAGCTTGTCCCTTTTTCAACGACTTCTCTTAATTTACTAACTACTCGGTCATCTGCATGTCCTAATATAAGGGGCCCCCAGCTAAGTACATAATCGATATATTCATTTCCATCAATATCATAAATTCTGGAACCTTTGCCTGATTGCATGAATACAGGTGACATGCCAACAGATTTAAATGCGCGTACAGGAGAATTCACTCCGCCGGGCATTAAATCAACTGCTTCTTTGTATGCATCTTCTGAATTTCTTAAATTAATCATATCGAATCAATCACCTCTATTGAATTTTATCCTGTCCCGCAGGTAGCTCTTACTTTTCATTCAACCATTTTGCTACATCTTTTGCAAAGTATGTGATAATTAAGTCAGCGCCTGCACGTTTCATAGAAGTTAATTTTTCCATCACAAGCTCTTTTTCATTAATCCAGCCATTTAATGCAGCTGCCTTTACCATGGAATACTCCCCACTCACATTATACGCCACTACGGGAACATTCGTATTGTTTTTAACATCACGGACAATATCCAAATAAGAAAGGGCCGGTTTCACGATTAAAAAGTCTGCACCCTCTGCAACGTCCGATTCGGCTTCTCTCAATGCTTCCTGGCGGTTTGCAGGATCCATTTGGTACGTTTTACGGTCCCCAAATTGTGGCGTACTGTCTGCTGCATCACGGAAGGGGCCATAAAATGCTGAAGCATATTTTACGGCATAAGACATGATTGGAATATTTGTATAGCCCGCTTCGTCCAACGCTTGTCGAATGACAGTTACAAAACCATCCATCATGTTAGATGGTGCAATAATGTCTGCACCTGCTTCAGCCTGTGATACAGCTGTTTTCGCTAAAAGTGGAAGAGATGCATCGTTGTCAACATCATGATTATGAATTAGACCGCAATGGCCATGTGACGTGTATTCACAAAGACATGTATCAGCTACAACAAGGAGTTCAGGATAGACTGCTTTTACCTTTCTCGTAGCTAGTTGTACAATTCCTTCAGCAATAAATGCGCCTGTTCCTTCTTCGTCCTTTTCGTTCGGTACACCAAACAACATAATTGCTTTAATTCCTAACTCATGGATCTCCTTAAGTTCTTCTTCTAAACGATCAAGGGTTACCTGAAAAACGCCAGGCATGGAAGGAACCTCGTTTTTAACATTTGTTCCTTCTAATATAAATAAAGGGTATATAAAATCATCGGTGCTTAATTTTGTCTCCCTTACTAATGAACGCATTGAAGCAGAACTACGTAGCCTGCGATGTCGTTTAAACTCAGATGTATTTGACATATTATCTATCCCTTCCTTGAAATGTGATCAGTTATGCTTTGTATCATTCCATCAATGGTGAATTTATTTGGTGTTAAAATATATTGAAACCCAAGCTCTCTTGCCCTTTTGCTCGTTGTGTTCCCTATACATACACAGGGAATGTTAGCTGGAATAACCCCCACCATTTCACAAAAGGCTTCAACGGTTGAGGGGCTAGTAAAGCTAACATAGTCTAACTTTGTTTCGCTTATGGCTTTAATAAGCTGAGGTTGTCTTTCATAACTGAAATGTGTATCATACACCTCCAGCATATCAAAATCCAACCCAGATTGACGAAATTTTTCCGGTAACACTTTCCTGGATCGATTGCCCCGAATGAGTAACAATTTACCAGGGGCAGGAAACCTCTTTAAAAAATCGCTTGCCATTGTGTTCGCATTATATGTTTCTGGTGTAAAGGTTTCATCGTACCCATATCGCTTCAAAGCACTACTCGTTTTTTCCCCTACTGTTGCAATTTTGGCAGAAATACACGAAGAGTTCTCTAGCTTTTTCCTTAACTCAAAAAAACAATCGACACCATTAGCACTTGTAAACAAAATCCAGTCATATTGGGATAGGTTTCTCAATACTTCCCAAGTAAAATCTGATTCTTTACACACGATTTCTAACAGAGGAACGACTACTGGATTACCCCCGTGTTGGGTGATTTTCTCGGCAAAAAGATTTGCCTGTTCTGCTCCTCTTGTAACCAAAATGTTTTTTTGCTTAAGGGAAAAAGACATTAGCTGTCCAACTCCTCTTTTACCCTCTCCACTATTTCTTTAGCCCCTTGGTCTGCAAGTATACGTGCAGCTTCTTCCCCAACTTTATAGGGCTCTGTGCCACGTACAACCTCTTTCAAGATAGTTTTACCGTCTGGTGTTCCTACGAGTGCTGTCAGTACTATCTCTTCTTTATCCAAATAAGCATATCCGCCAATCGGAACCTGGCAACCACCTTCTAATAAATGAAGGAAGGTTCTTTCTGCTGTTACCGTTCTTGTTGTATATTGATCATTAATTAGATCTAGAAGTGTATGCAACTCATGATCATCTTCTCGACATTCAATAGCGAGTGCCCCTTGTCCAACTGCCGGTACACAAACCTCAGGTTCAAGGTATTCTGTAATAAGTTCTTCGCTCAAACCAACCCGCTTTAAACCGGAGACAGCCAGAATAATGGCATCATAGTCTTCTTCCTGCAATTTGCGAATCCGTGTTTCAATATTTCCACGAATCCACTTAATTTCAACATCTGGCCGTTCAGCAAGCATCTGCGCAGCACGCCTTAAGCTACTTGTTCCGATGATGGCACCCTCTGGAAGGTCCTTTAGGGCTACATTTCCTTTTGAAATAAAGGCATCACGATGATCTTCACGTACAGGTATAGAAGAGATCGTCAGTCCCTCTGGCATGCTTGATGGCATATCTTTCATACTATGTACAGCAAAGTCAATTTCTTTGTCGTACATTGCTTGTTCGATTTCTTTTACAAAAAGCCCTTTTCCTCCAACCTTAGATAGCGTAACATCGAGAATCCGATCGCCCTTCGTTACAATTTTCTTTACTTCAAAGTCATTTTGTACGCCAGCTTTCTTTAATTGTTCAATTACCCAGTTTGTTTGAGTAAGGGCAAGATTACTTTTCCTTGAACCAACTACGATTTTTCGCATAAATATCCTCCTAATATGAATCTTAAAAGTGAAAATTTGAAAGTACACTAAATAAAAAGAAGTTTACCAATAACATCAAAAATGCTGCAGAATTATATATTGCGATGCGCTTCCCACTATAACCACGGCCTACCCGCAATAAAAGATACACGATATAGACGAGCAATACGAGAATAGATCCAGCTGTTTTCAGATCAAACCAATAAAACTCTGAGCTGGATACATAGGCCCAAACAACGCCTAGCGTGATGGCAATTAATAACAAAGGGACACCGATCGTAATAGCTAGGAGCGCATACCGATCCAGCATTTTTAGATCTCCTAGGCGCCATATCCACTTTAGACCTTTCTTCTCCTTCAGTATTCGATATTGCGCAATATACATAAGTGAGCAAAAAAAGGAAAGTGTGAAGAAACCGTAAGATAAAATAGCCAAGGAAATATGGGCCACCAGCATTTCATCTACTAATCGCACTCCACCTGTTGTGAAAGTTTCCTGAGCTTTTGTGGAAATATAGAGTAATAGAATAAAGAAACTAAATAAATTAATAAAAAACAAAATAAAATGTATCGTAAATAATACATTTACGATAAGCGACAATGTGAGAAGCACCCAGGAATAAAAGAATAAGCTGTCCGTAAACGTAAAAATTGGTAAATTATGTTCTAAAATGACTTCAAACAGCAAGAATAGCGTTTGAATAACCCATACCATACAAAGCAACCAGAAAGCTGCTTTATTTGCCTTCCGGTTGTTCTGAATGAAATCAATAAAGTACCCAATCAAACTTAGTCCATAAATAATTAAAATGAATTCATAAACCCATTTCAGTTCAAACATCATCTGAAAATCCTTTCATCAAATGGTTGTCATACTGTCCAGCATTGGAAAGGATACTTCGTTCTTATTTATTTTTTTGGAAGTACTATTTTTTTTTACCTGTTTCGCAAGTTCTTCCTGTAACTCATCCTCTATTCCAAATATCTCCACAAACAGATCCAATGATTCTTTTGCTTTGGCATTGCCAGCCATTTCTTTTGCTTGTGTAACCGGCTGCTTTAAAAGCTGATTAATGATGCTCTTGGTATGTTTGTTAATTACTTTTTTCTCTCTCTCTGTTAGATCAGGGATCTTCCGCTCAATGCTTTGTACCGTTTCAGCTTGAATAGAAAGAGCTTTTTGGCGAAGTGCGGAAATAATAGGAACAACACCAAGCGTTTTTAACCATTCCTTAAAAGCAACAATTTCCCCTTCAATCATTATCTCAATCTGCTCCGCTGCTGCTTTTCTTGAAGCAAGGTTTTCATCCACAATATGCTGTAAATCATCAATATCATACAGGAATACATTGTCCAATTCACTTATCGCAGGGTCCAAATCTCTCGGAACAGCAATATCTACCAAAAATAAGGGGCTGCCTTTTCTTTTTTTCTGAATTGGAGCAAGCATACTCTTAGTCAATACAACCTCATCGGAACCTGTTGACGTAATCAAGATATCCGCATCAAGCAGGACATCTGGGAGTCCATTTAATGGAACGGCTTTTGCTGCGAATTTTTCTGCAAGCAATTCTGCTTTTTCCAATGTTCTATTTAATACCGTAATTTCCGTTGCTCCAGAACCTTGCAAGTTTTTAGCAGCAAGTTCACCCATTTTCCCAGCGCCAAGAATTGCTACATGCTTGTTCTGCAAGTCACCAAAAATCTTCTTTGCAAGCTCGACTGCAGCATAGCTAACTGATACAGCGTTTTGTCCTATAGCTGTATCTTTCTGCGCACGTTTACCAAATGTGATCGCTTGCTTGAACAACTCATTTAAAACGGTCCCCGTTGTATCGCCCTCTTGGGAAGTTAAAAAGGCATGCTTTACTTGGCCAAGGATTTGCGTCTCTCCAACGACCATGGAATCAAGGCCTGTTGTGACACGAAATAACTGTTCAATAGCAGCATCATCCTCAGCGATTCGCAAATAGGTGGAAAGTTCTGCTTTATCAATATCAAACCAATCAGTCATGAATTTTTTAATATAATAACGTCCTGTATGGACTTGATCCACTACAGCGTAAATTTCCGTACGATTACAAGTGGAAACAATAACATTTTCCAATACACTCTTTTGCTCATTTAATTTTACCATTGCATCTGAGAGTGCATCCTCGGAAAAAGTAAGGTTTTCCCTAATTTCGACTGGGGCTGTTTTGTAGTTAAACCCAACCTTCAGTATATGCATCACATCTACCCCCAAAAAAACTTTCAAGCCAGTCCATATTCGTGCCATGGCTTAGACATATTAACTATATTATAACATGTGTATCCAGTCACATTGTAGAGAAATGTGAACAGATTCTGAAACAATGTGTTAGGATATAACGTATATGAATTAGTACGAATGTACTGTATCATAAATAAGATTGAATAGGCAAGGAATCAACCTATAATGAGGAAAGGTTTGTGAGACAGTGAAAAAACAGAACGCACTTCCAGCATATATACTAATCGGAATCGGTATCTTTTTCTTATTACGGCAATTAAAACTTCCGATTATAACCGATTTCTATTCATGGCAGACCATTATCATTATTATCGGTTTAGCACTTCTTATACATAGTTATACTTCCAAAAGCTATCACAATCTATTCAGCGGCTCGGTTTTGCTAGGTATCGGGATTCATTTGCACGGCATACAGCATTATGATTTTTGGATAGATCATTGGGCTGTATATCCTCTAATTATTGGGATTGCCTTCCTTGTTAGACGGACAAAAGTCAAACAAGGGCTTTTCCCTGGAGTCATCCTTACTGCCGTTTCTATCCTGCTTATATTCTCGGTATCACTCCCCCCTTGGCTCGATTGGGTCTATCAGGTGGTTGATACACTTGAACAATTTTGGCCGGTTGTATTAATTTTAATTGGATTGTATTTACTCATGAAAAGGAAATAGGGGAAATCAGCCTTGTTAGCTGATTTCCCCTTGTCTTAATTTCTTTATAGAATGGAGCTTAAAAATGCTTTTGTCCGCTCCTCCTGTGGGCGATCAAATAAATCAGATGGCTTGCCAGTTTCCACAATTTTACCATCGTGCATGTACACCACCCAATCGCCAACCTCTCGAGCAAAGCCCATTTCATGTGTTACGACGACCATTGTCATTCCTTCTACCGCAAGCTCTTTCATGGTAGCAAGCACTTCTCCCACTAACTCTGGATCTAGTGCAGAAGTTGGCTCATCAAACAACATTACATCTGGCTTCATGGCAAGCGCACGAGCAATCGCCACACGTTGCTTTTGTCCTCCAGACAATGTTGACGGGTAAACATTATATTTGTCTCCAAGGCCCACTTTATCTAGCAGTTCTTTCCCTTCCTTTTCTGCCTGCTGTCGACTAAGGCCCTTCACCTGTATCGGTGCTTCTGTAACATTACCGAGAACCGTCTTATGAGGAAATAAGTTAAAATGCTGAAATACCATTCCAACCTTTTCTCTGATCTTGTTTAGATTGTGGGTTTCTTTTTCCACTCTTTCTGACTCAATCGTTATAGTCCCACTATTTTTGATTTCGAGGAAATTTAAGCAGCGCAATAATGTACTCTTTCCTGAACCACTAGCCCCAACTAATACAACAACATCACTTTCTTTAACTGTCATATCTATGTCCTTCAGTACGTGTAAATCGCCAAAGGATTTATTAAGCTTATCTACTCGAATCATTTCTCTTACTTCACTCATCGTTTACCTCCTGAATCAATCGCTCTGCGCTAATTTCTTTTCAACTTTATTTACTATTAATGTAAGAATTAAGACAATGAACAGGTAATAGATGGCTACCGTAATGAAATACGGAAGGTAGTCAAAGGTATTTGAACCCATTGTACTTGCCACACCAAAAAGATCCTGCATTCCAATAAAGGAAATAAGGGAAGAATCTTTTATTCCAATAATGAATTGGTTTCCTAGAGATGGAACTGCCCGGCGAAAAGCCTGGGGAAGGATAATTCTACGCATCGTTAGCCCACTCGTCATGCCTAAAGATCGACCTGCTTCCAATTGCCCTTTATCAATAGACTGAATGGCCCCCCGGATGATTTCTGCAATGTATGCTCCACTATGAAATGCAAGGCCCGCTACGCCAGCCCAGAACATTGGCATTAGGAAAATATCCGTAAGCCCATAATACAAAATAAAGATTTGGACAATTAATGGCGTACCACGAACGATCCAAATATACGCATCTGCAATCCATTGTAAAATTTTAATGTTAGAAATTTTTAAAATAGCAAAGAATAGACCGATTACACAGGCAATAAGTAGTGAGGCGATTGACAATTTAAATGTAATCCAAAGTCCATCTAAAAATACATCAAAGCTATCTATAAATATATCGAAGAAACTCAAAATTGACGACAACAACATTCATCTCCTTATTCGTACAAATGTGCGCAAAATATGCGCACATTATCTCTTTATTCCGTTATTCCGTTGTTTCCGGTTCTTCTGTAATATCTTCACCAATCCACTCTTCAGCTAGCTCTGCAAGTTCTCCGCTGTCCTTCATCTCCTGAAGTGCTTCATCAATTGCATTAAGTAGCTCTTCATTTTCTTTGCTAACGGCGATTGCTTGATTACTTACACCAAGTTGGCCACGATTTTCAATTTCCAGACCGTTTTCGATTGCCGTAATGCCTGTTATATCATCGGTGATTACTGCATCATGGTGACCACTTGCTAATGATTGTAGTGCTACTACATCACTGTCAACTTGGGGAATATTATCCGTATATTCCTCTGCGATGGATACATAAGAAGAGCCTCGGGATACGGATATTTCCTTGCCATTAAGGTCATCCGCCGAAGTTATATCACTATCAGGACGTGTATAAATTACCGGACCTGAGTAATAATATGGTTCTGTGAAATTAACCTGCTCTTTCCGCTCGTCCGTAATGGTGTGACTAGCTACCGCGATATCGTAACGTCCCTCATTTACACCTGTAACAATACCCGAGAACTTAGCCTTTTGTTGAACAGGTTCTAATCCTAGTTTTTCAGCGATGGCTTCCCCGACAGCGATATCGTAACCAACCATCTCACTGCCTTCCATGTAACTAAATGGCTTAAACTCTCCTGAAGCTGCAAATGTAAGCTTGCCATCTTTTATCAGATTATAGTCTCCACCTGCTTCTGCTTCACCTGAATCAGCGTTTGTATTCCCCTCTTCTGATCCACAAGCTGTCAATAGTAAAATAATTAAAGCAGAAAAAATCACAATATTCAGTCTTTTCATCCGTTAATCTCCCTCTCTTTAATATGCTACGTTGTTTTTATTCGGATACACGCTTGTACTCGCTCTATTGTCGCGCACCGATAACTAAAATTATAGCAATCTACACTTCTTACTACCAACCTCCTAACCTCCCATTTCACCACATGTATGTATGAATTTTTTTAATATGGTGTAATTACCTCTCTTCTTCTTATATATACCCGCATTACCTCGTCAATACTCCTATATTCTTAAAAATTTTCAAAAAGTCTATTATTTCCAAGGAATGGCATGTCTCTTAACTTAGCTTTATAGTAGTTTCCATACCCGAGGCAAGACTTTTTCACCTAATAAAAAAGCCAAACACCATTCAAATAGTTTTGACTGGTGCCTGACTGTATCTGATTTAATTTAGCAAATTGCCCATCTAGAAAGGAACTTAAGTACATCAGAAGAGCTTAGACTAAGACTAAGATATTTCCTATAGCAAGGTTAAATATACTGGCTTAGTAATCTCCACGCTTCTTCTTTGCCTTCTCCTGTTTCCGAGGAAAACGGCAGGAGATGGTCCTCTTCGTCCATTTCTAATGCCTTTTTTGTTCTTTTCACATGACTAGCACGTTTGTTTTTAGGTACTTTATCAAGCTTTGTAGCAACAATGATAACACGCAGGTCATAATGCTTAAGAAAATGGTACATTTGAATATCATCGTTTGTTGGCTCATGCCGGACATCCGTTATTAACAATACGGCTTTAAGTGTTTCGCGTGTTTCGAAATACTCCTCCATCATGACGCCCCATTTTTCCCTCTCCTTTTTAGAGACTTTGGCATAACCATACCCAGGAACATCTACAAAATAAAATACTTCATTTATTTTATAGAAATTGAGGGTTTGTGTTTTCCCAGGTTTGGATGAGGTTCTGGCAAGGTTTTTCCTATTAATAAGCTTATTTATGAAGGAAGATTTCCCAACATTCGATCTTCCAGCCAAGGCGATCTCTGGTAGGCGATCACCTGGATATTGCTTTTGACTTACTGCGCTAATTACGATTTCTGCATTATTTACTTTCATTTTTCTCCTCCACCAGTGCATACTTTAGTACCTCATCTAAGTGTGAAACTTTGATAAAGGTTAATTCATTTCGCACGCTCTCCGGAATATCCTCTATATCTTTTTCATTGTCAGCAGGAATAATAATTGTCGTTATCCCTGCACGATGTGCACTTAAAGACTTTTCCTTTAGTCCACCAATGGGAAGAACTCTTCCACGGAGCGTAATCTCCCCGGTCATCCCAACTTCTTTCTTCACTGCACGTCCTGTTAATGCTGAAACCAGGGCGGTAGCCATCGTAATTCCTGCTGATGGTCCGTCCTTTGGTGTAGCGCCTTCTGGTACGTGGATATGGATATCATATTTTTCATAAAAGTCAGGCGCAATTTTAAGTTCTGTGGCTCTTGAACGTATATAACTAAATGCAGCTTGTGCAGACTCCTGCATGACATCACCAAGCTTCCCAGTAAGTGTTAGCTTTCCTTTACCAGGATAGTGGGATACTTCAATAGAAAGTATGTCTCCGCCAGCTGCTGTATATGCCAGACCTGTCGCTGTACCTACTTGATCTTCTTGTTCCCTTAGGCCATAACGATAAATAGGTTTGCCCAACAGCTCCTCAAGGCTTTTCTCAGTAATAATGACGCGCTTTTTCTCTTCAGATATTATGATCCTTGCAGCTTTTCTGCAAATTGTAGCAAGCTGTCTTTCTAGATTTCTAACTCCAGCTTCACGTGTGTATCTACGTATTAATTTTAATAATGCTTCATCTCTCATTTGTAGAGTGCTTTTCTTAAGACCGTTTTCTCTTAATTGCTTTGGTAATAAATGTTCTTTCGCAATATGCAACTTTTCCACTTCTGTATAACCGGCAATAGAGATAAGCTCCATCCGATCCAGCAATGGTCCTGGAATATTGTTTACATAATTTGCGGTCGCAACAAATAATACGTTCGACAAATCATATGTTTCTTCAATAAAATGATCACTGAAGTTACTGTTTTGTTCAGGGTCCAATACTTCAAGCATCGCGGATGAGGGATCTCCACGGAAATCATTGGACATCTTATCAATTTCGTCTAAAAGAAAAACAGGGTTTATTGTCTTTGCTTTTTTCATCCCTTGGATAATCCGTCCTGGCATTGCACCAATATAGGTTCGGCGGTGGCCTCGAATCTCAGCCTCGTCCCTGACACCCCCTAATGATATACGTACAAAGTTACGATTAATAGACCGTGCAATCGATTTTGCCAGTGATGTTTTCCCCACACCAGGAGGTCCTACAAGACAAAGGATCGGTCCCTTAATAGAATTGGTTAATTTTTGAACAGCAAGATACTCCAATATTCGTTCCTTTACTTTATCTAGCCCATAATGATCAGTATTAAGAATATCCTCAGCCTTGTTTATCTCAATTGTATCTTCAGACTGTTGCGTCCAAGGTAATGCAATTAGCCATTCTAAATAGTTTCTAATGACTGAACTTTCCGCAGAGCTTTGTGGCACTTTCTCATAACGGTCTAATTCTTTCAGTGCAACCTCCATAATATTCTCGGGCATATCGGAATTCGTTATTTTATCTTTTAACTGTCCAACTTCCCCTGTTTTGCCGTCTTTCTCTCCAAGTTCTTTCTGGATCGCCTTCATCTGTTCGCGTAAGTAGTATTCTTTTTGCGTTTTTTCCATTGAGGTCTTTACTCGTTGTCCAATTTTCTTCTCAAGATCAAGTACCTTTTTTTCGTTTGTGATAAGTTTAATAAGATATTTGAGTCTTCCTATGACATTGTGGGTTTCCAGCAATTCCTGTTTTTCTTTTATTTTAAGAGATAAATGCGAGGTAATGAGATCAGCTAGCCTTGATGGCTCATCTATATCTGCGACCGTTGCATAGGTTTCTTTATTAACTTTTCGAGAAACGGATACATATTGTTCAAAAAGCCCTAATAAAGAGCGCATAAGTGCTTCCTCTTCGTTCGAGTCACCGTGTATATCTTCTCGTTTCTCGATTTCTACCTGAAATGCATCGCCATTATCTTCTGTGTAACGAATGATTTCACCTCGGTGTAGACCTTCAACCAATACACGCATTGTTCCATTAGGCAATTTTAACATTTGCTTCACTACTGCCATAGTCCCGATGGAATAGATATCTTTAGGTTCTGGATCATCCATACTTACCTTCCTCTGTGCAACAAGAAAAATATTTTGGTCCCCCATCATTGCTTGCTCAAGTGCTGCGATGGATTTATCTCTTCCTACATCCAAATGTATTACCATTGATGGAAAAACCAGTAACCCACGCAAAGGAAGGAGAGGGAGTTGTATTGTCTCTTTAGTCATGAAACGACCTCCGTATTTCGTTAATATGTATAATATAAGTTAAAATTCTTCTATGTGTTCTTAAAGTTTATATAAAGCTGAACCATTTGTAAACGTGAAATACTATACATCTTGTTTATATTGTAGCATTCCCTTCATCAACCCAACCTAATCAGAAAAATAACCTCCCAATGGATTGGGGAATATTTTGGGATTAGTATGAAGGAATTGATTTATAAAAGCACTTACAACTCTAGTCAAAGATGCAAAAAAAGACTGTCTTGGCAACTAAATCACTCAAGACAGTCTTGTGCTACCCGTTCCGTATCTTTGTAAAACAGCGATAAACTTTAGAAAGGCTTAAGCACTTTCTTTAGGCTCTTTATTTCCTTCTTTGACGGTTCCATCGCGGAAGATAAGTTTTGGACTGCCATTCTCTTCCAGTACGGTATCTTTCGTAATAACACATTTTTCAATATCATCTCTTGAAGGCAGCTCAAACATAACATCAAGCATAATACCTTCAATAATGGACCTTAGACCACGGGCCCCTGTTTTTCGTTCAATTGCTTTCTTGGCAATTTCTTTTAATGCTTCTTCCTCAATTTCCAACTCTACATTATCAATTGAGAATAGTTTTTCGTATTGTTTTACGAGCGCATTTTTTGGTTTGGTCAGAATTTCAACAAGTGCTTCTTCATCTAATGGTGTCAAGCTACCAATTACAGGAATACGACCGATAAATTCGGGAATTAAACCGTAACGAAGTAGATCTTCTGGCAACACTTTAGAAAGTAGTTCACCCATTTCGAAATCCTGTTGCTTCTCATTTGAGCCAAACCCAATAACTTTTTTACCAAGACGTCGTTTAATTACCTGGTCGATCCCATCAAACGCACCGCCAACGATAAACAAGATATTTGTTGTATCGATTTGAATAAATTCTTGATGAGGATGCTTACGTCCTCCTTGTGGTGGTACACTCGCTACAGTTCCTTCTAGAATTTTCAATAGCGCTTGCTGTACCCCTTCACCAGAAACGTCTCTTGTGATAGAAGGATTTTCAGACTTACGTGCAACCTTATCAATTTCATCAATATAAATGATGCCTTTTTCTGCTTTTTCTACATCGTAATCCGCTGCCTGGATCAGTTTAAGAAGGATATTTTCTACATCTTCTCCTACATAACCTGCTTCAGTTAAGGAAGTAGCGTCCGCCATTGCAAATGGCACATTAATGATTCTTGCCAACGTTTGAGCAAGAAGTGTTTTCCCGCTACCAGTTGGGCCAATCATTGAAATATTACTTTTAGACAATTCCACATCATCACCAGTGGCTTTCGGGGAATTGATCCGTTTGTAGTGGTTGTATACCGCAACTGAAAGATTTTTCTTCGCTTTGTCCTGTCCAATTACGTAGTCATCTAGTATTTCACAGATCTCTTTTGGTTTTGGAATTTCTTTCAGTTCAGTATCTTCCTCTGTACCTAGTTCCTCTTCCACAATTTCCGTGCAAAGCTCAATACATTCATCACATATATAAACGCCTGGTCCGGCAACTAGCTTACGTACTTGTTCTTGACTCTTTCCACAAAACGAACATTTCAGTTGTCCTTTTTCTTCATTAAACTTAAACATTAATTTCACCCCTAAAAGTTTAAATCTCCACCTGAATGGAATTTTCAGGATTCAACTTTCATAGTCATCATATCAGATCAAATTTAAAATACAAAGCGATACACTTTCATAACAATAGCATAATCTAATTATGGATAATAATCCGTAAAAGTCAAATCATACTACTTATACTATATGTAACTTTCTAAAATTAAGTATTTTTATTAAAACAGATAATCCATCATATTTTTTAGCCTAGGGGCTAAGATAACAAATGGAAAGTAATATGAGAAAACAAGGTGCGACTTCTCTGCACCTTGTTTTAGTATTTACCTTATCTAACTGAGTCTAAACAAAATTGTTTGAATTAGACAGTTTTACTGTTCTCAACAAGAAATTCGATTGCTTTGCGCATTTTAAGGTCGCCTTTAACAGCGTCAGTATTTCCGCCAAGCATTTGTTTTAACTGATCCAATTCAGTTCCGTACATAGACGCCATTTTTTCAAGCTCTGCTTCTACGTCTTCTTCGGTAACCTCAAGGTTCTCCTCGTTGACAATAGCTTCCAGTGTAAGGTTTGTTTTGACGCGTTTTTCAGCATCTTCTTTCATTTGTTCTTTTAAAGCATTCTCATCTTGACCGGAAAATTGAGAATACATTTCCAATGTCATCCCTTGCGCTTGTAGACGCTGTTCAAATTCTTTAACCATTTGATCAAGTTCTGTATTAACCATTGCTTCAGGTATCTCAACCTGTGCATTTTCTGAAGCTTTTTCAATTAATGTTTCTCTTGTTTGATTTTCAGCATCTTGTTTTCTTTGAGCTTCAAGTTCTTCTTTTTTCTTGCTCTTCAATTCTTCTAGCGTTTCTACTTCTTCGTCTACATCTTTAGCGAATTCATCATCAAGCTCTGGAAGTTCTTTTGCTTTTACTTCATTTAATTTCACTTTAAATGTAGCTTTTTTACCTGCAAGTTCTTCAGCATGGTAATCTTCAGGGAATGTTACTTCAATTTCTGTTTCTTCACCTGGAGTTTTTCCAACTAATTGCTCTTCAAATCCTGGAATGAATTGTCCGGAGCCAATTTCTAGTGAATGGTTTTCACCTTTTCCACCTTCAAAAGCTTCTCCATCTAGGAAACCTTCAAAATCCATAACAACAGTATCGCCTTCTTCAACGCTACCTTCTTCTTTTACAATTAATTCCGCGTGATGCTGACGTTGATGCTCCAATTCGTGGTTAACATCTTCATCTGTGACTTCAACAGACTGTTCTTCTACCTCAAGCCCTTTGTATTCACCTAGTGTCACTTCTGGTTTAACTGTCACTTTAGCAGTGAAAACAAGTGGCTGACCTTGTTCAATCGTATCGATATCAATTTCCGGCTGTGCTACTGGATCGATTCCTGCTTCTTCTACTGCACTGATATAAGCTTCTGGTAGAACAATGTCCACAGCATCTTGATATAATGCTTCTACACCAAAGCGGTTTTCAAAGATTTTACGCGGAATTTTCCCTTTACGGAATCCAGGAATTTGAACATCCTTGGAAACCTTTTTAAAAGCCTGATCTAATCCTTTATCAAACGTTTCTGCAGAGACTTCAAAAGTAAGTACTCCTTCATTTCCTTCTTGCTTTTCCCATTTTACTGACATAAAATTTCCCTCCAAAATCAAATCTATTGTTTCCAATCATTTTACACGTTCATTATGATAACTACTTATATAATGATCTAAATTTACAACCATCTTATTATAACATAATTACTATGCCTTTCAAGCATTTCAAGCCCAGTCTCTACTACTCTTCAATAATGCTTAAGTAGAGGGAGTCACATAGCATAACCTCTTCACTAAACTGTTGCATTTTGTCAGATAGTGACGACTCCTCTTCCATATGTATACCAAGGTATTCCTGGCCAACATGTTTTATTGCCTCAGCCAGCTGGAATACTTCCTCTGAAGGGGGAAGTATTGGATAATGTACATACAAGAAACGAAACAACAATTTTTCTAGCATTTCAAATAGCGTAGGGTTTTTTTGCTCCGTTTCTTCCAATAAATTTCTGGTTTGATGCCATATCGCAATATCGTCAAGCTTCTCTAACTCGGAAGGTGTTACGGTGTATTCCCTTCCGAATTTATGTATGCCTACCTCTTGGTTATAGTCTGATTCTGCTAACCATTGCGTAATTACCGTTTTGACAACAGGGTGTACTTTCTCATTAGTGAGCATCGGTGGAATCGTTTTAGTTGGCAGTGCGGACATCTGCCTTAAACTTTCTATGATTCTCCACTGTTCTCGATGATCCTCTTCTTCTATGGCTTCAACGAGACCATTTAGTTGAGAGCTTGACCTCTCCACCGTTAAATCTGCTTTCATCTTACTGCTCATCGTGTATAATTGTCGAAATTGTTCTTCCAGCGGCGATGGAACGTCACCAATTTCAAATTCATAATCTACTTGTTCCATTAACAATTCATATTGATTCGTCTGAAATAAAATCGTCAAATAAATATGTACGTAATGATAATAATGTTCATCTTTCTCTGTAAGTAATTCTTCACATATCTCTTGTGCTTCAGTATGTCGGTCTAATTCCATTAGACAAATTAGCCTCCCAATTATTATTTCATGGGATCTTATGTGATAGCTTAACAATTTGTCCAACTTAGAAAGGGCCTCTTCATACCTTTTATCTTTAAGGGCCTGCACACTCTCTTCTTCCAAAACATCTTTCCACTTTGGGAAGAGAATAACATTCTCTTTTTCTGTATGCTGCTGCATCAATTTCCTCCTTTCCAACGTATTTATTCTATTATTAATCAGTCAATAGAGATACATACCCTGATTTTGAATAAATAAACCTCTTACCAAAGAAATTTGAATGCAAAAAGACAGATTTTAGCCTGTTTTCTTCATTTAGTTAACAAACTATAAGTTAGAAGTAGGTTTTGTCTATATAAGTACAAATCACCTACAAGATCGCCGCATACTATGTAGAACTAAGCTATGTAATTATAACATGAATCTAAGTCAACATGCCGAAATAGTAAGTGGTTATATATTTTAACCATTTTTCTAGAAAGTTTAACACAGATACTTAATGTTTGCTAGAACCCATCATGAACGAAAAACACCTCACCGTACCATCAAGGGCACTAAACTTTAAACTATCTCTTCTACTAAAAACAGACGATTGACTTGAGCAAACTGCCATTCCAAACTATCACTTTTAGAATAAGATACATTATCAAGATAAAAGGAGGGAAATACAATGGGAAAAAGAAGAAGTCAGAATAGAAGCTTTGATCAGAATGGAAACCAAGAATATTACTTTGCTAAAGCGCATGCAGATGTAGATTTTGACAGCGATATCGACGTTGACAACGAGAATGACAATGAGAATGATCTAAAAAACAAGAACAATAACTATAATATCGTAAAAGTTTACGTCAACGGTTGTGATGTTAGAACTAATAGTGAGAATGAAGAAGTTGATGCAGAAGCCGAAGAAGCTGAACAAAAACCTAGACGAAGGTGCAGTAATAATAGAAACAATGTACTCGGTGTAAACCAACGTAATAAAAAGCACAGAAGTTAATTTATTGTATTATATGAAATGGAGCAGAGTCTGCTTTCTTTATTGAAAAGAGAGCAGGCTCTTTTTTCATCCTATTTAATAGACATTTTAAACGAACGATGACGAAAATATATTAAGCTATAGTAGTTAAAATAACCGCTACCCCGTTAAAAGTTCCATGAATAATCATACCAGGTATAATAGAATTTGTTTTCTCATAAGTCCATGCGAAAACCAAACCGGAAACAAAATTTACAGGCAACGTATTATACGTAGGAATGTGAACGAGCATAAATATTATGGAGCTAAAGAAGAGGCCAGGTACTAACCCCCATTTAACTCTAAACCACTTATAAAGAAAGCCTCTGTAAAAGATCTCTTCATACACGGGAGAAATAATTGCGGCTGAGACAAAGCCAATCACTAAATTTATCCAGTTCATATTTTGTTTTAAGGATTCTGTTTTATCATTATCCGTACCAATACCTAATAAGTCCATTATGCTTACAAGCGCGATACTCGTTGCAATTAAGATTAGTAGCCAAACAAATATCCATTTCCAATAATCTTTCTTAAATGTATGAATACCTATTTCACCCCAACTATAATTAGAAGGCCTTAAAGCTACCACATACACAGCAGTAGTAAAAACAATCGCCATAATCAATCCTGTTAATGTACCGGCATATAGATTACTATGAAGAACGCTCCTTAACAAGTCTTGTAATAGCCCTTCTAATAATAAGGGTACAATTAAAAAAGTAAGTATCAGTAAAATGATAAGTTCCTTAGATGTCCATTTTTCCTCAAAAAAATTATTCAATTCTGATTCCTCCAAATATACTATGGTATATTTAGAATAAAAGATTACGCTACGTAACCTGCAAGCATAAAAGGGGAATTTTCATGAAATATTTTTCTACCGGCGAAGTTGCAAAAAAAGCTAAACATAACTAAACGAACAATTCGTTATTACGATAGCATTGGCTTAGTAGTACCAGATGTTAAAGATCAAAATGGTAAGCGATGCTACACAAAAGAAGATATTCTACTTCTACAAAAAGTTCTACTATTAAAATCCACTTCTCTTTCTTTGGATAATATCAAAAAAATAATTAACCAGATTTCAATTGAACAAATTGTGGAAATCCATAAGGAACAACTTCTTACAAATATAGAAGATTTAAAGAAGTCCTTAGCCTACACAATTTCGCTTATTAATACAATTAAGTTGGAAGGCTCCATACCATGGGAGCGACTTTTACCTCTTGTTTCCAAAGATCTTGATTCTAGAAATGAAAATAAAAATAAGGTAATGAACAAATTATTTATTGAAGAAGAAAAAGAAGTTTTGGAGAATAACCTCCCCAGAATGGAGACAGATTCATCTAGTATTAAGAAATGGATTAATTTAATAAGAAGAGTTGAATTAAGTATGAATGCAGGAAACACCCCTAGCTCCGTTAAAGCTCAAATTATAGCGGAAGACACATTACTATTATCGAAAGACATGTTTAATGGAAATAGTGATTTGGAAAGAAAATTTTGGGAGGCTAGAAAATCAAAAGAAGATTCACAGGCAATGAAATTGTATCCGGTCGACGATAGCATCCTAGAATATTTAGATGAAGCGATAGAACAATTTAATAATAGTAATAACTTAGTGTAAAAGAAGCCCAGATTGTCAGAGAGCTTTCTTCAATATATAAAAATATTAAAAACCTTACAAACGAAGTGTTTGTAAGGTTTTTTGAGACGTCCCAGGCAGGATTCGAACCTGCGACCCACAGCTTAGAAGGCTGTTATTTTATGTTTTTATTATTTCTCGAAATGCTACAATGTGCTATATAATAGTGTTTTGTAGCATTCTTTTGTTTCAAAGTATTTTACTTTTTCATGTGTTTTTTTCGATTTTCACAAAAATGGTATCCTGTTGGTCTCCTAGGATACCAAACCAGTTTCTTCTATTATATATTGCGCCATTTTTATTCAAATTTTATTTCATACTCAGTTTTATCTGCTACCTCATCAAATGAGTTTAAATCATGAACCGGATTAAAGATAAGTCTTAAGTTGTTTATATCTGGATTTTTAAGAGCAAAAGCTTGAGTATAATCTTGCTTAACGTTACCTAGAAAATCAGTTTGCAAGCTTTGCAGTAAAAATTCATCCATTTCAGCGTCGACTTGTTCTTGTTGATCTGTAACAATGTTACTTAAGTTAGACCAATAAAGGTCATCTTCAGTTGTATTTTCCACTGTATATATCAGTTGTAAGTATGTTAATTCATCTCCTATTTCTTCACTAATAAACTGGCTCATATGATTCCTGAATTGAGATGTTATATCGGTATTTTTAATCAATTTTGCATTTATTAAGTTTATTTTTAAAGGTCCTTGCTCTATAGTTTCATTTATTTCTTTTATCTTTAATAATTCCACTTTACCAGAAGGGCCTGTTGCTGTTTGCCCAACTTCTATTAGTTCTCCTTCTTTTTGAACTTCTTCTTCGTCTCTTTTATCTTTATTTTCATCAGTGTCTTCCTCTATCGTTTTTTCAACGGACTCTTCTGTGTCCATTGTTTCAGCTTCATCTGTTTCTTTCGCGCTACTTGTCTCTGTTTTTTCATCCTGAGAACAGGCCACCGTTAGAAACACTAACATGGAAAATAATAATACCAATAATTTCTTCATCAAATCCCCCTAAACGTTTTACCTCATATTACCATAAAAAAGAAGGACTTTGGACTCACATGTTGAATTTAGCTACAAGGAGTTGATAACAATGACTAAAATGCACTGCCCTGTGTGTCGGACAGAGTACCTTGATGATGACTTGGTATGTTTGGATGACCTAAACACAGTAACTCACTTACACTGTAGCGACAAACAGACGACTTATAAAGACGCAAGGACATTTAAAGAGATGGTTTACAAATACGACTTTTTTAAGAAACTTAGAATAAAAATTTGAAAGGACGCCCCCCCCCCTTCTCCTATGAAGAAAAGGGGGTTTTTTGTTTTAAAGCTTATAGCAGTTATATCTAGCAAACTTTTCTTATAACGTAAACTTTATGTAAATTTTTGAAAAATTTAAGTTTTATTGTCAGTTCATGTGGTAGGATTGCATCTGTATTACAAAATAATTTTAAAAAGGAGACTTTGCATGAGAAAAATCGTTAAGTGTGTTTTACTAAGCCTCACAATTGTACTAGCCTTTTCCCTTCTTGTTACAAAGCCAGCCGAAGCCAAATTTAGTGACAATCCTAATGCATTGTACTATCAACTAGCCTCCCAAGTTTATAAAGTTAATGGCTTTTCTTCTGGAGAAAGGAGCATTCAAAATCAACTAACTGGTTTATACAGAAATAAATTTAAAGTAATAGATTCTATTGATACCGGTAATAACCCTCTTCATCCAGCTGGAAGAAAGAAAAATGGGTCTACGGGAAATTTAAGAGGAACTGGTTTTCAAGCTGTTACAGTAGTTGCAAAAAACAGTAGAAAATTATATGTTGCATTCGCAGGAACTGATCCTAATGATTTAATTGATCTTAATACTACGTTAAATATTATGCAAAACGATGACCCAGGCCAAATGTACCAAGCTCAATTATATATGAATTACTTATATGATACATACCCTGAGTATAGGAATTATAAATGGTATTTTACCGGTCATTCATTGGGAGGTTATTTGTCAGTAAAATTATATTTGGATATTCGATCCGCTAATTGGCTTAACAGTCGTTACTCTTTATTACACGGGGGGCCAATTAAGAAATCAACTATAAGTGGAGTTTATACATTTAACGCTTTGCCAATACCAAAGTTTCAAGTCCCTTCTACCCAATGGAATGCTAATAAAAATAATGTCTATAATTCAGATATAAAAAATTTATATATTCAAAATGAATGGTTAAACGGTGTTTACGACATGCATAGATCAACGTTAGATTATTTTGGTACCCAGGGAGCTGTTAATACTGGTATACCTTATTATTCTAGAATAAATTATAATAAATCCCCTGGGTCCACCGGGCATTCTATTACATCTGATTTAATAGGATATCATATGCATGCTTCAAAATATAAGAAAACTGTCAAGGATAGCCATGCTATTAAAACTCTATCGAGATATGTAACTAATTAGTTTTTCTTAATAATATTTAAGTCAATAATTACTACACAATGCCCCCTTCTGCTACCTATATTCGATTATAGGGTTAGGAGGGGATTTTATTATGGAAAAGAAGTTACCTGGACACATTGCTGGTTTTGGAACATTAAGAGATATGGAACGACTTGAGCAAGATTACTATGGAAAGTTTACGGATGCAGGTATGAGCGAGCTTATTTTAAAAGATGAGCTGACAACGAAAGAATGTGATACGTTGTGCGAGGAGTTGTCAGGTGAAGTTGTGGTCTTTAATTATAAGAACTACATTCATAAAAGAGGATAGCTACCTTATGATATAATAAGTATTATTTACCAAAGACCTTTTAGGTCTTTGGAATCTAAATAAAGCAATGTAAAAACAAATACAGGGGTGTTAAAGTTGACTAGTATGAAAGATCATTTTAAAAAATTCGAAAAAGAACTAATCAAATTTCTTGGCTTTGAAATTATTTATAATAATGAAAAAGAAGGTTACGATTTAACTTTACCAAACGAATTAATGAAAGTTGAAAACACTACCGTTACATATCTAAATGATATGATAGAGGCTACTCTAAAAGAGTATTATGAGGAAACTGATAATTTGAAGCCGTATCAATATTCGGCGATTATAGAAGAAATAGCTCTTAATTTTTTTCACCTAAAGAAAAAGGGTTTTGAAAACCTCTATAGCTTCTACTTAAAGTTAAAAGACATTAGTTATATTACCTATGAAGGAGAACAAAATAGACTTAGTTTTATAATCACTTCCAAAACTTTAGAAACATACTTAGCAAGTAAACATGTTGAAATTATTAAGTTTGATAGAGAATATGACATAGAAAAACTACTTACACTGGAAAAGAAATCACTGCTGCTAATTGATGGTTTATCTTTAACACTACTAATAAATAAGGAGTTTAGAGTGATAGGAATAATACGTAAGCAGGATAATAACAGTGACCTAGCGAATGTCATCCTAAGTGAAAAAGACTTTCAGAATTCCCTATTGAAATTACTATTTTTAAGGTCTAGTAAATCTACTGACGTTACCGAAGAGTACATTGATAAAATCAAAGGAGAGATGACAGCAGGTGCTATTCCTTTAATTAACCGTACTAATTACATAGAAATTAGGAATCAAGAAACGTTTTGGTATATAACTCCAAGCGTATATTTACTAAATAAAAACGGTAAATGGTCATATAAAAACTTTTATATTTTAAAATGTTTAATTTTTGAGCAACTGTCTGATTATAATTACATAGAATATCCAAAGGAAGAAGATAAATTTGATAAGATAGTAAACAAAATTTCTGTCTTTGTAGACCATCTTCAAAACCTATCACAAAAACATCATGGGGCTTTGTTTGTTATTTGTAATTTGGCTAAAGATGGGGATAAATTCCTTAGATATTCTCAAAATCTTTATTTAGATATAATAAAAAAAGAAAATGGTTTTATACCTATAGACAAAATTGATAAGTATTTATTTGAATCAATTTCAACAGTTGATGGTGCAGTTGTTTTGTCAGACGAATTAGAGATAGAGGATTTTGGTCGCTTTATAGAAACTTCGAAAATAACTGCAGAAGAAGATCAAAACAAGGGCACGCAAATTAAGGAACCGACATTCGAACAAGGAGCAAGATCCATCGCTGCTAAAAAAGCATCATATTACGGAACAGCCATTAAAGTATCAGAAGACGGTGACATAAATGTATACATTAAAGGCGAGTTAAGATTACGCTTATAGTAAATCTATGAACATTGCTTTTAAAATTTTAAGCCTCCATTTGGGGGTTTTTTTCTAATCTAACCAAGTACCAGTTAAACTATCCAACGGTAATACTTCCTCGTCAATTGTTATAAATTGATTAAGTACATCTACGCCTAAGAGCTTACCCTTTATCTTATGGTAATCATGATTTTTAAAATACTCTATTTCAATGGTAAGATCATCTTTTAAGGCAAGCTGCAAAGCTAGGTTCATTTCTTCTTTTTGAAATTCAGAGATCATAGGCTTTTCTTTCCATTCTTGCTGTTCATTTATTTGTTTTAAAATTTCTATGTGTTCCGGCATCATCATTGAAGTCCATTTAATTGTTCCTCTGTCATTTAGACTCATTGTTAAGCACCTACCTTATGTTTAATCGTTCTAGTTGAAAGGATGTTATCTAACTTAAAATTACGCGCTTTATCCGGAACGTTTGTTCCTATTATATTAATTGAACTTACGTTTCGTCAATGTAAATTAAAACTTTATATGGTATTTCTCTCCAATTATTGATACTATCTAATCGTAAAGGGGGAATATACATATGACTTACATTTTTAAAAAACCAAATACAACTGTGGAGCTTCAAACGTAGTAAAAACGATTTAATGATACACAAGCCACTGCGTGGTGAAACAAAAGTATTATATAGTCAAATCCAAGAAATTAAATATAAAGAAGCTACATGGTCTTCATCAGGTTATTTACAATTATCTACTCCTAGAAGCTCTATGGTCGGTGTTTTAAGGACTGTAGATCAGCCACAAAATGCTGTAAAATTTAAAAAAGATAAAAATGAAGATGCTTTAGGCCTAAAACATGAAATTGAAAAGCGGATGGAAAACATCAAAAAAGGAAACTCTGAACCTAATGTAGGATCTCTTAAGGAATTAAAATCATTAGTTGATGAAGGAGTTATAACTGAAGAAGAGTTTCAACTAAAGAAGAAACAGATATTGAACATATAGATTAGTTATAAAAGAAGTGAATAATAATGAATGAAATAAGTTTGGGAAGATGTGGAGGAAAAAATAATGGATAATAATAAAAACAATCGATTAATAAATATAGCGAACGTCTTTACAATTTTTGCTTTTATATATTTAATTTATTCGACTGGTGATATCGCATATAGCTATATTGCTTCTATGAATGCTAATCCTCATCTAAACGTAAATCAAATATTCAAATGGAATAGTTTTTTAAGTGAAGTAGCTAATGACGGTTTTAGGGTATTAGTTTTGTTTGGGATTGGTGCAATATTACGTAGACTTAAAGTTTGATATTAAGCCCCCACAAGTGTGAGGGCTTTTTTATGTAATAAATTAGTATTTAAGAAGGACATTAAACTTTTTATGTCGAAATATGCATAAACCAATCTTTCAAGGAGGTAATTATGAGTATTTCAATGCAAGAATCAAAAATCCAAAGACTCCAACGCGAATTAAAAACTCTAGAAGGGCAGCGTGCTAGAGCAGTTAGTGACGAAGCTAGCTCGCTTAAAAAAATTAATAGCGCGCAAACATCTATGAATAGAACCAAGAACGCAACCATTGTGAAAAATAAACTGAGAGAAATTGACAGGGAGAACAAGAAAGTACAAACTGCGAAATCAAAACAAGCAGACACGCTTAAAAAGATAAGCAAAAAGCAAGAAGATATAAACAAAGCAAATAACGAATTAGTAAAAATAAGACAGAAAGAGCAAGAAAAGCTTTTTAAGCAACAAGATGATAAATTAAAAGATTATCAACAGCAGCAACAGTCCCTTATTGAAAATGCTCAAACTATTGAACCTGTTACCGATCAAATGAATGAAGAATTAAAGAAATACGATGTTTTTATTTCACATTCTTCTGATGACAAAAATTATGTTGAGGATTTAGCTAGTATGCTTAAATCTGAAAATATAAAGACTTGGTATGATACCGACGACATTCCTTGGGGCGGGAGTATTAGACAGGAAATAGATAAAGGACTCGCTAATTCAAAATACGGTATAGTGATTATCTCTCCATCTTTTATTGACAAGTATTGGACAAACTATGAGCTGGATGGCATTTTAACCAAGCAAAGTAGAACTGGAGCTCAAATGATTTTACCTATTTGGCATAATGTAACAGCGGAAATTGTAAGTAAAAAATCACCGTCTCTATCTGGCATTAACGCTCTTAACACAGCTCTTATCACCAAAGAACAAATTGTTGATAATGTAAAGAAATTAATTAAATAACTCTGTTTTTTACTAATAAGTCTATAATCCTATAGTAGTCATAACTACCATAAGCTTCTGGTTTAAGGTAAGGATAAGGGACTTCTCCTTTAGACTTAGCTACTAAAAGAGGTTGTTCTGCCCAATCTGGAACCTTTGAGATTAGTATGTTTTCCAAAACACTTACTTTTATCTCAAGACTTTTCACTGTACTTTCAAGTTCTTTAATTCTTTGCTCCATATTATCTCTCCTACAGTTTATTAAGCCCCCACAAGAGTGAGGGCTTTTCTTTTTTACTTCGTATAATACCTTACATAATTAGAGTTGGCTGTAATATACAACCCACTCTTAATTTGATACATATGCCCTCCGCCTACTGGGAACTTGTCCCGAATAACGGTAAACACTTCTCCTCTATTTACAATGACAGCTTTGTCGTCCCAATCAACAGTATTATACGTCCAGAGAGAATCTGTTACAATCTCCACATATCCTTGCCCGGATCCGCCATCATCTTTCTTTTTCAACCCAAAGTGGGAAGCAATGGAATCGGCCAACGCTTTACCTGTATTATCCATTACAACGTCATTTCGCATTTTCTTGATATCAATGGTGGAATCCATGAACCCACCTTCAACAAGAATGGCTGGCATGTTCGATTCACGTAGCATATGAAAGTTCGCTGTTTTAATGCCACGGTCACGGAGCCCCATTGCTGTCACAATACTAGGATGAATTTTTCGAGCCAAAGAATTTCCAGAAGAGGAACCAGGATAGTGATACGTTTCTGTACCTGTCCACGATCCCCATTGCCCTGTATTGGCATTGTGGTGGTAAGATACTAAAATATGCGCATTAGCATTATTTGCCTTGTTAGTTCTAGTAGAAAGTGGTACGTCTGTATTTCCAGTAGGATCATCCAATCTCACAATACGTGTGTTCTCATAGCCTCCAAGGTAACGAATAGCAGCCGAAACTACCTTATTGTTAAAGCTCCATTCTCTTTCTCCTGCAGGTGTTCTCTTTCCCGGTGTGTTAATTCCATGTCCTGCTCCAATAGCAATAATAGCCATAATAAATCTCCTCCTTGATATTTTATATTAGAAAAACGGCTTGCCCGTTTGGACTAGCCGTTTGACTATTTGGTAAGGTTATTTCGTTGTAAAACTTTCTTTTGTTGTTTTCCTTTAAGCGTAATATAGTTGTTCTTAAACCAAGTCCAAACGGATGCTAGAAAAGCCAATCCATAAGCGATCGTTTCCTCGTCTAATACCGGAATAGTTTGCAAACCATACTGAGCCAGCAATGCGTTTAACCACGCAATAGCTAGTGCTACTGTTCTAACGATAGTACCTTTGTCCATTTTGTTTCACCTCCCTTCAATTTGCTAAATAAGTCAATAAAAAAACCGCTATGGATATGGCTAATGCCAACCATGACGGTAAGTTCTTAAAAGTATTTTCTCTTTGTTTAACAATTCGCTCCACATCATCTTTACTTGCTGATAAAGATAATTTCTTACTCAATACTTCAATGTCTTTCTCGTTTTCTTTTGCTCGGTTATAGGCACCTTTAGCAATATCGTAAGTCTCATTGATCTTGTCTTTCATATCAAGCAAGTTGTCCAATTTTCCATTTTGTTCAGCAAGTGACACTTTTACTTCCATGAGCACGGTCATGAATTTTTCCATGTCCTCCACTTCCTTCGCTGTTTGTGTCATCCTCGACCCCCTAACGTTGTGACGTAAAAAATGACCCGGCAAAACAATTTCGAGTCATAAACTTATCTAGTTTCTTTTGTATTTTAATAACAATTCAATTAACCCAATTAGATACTCATCATCCCTAATTTGCCTAACCCTGTCCCCATCAATTTCCCATAAGTGTTTTATCAATACAACTAAAAAGTATACTAATATTAGAAATGGGATGATCCAAAAAGATACTCCTTCCTCAGAGGTTTTGAAAAATTGTATTAGCATTTGGAACAAAAACGTTATTATTGCTGTAAGCATTATTAAGAGGAGCATAGGACTAACTTGCAAAGATTTGTTCATAGATTTTACTTTTTCTCTTAATACTTCCAACTCTAAACAATTCATTTGTTTCACACTCGAAATTTTAATTGACTTATATCTTCTCTGGAGTGCTTTAAGTTCTCTGTCTATTAGATCCTCTAACATAATTACATTTGTATTTTTCATAAAAAAACCTCCCCCAATTTTCTATATCGACTACAGGGGGAGTGTTTTAAACCATAAAAATAACGCCTTACTGGGCGTTTATCAGATCTTCTCTACCTTCTGCTATTAAAATTGCATCTACATCTGGTTTTAACTGAGCAGGGACTCTCTTATAATCCCATTTCCCTCTAATTACATATGTTGCAAATAACATGGCCAACATCTACTCACCTCCTCCCATAATCATTGACGTTAATTCCATTAGTGCTATGGCGTTAAGTTCCTCGTCTGATACTTCGCTTTGTTCGGACTGTTCGTCCTCTATAAGTTGTTTTTCGTATTCTTCGTCTTTCACTACTTCGCCTTCTACGTACTTATACACGTAAGGTCCGAATTGATTATTAAACATTTCATGGTCTGTACTTATTTCTAACTTTACATTATCTAAGAGCACCCCTCCCTTTGAGAAAGGGGTAGAAGACACGCCTTGTAATCTATTGTTTTCATCAAGGATAGAGTAGAATATCACACTGGAACCCCCTTTATTAAAATTCGTATATTGCCCGCAATTGAACGTTACTTGAACCACCCGAGTTGTTCCAAGAAGAACCTTCTATCCGGTCATGACTCGGAAAAAATGTCTTACCCGTTACATTAACGCTTGTACTAGACATAGATTCTGTAAACAGTTGATGTACGCTGTTCCCGAGTGCCATAGCTTTAGGTAAAACGTGATATTGATAAGCTACGTTTGAACCTTTCCTTGACCATTCCATGATCCAACCATTAGGGCAGTCGTGGATAGACTTGGACGGTATTACGTCTGCTATGTCCGTAAGGTAAACAGAA
The DNA here is from genome assembly GCF_059758495.1 of Oceanobacillus sp. GQ8. Lineage (NCBI taxonomy): Bacteria > Bacillati > Bacillota > Bacilli > Caryophanales > Bacillaceae > Oceanobacillus > Oceanobacillus sp. GQ8. The sequence continues at coordinate 178,790 of NZ_JCAXEV010000001.1, read as the reverse complement.
CCCGACCACAACGTCTCTCCTTTTGTGCTTATCGGGTAACGTCCATTGGCAACGTCCCATATAGCGTCTTCGTGATCGTAAACAGTTGGAATTGTTCCTTCTACTAGCTGCAATCCGTCACATTGAAACCATCTATCTGTATCGCTCCATATGGTAATTTTTAGACTGTCTGTATCAGCGAAATTGGAAGGTGTTGTAAACGTTGAAGTATACCTGCTTACGGAATAATCGTTGCTCACTGCCGGGAATAGTTCACCGGATAAGTTGGCTAAATCATTTTCGTCTGCGTCCACATGGAATACAGTCAGTCCGGGCTTACCTCCCCCGCTTGCATTCCAGTGCCTTCTAAAAAATCCGGATAAAGTATATGTGGTATCTGCGGATATCCCCTCATACACTAATTGATCCACTGTGTTATTCAGTTTTACAACGATAGCTTGTTTACCATACATGGGCATTGCTTCCGGTTTATCTGGAGCGAACACGGTGGCAACTTTCGCTGTTCCGTATTTCTTCCTCCAAGGGCTTCTAGTTTGTTTCGAGTTATCCGCCATATCGAGCCAGTTATACGTATAGCTGTCGCTCCCTAACGAGTCTGCATCCGCTTTTACGAGTTCGAACGAGTGGTCTTTTATAAGGTTCTGCTTTGCTTTCAAGCTATATTTAAGACCTGTGTCTCCCTCTTCTAAAGTGAAATCGCCATCTTGAACAGTTACCTCCCCAAAGGTACCTGTAGCACCTTCTAGATCACCAGCATATTTGATGTTTCCATTCGTATCAAAATAGAGAACATCCTGCCATGCAGACGAAGTACTTGATCTCCTTTGCACAACATAACCTACTGTACTGTTCATCACTGTACGAACTAACCCGTCCCCTCGAGCTGTGACAAATCCATCTTCATTGGTGAAACTAATGCCGTTATAATCTCTTCCTTTAATCAATCCGTTTGCTTCCAGATAAGCTTCTGCATCTGCGATAGCATCCAAGTAGGCTGCTTCGGATACTGCGTCTGCATGTCCTTTGGCTTCTTGTTTCGCTTGCTCTGCCTTTTCTTGTGCACCCTCCGGAGTTTCTTTTCTGCTAGGATCGTAACCGTTCTCGAAAGTAGTGTCACCGTTCACTATATTTGGTCCTTGTGGGCCTTCGGGTCCACTATCGCCATCATTTCCGTCAAACACATTCGTAATGGTAATACGACCAATGGACATTACAGTATTTTGCATGACATCTACCGTATATGTGGCTTTTTCATCAACCTCAGCTGCAGTAATGGTTATTGTCTTCCCACTTCTATTCCAATCACTGACTGGAATACCGTTTTTATCCCTTTTATTCCAAACGTAGGCGTAATTCTCTCCTGCTTCATCTACCACCGCTCCCGATAAAAAGACCTCAGCAGTAAGTTCCGTGGATCCATCACCATTCTTAAATGTGTCCCCAGCTGAAGAAGCAACAGAAGTAATCAGCATACGAGCCATTCTTCTGCGTATTTCCGCTTGCATGGATTGCCAGATAGCCTGCACTTGTTCTTCGGTGTACTCGATATAATCTCCTAGAACAACATTTTTACGTGATTTATCTTTAATGCTTCGTTCCTGTGTATGAACTCTTGCCTCTAAATACAAAGGAGGGTTAAACTTGGTATCTTTTATCTTGATCGTATCTCCAAACCGAATCTTCTTATTTTCCATACCTGGTACGTTTTCAAGATCAGCAATAGTAGATTCATATTCCACCACCTCATTCACACGCTTTTCTAACTCGTTCTCCGTAAGCTCACGTAATCGGGACGTTGTCATTTCCTGATCACTAGATTGTGGTTCATACGTATCCCATAAATGCTGTAATTCACCTATTACAGGGTCCGGTCTTCCCCATCGTTGGAGAGCCTCGTCATCTGTAACAATGACTTCTAAACGTGTGCCATCGTCTTGTTCGGGACTTAGACCTTTGAGTGCTGTATAGACATTCTCCGTTTTCTCTCTACGTTGTATACCGATTAAGTCTCGTCCAAACTCTATTTCACGGCCACGCCACTCCCCTATACGTTCTAATAAATCTACATAACGGCCAATAATACGCCCGCCTTTTACCTCAACACGGAAACGTAATTCAAGCCCAAACTCACTAGCAATTCTCTTTAGAAACGCATAAGGGTTGGTGTGCTCTTCGATATGGAACGTACGGTACCCTTCACCTTCAATAATACCTGGACGCCATTCTGTACTATTAGTGGCACGGCTAACTGCGGTTGTAGGAGTTTCTTCTTTAAATGTTTGAGAGGCTATTGGTTCAGCTTTCTTTAATGTTAAATAACTGGCATCCGCATAAATTTCCGCTTTAAGGCCACTTTCATCTCGAAACTTAAGCGATTCATTAATAATAAATTCTTTATACCCTTGATCTTCTGCAGGGATGATAACGCGGTTCAGTTTGCCAAGATGTTCAGAGAAAGGCTTATCTGCAAAGGTTGTAAACTCGTAGGTTTCCAAGTTATCTTGCAAGGATTGGCGATGAACATCGGAGAAGAAATTATTTTCTGTTATAAAATCTAGTATGTCGTCTGATTGGCCGTTTGTAATGTGTATCATCGTTTCTCCTCCTTACCTGTACCTTGGTCTAAATTTCACATTGCCAAAGAAGCTATTTGCTGGATGCATAATCAACTGATTTTCTCCTTTAGTTAAACTAAAAAAAGACCCTCCAAAATCCTTAAGGTCTTTACGGTCTTCTCCGTTTATTAAAATCTCTTCGTTTACATGGTCAAAAGTAACAATATCACCTGGATAGAGAATATATAGTGTATTATCTACCTTGTTTTGGGCTAACTCATAAACATTTACGTAATTAATGCGGGTACGAAAAGTACGGTTTCTATCCTTCCAGTTACCGATGAACAGCTGCACATACTTTAATTTCCCAAGATAATCACTACTTACGTTCATGGAACGAGTAAAAGTTGCACGGTGTCTCCCATTACGAATTTCGGCAATGTAGAAAGTGAATTTTTTCCCCTCTCGCTTTACTCGTAAATACATAAGCGATACCTTTTTCAAATCGTCTTGTTGATAGTTTCCCCCGCCAATAACATATCTTGTACTATTATCAACGTACTCTCCAACTCTTCCTAGCCCATTCCTCCGCCAAAGATTACGGTTATTGTCATTTATCCCCATCTTGCCTAACATTTTCATGCCTTCGTCAAACATGTATATTTCCATTCGGTAGTTATCTATTTCATGATTGGAGATAATGTCAAAGGTTGTATCTATCTCAAAATCCTGAATGGATGGGATCTCTTTTATAACAGCTGGACCATGCATTTTCTCTCCACTTCCGTAGTTTTCTGCAAGTATTCCTGTGCCGTCATGACGCATAGTTCCAGCTATATTTCCAATCCAATCATCAATTCGTGTGGGAGTACTGTCCCATGTATCTAAGGTACTACCATTCTCACTAAGAATTAATTCCCTACCGTTTACAATATCCACGTCATCCTCTGATGGTGTCCCAATCAGCATGTATTCCTGATTCTGATTTTGTACCATAGCAAATGTTGAAGGCTGTTCAACTTCTAATTCAATGATCGGGTCAGATGGCGCGGTACCTTTGTTTCTAATAATGCCCGTATCAGACGTAAATTCTGTGGTGACTTCTGGCCCGTAAGCGTAAGGATCTAAACATAGAAAGTTAATAGAGCCTTGTCTCATGATCCCTATTCGCTCAAAATCTTCAATTGTATTTTGGACAATCGCATAATAGGTGCGCCCTGGTTCATCATCAAACTGTAATTTTGCCGGTTCTTCTGTTATCAACCATTCAGCTAATTCATCTTTTAACTGCAAGGCATGTTCATCATTCTTTGCTATAAAAGCTATTGGTTGGTTAAAAGGCATAGCTTCTATATCGGTAGATTGCAAATGTGCTCCTGCCATACCAGATACGTTTAATAGGCTTCTTTGAACAGGGGTGAAAAGAGGCTTAGTTCTACCTCTGGTCATGTGCAACCATGGTTTTCTTATGCCGTTAAAAGTAAATGTTTTCTTAGACAAATCTATCCCTCCCATCCTGCCTTCGTCTTTGTGTCTCTGTTATAACAGGCTCTAATCCTTTTCCTAGTGATCTAGCATCTATGATAGGATTGGTGTCCTTAGCCAGCAGCTGCATCAATATTTCGTTCTGTTGCAAGGTAGCACTCAACAGCTCTTTTATAGGAGTATCTGTATTAGAAGATGATCCAGCAGAAACACCTGCAGTATCGAAGCTTTTCCCTAATAGAGCCAATAGCTTGGAAAAGTCAGTTCTAATATTGCCTGGTGCCAAAAGCGATTGCCATCCGTCTGTTCCATCTGCATATTTAGGTGCAGTACGCATTAACTCTTTAGTTTTTCTTGCTGGCATTACATGGGTGCCTTTTGGCAAATCAGGATATAAGGTTGGTCGATCAGCACTTAAAAACATCTTCCCTGTAGGTAATGTTACTAACTCTCTTCCGGCATTAGTTCCAATACCATCACCAAGAACAGCATTACCGCCGGGGTGCCCTGTTGAGGGTGTACCACTTGCCCAGAACTTGAATCCATTCGTTACAAATTCTATTGCTTTTTTTACTGGTGACTTTGCTTTCCGATCTAACTCGTCAATTGATCCGTTATCCGTAACAGTTACAGGCTTGGTTAACCCTGCTCTAGCAGCGAAATCTAATACAGATATAGTACCGTTATCTGATACATCAACATCCTTGTCTACATCTTTCCCAGCCTCTTTGGTACGTTCTTTTTCTTTTCCAATACCAATAGATGTCTTGTAATTATTTTCATCAATCTGAGATCCTTGTCCTTCAAGGGCTTTTGTTCCATAATTTATTTTGTCTTTAGCTTCATTCCACAAGCCTGCTTCCCTAAGGATTTGCTCTAGAACGTCGTCATTTTTAAATATCTTTCGATCAATTTCATTAATCTGCTCTTGAATCTTTTGCTTGTTTGCCCCTTCTTGCTTCCAATTCTCTACTAAATTCCCTCTCTCTTCTAGTAGCTTTTCGTTTTTCTTATCCATCTGTTTGAGGATATTTCCTTCCTCAATTTTAATTTCAGATGTCTTAGCAAGGTTGGCGACACGCTTCTCTTTCTCCTTGTCCAATGAGCCTAATTTTGTGTCTATCAAAGAATTAAGATCATTGTACAGGTCTAATTCTTCGTAAAGATAATTTTTGACTTCTTGCTGCTGCCCCACAATCTCTTGTAAGGTTTCTCGTCTTTCTCTATCTTTTTCATTAAGCACACCGTTCTTTTCTAATTTAGCATCTAATTCAGCGAGCTCCTGTTGATTCTTGGCTAACTTTTCATCAAGTTGAGCAAGACCTTTTTCACCCTCAGCATTGATTCCTACTTGCTTAAGAATGATGTTGGCCATTTGGGAATCTAGCGCTTTTCCTTTCTCGATTTCTGTTTCAGCATTTTCGATAATCTCCCGTTGCTCACCCTTTTGGGTTCTAAGGCTATCTATTGTGTCCCCAACGCCTTCATTAATTAGTTGGTTTAACAATTGCTCCTCCTGTTTTAACGCGTGTACTTCTTCCTCGGTTCTTTTAGCATCAGTTTGTGCGGTTCGATTTTGTAACAATAGATCAAGTAATTCTTTCTCGGACATGTTCTTGTAATCAGCTAGAAGATTTATTTGCTCATCTATTTTCTGTTCTTCTTTTTTTGCAGCTTTAATTTCTTTAAGATACTCAACTCTATTTGTTTCAACCTTCATTTTTTCAAGTTCTAATTCAATTCTAGTCATTTCATGCAAGCTATCAATGTACTCTTTAACTGAGTCCGTGTTAGTCACAAAAGCGTTGCCTGATTCTGATACAGATTGCTTTACATCAGGTGCCTGCTCTATAATGTTTTTATTAGCTGTCCATAATTCATTTAATTCGTCTTTTGACAAGCCACTATTTTTAGCAAGCTCATCATATTGCTTTTGAAGTGCCTTGATTTCCCCTGGATTACTAGACTCACTTATCCGTTGGTTTAAGTCGTTCAATTCAGCCAGTTGCTCGTTACTAATTTTTGCTTTGCCAGACAACTTATCGAATGTCTCAGCGCTATTTTCTAGTTGTACTGCTTGATCACTTAGGGACTGAGCAACATCCAAGTTAACTTCTTCCGCTTCTTTCGACTTTTTAATAAGGTCAATCACTGTAAGCGTAACTCCTGCCACACCAGCAATAGCTAGTCCGGCAACTCCAGCTTTGCCCAAAAGAGCCAATGAACCAGCTGCGCCCTTACCACTTGCAACTCCAATAGACTTAGAAACACCACCCAGGCCTTGCATTAATGCACCTGCTCCAAATGTTAGCTTCCCAAAGATACTTAACACTGGACCTGCAGCTGCAGCTAATAAGCCAAACTTGATAATGTTCTGTTGGGTTTCTGGATTCAATTCGGAAAACCACTTCGTCAAATCCTTCAAGACCTGAACAGTATCTTCTAGTGAAGGCTTTAAATTCTTATAAACTTCGATAAAGAGATCCTCAGCCATAGAGCGTAATTCTTTCAGACTACCAGTAAGATTATCCTGCATCGTATCAGCCATGTCTGCAGCTACACCGTCGGACTCTTTAATAGCTTTGCTTAGCTTTTTATAATCATCCTCAGATGAATTGATAATAGCTAATGCTCCCGCCATTGCTTCTTGCCCAAATATGGTCGAAGCAGCTTGGGCTTGTTGATCTTTATCCAACTTTCCAACGCTTTTCCTTAAGTCTCCCATAACCTTATCAAGGGATTTCATATTACCCTCGGAATCAGTAAGGGAAATACCATATTCTTTCATGAGCTTTTTAGCTTCTCCAGTTGGCTTAGCAATTCTTGTCAACATGCTTCGTAATGCTGTACCAGCTTGAGTGGATTTAATTCCGCTGTTTGCCATCAATCCTATAGCATGAGATACATCTTCCATTGTATAGCCAAGGGACCCCGCTACAGGGGCGACATACTTAAATGCTTCCCCTAACCCTTTAACGTCCGTATTCGCACTAGAAGAGGCGGCTGCTAATACGTCAGCCATTCGTCCACTCTCTTTAGCGGACAAGCCGAATGCAGTTAAACCATCCGTTAAAATGTCCGACACGCTTGCAAGGTCTTCTCCAGAGGCGGCTGCTAGATCCATAACCCCAGAAATACCATCCATCATGTCTGTTGTTTCCCAACCAGCTAAAGACATGTAATAGAATGCATCACTTGCTTCTTTGGCGCTAAATACCGTGGTGGATCCCATTTCTCGAGCTTTGGTTTCTAACTTGGCAATATCATCTGCACTCGCTCCAGAAACAGCTTGAACCTTAGACATCCCTGCTTCAAAGTCCATTCCTGTTTTAATAGCAATACCACCAGCCACAGTTAATGGCATGGTCACATTACGGTTTAGAGAACTACCAACATTTTGCATGCCTGTTCCAAATGTTTTCATTTTCCCGCCAACGTTATCTAATTTGTCTCCCATCTTTGTCCAGCTGGAATTGGCAATCCGTTGTTCTTCTTTTAATCTTGCAAGCTCTGACTTAGTGCCTTCAATGTAACGTTCCAGGTTGTTTAATGCAGCAGCCTGATTGTTATATTCTCTAGCTGCCTTCTCCGCTTCCACGGACCCTTCACCATGTTCTTTGACCATTTTTTCATAGCTTGTCTTCGCTTTGTCCGTTACTGCCCGCTGCACTTCTAACTTTTTATTCAACCCTTTAAGCCTTGTCTCATACTTTCCGATTGATCTATCACTACGATCAAACGCGGACATATTGGCTTTCATTTCGGAGTTAACGGTTGTTAGTTTAGACTTTAAATCCTGCAGTCCAGAGTTTACCTTCATTGTCTCCAGATCGAGCCCTATCGACAGCCCTTCAAGTCTTTCCATTCGTGTTTACCTCCTTCCTGCAGAAATAGAAAAAAGACCCTTATCCGCGAAACGCTGCGATTAAGGATCTTTCCTCTTTTGGTTTGTTTTCTTCTTTCATAAGTTCAGTGACAAAATGCAATGGCATATCTAGAATTTCATTAATGTCTTTACCTTTTTTCATAAAGGCTAGGATGAGTTTGTCTAGATATTCCGCTTGTTTCTGCAAAGAAAAGTCCTCATCCGTTAGCTTTTCTTCGCCAGGAAGTTTTTTGTATCAGCACTTTGTTGACCGATAGCTACAAATATCAGTGTCGCTCGCAGTGCATCTCTACCGCCTGGAGCATGAAGTCTATCATAAATATCATCAGAAGTTATTTTTCCTCCATAAATCTCATTTGCTACAAAATGGACAAGCTTATCAAACTTTTCCGATTCAGGACTTGTGACATCTTCTTCTAATTCGTTGTAAAGATCTAGTGCGCTCTTTGCTACACGTAATGAAATAAATGCAGGAGTCCATACTTTTTCAATTTCTGGTTCCTCACCCTTTGCGACTTCCTCTGGATTCTTCACAAGCTCAATCATATTTCTTTTTAGTTCAGCCATATGTTAGTGCTCCTTTCAAAATTAAAAAGAGCAGGGACTAATCCTGCTCTTTGATTAATACTTTATTTTGTTTGTTTTTGATAGATGCTAATTCTTGAATACGTTCTTTTTCAACATCTTTATTTTCTTTTCGTGGGTAAGGATCGCCTTTAAAATAAACGAATCCATTGTCTTCCAGATCTTTAAAGTCATGGACAACGACATAAACCTTAGATTCAGGCTCTTCTTTTGTTTCGATGTTTCCCTCTTCTGCAGCTGTATTTGAGTCGCTTGGCTCTTTTTCCTGCTCTCCATTCAGAAGTTTAAGAAGCTCGTCCTGTTTCATGTTGCTTTTATATTCAATATTTTTTTCGTCCAACTGCTTTTTAATCTCTGGAATAGTTAGTTTACTCATATTAAGCTCCCTCCGGTTCTGTTGGTGTTCCTGCATCAGGGTGTGGTACACCAAATACTTTTGTAAATAATGCGTCGCGGTTTGTTGTTTGACCTTTCGGATCATAGGCAAATAGAACAGACTTTTCTTCATCAAACCCAGCTACTTCACGGTCCATGAATTGTGCAGTGATTTCTTCTGTTGAAAACTCTGTGCTTCCACCTTTCGTATTACCAGTAACAGATGGGCGGGTAAACATGCCTTTTGGCAAACCTACATATTCACGCGATCCGTTTTCAAATGTTTTGGCAAAAATAACACCTACATATGGAGGACTATCATTACTTCCGGTTGCTGTAATCCCATCAACTGTTTCCCAACCTAACAAAATTTCTTTGTCCTCTAGTGGGATTTTGTGAAATCCAGAAGTGACAGATACATCCCCACCGGACACTGCGATTTCAGCTGTTACATTATCGCCATAAGCCCTAACTGGTTCTTGTGGCATTTCGACCGTAATATTTTGTAAGAACTTCACACGCTCAATTGATTCGGCAACTGTCCCATCGCCGACAACCCCGTAGTAAAATTCATCTACTCCTGTTGATGCACGGTAATTTTTTTCTTCTGCAAAATGCTGCAAGTTCATTTTTAACAGATTTTCTTTGTTCATCATTCTTCCTCCTTATTTGTGAAATAGAAAATGACAGCCTATAAGCTGTCAAAGTCTTCTCGATATAAAGTTCCTCTATAACGTCGAGCATCACGATAAACGCCTTGATCATATTCTTTTGGTCCAGATCTTTGAGCAAATCCGAATTTGTTCCACATGATATCTCGTATTTTATCTGCTATTTGATCAGTCAACTTCCTGTTTCTGGACCATACTTCAATCTGTAACAGGCTATCTATCCTTAACCATTCATTGTCTGCATAAGTGGTGGTCGTTGGTGTATCAATTGGTTCTATAACAATATGTGGTTTTTCTAAATCGCCAGTCGCCGGATACTCGTAGTATTTAATCCTATCTAGTGCCTGTTCTCGGATGTAATCGTCAGCGACCAGCGCGTTATATACCTCTTCTAATACATCCATCTACAACCCACCTTTTAATGCCTTTCTTACTGCATCCCGATATGCCTTCTCACTGCTTTTCATTGCTCTGGCTATTGCGCCCTTACCCCTTGGATTCGGATTTTTAATAGTACCCCACTCATTCAAATGAATAATACGATACCTGCCTCTTGGTCCTTTCCAATGTACTTTTATTGTACGGGTCCCATTTACCCAAACAGGTCCGGTAATTGTAATTTCCTCTATACTTCCGCCTTTGTCTCTAAAACTTTCAAACTCACGTTTCATTACTTTGACAAACTCATTGGCAGCATCTATCAAAGCTTTGTCACTAATCCGCTGCATGCCCTGCTGACCAAGTTTGTTTTCTAGTTGAGATAACAGTTTCGGAAGTCCGCTTATTTTCACACCCACTATACCAGCCTCCCAATAACCTTAATAAACTTGTTGTTTTGCGGATCCGGTTGAACGTGCTTTACATTGTAACGATCATCTTTATACTGTGGATGATCGATGGAGATATAATGCTTGTCTGTTGGAATGTAGTCTTGCTGTGGATCACGAATTGTTATAGTGATGTCGGACAGGGTGCCGTTCGATTTTGCTAACTCTACATCTTTCATCCAGACTTCATCAATCTTCGCCCATGTATTAAACAAAGGTTTTTCTTCTTTTTCTCCCGGTTCCGGTCCTGTTTTAGGAACGTATTTATAGAAAGTGACAGGTGTACGCAATTCACCACTATGCACTCTTGGTGGCTTATATTTAAACTCCCTCAACTTCATCACCTTCCTATGCAAAAACCATATCCATTCCCAGTGAGTTTATATCACTTAGAAAGTTATCCTCGAAATACTCAATCGCATCGTTATAGGCATATCTAGAACGCTCCATAACAAGTTCCTTTGCTCTGATATCAAGATTCGCTTCTCCTGAAAGATCGAATTCTCCACACTTATCTTCCACATATGCAACAGAAGAGGATAACAACCTATTCAAATTGTCATCCTCTCCGCTATGTGTTATATGCATACGGTCCTTAAATGCTTGTAAAAATTCTGGTGTGATGTCCAATCACATCACCTCCCCACTATGCCCCAGCTGGTTCTTCTGTCCCTAGATCAAGGTTTAGATCATAGACCTGTGAAGCATATTTATCTTTAGGTTTACCTGTTGCAAATTGTTTAGCAATATACAGCGTTGCATCTTCTAAAGCCATAGTTTCTTTATATTCTTTGATAGGTTCACTTCCACCTAAGGCAGCAGTGTATTCACCCTTAACAAAGAAAAGAAGCTTGTTTTTTGGTACAAACACTGACTCAGTTTGAATTGGATTAAATGGCAAGTTCGTTACATAAGCCCCGTTTGCATTTTGTGTAGTTGCGTTCGCTTTGATGTCGAACGTGTCAAATGGATTCGAAACCATGACTACTTTTCCTTCGATTTTCTTAGGTTCTTCGGCATCTGTTTTACCGTCTCCTTCTAACTTTTTAGCTAGAAGCTTCATAACATCTTTCATTTCGTTGATTGTAGTTCTGCCTGGTTCAAATGTTAACGTACCAGCTGACGTTTTATCAGGATATACACCGTCAACCACACTTCCTGCAGGATTTTTTAGTAATCCAATAGGTTGGTCTTTACCTGTTCCAGCGACAAACCCACGTTCAAGTCCTACAGCCATTGCCTCTTTAATGATTGTACGAACATAGCGTTCTACCCAGGCTGGTCCAAGTTTCAACATGTCGTTAGCTAGTGGGATAAACGCTGTTAATTTAAGTTGAGTAATGGATTCTTTACGGAATGCAGCATTTAACTGCCCTTTGATACCATCAAATAATGGTCCCCATACAGCTGCTCCTGATGGATCTGAGAAGATAAACTCCGTAACTGCTCCAAGGTTTTCTAAACCAAGGTGATTTAGAAGTGGGTGTTCTTTCTTCAACTCTTCAAAAACTCGTTCTTGAGTTGTTTTTGGAAGGGTTTCAGTTTTCTTAAATCCGCCTTCCTCTACAACAGCATTGAAAAATTTGTGTTCTTCAGAAGTCAAGACGTTTTGGCCTCTTGCTTGCATCACTGCATTGTCTGCCATTTGGGTATTTACTTGGTTCATAATGTCACCTTGTACATCTTTTGCTAAGGCTTCAAGCATACTGTTTAAAGCTTCTGCTTGTTGTTCCTCTGTTCCATTTTGTGTTGCTGCAGCAAAAGCCTGTTTCTTTTCTTCAAAATTATTAAATGTAATTGGCATGTTCATTCTCCTTTATTTTAAATTTAAAAAAAGCTTACTCATGTTCTGCTTTGGTTCAGCAGGAGTAGGCTCTGGTTCCTGTATATTATTTTGTAATTCATTCTTCAATTCGCTTTTAAACTCTGCAAACATTTGCTTGATGGTTTCTTCATCTAAATCATTATTAGATGTGCCACTGGGCTTATTAAACCCACCTTGATTCCTAACTTTATCAATTACTTGTTGTGGTAATACAACGGAATCTACAGCTGCTACTGCTTGATAATTTTCATCAAACATTACTTGATCAATCAAATTATGTTCCATTGCTTGTTGAGCTGTCATCCAAGTAGTATCATCCATCATTGTTCGTAAATCTTCATCTGATTTACCGCTTTTTATCTTATAAGCGTTAATGATAGATTGGTTGACATTTTTCAGGAAACCAGCATTTTTTTCCATGTCCCTATAATCCCCAAAAGTTCCATTAGCTGCATTATGAATCATCATCTGAGCAGTAGGCGACATCATGACTTTCTTACCCGCCATTGCAATGACACTAGCTGCGCTTGCTGCAATCCCAACTATCTTGACTGTTGAGTCACCTGGATAGTCTTTGATTATTGAATATATCTCGGAACCATCAAAAACTGATCCACCAGGGCTATTGATTAGAATTTCTAAATCATCCCCATTTGCATTTTCGAGTGCTTTTTCCACCATTTTCGGAGATGTATGTTCTACATCAAAAAACTCGTAAATCCAAGCTATATCATCAGATACAACGGTACCTTTAACTTTTAATTTATACGGCATTATTTCTCACCTCCTTCAATCTGTTCTGAATAGTTCTTAGTCATCACATACTTATCGTGTATCGGATCATCAGATTCTTCCAATCCAGCTGCATCTCGTAACTCATGACCATTTGCGACGCTAGATGAACGGAGTTTGTCGATAGCAGTAGCTATATCAAAAATGTTTTGATAGGATGCCCTACGTATGCTGAATTGCTCCCCATTCAAAAAGTTTTTTTTCTCAATGAATTTTCCATTTAACTCGTCCTTAATCTTTTTAAGCAACGGATCAATACAAAATATCATTGCATTACGCGTTTGCTTTTCAACATCAGCCATTTCACCATGTATTAAGGATGGAGGAAAACCTAATGCTTTAGCTACTTGATCAAGGAATCCATTTGTGGCTTTATTAATATCCTCGATAGATTGACCGCTGCCTGATTGGTTTCTGGAATGTTCTTCATACTTAAAGCCCTTTTGTTGAGGCACAATCGCGAATGCTTTGCTTCTTATCGACGCATACATATCATTAATAAACTTTTGCATTTTTTCTCGTTTCTTAGGATCTTTACTCTGGACGTCATCCGTATCTACAGTAGAACGTATTTGATTCTTGTATTTTTGAAACTCTAGCAATCTGCCGATCAATTCACCATAATCGTCGTATAATGTATCGATTAATTTAGAAAGCTTTTCATTGTCGTACTCTAAAAAAACAACCTCACTCATAGGAAACGTTCGTTTATAAGTGAAGTTCTTAATCGTAACGCCTTGAAAAACGTCTTCAACAAGGCCATATTCAGTTCGTGTATAGTCATCAGCTATTAATAAATCATCCGAATCAGATTTAACAATTAAACATTCGTTATCATGAATCAACTTATAAATAACTGTTTGCCAAAAATGAGCTGCAGTCATATTTTTGTTAGGTCGAACATTCAAACGATAATACAGTTCATCTTTTGTTATTTTGTTGTCTTTTCTGACCCTAAACTCTGACTGGCTAATTATTCTAGCAATAAAATTCACACATGTTTGTATGGCCAATTGTTTTTGACATACTCGTTCTGATGTTGACTCCAATAAGTCAATGTCATACATCTGTTCTAATTCACTATTTCGATTAAACAAATTTAAAAATCCCAATTCCTCACCTCCTTTTAATAGTTACATGTGGGAGTCCCAACTCCTCTCTATTACCATTGGTTCTCTCTAGCCCTTTGAGACAATATTCCTCTTCTAGCTCAAAGCCGATCCAATTTCTTTTTGCATTGTCAGCAGCTACTGCAGTAGTAAAACCACCCATGCAATTATCCAAGACCGTTTCGCCTTCATGAGTGTAAGTACGTATAATATACTCAAATAGCTCCTCTGGCTTCTGAGTAGGGTGAAATGTCCCTTTATCACGCGGGAAAGATACAACCGATTTGGGATAATTGGTATAACGTACAACATGATAGTTACTTAGAGTTTTATTTCTATCACCTAATGCTTGCATACTGGGATTTCTTTTAACCTGTTTTGGTTTAATTTTCATTAAGCCCTGTGGGTTGTAAGTCGGGAGCTTTTTATAAAACACACAAATGTTTTCATGGTTTTTTAATGGCATCCGGTTTGCGTTTGGAAATCCTGTAACATGGTTTTCTTTCTTCCAAATCCACTCGTAACGGAACCACTTAAAATTCGATTCTATTAGCTTAGTAGTAAATGGCTGGCTAGCTGTAAGCACAATGGCTCCATTATCTTTTATGATTCGCTTATATTGTTCCCACAATAGATCAAATGGGATAATGCTATCCCAAGAGCACCTGGTAGTTCCGTAAGGCAAATCGCATAAAATCAAATCAACTGAACCGTCAGGAATATGTTTCATCCCCTCTAAGCAATCCATATTATAAATAGTGTTTCGTTCAATGTTCATATCTTTTCCCCTCATCTTATGATATAGTATTGAAGGGGAACAGTTGTTCTCTTTTTGGTATTTGGGATCCGCATTGCGGGTCTTTTTTTTCTTTAGAAACTTATTGAATCGAGATAAAATTCTTCTTCCTCTTCCAAGTAATTATCTGCTTGCCATAGTGCATAAACGAAGGCTGTAAAACCATCTGTTTTCCTTCTCACTTCATCTTTCTTCAAGAAATCTTTATTTCCATCATTTTTTATCTTTACTGCAATGTTATTGGTGTTCCAACGCATTAAAGCATTGTCCCCAAAGATTATTCTGTTTTGAGCAAAGAGCATTTCAATTCTTGGAGCAAGCTTTGCATAAATGGCGTGAGGGTTTCGAACGTATAAAACATGAAAACCTTCCGCTTCTAATGCGTGTTTCACTATATCTAATCGGAATGTATCTCCTATTATGGTATTAAGTCCGTATTTCTCACGCATTTCGCAAAAATACTGGACCATATATTCTATATTAATCACATCTCCATCTAGTAACGTGATTAACCCCTGTTCTTCCCACTCGTATATAGGTGGTTTCAAATTCGCTTCTTTTATAAAATCACGTCTAGCAAACTGGTGACTATCCCAAATATAATTGTCACCTTCTTTGAACAAAACACCACATGCAGTAAAGTCTTTAATGAATGAGAAGTCAATTGCCCCTATGCATGTTTGGTTTTGCAACTTTTCATATGGTATAGGCTTGTTCGTAGCCAAGATATCATTCCAAGATGCAATTCTAGTTGTGGTGTCTTCTTGTGGTAAGTTCATTCTTTTGGCCATAAACTCTGAACGACCAGAAGGATCATCTTCCAGATCTAGATACTCATCCATTACGGTGTCGAACAGTTCTTCTGCATACGGACTCAAAGGCTTACTAAACATTGGATTTGCCTTTTCCCATAAATCCGTATTTTCTACGTCTTCTTTTTTATCCATCTTGCAGATGAAAACGAAGCGATTTTGTCGCTTACTTCCACCTTTCAATACTTCCATACATTGCTCAATAAATTTATCAAAAAAACCACCACGGACGTGACCGTTGGTGGATATGAATATACGCCTTCTATGCTTTACTTTTCCTAAACCAGAGCTCAGGGTGTTAATCAGTTTCATGCCTTCGTAAATATGCCACTCATCAAAGATTAAGCAACCGGGACGGCCACCATCTTTTGTATCAGCGTTAGATGTCCTGAAGCGAAACTCAGCCAAAGACTTTTTCCCAGTGATTTTTGTCTTGGTCCAGGTGAAAAACTTTTTCATGAAATTCTTATGCTTTTCTTTCATGTTGTAAACTTCTTTGATGGACGTTTCCGCTTGCTCTTCACTATTGGCTACAACATCCACGTTATAACCGTCAATGCCGTGAGCAGGGCTAATGAAATAATCTCCCAATCCCGAAATAAGACCGTTCTTCCCATTACCGCGTGGTATCACGATAACGATATCTTTGTAGAACAGCTTATCGCGCTTCTTATACTTAAGAAATATAAATGGAATGATGAACTTCTGGAATGGTTCCAACTTGAAATACCATTTTTCAATATAACTTATACATTGCTCAATTTGTTCTTCATCAAAATATATATCATCTCGAACGAGGACTTCTGTCTCAAGCTGCCTAACCAAATCTATTCTCTCTTGATTGAATAAGATCTTTCCTGTTCGCCACATTTTTATATAGTCATCTACATACTTTTGTTGGATCAGTATAAGTCACTGACTTCTGGTTCGTCATTATCCTTCTTGTCCTCATTTAGATCAGGGGGGTTGATCATTTCAAATTTGATAGATTTTTCAAGAGAAATTAATGTTTTTGTGAGACTATTTAAGTCTTTTATAGCAGGATTTGCTTTCATAAATTCCTGACTGCCGTTTACTGTTTTGGTCAGCACACCATGTTTGTTGATCTCAGTTTGAAGTTTTCTAATTTGCTTTACAAGTGCGACATACCGCTTAACTTTATCGATTTCTACTAAATCGCTCGTATCAATACGTAGCAATAATTGTTTTTCCAATTCGGTAATTTTGACAGTTCGACTCACAAAAACACCCCCCCTCTATTTTTATCCCCCCTAATACGAGTGTGGATTTTCATATATTTTTTGGACAGCAGAGCCCCCTCCCCGGTCCCCAGGGGATAAAAAAACGCGAAACTTTTTAGGCGGGGGGGACTACTTATTACTTTTACTGTCTGGTCCTTGCACTGGATAAATCAATTCCTCTATACATAAACCTCATTGCGTACATAAATGCCATTAAAGAATCTCATGCTTCATTGCTTCACCACCATTCATCATCCCATTTTCGTTTCTTACTCGGCTTTCCTATCTTATCGAAGGTCCTGCCTTCTTTAATGTTGTGATGATTAATACATAATGTCTGCAGGTTATCTAATACAAGTGCCAGTTTAGGATAATCCTCTATCGGATACTTATGGTCCACATTAAGCACAGTCTCTTTACGTTTACCTTCTTGCTTAATGGAATCGACAGTTACATTACCTTCAGCTTTACAATGTTGACATTCATAGTTATCACGTTTTAACGCTTCTAGCCTTAGTTGCTCCCATGCTTTAGAACGATAGAATTTACGCTTTTGTTCTTTGGTTTTGTATTCAGGAATAAGAATCACCCCATAATAAAAAGACACCTCACTATAAGATGCCTTACACGCTATTATTATTTTTCTTTTCAAAAGCTTCTTCAATCAAAATATTGTACTTGTAAAGTTTAATTGTATGTTTCTTTAAAATTAAATTCATTAAGATAACTGCAAAATATACCGATAGAAATGAAACAGCTATAGGAAAAATTATAAGATTTGTTAGACTTATAGAATTAATCATTTGAATCAGATTCTCTGTACTCATAATTTCTTTATCAAACATCTTAAATATAAATTGAGATCCTATAGTTACTAAACCAATAATTGCTGTAGTAATAGCTGCTAAAAAACCCACTAATAAATTATACAAATTATTATTCATACTACTTGTATCTCTATTAAAATCTATTGAAGCTTTAATTCGAGATTTCATCATTTTAATTTCCTCTATGGAATGATGCTCACAGATATCGCTCACAATAATAATATCATCACTAATAGTGTGCTTTTTTATTGAGCCGTATCTTCTTTCTAGGTACTTAATAACAATTTTTGCTTGTTTAAAATCTCTCCTCAAATTTACCACCCTTATTTTATATCGGATGGCATAATTAATTATAAAGCATATTAATTCATCTGAAATACGATAATAAAAAGACATCTCAATGAGATGTCTTAATTACTCCATATGTTTCCTGCTATATACAAGGACAAAAGAGATCCACCAATAATTACTACTATTGCTATAACCCGAGCTATATCTCTTAAAAACCCTTTTGGAATTAAATTAAGAATAATTAAAAATACAATTCCTAAAATTACTGCAGTAATACCCATTATTATAAATGGACCTGCTACTTCCCATATATCATTCCAATTAAATAAATTTGCTTCTAAACCATCCATAAAATCCCTCCTTTGTATTTATCGTCAAATATTGAGGGATTTAAAGAAGAATTTATGACACCTCATTGAGATGCCTCATACTTGGTTATTAATTGCTGAGATCGTTCATCCAGTTGAGCTGATCTTTTATCAATCCTTTTCTGAATCTTTTCAACTTGTTCAAGGAAGGATCTTGCTTTTGATCCATTGAATTCCTTTGTGCCTCTTAAAGAACTCGCTCTTTTGTTTATCCCGCCTATTCGTTCTCTATCTCTGCGGTTATCTTTCATCATTCTCCTGGAGACTCTATCCATAAGCAGTATTATGTGTTTGTTATTACAATGAGGACAGTTCCAGTATCTAGACTGAATACCTGGCTTTATCTCCCTATCATCTATAACGATTTGTTTAGGTACTATTATACCTTCGCATGATTCGCATTGCGTGAGATTAAACATCTAGCAACCTCCTTGAACAATAAAAAGACATCTTATCAAGGTGTCTTTAATTATCTACCTTTTATTTAAATTTGAACTCCGAGACTAACTCTTCAATATTTTTAAATGTAGAAAGTTGATTAACACTCGAGTCTTCCTTCATTTTTAGAAAAATAGTGTTAACCATTTTTTGTTGATCTACTGTTAGATTTACTTTATTCCGTTGCTTTATAAGTAACTTATCAAGTTCTTCAAGGATCTCGATACTGATAGGAGTTGGTATTTTATCTTCATTATACATGAACACTCTTTCTAAAAAATTTATTAGATTATAATTAACATATTCATCTACAGTGTCGGCCACCAGTGGGTTTAACATTCCGGTATGATTTTTAACTAGTGTGTCTATTCTTGAGTTATGTTTATTTAATTTCTTTCTTAGATCTTGGATAATATCTAGGTTATATTCTTCATTTAATTCTTTCTTCACATCAATTTTTATCTTTTCTATTTGTTTTGAAGATAACCTCCACTGTAAAATGCCTATAAAAGCTAATACTATGGCTAGTATTCCGATAAAAATGGAAAAAGACCATTGGTACATAGATATTAACCTGTCTACATGATCCATGTAAATTTCGGTTGAATTCAATCAGAATGCCTCCTTTATATTATTTACCTAATAGCCCCTAATACTAATAATTCTCAATTATTTAGGACGGTGACTATCAAACTCTACTTTTAAATTATTATATGTTTGGTAGAAATCGTTAATATCTTTTTTGGTAATTTTACTTTTTAATAGTTTTTGATTGTAAATAGTATAATATAAAACATAGTCAGAGAAAGGGACCATTTCAATTTTTTCCTTTGTTCTTATCGCTTGTTCATTCATTATTGTTACTTTATGTTCCCACTCTTTATAGGCACATTCTAAAATTCTTCCTTTAATATCCTTTTTGTAATCCAAATTCTTATTAATTATTGAAACTATAATGTTCCCGATTATCGTTAAAGCTGCCAAACTAACACCAACCCATAGACCTTCCATCTTTAACACCTCCTTGGACTCTGTAATACCAATATTCGACAAAAATTTTAAATTTCCTTCCTTAATATTTCCTAGTAAATCTCATTTGCTAGTATTCTTTCTTTAATTCTTTCTTTAATTCTTTCTTTAGCGTTTTAGTATTATATGAAGGAAAAATTTTCACTGTACCCGAGTTAGGGTATAGCACTGTACTCAACGTAGGGTACATCACTGTACTCTAGTTAGGGTATAGTAAAAGGTATCCCTAATTAGGGTACAAACAAACATTCGCTTATGATTTGGTTATGTCTAATTGGTTTTCCGATAATATAAATTTATCACCTTTTTAACAAAGCTTCTTGTACATTAACGGTAAATAAACTGGAATTATTTCGATTTTTTTTCGTAAAAAAACCGCCATGTAAGCTAAGTAGTTCCGATACTGCGGTGAAAATTTAAAAAGCAATCTAAATAGACACACTAAACGTACTATTTTTAGCAACATTAATATAATAAAAATCGCTTGAATTTTATTACCAAGCGTTTTGTTTTACAACTTTCTTTATTCAATTAAAGCACCCGTTACTTTAAGTACAAAATTTCACAATCACTAATCTTCAGTACCTTTAAAAATGGCTCTGTTAATGAATATTGTTGAAATTCCAATTAAGTGTAAGAGATACCTTTATGATATCTTTTTTCTCGTCTATTCTTTATTAAGAGCTTCTCGTTTTAATATTTCATCCCTTACTTTTTCTATTGCTTTGTTAGTATAGTCTTGTTTCAATTTAACAGCTTTATTTCTGTACATGGATGACTCAATTTCCAATTCCTTGCATTTTTCCTGTAAAGAAACTAGATTCTTGTTAAATATAGGATTTTTTAATAACCTTTCTCTCTGTTTCATTCTTGCTTCCCAAGTTTTATATTTACGTTCACCTGATGCAATCCTTGCTTGTTCATATTCTTTATCCATTTCTTTACGAATGTCAACACTCTGATTATACGATGCTGAAGACGTAGATTCATACAAATCTATTTGCACACGTAATTTTTCACTAAGAACAACTTTAGGATTGCAATAATCGCAAACAACATCGTAACGTATTTTTGTCTGTCCCCAGTCATTGTCACCATAAGTACAATACTTAAAACCCCGCCCACATTCACAGGGTCCTTCTTTACTTGTCGTGTATTCCCAACTCATTAATAACCATCTCCTATAAAGGGTTATTCTTAAAATTTTCAATTGAATAGCACTTTCAATTTACATTTCTAATTAGGCATATTATACCATGCGTCCTATGTGTAAAAACCAACAATGTTCTTTAACAAAGCCTTAATAATAAATAAAAATTCTAGCTTAAAAAATAACATTAGTCCGAAGAGGTGCAACTACTTACTTTTAATACTTAAGATTTCATTATTCTTATTCCGTATTCATCTGGATATACACCAAATATATTCCATGTTTGTAAGATACAATCCTTTAATGGTTCTATGTCTTCAACCTTTTTCCAATTAGGATAAGTTTTGTTCAACTGTCTAAGTGCGGATTTTAAAGAAAACCAACAATCACTTATTTGATAATTACTTATGAAACTATCTAATTGTCGTTCGTTAATTAATGCCATATCTTTTGCAATACCATCCAACTCACCAATAGTGGTTGAGAACACCTTTAGTAAATGACTTGTTTTTAATTGAAGTTCCCTGAAAAAATTTAATGTTTCTAGCTCTCCATTTTGATATTTTTCAATATCTTTTTTTACTTCCTCTTGAGTGTAGCTTATTATATCTGTTAAAAAATCTGTGTTTACAATATTATTTTGATCTTTAGTAGTAACAGCCATCTTCGGAACGATATATTCGCTGAATATGTTCATTGCATGTGCATTTAATACACTATCGATGGTATTGGATTCTAAATCTATTTCAGCTTGAAACTCCACCATATTCGCTAAATCATTTTGTTCATGAACATGACACAATTCATGATGAATTGTATTCCAAGATAATATTTGAGCATTTTCTTCTCCAAAAAACAGGTGCAATAGTATTTCTTTACGAAGAAAAATTCTTTCCTTCAGTTCTCCATGTATTTCAACTTCCATTGTTTTTCCAAATGCAGTTCCCATTGCATTATTTGTTGAACCTCTTTCCGACATACCCTGTTCTATTTGAAATTCCAATACAGATTTATCGAAATCGTTAGGAAAATATAAGAAATCTAATTTAGATAAATTTAAAACTCCTGAGAAACTTTCTGTAATCAGCTTTTCTAGCGATTCTTTCATTTGCTCTATAATATTTTCTTCAATCCCATCCAGTCTATCAATAACAATCATCCTTCAAACCTCCTTATAAACAGCATTTTTTCTAATTTCCATATTATATATTAATTGCAACAAAGCGATATATTTAGCTTTAAAGTGGATTTTAATCAAATTCTATTACAACTTTGTTCACAATCCTGCCCCTTTAGTTGAATAACTTATAATTCGAAACATCATATCAATACTTTAACATAAAATTACAATTACTTCCTTGGTTTATTAGAATACTGTATATCTAAGTATATAAAGAAAAATAAGAAGACCAAATCATATTCGATTTGGTCTGTTAATTAGTATGTTGTTTTGTATGTTTTTCCACCGAAGCAGAAACTTAGTTAGTTATTCGTATATTCTTTTGTTACTGCAATATTCAAGTTCAAAGCTAGCTTGTAAAAAGCTTTCCAACGTATCTTGGCATATGTTTTTTCACTTATTGGTGGTTGGAATGTGAAGCAGTATACCTTATAATCCGATAAATATTCAGAGTCCTCACTCAAATATCGCTCCTCGATCAAAAACCTTTCCATCTTAGGTAAACGTCTTACAGCACGTTCCACCTTTTCACAATATCTTCTGCGCCATTCACGTTCATCGACATTATGAGTAGCAGCCATACCTGTCTGATCACTAATAGTATTCGCCTTTCCACCACCTACGTCATCATAACTCGCTGTAATGGATGTCTCTCTTTCCTCGAATGTTAAGTATTTAAAGAGACGATACTTTTCCAACGCTGCCTCCACTTCCTGTTGTGTTGCTTTTCTATCTAATTCTGGTAGCTCAAAACTCATCTAGTAGCATCCCCCTCTAAATAGGAGTGGCCCCAGTTGCCCAGGACCGAATCTATTAATTTAGTAATTCATCATCATCTAATTGAATGTCTGGATGGTCAAAACTCACATCATCATCTTCCCCGTTTGGAATATCGTCGATGCTGACTTGTCCTTCCACTACTTCAACAGTGCCATCATTCCCCACGCTATAGTCAATGCCTTCGTGTTGTTCTGTAGCTTCTTCAAATTCTTCTATGCTGAGTTGAGATGGTTCAAGGAAAAGTGTTACGCTGCTTCCTGCAAATTTGTATAATTGCAGTACTTTACCTTCACTATCACCTTTCACATTGAACTTAAGAACAGTCTTTTTACTATCTCGCTGGATCGACTTAAACTCTGCAGATAATTGGCCGGCTTCACTACCCTCCACTTCCAGTACAGCAATATTACCAGCAAGTGTGAGCAGCTCGTCAGAATGCTCTAGCTCGTCCCCTTGTATATGAAACTCCAATACTTCCTTTTTATCGTCCTTCTGGATCTTCTTAAACAACACTTTTAATTCCATTCTAGACATATAACTCATTCCTCTCATTATTTAGCCACTGTTAAAGCGCCATTTGATTTTTAATGCACAATGCGAGCATTTATATTCATAAACCTTTGAACCTCTCAAAATATCTCTAAATGCTTTCTGTAATTATCCAAGGTGTACTTTGGTTAATACTTCGGCTTGATAATTAAATTGAACCCTCTTTAACACCAGTGATCTAGCTATTTGCGCCATAATATAAGCATCTACCACGTTGTCACTAGAATGAGTAAAGCCAAAGTGCTCTTTTGCTGCATTCATTACTGCGCGTTTCTTTTGTGGTCCGGTTAGTCTTGTTTTACTTCCTGGTTCTCCTGTCCATCCGGTAACACCAACAAATTTTTTCACTGCATTAGGAGCCACTTCGTAATAATTAAATCTCCTTCTGGAGAGAGAATTTCTAATGTTCCATCCAAGTCCGTACTGGAAATCAACACCTTGTCCAGTTGAATTAAAGGAAAATCCTTCAATACAGATGACATCCTTTGGTCCAATATGCTCCATCACTTCATCAATCAAAGTAACCATTCTTTTTGGATCCTGATCACCCACTCCAGTAAGTTCTTTAGCTCGTACAATATTTCCCTGATCATTCAATGCTACAAATCCAGTTTTAGTTGATGGGTCAATTCCTACGAATCTCATTTTTATACTCCTTTTAATCTAATTAATATATAATAGAATCATAATTTCTTTTTCCAGGCCCAGTTCCCAGGGCAGGTTCAGGCAGAAGTCCAAAGTGATACCCCAGCGAAAATAGTAAAGAAAGGAGTGGAGATAATGAAAAAACTTTTCACAAGTCTTAAAGGGTTACAAATTATTATTCAAGCACTAGCTTTAGTAGTAAACTTTATGATTTTCGGCAACTCCATCGCTGGGGCGCCTGGAAAAGGGAATTAACTCTTTTTGTCTAACTCCACGAATTGCTGTTTCCAACCTCTAAACAGAAGCCGAAACTCATTCAATCCTGTGTTACGTCCCTTGGCTATAAACTGCTGCACTACCTTGCCGTTAGGTTCGGTGTCGCGTGGATCCAACCAAAGGAATTCAACTACGTCAGCATCTTGTTCAATGGACCCGGATTCTTTCAAGTCCGCTTGTGATGGCTTACCTTTATTTCGTTCGGATTCTCTGTTCATTTGGGATAACATCATAAACACACAATTCATTTCACGAGCTATTTGTTTGGCTGCTCCCGTCACCTTTCCAATTGCAGTAGACCTGTTTTCCCCATTTTTTTGTGGAATCTTCATAATCTGTAGGTAATCGATTGCTATCATGGCAATGTCTCCAAGCTGCCTTTTAAATCTCCGGGCGGTTGCTCTGACTTCCTCAATAGTTACACCGCTACTGTCTTGAATATAGATTGGTAGTTTTTCTAATCGGTTGTACGCTTCTTCAATTTCTCCATACTGTCTAGGACTCAACTCTTTATTCCGAACCCGGTTATAAGGGATCCCTGTCATATTAGAAACCATTCTATCCTTAAGCTGGGCATCATCCATTTCTTGTGACCAGATTAATACCGGTCCCGAATGAGCCACTCCCATGACCCTTTGTAGAAGCATTGCTGTTTTACCTACAGAAGGGCGACCAGCTGAGACAAATAAGTCTCCTCTATAGACTCCTTTTGCCCAGGTATCGAACTGTGGAAATCCCGTCTTAATATAACTAACTTCCTTGTTGGTAAGATGTTGGAAGTAGGTTTGTCTCGTTTCAGCTATGCTTTTCATCCGTCCCTTCTCTTTTGGACGTATTTCTGTGGCAAGGGCTTCTACTGCAGCAAAGTATTCATCATCACTGTCAAAGTCTTCTGGTGACGTTTCAGCTATTTTGTTTCCAATCTCTGCACCTCGTCTACGTACAGCCTTAGATCTAACAATATTAGCGTGTTGTATTACATTGGCTGTGGTTGGACACGATTCTGCAAGTTTTGAGAAATAAGATACACTGACCTCATTAGCACGATTATTCTTTACGTACGTTTCTGTAACAGTGACTACATCTACTGGCTGTTCTTTCTTTTCTAGCCACCTCATTACACGGTAGATTTGCTGGTGTCTTAAATCTTTAAAGTCCCTGTCTTCAAGAAAAATAATGTCATCCAGTACGTTGGGATCCAGAAACACTGCCCCTAGCACAGATTGTTCAGCTGTTAAATCTTCAATTTGTCCAGTTAAACTCATCCGGATCCTTCCCTTCTGCTATCCATTGTTGTAGCGCAATTTCCATGTCTCGTTGATCTGGCTGCTGATTTGGTTGAGAAGGTTTTTTCTCAGCGTTCATTCTAATAGCAAGGTCCAAAAACTTATCTCGTAATTTCTTAGCTGATAGAATATTAGTCTTCCAGAATGGATCCTGTGTAACCCAATCCATTACTTCCTTAGCTTGCTTTTTGGTTACTCCGTCCAGTTCAACCAGCTTCCTAAATTCATCAGCATAGTTTTGGAGGTTAGCTTTCTTAACTAAGTGCTCTACGCCTGCTTCTTTTGCTACAGCAGTGATAAGTGTATGAAAATAAACGGCCATCTTGTAATAGGTGTTGTCTTCGGTGTATTTCGTTTTCTTTTGTTTAGGTTTTTTATTCGTTTTTATCTCTGGAATAGGTTCCTTGCTACTTTCCTTCTTGTCCCATTCTTTATAATTCTTGTTGAATGACAAGACTCTCGCCCCTTTCTGACCAATCTCTATGGATTTGATAACATTCCTTGCAATTAATACTTTAAGTTCCCGATCAACAGCACTGCGGCTAGAATTAATAACTTCTGCAAGGTAGGTAACCGATAACTCTCTTTCTTTTCTCTGGTAGCCATATGTATTTCTCCATACAGCTAACACGATTCGAAACTGAGTTCCATTGAGATTGGCCTTCATTATTTCATTAATAATTTCATTGGCAATCCTTGTGTGCCCGTTATGCAGTTGTGGATTTGCCATAAATAATCATCCGTTCATGTTTGTTTTTGAATGTAACTCACAATGGTATCTGCAAAAACCTGAATGTCTTTTTGTTCGTTTTCAACGTATGGCTTGTCTAACCATTCATTAAGCATCTGTGCTAATTCTTCGCGAACATCCATAATAGGTTCATAACCATTCGCTAAAGCTTGGAGATACAAACTAGGATTTTCTTTGGCAAAGTTTTTTAGGATTAAGGATTGTCCATGAACTATAGCGAAAGGGATGGACATTAACATAAGATCTCTATCTGCAGGACTCATTAGCGTCCAAAGGTTTTTGTGATAATCTAGAGCATCTGCTACCTTTTTGGGTATTTTCACTTTCATGTAACAACCTCCAATTTATAATGTGTATCTCGTTTAAATCCTTTTTTCATTAAAGCTTTAATAGTAGTCATCTCAGCCAAGGCAATGATGTTGTTGTTGCTGCTTAAATGCGTAAGGTAAATTTGCTCTCCGTTGCCCTGGACTAATTCTGTAAGTGCTGCAGCTGTCTGCTTGTTTGATAGATGCCCCATATCAGATAGCACCCTAGCCTTTACGCTGTTCGGATAATCAGAAGCTTCAACCATCCTTGGTTCGTGGTTGCTTTCTATGATGTAGACATCCGAGCCTTTCATAACATTCAATATGAGCTGTTCGACTTTTCCTGTGTCTAAACAAATTGATACTTTAAAATCAGTTTTATGATTTGTTACTGTATATCCAAGTGGTCGATATGCGTCATGATGTACTTCAAAAGGGACGACTATAAAATGTTCTGGAGCTCCAAAGATTCCACCTATACCTATTTTGTTTATCAGGTGGCTTTCCACACTTTGAATGTCCTTCCACTCTTCCTCACCCGCATATACAGGAATGTTGTACTTATTAGCCAACGGCAACCCTTTTGTATGGTCCTTATGAGCGTGGGTAATAAAGATAACTTCAATCTTGTTTGGTGTGATACCAACTTCCAGAAGCCTTTTCTCTATCTTAGTTTTAGCTATGCCAGCATCTACTAGAATGGTAGATTCTCCACTTGTTAAGGCAATGCAGTTACCAGCGGATCCGGAGGCTAATATATCTACTTTCATTTTGTACCCCTCATTTCATCCTGGCACCGCGGGCAAATCTTAAGCCCGCGATAATATTCCTCTTTACCAAGATTAATTTCTTTGCCGCACAGCTGACAATCTGGTCTGCGCTCATAGACAATTCCTTGTGGCAAGTGCTTAATCGAGTAACTCATCGTCAGCAGCCTGCGCTTGTGCTTCTTGCATTTCTAGGTGTACGTCCAGTAATTCGATTAAGCCAACTAGCTCAGCCTCAGTTGCCGGATCACTCATCTTGACGTTGTTGTCTTCAACGTATTTACCGATCTTGGCATTAGTTGTTATTCCAAGCTGTTTGAATTTCTGTTTCATTTCTTTTCTCAACTTTTGAAGTGGATCTTCATCCTTAGGCATGTCCTCTGGTTGATCAATTGTATCTGGATTAGGAGTAATGTCTTTACGCTCCTTTGGATTGTACTCAGGTACGCTATTACCTTGATCTACTTCTTGGTCATCAAATTCCAATCCAAATTGGCCTTTTAAAGCACGTCTTAGCACATGCTTTTTAAACATATCCCCAAAGTAGTTAGTCCACATTGTTTTTTGCATTCCGATATTTGATTTTTCCAAGTGTGATACCTCTTCACGCTCCATAAACACTGGGAAAGGAATTACGCCTTCTCTATAAGCTATCGCATAAGCAGCAATTACTTTTCCACGCGGGAATGTGATTTTGTGGTCTTCAACAACCATGAAGGAACGCCCTTTATCATCTGTTTTTCTACCTACAACAACCTCGTCATTTTCATGTACAAGTTGTACATCATAGCCTAAATAGCCCTCTGATTCTTTAGCCTTTCTAACATAAAAGTCATATCCATATTGAATATTTAACTGACCTTGTCTCACCGTTGGATAAATCTCATTAAGAACCGGATTTGCGCCAGATGATTTAGCAATGGACATGAACAACTTGAATTGGGATTCGTCACAATTCTTACCGATAGTTTCGCGAATTGTATTTATATCTTGATTTGATAGTTCTCCAAAAGCCATTCCTTGATATACTTGTAAGCTATTATTTGCCATTGTTTGTTGCCTCCAAATTAATATTTTTTGTGTTGCCAGTTTCCCGACGAACAACCTCTAATCGGTTATCGAGATTTTTTGCGATCAGCCAGTTGTTTGGATTGAGATTTTTTGCTGCTAAAATTCCTTGAGTCTGCGCGTGGGCGTTTTACCGTGTTTCATACTTCTACACCCTCAATTTTCAATTCCTTACCAGCTACCACTTGGCTAATGATTAACTGGCCTGAAGGCTCCTTAAACCTTGTAATGGATTCAGCGTTATCAACAAATGTCGGAGCAACCAATTCGCTTTGTTCGGATAGCACTTCTCTAAGTTCTAAACCTGCTCTGATTCCTTCCGATAAAGAAAGCTTACGATAGCCCCTGCCGTCCATTTCAATCTCAAAGTCTGGCTTAATGTCACCGTTCTTCTGCTCTTTAAATAGATTGATAGATAAAGTTTCAAATAAGGCTTGTACCTTTTCAGCCTGCAGTTCTGCTTCTTTGGCATAGAAGGCTTTAATGCTATCAATAATAAAGATGGACTCATTGAGCGAATTGAGCGTATCTTTTTCGGCTGTTTGAGCTTCTTCCAACTGTTCTTTAAGTGATTCGATCTGTTTATGCTTGCTGATCTCCTGTTGGATTGGATAACGTTTGTCTTCCAAATCGCGAACCTGGTTAATCTGTTCCGTAACGTCAATGTATTCCAGGTCTTTTATCTGGTCCCGTAACTTATTACGCTTTGCAACTAAATCTGCATGTTGCTGTTTATATTCTTGCTCGCGTTTTTCTTTATCCTTCTCAACCATTTCAACAGCTTCTTCATCCAATGGGCGTTTACAGGTACGACATGTATCTTCTATTACTTCATCCCGTAACTTCGGCCAACGCTCTTTAGACATGGCAACTTGATCCGTAAGAGCATTTACTTGTGATTGCAGATTATTAAATTCTCGGTTCTTATCACCTGCAGAGTCCGTTACCTTTTCAATTTCTTTAATCTCTTTTAATAGCTGACTATCTTCAACTTGGAGAGATTCTAAAGGAACGGTTGGAGCATTATTCTCATATTGTTCCTTAAGCGTCTTGGTGCGACTCTGTGCTGCTATATACTTTTTACCTAGCTTGGTCTTATTCTCACGATATATTTTCTCTAGGTCAGCCAAAGAGTGCTTCTTAACCAATTTACTTAGTGTGTCGGCTTGTGCTCTGGGCAACTCCTTAAACACTTCTTTATTTGCCGGAGCTGATACATACTTTAAAAGCATTGGTCTTTGCTCCTTAGTTGGGTGGAGCGTAAAAAAGTAATTTGGATTATACAGTGATAAGAAAAGATCTTTATCAAATAGTTTATCCAGTAACTCGTTATAATCCGTTGCTTTGCTTGGAACCTCGTTAATGTAGTAAGTTGCCTTACCTTTCTTTAGAGATCGTCCTAGCAAAGTTTCCATCCCATCAACGCTTAGCAATAGTGAAACCAATGCCTCTTCTGCATCGTAATTACTAGGAAATGGGTCGAATTTGGTAGACCCCATTAAGTCTGTACCGTATAATAACCATGTAATAGCTTCTCCGATGGAGCTTTTACCTTTTG
This sequence comes from Oceanobacillus sp. GQ8, assembly GCF_059758495.1. Taxonomy (NCBI): domain Bacteria; kingdom Bacillati; phylum Bacillota; class Bacilli; order Caryophanales; family Bacillaceae; genus Oceanobacillus; species Oceanobacillus sp. GQ8. The sequence continues at coordinate 148,560 of NZ_JCAXEV010000001.1, read as the reverse complement.
TATTGTCACCAGTGATTACCGTGCGCTCGCCAAAGTTTACGGTTAGTTCCTGGTGACTTTTAAAGTTTTGTAGAGTAAGAGATTTAAATTTTATATCCATTCATTAAGACTCCTTTTGATAAATGATTAATGCATCTGCTGCCATTTCCTCTTCATTAGCACTTGCGCTAAATTTTATATCAATGACCTCAACATCTGCATTTTCTTCTAGCCACTTGTTTATTACTCCATCAATGACTCCGCCAGCTATTTGTTTAGTAGCAATGCTACCCGCAACGCCTATTTCCAATTAACTCACCCCCTTCAAATGATTAATGCCAGGAACAATCCGACTGCCGTTGCTCCGATTAAGCTTGATCGTTTCATAGATTCTCACCACCTTTCAGTAAGTAACAGCTAAACTCCATAACCAGATAACAACTAATGCGAACAACGCATTGTAGAACCAATCGGAATCTGTTATTTTCTTCATCAGAACCAATGCCTTTGAGCGTATTCTGCAGAAGCAATTTGTTCGCTCTTTTTCTTCTTCTCATGAAGTGCAAAGAGCTCAATAAATGAGTGTTCTATTTGAAATACTGCATTCTTCTTTAAGTCTTGATTTGCAGTTTCTGCAGCTTTTAATCCATCAAGACCTGCACTCATTAGATTTTCAATATGATCTAATACCTTAGGCATGTCCTCCATCTTGTAATGATCTAGTAAAGCCATTTAGTTTCCCTCCCTTATATATCCCTGGCATAGCTTATTTCTCGATAAAGCTTCATAACTTCTGGATTGTGATATGCATAAGCAGTTGAGTAACGCATTGGAATGTTATAGCATTCTTCCATATCTGACATAAGGTTTGTTAAGCGTGTAGTCCGAACTGGTTCCTTGCCTTTTTTTATTTCCTCGAAACGATCACGGAACCTTTCTAGTTCTTCATGTGTCATTTGGTTTCACTCCTTTCAGGATCCAGCCAGTTTTCAATTTTATTTAAATCAAATATAATTTTGGATCCTACTCTCTTATGAGGGATCTTGTCCTCTTTAACCAAACGGTAAATAAATGATTTAGATAGTTTGTTACCAGTTTGATCAAGGTAATTAACTAACCCCTTAACATCAGTGCGCTTTCCAATTTGATTCATTTCTCACACCTTCCTTAGACACCTAAAATCTTCTTAATGTGTTTTATATGCTCTTGGGCTTTAGGGCCAGTTCTTTTTCCGTTTAAAATATCCGAGAGATAAGCCCCTGATATTCCAAGTAATTTAGCTAGTTCACTGTGTTTCATCTTCCTTTTATAAAGTTCAGAACGCACATGAATACTTAAATCTTCTGGCATAATCAATTCTCCTTTTATTTAGTTATACCGTCGTTGGCTCGGTATCACAGCGCACAGTTTAATAAATTAGCTAATATTTTAGCGAAAGTAATTGACCCAAATTAGCGCGTATGCTATTATAAATGCATAGCTAAATAAGACTATAAAAAGCCTGTAATATCACATTTTTCAGCTCCCCAGCGTTTAAAATGTATTTAGATAGGTCATATTTTTTATTGTCTTTTTCGCTAATAAAATAGCTTACCTAGAGTATATTAGCATTTGCGCTATTTGTCAACTTGTTATTAGCGTAAATATTATATGTATTTTTTTGTAAGCCTTCGAAAGGTTGATATACGTGGGTTTAGTAGAAAAAATTAAAATGTTATGTGATGAAAAAAAAGTTACTTTTGCAGAAGTAGAAAGGAAAACAGGTATATCTAATGGTCAAATACGCCGTTGGGATAATTCATCTCCCAAAATTGATAATGTTCGCAAAGTAGCCGATTATTTTGATGTGTCTACAGATTACCTTCTTGGTCGTACTGATACAAAAAGATATTACGATTTAACTGAAAGAGATGAAAAGAATATACAAAAAGAACTTGAAGAGATGATTAATAATTTGAGTAGTACGTCGGGTTACGCTGCATTTGACGGTAATTCTATAGATGAATTGGATGAGGAAGATAAGGAACTTTTAATTGCTTCATTAGAGAACACCTTGCGCTTGTCTAAACGGTTAGCCAAGAAGAAATTTACCCCTAAAAAATATAGAGATTAAGGTGGTTTGTTTAGTTTGGAGTCTGTTACAACAAAGGTTAATAACTTGATATCGAAATATGGCACTAATAATCCTTTTGAATTGGTAGATCTAATGGGTTTCGAAATACTATATGAAAACTTAGGAAAGATTTTTGGTTACTATAGCAAAGTATGTCGTATACCAGTAATCCATATTAATAACTCTTTAAGCGATCAACTAAGACATTTCACCTGTGCGCATGAACTTGGACATGCAATTTTACACCCTGACGCAAATACTTCTTTTTTAAAAACGAATACGTATTTCGCAACTGATCGAATTGAAGTTGAAGCAAATACGTTTGCGGTAGAGCTTTTATTTCACCAGGGAGGTGATCAAAGTATAAGTATTCAAGAAGCTGTAAAAGATTACGGCATACCTAAGCAATTTCTGCTTAAAAATTTTTACCCATAAAACAGAACAAACATTCCCATTCTTAGGAGGTAGTATTATGGCAAGCTATAGAGAAATATCGAAAGGTAAGTATAAATTAACTGTAGAACTAGGCTATGTGGGAGGAAAAAGAAAGAAGAAAAATAAAACGGTCTCTGCTAAAAACAAAACTGAAGCAAGTAAAATGCTAACCCTATTTGAAGCAGATGTTTTATCTAAACAGTTACTAGATGAAACCAAGTTATCTGTAGAAGGGTTTTACAATCAATGGCTTGATAAGTTTGCAAAAGACCATTACGGCATTCGCACACTTCAAGAAACCAAGAATATCTTTGAAAAAAGGCTGATACCTGAATTTGGTCCAATGAAAATAAAGGACGTAAAGAAGATCCATATTGTTAATTATTTTGATGATTTAAAGAAGAATGGGAAACGTTTGGATGGTAAGGAAGGTAAATTATCGACTTCAAGTATAAAGAACGTCTACAAGGCTTTAAATGCCTTATTTAAAGTGGCGGAGGAATGGGAACTTATTGAAAGTAATCCTTGTGAAAAAATCAAATTACCGAAAGTAGTTCATAAAAAGTCGGATGTATATTCATTAGAAGAATCAAAACAGTTATTCTCTAGCCTTGAGAAAGAAGAAATTACATGGCAGTTAATTGTACAAGCAGCTGCAGTACTTGGTGCTCGTGAAGGTGAAATAGCAGCATTGGAAGGGAGGCACCTTGATGTAGCTAATAACGCTATTACAATAGAACAAGCTTTAGTTAATATTACTGGTGAAGGGATAAAACTAAAGTCCACAAAAACAGACCGTACCCGCAAGGTTTCTGTACCACAGGAATTAATAAAAGCCCTAAAAAAACTACGGGCAATAAAATACGAGCATCAAATGGAAGTAGGAGAAGACCTTTGGAAATGGCCGGGTCATTTATTCTTATTTTCAAATGAATATGGCCAACCTTTACGTCCTGATTCTATTAGTCAAAGATGGATACGTTTTTTAAATAAAGAAGGAAACAAAGAGTTAAAGAAAATCAGATTTCATGATCTAAGGCACACTTCAGCTACCCTCTTAATTAATCAGGGTGTACATGCAAAAATTATCCAAGAGAGACTAGGACACTCTAAAATAAGCACCACCATGGATACTTATGGACACGTATTACAAGAAGCAGAACAAAGTGCAGCCACTCATTTTGAAACATTATTTAAGAAGTCATAAAAATGGTATCCTATCGGTATCTTTTCAAGCAAATTAAATCCTCTAATAAAATAAAAAAACCTCACAACGCTTGTGGTTGTAAGGCTTCATTTGACGTCCCAGGCAGGATTCGAACCTGCGACCCACAGCTTAGAAGGCTGTTGCTCTATCCTGCTGAGCTACTGGGACAAGTATGTATGGAGCGGGTGAAGGGAATCGAACCCTCATCATCAGCTTGGAAGGCTGAGGTTTTACCACTAAACTACACCCGCATATAATATGCAATTGGGTTGTTATTATAACACGTTTTATAAATGGATCTTTACTGCCTCTACATCTTCTAGAATACTCACAGAGGATTCATGCTTCGAGGCAACTCGACGTTTACTCGGTAGATGCCTTACTCGTCACTAAACTACACCCGCATTGGATAAGTATGTATGAATAATTGTCCCTCATAGAGCAGTTTGTTTTGTTCATTACTTTTTTAACGGACAAGAAATATTATATTCATAAATCGTGAAAATGTCAACACTTTATTAAAAAAAGATGAAAACCTGACAGGCATTGGTGAAAAAATAGCCTGGCAGGCCTCTCTTTCATCGTTTATATGGAAGCATGATAAGCTAAATCTTTTACCTCTTTGCCATCCAATGTGTAAAAATTGACGTCAATTTCTCCTGGAGTTTTCCACTCCATGATAGCATAAGTCTTTTCCATTCTTCCTCTTGGCTGGCGAATACTTCCAGGATTGATAAATAACTGGTCATTCACCTGCTGCGCTCCTGCCACATGCGTATGGCCAAAACAAATAATCTTTGCACCTAATTCCTCAGCACGATACCCAGCTGTTAACAAATTTTGTTTTACATTATGCAAGTGTCCATGCACAGCAAGGATTTTAACTTTAGCAATTTCCATTGTCTGTTCTTCTGGATATCTTGTGTCCAGGTCACAATTTCCTGCTACTTTAAAGAAACCTTCCATTTCTTCAGAATCAAGATCCAGTTCAGAATCTCCACAGTGAATCATATATTCTAAATTATGCTCTTTTTTAATTTGAAGTAATTCATCTGTTAACCCATGACTATCACTTATTACAAGAACCTTGGTCATTTATCATCACCCCAACTATGTATAATCTCACATCGGCAACATGAATAGAGGGAACCACTTCCTATGCTTTTCTTTCTTTATACCCTTTTATCCATTCATCAAACTGCTGAATAGCTTTCGTTCTATGACTAATACGATTCTTTTCTTCGGCAGTTAATTCTGCCATCGTCTTCTCTTGATCGCTTGGTATAAAAATGGGGTCATAGCCAAAACCGTTTGTTCCGCTTTTTTCTACTGCAATATGCCCCTCACAATATCCAGTTCGAAAGATTGTTTTCTCCCCAGGTATAGATAGCGCAATAACACAAACAAATTGGGCGGTGCGCTCCAACTTCGGTACTCCTTGCAGCTTGTTTAATACTTTGTCCATGTTGGCATTGTCGTTTTTATCGGCACCAGCATATCTGGCTGAATATACACCTGGTTCACCATTCAAAGCGTTAATTACTAATCCTGAATCATCCGCAAGTACAGGTATTCCCAACTTTAAAGAAATTTCTTCGGCTTTTAGTGCTGCATTTTCTTCGAAGGTAACACCAGTTTCTTCAACATCTGGTAAGTCTTCCTTAAGATCAAGCATAGATAATGCCTCGATATGATAACGGGAAAAGAATTGCTTAAATTCAGCAGCTTTTCCCGCATTTCTAGTCGCTATGAGAACTTGTTCCATTACAATCACTCCGTTATTCTTTTGTTTCACCAATTCGTTCAGCTAAGTCACCAATTGTTTCACGTTGAATTTCAAAGATCTGTTCTATTCCCTCTCCAGCTAACTTAAGCATTGTCTGTAATTGATTAGCTGTAAAGGTAGCTTCCTCACCTGTACCCTGTATTTCTACAAATTCTTGCTGTCCAGTCATAACGATGTTCATGTCAACATTCGCTTGAGAATCTTCTTCATAATTTAAATCTAATATTTCCATGCCATCTGGTAAAACACCCACCGATACGGCACCAAGAAATTGTGTAACAGGCATCTTTTTGATTTTCTTTGCTTCTAATAGTTTGCCGAATGCCAAGACGACTGCAACAAATGCACCTGTAATAGAAGCTGTACGTGTACCACCATCCGCTTGAATAACGTCACAATCTACCCAGACGGTGCGCTCTCCTATACTGTCCAAGTCCACAACCGAACGCAAAGCTCTGCCAATTAAACGTTGAATCTCCATTGTTCTTCCACTAACTTTCCCTTTAGATGATTCACGAATATTTCGTTGCTCTGTAGCCCTCGGTAGCATAGCATACTCAGCAGTAATCCATCCCTTTCCCTGACCACGAAGAAATGGTGGAACTCTGTCTTCAATACTTGCATTGCATATTACTTTTGTATTGCCTACCTCAATTAACACAGAGCCTTCTGGATGTGTAATATAGTTCGCTGTAATATTTACAGACCGTAAACTATTTATTTTTCTTTCATCGTTTCTCATGAATGTCTCCTCCTTGTTTCAACCAATAGCTTAACATATTTTGCGCGAAATCAACACGTTAATACATTATAAGAAAAGGGTATTTTAAACCCCGAATCTAAAGATTAAAAAATAAAAAAGAGGCTATATTGCTTAGCCCCTTCGCTTAAAGCTTTTCAGTTGGTGTAAATTGTTGTTTCGTAACAGGCTCCTCGTATGTTTCGCCGTTTTCATTGACCAGTTGCTCGACATTCTCCACTTTTACATCAACTGCTTCAATACCTTCCTGCTCAGTCAATGTCCTTACTATGGTCTCCATCACATCGTCTGCGATAACACCTTCCCCATCTTTCAGTAAGATATCTTCACTAAATGTTAGGTTCAGTACACCATCACTAAGTGTTGGTTCTCCTGTCAGGAGAGTAGTAGAATTAAAAACGTGCTGCACGTTCGTATTAAAACCAGGTCCCTCGAGTAGTGATTGTACAATGGAAGCATAAATGTCTTCATCATTTGCCTCTACATACTGTGTTACTGGCACGTAGTAGCGATTCTCATCATGCTCTGTAGGGTAATACATCGTGACAGCTTTACTATTAATTAAATCAGTGGTGTCTGTTTCTGTAACATTAATTCCGTTTGCCCTAGAATAACCTTCACCGATCGGGGTACCATTGACTGGCATTTCTTTTACCGCATGTCCATTAATTTGCAGCTGAACGGTATTAACATTATCGAATTGGGTCAGTGTATGTGTTATTGATTCAAGTATTTGTAATTCCTCTTTTGCATCATAGTCTTGAAACTCCTCTGAGAAATCGACCACTATCGTTCCGTCTTCCTGAAGATTCACTCCAAGAATTTCTGTCCCCTCTGGAAGCACAGCCCGGAATCCATTTGGCAACATGGAAGTGACTGGTCCACCTTTAACTAAGTGTTCCAATACTTGAGAAGCTACCTCTTTTGATTCTGGATTAGGCAATTCTATAGTCTGTGCCGCTACCATGCCATTTGCATCCACTAAGTAAAGTTCTCTTGGTACAGTCTCATTTACGCTTGTTTCTTCACCGTCCCCTGCCACACTTTCATTATCTCCCCCGTCTTCTAGATTATCAACGGGTGATGCGTTTTGTGGTGGATCCATATCCTCCAGCGATTCCTCTCCCTGAAAACAACCTGATAATAATATGGCCATTGTAATACTTCCTGTTAATAATATCCCGCGCTTATACATGTCTTTCCCCCCTAGGATGGTTTGTACTACTATGTATACGAGCCTCCCGTGAAAATAGACCAAAACAAGATAAAAATAAGTGAGAAAGAAATCAGCGCGATTTATTAATATGTTGAAAATGATTGTGTGGACGTTTTTTCCAAGTAAGTCCATTCTTTCTAATACATAAAAAACCCAGTAACCTATAAGATTAGGTTTTCTGGGTTTGGCCAAGTTGTGCTTTTTTTATGGTAACCATCTGTAAATATGGATCTTTAAATATACTTTTAGCAATCTCAATAAAGATTTCCAACTCACCTGTTGTATAAAACTCGTGAACTGGTATGACATCACCTGTATTAATAATCTTATGCACATCTAGAATAGTACTCGTTTCTCTGGCTGTTTCTTCACTCGATGAGATAACTGTCACCTGTTCTCCCATTACATTTTGAATAGTAGGTTTAAGCAAAGGATAGTGCGTACAACCAAGTATCAGTGTATCCATCTCTCCTACCATTAGCGGAGATAATGATGACTCTACAACTTCTTGAGCCTTTTTCCCGGTTAAAATTCCCTGTTCTACCATTGGTACAAATAATGGGCAGGCCAGAGCATTTACTTTAATGCTTGAATGGATGCTTTCAAGTGCCTTTGTATATGCCTCACTACGAATTGTTCCTTCTGTTCCAATAACGCCAATATTATTATTTCTCGTAAACTTGATAGCAGCCCTTGCACCAGGTTGAATAACACCGATAACCGGAATATCTAATTTCTCTTGAAGCTCCTGCAATGTAAACGCCGTTGCAGTATTACACGCCACCACGAGCATTTTAATGTTTTTCTCCAGCAAAAAATCTACTAACTCCCAAGTGAATTTTTTCACTTCTTCTTCCGATCTAGGACCATATGGGCATCTAGCTGTGTCTCCAAGATAGATTAATTTTTCTTTCGGCAGCTGCCTCATCAGTTCATATGCTACCGTGAGTCCGCCTACCCCAGAGTCGATGACCCCAATTGCCTGCTCCACAAAAATCCCCTCTACTTTTCTATTATTTTTTATCTACTTGTATCATTTCTTCATGTAAAAAATCGAGTAGCTCACTTAATTGCTCTGTTTGTTCAAGGGAAAATTTATCAAGCACTTCACCAAGATATTCCTGCCTCTTTTGAATTACTTCTTCAATTATGGATTCTCCCTTTTCTAACACATGAATCCGGACTACCCTTCTGTCCTTAGAATCACGCACGCGTTCTACCAACTCGTTTCTTTCCATACGATCCACCAAGTCAGTCGTTGTACTAAATGCCAAACTAATTTTATTTGATAATTCACCTATTGTTAAATCGCCTTCTTCAAGCAACCATTGCAATGCAACAAACTGCGGGGAGGTGATAGGATAATTATTTAAAATCTTACGTCCATTTTGTTTTATAATACCTGATATATAGCGCATACGTTTTTCTATTTTGTTTATTGTGATCGTAGATGCATCGGTTTTCAAAAATGTAACCCCCTAATGATCTTTCATTGCTCTTAAAGTTAACCACTATCATGTAAACAGGATTTCAACCTATAATATTCAGTAAACAGTCAAAATGTTTCAATTTTAAACTAGTCCTATTCTACTGTTCCCATTATAGCCACAATCGTTATAAAAATAAATGATTAACCTATTATACCAAAATTTCATCTGTTTCACATTGAAGTTATTGTAATTGTACGCACCGTTTTCTCATTCCCTTCATACTTTATAGAGACTAAATAATTTCCCTTCAATTTGCAGCTCTATAAGAGCAAGGAGGGGTTAACATTTGAAGGACAACGATTTTAAACCGAAGCAACTACTGACAAAGCGAGAGAAGGAAGTATTCGAATTGTTAGTACAGGATAAAACAACAAAAGACATTGCTCAGGAGCTTTTCATATCAGAGAAAACTGTCCGCAATCACATTTCAAATGCTATGCAAAAGTTAGGAGTCAAGGGGCGATCACAAGCTGTTGTAGAGCTCCTTCGTATGGGGGAATTAAAGCTCTAGATTAAAAAAACCGACTTTCAACAGGAAGTCGGTTTTGTTTGTATATTGAGTAATACTAACTTCAGTCCATACGAAGCTTAATCACCTGTGAGGTTGTCTATAGTTTTGTTTTAATCTATGTTGCTAGCAATTCTTTTTTTATTTCTTCACTTATTGGCAAAGGTCTTCCAGTCTTAGGGTGAACATAAACAAGTCTTCCTCTTCCAGTCAAAGCAACTTCCCCATCAACGACCCCCATATAGTGAATATCAATCGACGTATTGCCAACATGATTCGCTTTTACATACATGGTTAAGTTTTCATTGAAATACATTTGTTGCAGGTAGTCGCACTGTAAATCAGCGACCACTGGTATACCAGCATCTTCTTCAGACTTGGTATTGAATAAGCCAACCGATTTTAAAAATTCAATTCTTGCTTGTTCGAAATAAATAAAAGGAGAGACATTATTAACATGTCCAAACATGTCCGTCTCGGAAAATCGAATTTTTATAGGCGTGGAAAAAGAAAAAGAACTTCTCCACTCCTCTAGATTTTCAATATATGATATCGTTTTCATTATTTAGTCCTCCAATTGTTCCCTAAAAAATAGTGTAGCACAAAGCCCCCTTGTTACCCATCGAGGCAAAAGGGGGCTTTTACTACCACTTAATGTGCGTGATCACTACCAAAGAAATTTTTAAATGCTTGAATGTTTGTAGCACGGTTCATTGCTGCAATAGATGTAGTCAAAGGTATTCCTTTTGGACATACTTGCACACAGTTTTGTGAGTTACCACATCCATCAATTCCGCCTTCATCCATTAAACCATTTAATCTTTCACTTGCATTCATTTCACCAGTTGGGTGAGCATTGAAAAGACGTGCTTGTGATAATGCTGCAGGTCCAATGAAATTAGACTTATCATTCACATTAGGACATGCTTCTAGACAAACACCGCATGTCATACATTTTGAAAGCTCATAAGCCCATTGACGTTTCTTTTCAGGCATACGAGGTCCCGGCCCTAAATCATGTGTTCCATCAATTGGAATCCAAGCTTTTACTTGTTTTAATGCATCAAACATTCGTTCACGATCAACAATTAGATCTCTTACAACAGGGAATGTAGACATTGGCTCAAGACGAATTGGCTGCTCTAATTTATCTACTAAGGCCGCACAAGATTGTCTAGCTGTTCCGTTAATTACCATGGAACAAGCTCCACAAACCTCTTCTAAACAGTTCATATCCCAGTATACAGGAGCGGTTTTATCACCATTCGCGTTTACCGGGTTTTGCCGTATTTCCATTAAGCCAGAGATAACATTCATGTTTTTTCGATAAGGAACATGAAATGTTTCTTCATAAGGAGCAGATTCAGGACTGTCCTGTCTGGTAATAATAAACGTAACGGTTTGTTGTTCAGCCATCATTTCTTACTCCCTTCACTTTTTTTTGTATAATCGCGCTTACGTGGTTTGATTAGAGACGTATCTACAGGTTCGTATGTAAATACAGGTTCTTCTGTCTCTTGGTTAAATGCGGCAACGGTTGTTTTCAACCAATCTTCATCATTACGATCAGGGAACTCTGGTTTGTAATGCGCACCGCGACTTTCATTACGATTATATGCACCGATTGTAATAACGCGAGCTAGGTGAAGCATGTTTTTCAACTGACGGGTGAACATTACACCTTGATTGCTCCATCTGGAAGTGTCATTAATGTTAATATTTTCCCAACGCTCCAACAACTCTTGTATTTTCTTATCGGTTTTTAATAGTTTCTCATTATCTCGAACAACTGTTACATTATCAGTCATCCATTCGCCTAGCTCTTTATGAATTTGATAGGCATTTTCTGTACCTTTCATATTCATTAATGCTTCGAACTTCTCACGTTCTTCTTTTTCAGTTCTCTCGAATAACTCTGGAGAGATGTCATCTACATGTTTATCCAGTCCGTCGATGTATTTTATAGCATTAGGACCAGCTACCGAACCGCCATAAATAGCGGATAGCAACGAGTTAGCACCTAAACGGTTCCCTCCATGCTGGGAATAGTCACATTCTCCAGCAGCAAAAATCCCAGGGATATTTGTCATTTGATCATAATCAACCCATAGGCCACCCATTGAGTAATGAACAGCAGGGAAAATTTTCATTGGAACTTTTCTAGGATCTTCACCTACAAATTTTTCATAGATTTCGATAATCCCACCAAGTTTTACATCCAGTTCCTTTGGATCTTTATGAGAAAGATCTAAATAAACCATATTCTCCCCATTGATTCCAAGCTTCTGATTTACACACACGTCAAAAATTTCACGTGTAGCAATATCACGAGGTACAAGGTTTCCGTAAGCAGGGTATTTTTCTTCAAGGAAGTACCATGGTTCCCCATCCTTATAAGTCCAAACGCGCCCACCCTCTCCACGAGCTGACTCACTCATAAGACGCAGCTTGTCATCCCCTGGTATTGCAGTTGGATGTATTTGGATAAATTCACCGTTTGCATATTTTGCACCTTGTTGATAAAGCACACTTGCAGCAGAGCCGGTATTAATAATTGAATTGGTAGATTTACCAAAAATAATTCCTGGACCACCGGTCGCAATAATTGTTGCATCCGAAGGGAAAGATTTAATTTCGTGTGTCTTAATATCCTGTGCTACAATTCCTCTACCTGTTCCTTCGTCATCTATAATGGCGCCAACAAATTCCCAGCTTTCAAATTTATTAACAAGTCCTTCAACTTCATAGCGACGAACTTGTTCATCCAATGCATATAGCAACTGCTGTCCTGTTGTTGCCCCAGCGTACGCTGTTCTATGATGCTGGGTTCCACCGAAACGGCGAAAATCAAGTAGCCCTTCTGGTGTCCGGTTAAACATAACACCCATTCGATCCAACATATGGATAATACTTGGAGCTGCATCACACATTGCTTTTACAGGAGGTTGATTCGCTAGGAAGTCTCCACCGTAAACTGTATCATCAAAGTGAATATCTGGAGAATCCCCTTCCCCTTTCGTATTAACCGCACCGTTAATACCACCTTGTGCACAAACAGAGTGAGAACGTTTAACAGGTACAATAGAGAATAAATCTACATTCACACCCGCTTCAGCTGCTTTGATTGTTGCCATCAGGCCGGCAAGTCCGCCGCCAACAACAGCAATTTTGCGATTACTCATAATGAACACTCACTCCTCTTTCTATAAATTAAACGCCGTAAGCAAATTGAATTAATGTTCTTACACCTAAATAGCTTATCGCTAAAAAGATTAGCAATGTTGCATATGTAGCGATTTTTTGAGATTTTGGTGACTGTGTGAAGCCCCATGTTACAAGGAAACTCCATAAACCATTTGCAAAATGGAAAGTAGTAGAAATGACACCAATAATATAGAACCAGAACATAAATGGATTAGTTAAAATATTTTCCATTAGGCTATAATCAAGATCTACATTACCCATCCCAAGCTGTATCCGTGTTTCCCATACATGCCAGGCAATAAATACGAGTGTTACAATGCCTGTGAATCGTTGTACGTAGAACATCCAATTTCGGAAATAATTGTATCTTTTCATGTTATTTCGCGCGACAAATACAATATAAACCCCTAGAATTGCATGAAACAGAATTGGCAGATAAATGACTACGGTTTCAAGCAATAGCCTAAATGGTAGTCCATGCATAAAACCAGCTGCCTTATTAAAACTTTCTTCACCATACACAGCAAAATGATTCACCACTAAGTGCTGAACCAGAAAGAGCCCAATTGGTATTACGCCTAATAGTGAGTGTAATCTCCTGTAAAAAAACTCACGATGCTCTGCCATGTGTTACCCCCCCTTAGTTTCAAAGTTTACGATTTTCATAACTAGTAACATCAACAAATAGTATCGGTTTTTGTGTTGTTTCCTTACTATTTGCATAATGTACAATTTGCGACATATTTATTGTACTTCTAACTAGAAAAAGCGTCAAGAAAACGTTACCGTAATCTTATAGAAAGTCTTCCGAAAAAAAAAGAAATTTATAAGAAGAACTTCCAACGGTACACTTGCTAATTTCGTTAATTATATAGATAATAAGACTAGCAATTTACTTCTTCATACATAAGAAGCAGGCTACCTATTGGAAAGGATGACATTCATGTCAAAGGAACAAGATACACTTGATAATTCTTTATTAACTAACCTTCAAAGCACTGGTGCTGGATACGATATTCTTCGATACATTGGTTTACCTGAATTATTTGGTAATGAATCCGATACATTGCTTTATTTTATGGGACGAAATCTTGCTAGAAAGTTTGCTCTTGAATCCATGGAAGATATTTATGATATTGTGGAGAAATTAGGATGGGGAAAATTGGAGCTTGTAAAAGAAAAGAAAAAAGAGCTAGTCTTTCAGTTGATGGCCGATAGTGTGGCACAACGACTACAAGCCCCATTAAATACTGATTTTCGACTTGAAGCTGGATTTCTCGCAGAAGCTGTAGAACGACTAGTAGGACACGAATGTGAGTGTACCGAGGATATACATCGAAAAATTCACCAAGTTCAATTCAATATTATGTATGCGAAATAAATTTATTAAGCAGTTCTATATGGAAAAGCCACGAAGTATAAATACTTCGTGGCTTTTCTATTCACGGACTAATAAAATGTTATTCGCTATCCTTATTTTCTCTCGTTAAATGCGCTAAAATATCTTCAGCAGTGGTTATTGGGATACCTAATTTCGTGATATCGGTAACAGTTGCTTTCTTAATTTCCTTCACTGATTTAAAGTGAGTAAGAAGTAATTTTCTCCTTTTTTCCCCAATCCCTGGTATCTTATCAAGCTCTGACTGGAACAAGTTTTTGCCCCTTAACTGTCTGTGGAATGTAATAGCAAAACGATGGACCTCTTCCTGTATTCGTTGGACGAGATAAAACTCCTGCGACTGACGTTTTAACGGAATTACTGTTGGTGGGAAACCGTACAATAATTCACTCGTTTTATGGCGGTCATCTTTCGCTAATCCGCATAACGGAATATCAAGCCCCAATTCGTTTACCAAAACATCTAACGCCGCACTCATTTGTCCTTTCCCACCATCGACTATAATCATATCTGGCAATGGTAATCCATCCTTAAGTACCCTTGAGTATCTACGGCGGACAACTTCACGCATGGTATCATAGTCATCTGGTCCTTCTACGTCTTTAATCTTATACTTTCTATATTCCTTTTTATTTGGTTTTCCGTCTATAAAGACAACCATAGCAGAAACAGGGTCCGTTCCCTGAATATTTGAATTATCAAAGGCTTCAATACGATGTGGTGTCTCAATATTAAGCGTTTCACCCAACTGTTCAACCGCCACAATGGTCCGCTCCTCATCTCTCTCTATAATAGAGAATTTCTCCTTCAACGCGATTTCCGCATTTTTGGTCGCCAATTCCACCAATTCTTTTTTACGGCCTCTATATGGTGTATGGACATCTACTTCCAATAATTCCTTCACCAAATCATTATCAACACCAATTGGAACAAGAATCTGCTTCGGCTTTGGATGGTGCTGGTGTATATAAAACCTTCCGACATAGCTGAGAAATGTATCCGTTGCATCATCAAAGAAAGGAAACACTGCAACATCACGCTCAATTAGCTTCCCCTGCCTAATGAAAAACACTTGAACACACATCCAGCCTTTGTCATAGCTGTAACCAAAGATGTCACGATCGGCATTGTCATTAAGCGTCATTTTCTGTTGTTCCATTACTATTTCTATATGCTCGATTTGATCACGGAGCTCCATCGCACGTTCAAAGTTCAGTTGCTCACTAGCCAGCAACATTTTTTGCTTAAGATCAGCTTTAATCTTTTTATATCCTCCATGTAAAAAGGAAGAGATACTCTGAACAATTGAAAAATATTCCTTTTTAGAGGGGGGATTTTCACTACATGCTTTACACTGCCCCAAGTGATAGTATAAACAGACCCTCCCTGGTGGGTTATTGCATTTTCTTAATGGATACAAGCGATCTAGAAGTTTCTTCGTTTCTCTTGCTGCAATAACATTCGGGTATGGGCCAAAATACTTCCCCTTATCTTTTTTAACTTTACGGGTTATTAATAATCGAGGATGTCTCTCAGACGTAATTTTTAGGTAAGGGTAGGATTTATCATCTTTGAGCATGACATTAAACTTGGGATCATATTTTTTAATTAAATTCATTTCCAATATTAGAGCTTCTATCTCCGAAGTTGTTACAATGTATTCAAAATCTATAATTTCCTGCACAAGCCGCTGTGTCTTCCTGTCATTAGCACCAGTAAAATAAGATCGAACACGATTCCGTAAAAGCTTTGATTTTCCAACATAAATAACGGTACCATGTTTATCCTTCATTAAATAACAGCCCGGTTGCAATGGCAGGACAGCAAGTTTCTCTTTAATCATCTGATTCATGTTATCCATTCCTTTTATCACTTAGAAAATCCCTTGTTACATAGGCAACAAGGGATTTTAATTTACTTTCTATTCACTATACCATTATTACGCGTGCTTGTTAATAAGATCTACAAGCGCTTCTTTAGGTTGGAAACCGATAACTTGATCTACTACGTTACCATCTTTAAACAATAGTAGTGTAGGGATACTCATAACACCATATTTACCAGCAGTTTCCTGGTTTTCATCTACATCAAGTTTAACGATCTGTACTTTATCTTCCATTTCGCCATCGATTTCTTCGAGTACTGGTGCAATCATTTTACAAGGTCCACACCAAGGCGCCCAAAAATCAGCTAATACTAGTCCTTCAGCAGTTTCTTTAGCGAAGTTTTGATCTGTTACGTTCGTAATTGCCATTCTAATTCCTCCTTAAGTGAAGCTTTAAATCATACACCGAGTATACCATCGTTATTATTTCCTTGCGAATACTTTGCTTATACATAAGAAAAGCGCAGAGCCCCCGCTTAGAAACGTAGCGGCTGGAGCGCTTCAACTGAGATAAAGGAATCACGGTGAGTTTGCGAACCGATGATGACTTTCACCTTCCAGGTATAAGTGCGACTAGGCCTCTGGTTGTCACTAATCGGCAAGTCTTCTTTATCGTAGGGCGATTCGCGAAGTCGCCTAGTTTCTGGGGCTCGGAGCTAGACATAAGAAAAGCGCAGAGCCCCTGCTAACTTGGAACGCCGACTAAGGACGACCCATCCTAGGTCAACGCCGGCATGACCCGGTCCCCCGGGCCACGTAGTAATTGGATAGAAAATAGAAAAAGCAATAGCTTTTTCTATTGCTTCATTTTTTTAATTTCTTCAATTAACAGTGGAAGGATTTCAAATAAATCCCCTACAATTCCATAGTCTGCTACATTAAAAATGTTTGCTTCAGGGTCCTTGTTAATGGCAACAATAACCTTAGAGTTGGACATTCCGGCAAGATGCTGAATTGCTCCAGAAATCCCTACAGCAATATACAAGTCTGGGGTAACAACCTTCCCAGTCTGGCCGATTTGCAGAGAATAGTCGCAGTACTCTGCATCACAAGCTCCACGCGAGGCCCCGACTGCACCACCAAGCACTTCTGCCAATTCATACAATGGCTTGAACCCTTCTTCACTTTTGACACCTCTACCACCCGCGACAATTACATTCGCTTCAGAAAGATCTACTCCTTCTGCTGCTTTTCGAATAACATCTTTAATTACAGTTCGAATACCTGCAACATCTATATCTTTTGTGATTACTTCACCTTTCCGGCTATCATCTCGTTCCAGTGCTGGTACGTTGTTTGGTCTTATCGTAAAGAATGTTAACCCACTTGTTACTGTCTTCTTTTCAAATGCTTTTCCAGAATATATTGGTCGTGTGAAAACTGGTGTATCCCCATCTAGTTCTAAATCCACCACATCTGAAACAAGACCACTCTCTAATTTACTTGCAAGCTTTGGTGTAAGATCCTTCCCAACCGAGGTGTGTCCCATAACAATACCAGAAGGCGCTTCTTCTTTAATTACGGATAGGATGGCCTGCCCATAACCTTCTGACGTATACGCTTTCAAATTATCGTGCTTTATTGTGATTACTTTATCGGCACCAAAATAGATCATTTCCTCAGCTTGACTTCCTTGATCTGTATCACCGCATATTATGCCAACAACTTCACCTTCGGGCTGAATCTTCTTAGCTGCTGCAATTGCTTCATAGGTCACATTTCGTAATGTACCTTCCCTTGCTTCACCAATAACTAAAAATTTATCACTCATTACGTCTTCCCCTTTCTGACTGAACGGTTTTATAGCACTTTTGCATCGTTTTTAAGTAAAGATACTAGCTCCTGAACCTGATCACCAATTTCCCCTTCAAGAACTCTTCCAGCTTCTTTTTCCGGTGGCAGAAAAATCTCAACTGTTCTCGTTTTCGCTTCAAGTTCATCTTCATCAAGGTCTAAATCATCTAATTCCAGCTCTTCAAGAGGTTTCTTTTTCGCTTTCATAATGCCTGGAAGAGATGGATACCTTGGTTCATTTAAACCTTGTTGGCATGTCACCAATAAAGGCAGTGTTGATTCTACGACTTCGACGTCACCTTCTACATCTTTTTCTAGGGAAACTGTGTCATTATCAATCTTTAAGCTGGTAATCGTTGTAATATAAGGCATACCCAACAATTCAGCTAATCTCGGTCCGACCTGTCCACTCGCTTCATCAATCGCAACATTACCTGCAAGGATTAAGTCGACTTGTTTATCTTTAAAATACGCTTCGAGGATACGTGAAGTAGTATATTGATCTCCATCTTCTAAATCTTCCTCCGTATTAATTAAGACTGCTTTATCCGCTCCCATCGCCAACGCTGTTCGAAGCTGTTTCTCGGATTCTTCATCTCCTACTGTTACTACTGTAACCTCTCCTCCATGCTCATCCCGCTGGTTAATTGCTTCTTCGACCGCATACTCATCATATGGATTAATGATAAATTCAGCGCCGTCATCTTCAATTTTTCCTGATGATATATTTATTTTTTCCTCAGTATCAAACGTTCTTTTTAACAGTACATATATATCCAATTTTGTTCCTCCTCAAGTAAAAGTGGATTACTTATCTATAAAGTTTGGTTTGCGTTTTTCCAAGAATGCCTGGATACCTTCTTTAGCATCCTGGGAACCAAAAACTTCTTTAAAAGCATTTGCTTCAGCCTCCAATCCTCTGTCAAAGAGGTCCGTTTTCGCATAAGGCACTAAATTCATAATATGCTGAATGGAAGGTCTACTTTTTTCTGCTATTTTTTTTGCAAGTTTACTAGTTTCAGTAAACAATTCATCCTCTTCCACGACCCTATTGGCAAGCCCAAAGTGATATGCTTCCTCCCCAGATATAGGTTCACCAGATAAGATCATTTCATATGCTTTGGCATTCCCTACATGCTGCGGTAAGCGCTGGGTTCCCGCAAAACCTGGAATGATACCAAGAGTAAGCTCAGGCAGTCCAAGCTTAGCAGTTTTTGTTACAATTCGAATATGGCATGCCATTGCCAGTTCCAATCCTCCCCCAAGCGCTGCTCCATGAATCGCTGCGATAACTGGTATTGGAAAATGTTCAATCTTGTTAAAAAGCTGTTGTCCTTTTTGTGCTAGTGATTTAGAATCTGAAGAATCTTGAAAAGAAGTAAACTCTTTTATATCAGCCCCTGCTGAGAAAAACCTTCCGTCTCCTTTTAACACAATTGCTTTCACACCCTTATCAGCTTCCACTTTTTTTAGTTTTTCTTCCAATTCAAGTAGAAGTGTGCTAGAGAGTGCATTAGCAGGTGGACTTTGAATAGTTAGATAAGCTACCCCGTCCTTTACATCATAAGCTAAAATAGACATCTTTCTCCCCCCTTTGTTATTTTACAGTTAGGCCATTTGTAAGTAATTGATGAACGTCTCCTGCCTGATCTACTAAGTTGTATTTTCTTTCCTTCATTACCCAGTTGGTCACTGTTTCATCCAATGTACCAAATATCATTTGTCTTACAAGTGGTAGAATTAATTCCTTTCGAAAAAGCCCATCCTGCATTCCTTCTTTAATTATACTGTCGATCAAGGTCAAATAGGGCTTTAAAACTTGGTTAATTTTCACCCTCAATTCAGGATTAGACTGGCGCAGTTCTAGCTGCGTTACTACAGCCAAATGTTGGTTGCTTGCCAATTGCTGAAAATGCATTTCAATTAGTGCTAAAAGCTTTTTATTCGCATCTTCTTTTTGCTCAATGGACTTTTCGGTTTGTTCTATGAACTGTCCCATCTTCTCTTCAAAAACCGAGACTAAAATATCCTCCTTGTTTTTAAAATATAGATAGATGGTGCCATCTGCAACTCCTGCCTTTTTGGCAATTTTTGAAACCTGTGAGGCATGATAACCATTTTCAGCTATTACTTCCACTGCTGCCTCAATAATTTGCTTATACTTTGGTTTTCGTTTATTCATCTTAATCTCCTAATCTAAACAAAAAATAATCAAATGAATGAATCATCATTCATATTTTATTTTACGATCAAAGATGATATCTGTCAACCGATATAAGTTGTCCAAACTTTTTCCAACAAGAGCCGTATGGGCTCATGCTTTTTGAATGTTTTCCGCTTCTTCCTCTTTCCGTTTTTCTTTTTCTTCGTTTACTAAGCTGCGTCTTAGTATTTTCCCGACTGCTGTTTTTGGTAGCTCTTTCCTAAATTCATAAATTTTTGGTACTTTATATGCTGCCAAATGCTTTCTACAAAAACGATTTAATTCTTCCTCGTTTAAAGTTGATCCAGTCTTAAGTACGATGTAGGCCTTAACAGTTTCTCCTCGATAGGCGTCTGGTACTCCTGCGACTACCGCTTCTTGAATCCCCTCATGCTCGTAAAGCACTTCTTCCACTTCTCTAGGATAAATGTTATACCCGCCTGCAATAATCATATCTTTTTTACGATCAACTACATAGAAATACCCATCTTCATCCATGTACCCTAAGTCTCCAGTGAATAGCCACCCATCTTTCAATACTAAATCTGTTTCTTCCTGATTATTCCAGTAACCTTTCATTACTTGCGGTCCGTTTACTACAATTTCACCTATTTCACCTATTTCAGCTTCCTCATCCGTCTCCATTACCACGACTTTACATTCTGTGTCAGGCCAAGGTACTCCAATACTTCCATTAATCCTCTTTTCCCAAACAAAGTTCGCATGGGTTACAGGAGAAGTTTCTGTTAGTCCATACCCTTCCACCAATTTACCACCAGTTATTTTTTCAAATTGCTCCTGTATTTCGATAGGAAGTGGAGCGGATCCACTGATGCAGGCTTCAATAGAGGATAAATCATAGTTAGATAGATCAGGATGGTTTAGCAGGCCAATATAGATGGTTGGCGCTCCCGGGAAGAGTGTGGGCTTTTGCTTATCAATTGTTTTCAAAACTTCCTTTGCATCAAATTTAGGCAGTAATACCATTTTGGAACCTACCATAATAGAATTGTTCATGACGGTTGTCATTCCGTACACATGAAAGAAAGGCAGAACTCCGAGAACAATATCCTCTTCACCTTTAGTATTGTATAACCAAGCATCACACATTTGAACATTAGAAACTAAGTTATAATGTGTCAGCATAACGCCTTTGGGATATCCTGTTGTGCCACCCGTATACTGTAGTAATGCAAGGTCCACCATTGGATCAATATCCACTTTCTGGTAAGAAGTTTCCGATGCAGAAATTGCTTTTCCCCAGCTATGGGTTATCTCTGATTCTTCTACTTTCACAACCATTTTATATTGTCTCTTTTGAACAAAAGGATAAACCATATTCTTGGGAAATGGTAGGTAATCCTTGATGCCTGTGACAATTGAATGCTTGATGTTTGTCTTAGGAATAACGTTGGTAACGGTAGGAAGGAGAATATCCAAGCAAATAATAAAGCTTGCCTCTGAATCTTTTAACTGGTACTCCAATTCTCTTTCTTTATAAAGGGGGTTAGTCTGTACAACAACGGCCCCAGCCATAAGTGTAGCATAATATCCAATTACCGCTTGGGGACAATTTGGTAGCATAATGGCGACTTTATCGCCTTTTTTCAGCCCCTTCTTCTGCATAAAGAATGCCAGTTTTTTTGCTTCCTCGTACAAAGCCTCAAAACTTATCTCCTTCCCCATAAAATAAAGCGCTTTCTTTTTTGCGAATCGGGAAGCACTTTCTTCAAGAAATGCGTGCAAGGGCTTCCTGTCATACGTAATACTGGTAGGTATCTCAGAGGGGTAATGCTTTAACCATCTTTTACTCTGCCCCATTCTATATCTCCTCCTTTATTACTATACTATTTTTTATTATAACGGTAAATTTCAATTTTTGAAAATTTTATGTAACTTTTATTTAAATAAATACACGATGCCAACTATCATAAAAATAACCGCTACAACTGTTAATATTTTTGCCAACCTGTCAAGTATCATAAAAACGCTCCCCTATTCTATGCTAACGCCAATAACAAATGCCAATCCAATGGATATCATCATGGAAATTAAACCAACTGCTTTGTTTCCTTTTCCAATTTCTTCATCAACTTTTATCGTTGGGGTGAGAAATTCAAAAATAAAATACCCAAACAATAATAACAAAAAGCCAAATGCTCCCCAGCCAATACTTTGAAGCACCGTATCATTATGCTCAATGGAAAAGCGAAAAATGGTAGCTATTCCAAATATTTTCCCTCCGGTTGCCATTGCTACTGCTAAATTTCCCTTTTTAATCTCTTCCCAATTTCTATAAGATGTTACTGTTTCAAATATGGCTAGGAATACAAGTGTGGCTAATATAACCACACTGTATCTAGCAGCCGTTACAACAATAACATTTTCCCAAAATGTACTCACAGCGCTTCCTCCTATTTGTCACTAACGCAATTCTATAACGGTAACTCCACTACCGCCTTCTCCCGCTTCTCCAGGTCTCTGCCCCGCAATTCTCGGATGCTTCTTGACGAACTCTTTTACACCATTGCGCAAGGCACCTGTTCCTTTACCATGTATGATTGATACCTTCCCGTATCCGGCAAGTAAGCTGTCATCAATATACTTTTCTAGTTTTAAAAGAGCATCCTCAAACCTTTCGCCACGTAGATCAAGTTCTGTACTAACATGATAATTAGATCCACGTATGGTAGTGAGGGGTTTTTCATAGGTTTGCTTTTGCTTTCCTAATGGCTGGAGATCCTCACGCTTCATTTTGACTTTCATTATACCGACTTGTACGAGGAATTCCTTATCACTAACCTTTTCTACAATCGTACCCTTCTGATTAAGTTTCAGAAGTTTCACTTCATCACCAGCTTTGATCTCTTTCTTGGACTGTGCTGGCGCAGAAGGCTGTTGTTCTTTTTTCTTTTGTTGTAGCTTAGGCTGTGCATCTTCTAGCATCTTTTTCGCTTCGATCCACTCATGTTCCTTTAACTTCGTCTCTGTCTTCATTTTACGTATTTCATCGACAATTAGCTCGGCTTCCTCGCGGGCTTTTGCTAATGCTTTCTCTGCCTTTTCCTCAGCTTTCTTATAAAGAGCTTCTCGTTTTTGTTCAAATTGGTTCCAGGCATTTCTTATGTCTTGATGTAATTCTTCACTTGCTATAAGCGTTCGATGTGCTTCTTCGTATTCTCTTTCAGCAGAAAGCTGTGAATCTTCGAGTGAGGCAATCATGTTTTCAACACTTTTTGTATCAACACCGATTAACCCTTTAGCCTGGTCGATCACTTGATTATCCAACCCCAGCCTTTTAGAGATTTCAAAAGCATTACTGCGACCAGGAACGCCAATTAATAGACGATAAGTTGGTCGTAGGGTCTGCACATTAAATTCTACTGAAGCATTTACGACATTTTCTCTGTTATAACCATAGGCCTTTAATTCAGGGTAATGAGTGGTTGCAATTACTCTGGCCCCTCTACTTATCACATCATCTAAGATGGACATCGCAAGTGCTGCTCCCTCTTGTGGATCAGTACCTGCTCCGAGTTCATCGAATAAGACAAGTGTCTTATCATCGACTTTTTTCAAAATATCTACGATGTTAGTCATATGAGATGAGAAGGTGCTAAGATTTTGCTCAATCGATTGTTCATCACCTATATCTGCAAATACGTGTTGGAATACAGCAAGCTCACACCCATCCAATGCGGGAACCTGTAAACCAGATTGTGCCATGAGTGTGCAGAGTCCGATCATCTTTAAGGTGACTGTTTTCCCACCTGTATTGGGTCCTGTTATGACAATAGAGGTATATGACTCTCCAATTTCTACATCATTCGGGACCACTTCCTCTTTAGGAATGAGTGGATGTCTAGCTTGTTGCATTTTAATTATTCCGTTACCATTCATTTTTGGCATCGAAGCCTTCATTTGTTTACCCAGTTTTGCTCTAGCAAACATAACATCGATATCTGATAATACCTCAATATTGATTAGTAATGGGGCTTCCTCTAATGCAATCTGTTCGGTGATTTCCTGAAGAATTCTTTCAATCTCTTGCTTTTCTTTTACCGATGCCTCTTGGAGCTGGTTATTAAGGTCAACGATTGCTTTAGGTTCCATAAACAATGTCTGACCTGAGGATGATTGATCATGTACAATGCCACCTATCGCTCCTCTGTACTCTTGCTTTACAGGCAGTACATAGCGATCATTACGAATGGTAATAATGGCGTCCGAAAGCATATTGCTATTAGTTCGTGTATAATTTTCCAATCTATCCCGGACCCTGCTTTCATAGGTCCTTATAGAGGAACGAATACTGCGTAATTTCTGGGAAGCACTATCCATCACATAACCGTGATCATCAATACAGCTTTTTATTAGTTGCTCAAGTTCTCTTAATGGTGTGATCTGCTCCACAAGCTCTTCTAAGATAGGGTACGTTTCTTCCAACTTGCCAACAAAATCTTTAACTTGCCTTCCACCATAAATGGTATTTGCCACATCTAAACATTCGTCAGTCCCTAAACTACCTCCGATTACCGAGCGTTTGATGCTTGCCCGTATGTCAGAAATACCACCAAGAGGCATTTCTGTATTTAAACGCACAATTTGGGAAGCTTCATCCGTCTCTTTCTGGCGCTGTATGACTTCTTCCATGTCCACAGATGGCTTTGTTTGAACCGCAAGACGTTTACCTAAAGACGTTGCTGCATGGTCTTTTAATTGATCTATTATTTTATCGAATTCCATTACCCGAAGGATTCGCTCATTCATAAAAGTGTTACTCCTTTTTTCTTCCTTATTTATTCCGTGAGAAGTATTTCTTTAGCTCGTCAACGGACCAAGTATTCATAACGGTGTCCTTTTCAATCCAACCTTTTCTGGCAATGCCTACTCCGTACTTCATATGCTCCAACATTTGATAATTATGCGCATCCGTATTTATCGCCAGGTTCACCCCTGAGTCTTGGGCTTTTCTGGCCCACTCTGCAGCTATGTCCAGGCGATTAGGGTTGGCGTTAATTTCTAAAGCAGTATTTGTTTCTTTCGCTTTTTTGATAAGCTGTACCATATCTACTTGATACCCTTCGCGTCTTCCTATCAACCTACCTGTAGGATGGGCAATTAAGGACACGTAGGGATTTTCAAGCGCAGCCTGTAACCTACCCATTATTTTCTCCTTTGACTGATTAAAATTGGAATGAATCGCCGCAATGACAAAATCCATTTCCTTTAAAAAGTCATCAGAAAAATCCAGAGTTCCATCTGGTCGTATATCCATTTCTACCCCAGCAAAAACATGGATATCTTTATAAGTTTCGTTTAGCTTTTCAATTTGATCTCGTTGCTTCCTTAAGCGATCTTCATCAAGACCATTTGCTACCCGTAGGTACTTAGAATGATCTGTAATCGCAATATAGCGATAGTTTCTTCTTCTTGCTTCTTCTACCATTTCCTCCAGTGACTGTGCCCCATCGCTCGCTGTGGTATGCATATGTAAGTCACCACGAATGTCAGTAAGTTCAAGCAGGTTATTTGAAGAGAAGAATTCTTCCACTTCTCCTGTATTTTCTCTTACTTCTGGAGGGATATATGGTAAACCAAAATGTTTAAAGAAGGCTTCTTCCGTGGGAAAGTGTAATGTCTCACCTGTTTCCTCAACATCTACCCCATACTCGTTAATTTTTTCGCCACGTGATTTTGCAAGCTGTCGCATGGCAACATTGTGTTCCTTTGACCCTGTAAAATGATGTAAGGTGGAAGCAAATTCGGACTGATCAACCAAACGAAAATCTACGTTAATATCATAGATATCCTCAAGTGTCACAGATACCTTCGTATCTCCTTTGGCGATTACATCTTTAAGATTCTCTATCTTTAGTAATGCCTCTCTAACACGTTCTGGCTGTTCGGTTGCAATGATAAAATCAATGTCTTTTATTGTTTCCCGCATTCGTCTGAGGCTACCAGCACGGGAATACTGCTGGATTTCACTAACCTGGCTTAGGTATGCTTCAATTTTTTCAGCAATTGGAAGCATGATAGCAATTGGCAGACGTTCTGGACGTTTTCCAGCATCCTCTAGTGCAGAAAGAATTTTTTCTGCCGTTTTCTTTCCAAAACCAGCTAATGCCTCAACCTGTCCATTCTCACACGCTTCTTTTAGAGATGCGCCATCCCTTACACCAAGTTCTTGATATAGCTTGGCTAATTTCTTACCACCAAGACCAGGTAAATCTAATAAAGGTATGAGTCCTTCTGGTATTTCCTTTTCTAATTGTGCAAGTGTTTCCGAATTGCCTGTTTCAACGAATGCTTCTATTACCGAACTGGTTCCCTTTCCAATCCCACTGATTTTTTGAAAGTCTTCAATGGCAGAAAGCGACCTTTCATCCTTCTCAAGGCCCTGTGCTGCTTTTCGGTATGCAGCTATCTTGAACGTATTTTCACCTTTTAATTCCATATAAATTGCAATTTTTTCAAGTAATTTAATGACGTCTTTTTTATTTACACTCATTGTAATTCACCTACATTCACTAATAGTCTCTTTCTTATCTTAAGAGAATGGCTACTTATTTCTACGCCTTCATTGCTTCCAACGTTTAACTTCCCTCACGTGTAAAAAAACTGATTCAAACTAGTTAATACTTATTGTACATGACATACAACTGTATCACTACTACTTGAACCAGTCAGTTATGGTGCATCTATTGCTTTTTCATTCATAGTTAGGTTATTCAATCAGATTAAGCCACCGTATTAAACCAAAGATCCTTTAATTTCTCTGATAAGTAAGGGGTGTGTTCTAACATCCCAAGAGCGATGGAAGAGTCATTTATCCATGATTGTATGCTGGCAACTGGCGTAAGGGCAAAAATATACAGGACAATAAACAATAAAAGATAAACCTCTAAAAATCCCAGCACTGCACCAAGCAGTTTATTTACTGAATTCAAGACAGGTAAGGATGCCACAAAATCAAGCATTGAGGCAATAATTTGTAATATAACTCTGACTGCAAAAAATATGATAACAAAGGCAATTGCATTATAAAAACCACTTTCTAACGGAAGTGCTTGAAGGAAATCTGCCCAAGCTCCCTGATCTGTTAAATCGGGATAAGGTATCCACAGTTTTAGCTTCGGACCCAAATTATCATAGTAGAGAGATGCTGCTATTAGGGCTAAAATAAACCCTAACAAATGGAATAGCTGGAGTATGAACCCTCGCTTCAATCCCACGAATAAACCAAAAATTAATATAATCAGTATGATAAGATCAAACATATCTAGTTATCCTCTTTCTTTTTTAATGAACCTAATAATGCTGCATAGTCCTCTTTTAATTTTAAGTAATCATTCATTGTATTCACGGCTGTAAGTACTGCAAGCTTGGTCGTATCAAGGTGCCTGTTAGCCTCTTGGATTTCATTCATTTTTTGATCAACTAGGCTGGCAACGAGGCGAACATGACTTGCAGATTCCTCCCCAACAATCGTATATGATTTATTATGTATATCAACAGTGATCCGCGATTTATTATTTTGGGTCACGGGAATACCCTCCTGCCTGATAAAAAATTCTACATCTTATATTAACATGAAGTGAATGAATTAGGAAACCGAGATATCATGGAACAAACCCGTTTTCTTCTGTCGCTGTTTTTGCTATAGTCAATCTATCGGAAAAAGAGGAGTTGAGTAAATGCCACAGTCTGTGCACACGTTACCATATAATACAATTAAGAAAATGATGCAGCATTATCATACATCTCTAACTACTACTCCACAGGGAGCGTTTTTTCGGGCAAAGACCGAACATGCGGTCATAACAGCCTACAAATCCGGAAAGGTTTTATTTCAAGGCGCAAGTCCGGAAAAGGAAGCAGGAAAATGGACAGATGCAACAGTAAACACTTCCACAAAAAAAGGGAATCCCACAGGGAAACCGCAATCTACATATGCACCACCTTCCACTTTATTTTCCCAGAGTCATATAGGAACAGATGAAGCTGGTACAGGAGATTACTTCGGCCCCATCACGGTAGCTGGCGTTTATGTAAGTGCAGACCAAATTGATACGTTGAAAAAAATGGGGGTAAAGGATTCAAAAAACCTAACCGATGCTACCATAAGGAAGCTTTCAAGAGAAATTGTGAAAATGAACATCCCCTATACGCTGATGGTGCTAGCAAATGAAAAGTACAATAAGCTACAGGCCAGTGGCTGGTCACAAGGTAAAATGAAGGCTATGCTACATCACTCTGTCATTAAAAGCCTTTTAAAGAAAGTAGAAGATAAACCCATGGAGGGTGTATTAATTGACCAGTTTTGTGAGCCAGCAATTTATAAGCGGCATATTGCTTCTGAAAAACAAGCACTTGCAGAAAAGACCTATTTTATGACAAAGGCAGAAAGCTACTCCATTGCAGTTGCGGCTGGATCAATCATTGCAAGAAGTCGTTTTCTCGATGAAATAGATAGGCTAACCGAAAAGCTTGGTGTTACGATCCCAAAAGGCGCGTCCAAAAAAGTTGACCAAGTTATCGCCAGACTTATCACAGAACATGGGGAAGACGCATTAAACCACTGTGCTAAGACCCATTTTGCAAATACCACAAAAGCGAAAGCCTATTTATAAAGTGAAACTTCATTTGGTGGGGGTTTTACTGCCAGTTGAGGCGGGATAAGCAAGAAACAAGCCGACCAATTAATCGTATCGACTAATTGATCGGCTTTTATACTATCACTATTATGATCTTACATATGCATCATATTTCTCATTTACGTTATAAAGGATGTTAGTGTAAGACTCTTCTACTTCTTCGTCAGTAAGAGTTTTATCAGGGTGTTGATACACTAGACTGTACGCAACTGATTTCTTGTTTTCCCCTATGTTTTCTCCTTGATAGACATCAAATATATCGACTTCTTTCACTAATGGGGCTCCTAATTCTACAATCGTTTGTTTCACATCTCCAGCAGGAATATGCTTATCCATGATAAAGGCTATATCCCTTGAAATGGATGGATACTTCGGAATTTGACTATAGGAAGGAACAGCACTATGCTCGGCAATCACTTCTTCCATATTTACGTCAAATACATACGTATCTTTAAGGCCATTTTCTTTTTGTAAGGCAGGATGTACTTGGCCAATAAACCCAACTTCCTTACCATTAATGAGTAGTACAGCACTTCTACCTGGGTGCATCTGTGGTATTGATCCTTTTTTGAAGGAGACTGGTAATTTTAGGTAGTCAAACAATCCTTCCATTATGCCTTTCACCACATAAAAATCAACCTCTTTTTTCTCCTGTTGCCAAGGATGCTCCATCCATTTTCCGGAAAGTGCGCCAGACAATCTAAGTTGCTCAGATGGTTGGCTCGTAATCATCTTTTCCTGGGAAACGAAGATTTTACCTAACTCAAAGTAAAACAGATCTGCTTGATTTCTTGCCTGGTTGTAGGAAATGGTACTTAATAACTCTGGCAAAAGACTTAACCTTAAATATTTATGATCCTCACTCATCGGCATAGAAAGCGCAACGGCTTGTGGATCTAATTTTTGAATTTCTGGACTGATAAGTTGACTGATCTTCGCTGAGCTTGTTAAGGAGTACGTTATTGTCTCCATAAGTCCAACACTTTGTAAGTAACGTTTCACATCTCTCTTTAGCTGCTGTGTCTCTGTAAGAGCCCCAGCATGGGCTTCCCCTTCTGGTAATGTGAAAGGCAAGTTATCGTACCCATAAACACGTGCAATTTCTTCGAGTAAATCTTCAAAAATTGTAATATCTCCCCTGCGAGTTGGTGCATATACAATAAACTCTTCATGATCCTGTTCAAAATGAAAGCGAAGCTTGCGAAATATATCAGCAATATCTTCAGCTGTTATCTCTGTTCCAAGTCGCTTATTTACTTCACTTGTCATAAGATTAATCTTTTTCTCAGTTCGATCAATTTGGTCGAATTCAACCACATTAGCAAGGACTTTTCCACCAGCATATTGTGTTAAAAGCTGACACGCTCTTTGACCTGCTTCTTTTACTCTGTTTGGATCGATTCCTTTCTCAAAACGTGTGCTCGACTCACTACGTAAACCAGTATCCTTCACTGCTTTTCTTACTGCAGAGGATTCAAAATAAGCGGCTTCAAGTAGTACAGTTTTAGTCTGTTCATGAACTTCTGTATCAAGACCACCCATTACGCCAGCTAAGGCAACAGGCTTTTTGCCATTCGTAATAACTAGTTGTTCTTCTGAGAGCGTTCTTTCCTGCTCATCAAGCGTCACAAGTGTCTCGCCATCCTTAGCACGTCGAACCAAAATGTTTTCTGACTGCAAGCGATCATAGTCAAATGCATGTAATGGCTGACCATACTCCAACATTACAAAGTTGGTAATGTCCACGACATTGTTAATCGGTCTAATACCCGCTGCGATTAGATGATTTTTCATCCAAAGTGGGGAATCTTTTATCTCAATATCTTTAATAATAAAAGCTCCATAATAAGGATTTAGATCTTTAGCTTCGACTTCAACATTTATAAAGTCTGCAGCATCTTCACCTGTAACTTCTACTTCCTCACTTGGCAGTTGAAGTGGCTGATCCAGCAGTGCAGCAACTTCATAGGCTACCCCTAACATGGAAAGACAATCCGCGCGATTGGGTGTTAATTCAAATTCAAGCACAGCGTCGTTAAGGTTTAATAACGGTTCGACACTCTCTCCCACTGTTACATCTTCAGGGAAAACAAAAATTCCTTCAGCGAACTCTTTTGGTACATATTTTTCTTCGATACCAAGTTCCTGCAGGGAGCAGATCATTCCGTTTGATTCAACGCCACGTAATTTGACTTTCTTAATTTTAAAGTTACCTGGCAACACAGCCCCTGGCTTAGCTACAGCAACTTTCTGTCCTTGCGCGATATTCGGTGCACCACAGATAATCTGTAACGTTTCTTCTCCCGTATCGACTTGACATAGATTTAGCTTGTCTGCATTAGGATGTTTTTCACAGGATTGTACATATCCTACGACCACATTCTCACTTTTCTCCGCAACGTATTCTACACTTTCCACTTCAATCCCGGACTTTGTTACTTTTTCAGCTAACTGCTCCGGCCTTATTTCTCCAATATCTACATAATTCTTTAACCAATTAAGTGATACTAACATTGACCTCTACCTCCTTACGCGTTATGGTACTGTTTCAAAAATCGTTTATCGTTTGTATAAAACTGTCTAATATCATTCACACCATACTTCAGCATGGCAATTCGTTCTGGCCCCATTCCAAAGGCAAATCCAGTGTAAACTTTCGGATCATATCCGGCCATTTCCAATACATTCGGATGTACCATACCTGCACCGAGAATTTCAATCCAGCCTGTGCCCTTACATACAGAGCACCCCTGGCCATTACATACCTTACAAGAGATATCCATCTCTACTGATGGTTCTGTAAATGGGAAAAAGCTAGGGCGTAATCGGATTTCCCGATCTTTCCCAAACATCTTCTTAGCAAACTGATCCAATGTTCCTTTTAGATCACTCATGCGAACGTCTTTGCCTACATAAAGTCCTTCTATCTGTGTAAACTGATGAGAGTGTGTTGCGTCATCTGTATCTCTTCTATACACTTTTCCAGGGCAAATCATTTTCACCGACTGATCACCGTCAAATTCCTTCATTGTCCTTGCCTGCACAGGAGAGGTGTGTGTTCGCATTAATAGTTCGTTTGTTACGTAGAATGTATCTTGCATGTCCCTTGCTGGATGGCCTTTAGGCAGATTTAATGCCTCAAAGTTATAATAATCTGTTTCCACCTCTGGGCCTTCTCTTACTTCATAACCCATTCCAATAAATAGATCTTCAATTTCTTCTACAATTTTTGTTAGAAGATGCTCTCCCCCGACGTTAACTGGACGACCTGGCAAGGTGACATCTATTGCTTCTTCCTCCAGTTGTTTTTCAAGTGCGAGCTCTTCAAGTTTTTGCCCCTTTTCTTCAAGGGCAGCCGTAATTGCTTCGCGTACCTCATTTGCTAATTCCCCAACAATTGGTCGCTCTTCCTTTGATAGCTTCCCCATCCCGCGTAATACACTGGTTAGAGAGCCCTTTTTCCCAAGGTAGGCAACCTTAATGTCCTGTAACTCTTTTAATTCTTCTGCACTCACAATTCTACCAAGTGCTTCTTGTTTAATTGTTTCCAACTGTTCCTTCATACTGTTTTACCTCCTTTTATCTTCGTAAATGCCGCACGGTTCTTTATTAAAAGATCCTTCTTTTTTAATCTGCTTTAAGCAATAATGAGAGAAGTGACTCGTTTAAAAAAGAATACAAAAAGCCCCATCCCAGAAAAGGGACGAGGCTATAAATTCGCGGTACCACCCTAATTGATGCATTAATGTATAAAAATGCATCCAGCTCTAACATGATAACGGAATGTTCCGGATCACCTTTACCTGTAGTATAAAACAGGGTCCCGGTGTCAGCTCCAGAGTGAAATAATAACAGTCTTTATGGTTAAAATGCTTTCAGTCTAGGCATTTTTTCCCTTTCCCACGTGATCATGTTATCTGGCTCTATCTACGCTTTTCTATTAAGAATACACTTATTATATGCAATTTAAAATACTTGTGCAACATTATCCTTTAATATAGTACATTAAAATTCCGGCTGCAATGCTAACATTAAGAGATTCTGCTTCTCCGTATATGGGAATTTTGACCACAGTATCTGCCTCTTCCTGTAAAACTTGTTGCACACCAGCACCTTCATTTCCTAGAATAAGTGCTACTTTACTATTCCTGTTGGTTTCACTGAAATTATGTGCGTTTTGTAAAGCAGTTGCCCAAATTGTATACCCATTCCGCTTTAATTGTTCTATTTCTATTTCTAAAGGAGCTGCTTTAATGGGAATATGGAATAGAGATCCTTGCGTCGATCTAACCACTTTATCATTGTATAGATCAACGGTGCCTGAACCAAGGATAATTCCACCAAATCCAGCTGCATCTGCAGTGCGAATCATTGTTCCTAAATTTCCAGGATCCTGAATAGCATCAATTAGCAACAGATGATCATCTAAATCGACTATTGCTTCTTTCATTTTTACAACCGCAGCAATACCTTGAGGAGACTTCGTTTGCGATACATGCTGAAATACTTGTTCTGTCACAAAACTTACTGGTATTTCTTCACACCATTTCGGTAGCTGAACATCCTCCTGGACAATAACCTCCAAGATAGTCCAATTGCTTTTCCATGCTTCTTCTACCAAGTGATTACCTTCAACTAGAAAAGTTCCTGTATCCGTTCTTTCTTTCTTTTTATGTAGCTTTCGTAACGCTTTTATTTTCTCGTTTTTTGCTGAGGTAATCATAGACTTTTCATCCTTCATCTTAAAATTAAAATTGGCTAAAACATCTGAGGAATATTAATTTGCATTAATAGTCCTTGTATTAATTAAATCCATTTTTTATTATCATACATATTATTTTACTTCCGGGTCAAACTATCCCTAGCTTTAATTTTCTAAAAGAGGTGAAAAGTAATGGATTTAAATTTACGGAAAGCAATATTAACAAATATCGCGACGAATGACCAATCTCAATTAGAGGCAACAATCGTGGATGCCATCCAGGATGGAGAAGAAAAAATGCTACCGGGTTTGGGCGTGTTATTTGAATTAATTTGGAAAGCATCAGATGAACAAGAAAAACAAGAAATGATCGATGCCCTTGAACAAGGTGTTAAAAAGGAAACGGCTAGCTAAAAAAGCGCAAAAAGGTAAGTATGTTTAAGTTTTTGGAGCTCGGTGCTAGACGAAGAATTAAGGACGTCTGGTTATTTAAGACAATAAATAGACGATACTAAAATAGATGCGATTCGCATCTATTTTTTTAAAATAAAGAAAAAGACCTAAGCACATCGATCAATTTCTTAAATTTACCAATTATATTACCAAAATAAGGGAATAAATAAGACCTAATTACTCACTTAATTATCTTGAAGTCAAAGTATTATACCCCTTGATATGACAATCTATTTACCTACTTTTGTGAAACCATTTGACTATATTTTTTTTATCTGATAAAAAGAATGAGGATACTTTGTCGTTATGTATTTTTACTCTAAGCATATATAATAATGATAAAGGATAAAGGAGAGGAGCAAGATAATGGATGAAACTGTAAACAATACTCCAGAAAAAAAGAAAGGAGTATCCAAAGGACTTATTGCAATTATTGTTGCCGCAGTTTTGGTGGTAGGAGGTAGTGTAGCTGCCTTTGTATTATTAGACAATTCAGCCAAGGCTCAGTATTTTTTAGCAGAGAAAAACTCACTAGATTACATAGGTGATAAATTTGAAGAACGTTACCAACCAGAAATGGATTGGTTAGAAACATCAGAGGAAAATCCTACAGAGTCAACAGTTGAGTTATCAGCTGAATATAATGACCCAAACGGTGGGATGGGATATGGAATGGGATTGGATCCTAGCCAGATCATTAATAACTCTACTATCACCCTAACAACTGCTGCTGACATGGAAGCAAAACAAATATCCACAGAACTAGCTGCATCATTCGGTGAAATGGAGATAGATGGGGTTCAATTCCATGTGACAGCAGAGAAGGTTCTTCTTGGCCTCCCATTCATCAATGAAATATTACAACTAAAAGACGAAGACCTTGGACCTTTATTAAAAGAAGTAGACCCGGAAACCTTCACAGGTGAGGAATCTATGAATCTAGAACAATTATTTGAAGGAACAAACTCAGAAGACTTAGAGTACTTAAAAGAAGAATATGGAAAGATGATTTTTGAAGAGCTACCCGAAGATGCTTTTGAACAAACGGAAGAATCTATTAAAGTTCAAGATCAATCTCTAGACACAGAGAAACTTAGTCTCCATCTTTCTGAAGATCAGGTTAAAGATATTATCGTCAAGACATTAGAGAAAATGAAAGACGATGAAAAACTGAAAGAAATGATCCGTGAGCAAATGGCATTACAACAGTTTGGTGGTACAGCAATGGCAACTGATGCTGACCAATTTATCACCGATTTTGAAACTGGTTTAGAAGAAGGAATTAATGAAATAGATAAAGTAAGCATCCCTGATGGACTAAATTCTACAATTTGGGTTAAAGATGATTTAATTGCCCAGCGAGATTTCTCTGTAAAATTAGGTTCAACAGAAAATGAAGATACCGTTACCTTGGCTGTAAAAGGTACGCAACTACTTGAAGATGCAAAACAATCGTTTAACTATGATTTCAGTTACGATGATAGTTATACAGAAGGCACCATGAACTTAACAGGAGACCTTTCCTGGAAAGATAATCAAGCAACGGATTCACTAGCATTAACCGTCGCTGATACGGTTCTTTCTTATAATGGAGAAGAAACGCTTGATGGTACCGCGCGTGAGTTTGAGCGAACATTCTCGTTTGAAGATCCAATGAATGGTGAAGGAAGCTTGATCTGGTCTGGAAATGCAAATTATGAAGGTGACCAAATGACTTCTGAACATTCCTTCTCTGTGAACACACCAGATATGAGTCAAGACATGTTCGCCTTACACGCTGCTGTTGAAGGGAAAACAATTGATAGCGTCGAGCTACCAAACGAGGATAACTTAAAAGACATAGGAAGTATGAGCATGGATGAATTGTCGCAATACTTCAATACGGAGGTAACACCACAATTCCAGCAATGGGTTTCAAACCTTCTATACGGAGGAGCAGGCTTTTAATCTTTAAAGAAATGGAAGTGCTAGAATGCATTTCATGAGTAATGTAAGATTATTTGTTAAAAATAATGTATTACAGTTTAGGAGGAAGTGGCTCTCACTTCCTCTTCTTTTGATTTTTCCGATCTTATTAACAGGCCTTGTACTATTTGTTATACTTCAGTTTTTTATTAACGAGGAGCATGCCCCCGTTCAAGTCGGGATCGTGGATCAAGACCAATCGGAAGAAACACAACTCGTGAGCCAATTAATTGAAGAGACCCCGCTAGGCTCTTTCCTTGAACTTAAAGGGATGGAAGAGCAGCAGGCGATTGAAAAAATAGAAGATGACACATTGAGTGCTTATCTAGTCATCCCAGAAGGTTTTACAGAAGACCTCTATCAAGGTCGATCGGTAGAGTTTCCAATCGTAGGTAATCCAACACAGCCGGCACAAAGCCAATTAGTAAGAGAGTTAATTGCAAGCGTGACACGACACATACGTGCTTCCCAGGCTAATATTCTGACCATTAATTATTATGCTAAGCAGTTAGATATGGATAGTGAAACAAGAAGCGATCTACTCTTTGAACAATTCAAGGAATACTTTTTCTATACGATCGGAAAAGACAGAATAGTAAATGAAAATGAAATTAACAATGCAGCTACATCTAATCCAATTAATTATTATGGCTTATCTTTTTGGTTTACCTTTGTAACATTATGGCTTTTTGTTATTTATAACTTTTTATCTAAGGAAGACACTGTGCGACTTAAGCAGCGGATGAAGTTATATGGCGTTACCGAGTTACAGCAAACATTAGCAAAAATGTGCGTTACGCTTATGGTAGCTACGTTATTTTCTGCAATTGCCCTTATTCTTTTCCAATCATTACTTGATTGGGATATGATGATAGAAGACTATGGACGGATCTTACTGCTTAGCATGCTTTATAGTACTCAATTTCTCTTTGTTCTAGGGTTGGTAGAAATAATAATTTTCTCCCAAAAATTACGGATGCTAATCCAATGTTTAATAAGCGGTGTATACCTTCTAATAAGTGGTGCACTAATCCCGACGATTTATTTTCCAATCGTCATACAAAAATTTATAGACTATGTTCCCTCTGCGGAGGCACTCCATTGGGTGCAAGAAATTGTTTTAAATAACAGAGTATCTGTTGACTATATTCCACTCTTGCTTCTAACGATTGCTACTACTCTTATTTTTATTGGGACAGCTATTGGAAAGGAGCGGATTCAAGAATGAAAGCAATTCTTCAAACACGCTTCATCCATTTAAAAAAGCATTGGGGATCACTTCTTTTTTGGCTCCTATTTCCTATTATTGCTACTCTGGCCATTATGGGGTTAACGAATTCTCTACAACAAGACAGCAAGGTACCAGTAGGAATTGTCGTAGAAGAGACCACCCCTATGGCATTGGACTTGGTTGATTCTATCAAACAAACACCCATCATTCGAGTTGAACAACTATCTGAAGATGAAGCTTTAACTCAGCTGGAACAACACCAGCTTGATAGTGTATTTATCATACGGGAAGGCTATGAGGAACAAATAAAAAAAGGAAGTAGAAACCGTCTGATCAAGAGTTATCGTTCAGACCTATCCTTTGCTTACTCTCCTATTGCGGAAATGGTTATGTCCTACGTCCAGCAGGATACTGGTAGAACGAAAGCAGTGCTCACTATTCAGGAACTTAGTGAACAATATCCTAATACAGGACAAATTTGGACATGGGAAGAAATCGTGGACAAAAGTAAGGAAGTAGAAGCAGAAGAAAATTTACTACAGACTTCTTTTACGTTTTTAAATGCCAACACAAAAGAGGATGAAAACCGATTTGTTTTATTTAATCCCTGGGGATTATGGGCCATTTTTTCAATCCTTTCGACCTTTATGGTAATGGATTGGATTATACGGGAACGACGCAAGAGCTTATCGCCACGTTTTTTCTTTATGCGAATAGCACTTAAATCTTATCTACTGCGAAATGCTCTGTTATATCTGCTGTTATTTATCATGGTAGACATCGTAACAATTGCAGTATTTTACAAATTCTTAGGAGAAGCTGTAACGCTGGCATTAACCTTAGCTGTCCTCTCCTTTCGACTTACCGTTTTAATGGGAGCATTCTTACTAGCCATATGGATTAATAAATTACCTGTCTATTATGGTTTCTCGTTTGTGCTCACACTTTTAATTGCCATTATAAGTGGTGCCATTCTTCCGACTGAAGGATTAATAAGTCGCTATCCATGGCTACAATTAGGAAATCCACTAGCACCCTTTCTTTCTAAAGAAATTGGATATGGATGGAATATTTTATTTGTTATCCTAATTGCAATATGGTTTGTACGAAAGGAGAAGAGAAATGTTAAAGGTTCATAACCTATCCAAAAATTACGGAACGCGAAAAGTATTACAAGACATTAGTTTCATTGTTAACCCAGGAGAAGTCATCGGTTTGGTTGGGGAAAATGGCGCAGGGAAATCTACTCTGCTTCAGATCCTTGCCACCTTACAAAAACCAACTAATGGTAGCCTATCACTGTATGAACGAAACTTTGAGGACAAAAAGAAACTTCGAAAACAGATTGGGTTTGTGCCCCAAGAAATAGCCTTATGGGATGAATTTTCCGTAGAGGAAAATATGGTCTTTTTTGAAAAGCTGGCGTGGAGCAATAGAACTAAAACCCAGCTAAAACAACTCTGTTTGGATATGAAGCTCGATAGATGGAAAGACCCTGTTAAGTCCTTGTCTGGTGGGATGAAGCGTAAATTAAACATTGCAATCAGTCTAATTCATGATCCGGATCTACTGTTGCTTGACGAGCCTACAGTAGGTATAGACCTTAAATCGCGCAAAGAGATCGGCAACTATCTAAAACGATTAGCTAAGGATGAAGGCAAAATCATCGTTTACACTTCCCATGATATGGATGAAATTATCTCATTATGTGATCGAATTGTCTGCATCGGGGAAGATCCTTTTTATAAAAACTTACTAGAAGAAGCGGGTAAGTCTATTATTCCAGTTTAAATTTATATTGCATAATAGATAGATTATAGTAAAATAATCCTGTAAGCTATTTTAAAAGAGAAAGGGGGCAGTTACTATGGAGATAAGAGAGTTACAACAAATGATTCAATATCAGGCAATGGCTACGATGACAACATCCTCTGGCTCAAGTCCTTACTCTAATGGTTCCCCCATGATGGAATTAGCATTTAAACAAATGCTCCAGGAAAGAATAAACCAGGCAACAACTCAGAGTGCTGATTTAAATAAAAATGTTTCAAATATGAATACTCTTTATACTGCAATACAATCCAGTCCATCGACCTCTTTCACAACAGGGGCAACTGGTGTTACTTCACAGTATAATACATATGTACAAGAAGCAGCGACAAAGTATGGCTTGGATGAAAAACTGATTCATGCGGTTATTAAAAATGAATCCAATTATAACCAAAACGCACGTAGTACTGCTGGTGCCCAAGGTCTTATGCAACTGATGCCCGCTACAGCTAGAGGACTTGGAGTAACAAATCCATTTGACGCACAGCAAAACATCGAAGGCGGAACAAAATACTTAAGTCAGATGCTTAGTCGATATAACGGAAATATGGAATTGGCACTTGCTGCCTATAATGCTGGTCCAGGTAATGTTGACAAACATCAAGGTATTCCACCATTTAAAGAAACACAAAATTATGTAACTAAGGTAATGAACAGTTACTTAGCATAATTTCACAAAATAAAGTGGGCATGTAAAAGCCGAACGTTATTGGAACTCTTTTAGAGTTCCAATAACGTTCGGCGTTTCTTTATTCTATACTCTTTAGTCTAAGCAAGGTATTTCCGTATTTCCGTATCTCCCTGCTTAACTTAGCACAATGTCCTTTACTGTATCTGCGTCCAGTTTTTTTATGGTTTCTACAATAATTTTCACAGCATTTTCAAAATCATCACGATGCAAAATTGCTGCATGAGAATGTATATAGCGAGTAGCTACCGTGATAGATAATGACGGTACACCATTTGCAGTTAAATGAATAGAACCTGAGTCCGTACCACCAGCCGCGATAGAAGTGTACTGATAAGGAATGTTGTTCTCATCAGCTGTCGCTAATACAAGATCTCTAACTCCTTTGTGAGATATCATAGAAGCATCATATAAAACAATCTGTGGGCCTTCTCCTAGCTTACTGTCAGCATCTTTGTCTGATACACCTGGCATATCTCCAGCAATTCCTACATCCACACCAAAACCAATATCTGGCTTTATCGTATGTGCAGCTGTCTTAGCACCACGCAGTCCGACTTCTTCCTGAACAGTTCCCACTCCATATACAACGTTAGGATGATCAGTATCTTTTAACTGTTTTAACACTTCAATTGCGATAGCACATCCGATACGATTATCCCAAGCCTTTGCCATTAGCAACTTCTCGTTATTCATTTGGGTAAACTCAAAATAAGGAACTATG
The DNA here is from genome assembly GCF_059758495.1 of Oceanobacillus sp. GQ8. Taxonomy (NCBI): domain Bacteria; kingdom Bacillati; phylum Bacillota; class Bacilli; order Caryophanales; family Bacillaceae; genus Oceanobacillus; species Oceanobacillus sp. GQ8. The sequence goes on along the minus strand of NZ_JCAXEV010000001.1, from coordinate 108,328 downwards.
GAATCTCCAGGTTTTACACCAAATTCTTTTGCCTCTTCCTTACTTGAAGCGCCAATATCAATAAACATATCTTTGATATCTACAGGTTTCTTACGTACTTCTGCAGAGAGAATATGTGGTGGTTTTGAACCAATTACACCAGTTACATCTCCTTTATTTCCCATAATCGTTACACGTTGTGCGAGCATAACTTGGTTCCACCATCCGCCAATGGTTTGGAAATAAACGAAGCCTTTCTCATCGATTCGAGTTACCATAAAGCCAATCTCATCCAAATGACCTGCAACCATAATGCTTGGTCCATTTTCATCGCCAGCTTTTTTAGCTATTAAACTCCCTAGATTATCGGTATACACCTCATCTGCATATGGAGAGATATATTTTTGCATTACTTCTCTTGCTTCTTTTTCATTACCAGAAATCCCTTTAGCGTCCGTTAAATCCTTTAGCATTGTTAATGTTTCATCTAGTTTTGCCATATATGTACCAGTACCTCCTATATTATAATGTTCCCTTACAGTATAACCGTTTTTTGAAAAATAACAAAACAGAAACGTAGTTTTGAAAAGGCATCCTCATTTATTTTCCAGAGGAACCAAATCCCCCTTTATCTCTAGCAGTTTCAGACAGGGTGACTGTTTCAATAAGATTTACTTGTGCGACAGGAGCGACAACCATTTGGGCAATTCGCATTTGTTTCAAAACCTGGAAATCCTCTTTCCCATGGTTAATTAAGATTACTTTTATCTCCCCCCGATACCCCTCATCAATTGTTCCAGGACTATTCAGAACCGTAACAGAGTGCTTTAACGCTAACCCACTTCTAGGTCTTACCTGCGCCTCTGTTCCTTGTGGTAACTCAATTTGAATCCCCGTTCTTACTAAAGCTGACTCGCCTGCTTTAATTGTTTTGTCTTCTATTGAGAATAAATCCATCCCAGCATCCCCTCCATTTGCGCGGAATGGTAATGTTGCTTCATCATCAACTAATTTTACTTTCAATGTATATGGCATGTAATCAACCTCTCCCCTATTTCCATCTAGCTACAATTTGTATACGTTTGATAGCGACACACTTGTCCAGTGTTTCTCTATCAAATTTACAATCAGTTCATTTTAACATGATTGGACCTTTAATATTAAACAAGACAATGTTAAAGTCCTTAAATTTTTTTGTCAAAAGTGAAACCTTCCTCCCTTGTTATACGTATAACGAGTATTAATCTGCAGGGAGACGTGTATCTTTATGATTGTGATTCTATTTCGCGTACTAGTTATCATCGCACTGGTACTCCTCGTTTATACATTAATACAATATTATCGCAATCCTTCACGGCGGCTGCGTCTGGCTAAGGAAGCAAATGAATTTTTCTTTCTCGATGAACCTAATAACAGTAAAAAAAATGTGCAGTTTGTCTATAAAGGTTGTTTATTTGAAGGAGAAAAGTATTTAGGTACAACCGAGGATGCATTTGAAGTAGTTAACATTCATGTTACGGTAAGAGATCCCCTTGAACTAAAAGGGCTTACGAGAGATGATCTTTATTTTATGGAGAAAGAAATTTTAATGCGATATCCCTATGCAAGTATTGAATGGAAGCATCCAATAAATCAGTTGCTTCTTACAAGCATTGAGTAAATATTATAAAACAAACTAAAAACCACTCATCATCAGATGAGTGGTTTATTCATTAAATTATGTCGCTGGGTGGAAGAATTCATTCCATTTAATTATTATCTCTTTTCTTCTCAATAAGTATAATAAAGGAAGCAGAGCCATTAGAAAAATGCAGATATGAAGTGGGGTTAAATTAGAAATCCATTGACCAATGGAGGTGTAAACAAAGGCTAATGGAATGTTGGTAATTAGTGCAGACTTTGTATAATCCTTAAAGCCAGCTGTTATTTCCATTAAACATAGGGAAAGTAAGTGGAAATGTATAAATGGCACAAGCCTAAGTAATGCAATCTGAGATGGTGTGAACGAGGTCTGCTTCCCGATTAACTTTTGTTTGACACGGACTAATTTATTAAACGTTCCGGGCATCCAACGAATTACATAGTAGAACATAATACTGGATAACGTAATACCAATTAATGAATAGACACTACCAGCAACTGCACCAAACAGCACCCCTCCGGAGATACAAATGAAAACAACTGGAAGGAAAAATAACGGCCTTAATAAATGAAAGCTGATGAATAACAACGGTGCCAAAAATCCTCCTGTTTCAATAAACGCCATCAGGTAATTTCCAAACAGCTCCATAACAAACCTCCTCGCTTCAGAGCCTGCTCAAGCTTCTTTGCCCACCTCCTCACCTCATTATATGATGGTCATTGTCGGATTATGCCCGAATAGAGCGTTATGTAAAGTTTTAAATGGAATAAAACAGATATACAATGGAAACAATATTGACTAATAGCAAGATAGGCATACCCCATACAAACGTTTTATGCTTGGTTTTGTGTCTATATCGTTGCATTCCAATAATCGCCCCTAGAGATCCCCCAACAATCGCTAAAAGCCAGAACGTCCTTTCGGGTATACGGTATTGTCTCTTTTTTGCTTTTTGCTTATCTAAACCCATCATAATAAATGCAATGATATTAACGCCTAGAAGATATAGCAGCAATCCATTCAACTCGTTCATTGAAATACCTTCCTTCTCTTAATTACTTACTTGATAAATTCAAAATTGGCCTCCACTACTTTGCACTAGTAAATCGTTAATAGAATACTTGTGTTTTTTTTATGTGTCTATGTATTATGCTATTTAAAAAAGACCAGATCTCTTATAAAATAAAAGATTTGGTCTTCTATCATTTAGGGCCGAATCAGATGGAGACTAAGCTCCACTAGAAACGGATGTACCTAAACGTTTTTTACTTAACGGCTTGTTTAGCTTTTTCTGCTAATTGAGCGAATGCTTGCTCATCATTAATAGCAAGATCTGAAAGCATTTTACGGTTGATATCAATACCAGCAACTTTTAAACCGTGCATTAATTTGCTGTATGAAAGGTCGTTCAAACGAGCTGCAGCATTAATACGTGTGATCCATAGTTTACGGAAATCACGTTTTTTCTGTCTGCGGTCACGATAAGCATACTGACCTGATTTCATTACTTGTTGTTTTGCTGTTTTAAATAACGTTCTCTTTGAACCATAATAACCTTTTGCTAATTTAAGGACGCGTTTACGACGTTGACGCGTTACTGTTCCACCTTTTACACGTGGCATATAAATTCCCTCCTAAAATACATCTCATAGTAGTCTTTTTATTCGTATGTGCTTCTTAACTTATTTGTATGGAAGCATTGTTTTGATACGTTTGAAATCTCCTGCAGATACAACAGTACCTTTACGAAGTTTACGTTTTTGTTTTTGAGATTTGTTTGCGAACATATGGCTTGTGTAAGCATGTGCGCGTTTAAGTTTTCCAGTTCCAGTCTTCTTAAAACGTTTTTGAGAACCTTTATGGGACTTCATTTTTGGCATAGTTATTTCCTCCTCGTAAGCTGTCCAAATATTATTTTTCGTTAACTGGAGCGATCATCATAAACATATTACGACCTTCCATTTTTGGCTTGGTTTCAACGGTTGCAATATCTTTCACTTCTTCAGCGAAACGATCTAGCACCTCACGTCCAAGCTCCTTGTGGGTAATAGCACGTCCACGAAAACGGACTGCTGCTTTTACCTTATCACCCTTCTCTAGGAATTTTCTAGCGTTCTTAAGTTTTGTTTCAAAATCATGATCGCCAATTCCTGGAGTAAAGCGTACTTCTTTAACATTAATGATTTTTTGTTTCTTACGTGCTTCTTTTTCTTTCTTCTGTTGTTCAAAACGGAATTTACCGTAATCCATAATCCGACAAACAGGCGGTTTCGCATTCGGTGCAACTAACACTAAATCTAGGTTTCTTGTTTGTGCGATTTCAAGTGCTTCCTGGCGTGATTTCACTCCAAGCTGATCACCGTTTGAATCAATAAGACGTACTTCCCTAGCACGGATTTTCTCATTAACATTCATATCTTTGCTAATAGCCAGCCACCTCCAAAGTTATTTTGCGTGTTTCTGATCTCTATTGACAAGCGAATCATATACATTAAAAAAGTGTCGGTACAAAATGCACCCACACGTCTCCAATCGTTTTAAAAAGTTCGGAACCAGTCAACTGCAATAAAGCGTCGATCAGGTGAGAAGCGGGTGCTTCTTCTTGTCTTAAGATCATATAATGTTTTCAACTTAATTATCATATCATTTAAAAACACTGCTGTCAACACATGGTAAACAACAATGAGTTCTTAACCAAAATCTATTCTATCATAGATATCTGCATTTAAAAAGGGTAAATCCTTTAGAAAACGGATTTACCCTTTAGATATCTATTTTTTAAATAAAGTTTTACTTGTTATTTCTTCTTTAATTAATTGTTTAAATGCCTCAAAAGATAAGGTGTTGGAAGCTTTTTCACCATATCGTCTTACATTCACGGCATTTTCATTAATCTCATTATCACCAAGAACAAGCGCAAATGGGATTTTCTGTGTTTGTGCTTCCCGTATTTTGTACCCGATTTTCTCGTCTCTTTCATCAAGGGATACACGTACCCCTTCTAAACGAAGGTCATCGGCCACTTTTTTGGCATACTCGAGATGAACTTGTGGAGATACAGGTATCACTTTTACTTGAACGGGAGCTAACCAAGTCGGGAATGCTCCTTTGTATTCCTCAATTAAGAATGCAACAAAGCGTTCCATTGTAGAAACAACACCTCGGTGAATTACTACAGGACGGTGCTCTTTTCCATCTTCCCCAATATAAGTTAGATCGAATTGTTCTGGCAGATGGAAGTCAAGCTGCACCGTGGAGAGTGTCTCATCCTTACCAAGAGCTGTTTTCACCTGTACATCAAGCTTTGGTCCGTAGAAAGCAGCCTCTCCTTCGGCCTCGATGTACTCTACATTCATTTCTTCCATTGTTTCCTTCAGCATGGCTTGTGCTTTTTCCCACATTGCATCATTATCTACATACTTCTCTTTATCCTCTGGGTCACGATAGGATAGACGGAAATAATAATCTTCGATACCAAAGTCTTCATATACTTTTTGTACTAACTCTACTACCCGGATAAATTCATCCTTCAATTGATCAGGACGAGCAAAGATATGGGCATCGTTTAATGTCATCGCACGTACACGCTGCAAACCAGCCAAGGCACCAGACATTTCATAACGGTGCATTGTTCCTAACTCTGCAATCCTTACAGGTAAGTTACGGTAACTATATAGTTGGTTTTTATACACCATCATATGATGTGGACAGTTCATAGGACGTAAAACTAATTCTTCATTATCCATCTCCATTACAGGGAACATGTCATCCTGGTAGTGATCCCAGTGGCCACTTGTTTTATATAGGTCAACACTACCCAGTACTGGGGTGTATACATGGTCATAACCTAAGCGTTCCTCAAGGTCTACAATATAACGTTCAATGTTACGGCGAATAGTAGCACCCTTTGGAAGCCATAGAGGAAGCCCTTGTCCAACTTTTTGTGAAACAGTAAATATCTCAAGCTCTTTGCCTAATTTACGGTGGTCTCGTTCTTTACGTTCTTCCAAAATGCGCAAATACTCATCCACTTGGCTTTGCTTTTCAAAAGCTGTTCCGTAGATACGTTGTAGTTGTTGATTATTACTATCTCCACGCCAATATGCCCCAGAGATGCTTAACAATTTAAATGCCTTTATTTTATTCGTAGATGGAACGTGAATACCGCGACAAAGATCAAAGAATTCACCTTGTTTATAGATTGTCACTTGTTCCTCTTCAGGAATGGCATCAATTAATTCTTGTTTGAGTTGGTCGTCCTTAAACATTTCTTTTGCTTCGTTACGGGATACTTCTATCCTATTAATTTCTAAGCTTTCATCCACAATACGCTTCATTTCTTTTTCGATTTTTGGTAGGTCTTCTGGCGTTACAGAGTGATCCATCTCGATATCATAATAGAATCCCTCTTCAATCACTGGACCTACACCAAAATTAACGTCACCATACAAGCGCTTGATTGCTTGTGCCATCAAATGAGCTGTAGAATGGCGCATTACTTCAATGCCTTCCTCATTTTTATAGGTAACGATTTCTATTTTGCCACCGTGGTAAAGTTCACGTTTTAAATCAACTAGCTCACCATCCAGTTTAATTGCAACTGCCTGCTTTTTTAGTCCACTGGAGATAGAACTTGCAATATCTTCTCCTGTTGTTCCTAATGGAAACTGTTTTTCAGCTCCGTCAGGGAAAATAATTGTTACTGCTTCTGACATTTCTGCTCACTCCTTCTCTACAATTAAAAAGCGCCCATCCCTCTGCCTATTTGCAAAGGGACGAGCGCTGACACGTCGTGGTTCCACCCAAGTTTCCGTAACAATAAATTACGGCTTCATAACATCTTTAACGCAGATCATACGCTGCTATTTACTTCATTTCCACAGCAGGGTTCAAAGGGGGTAATCAGTTGATGGTATAGAGGAAGCTTACAGCCAAGGCTCCCATCTCTGTACTAACTCAGTCCAACAAATCATGTCCTTCTCAAAACCTTTAAGTTGAGATAATTTATAATCAGTATTATATCTGTTGCTATACAGAAATGCAAGCCCTATTTTTGGCGATTGTTTAAGTAAAAACCGAAAGGAAAATTATTGTATGGTTCAAAGTCTACTCTTTCCTGAAAAACATTAATAACTGTTAGAGTTTTTGGCTCTGATGGATGATCTCCATAAATTTTAATTTTCTCTGGAGCCATGGCTACAAGCGGTGCCAAATTAAGTTCATCCTCATCAAGCCCGACAATATATAACGGTTCCTTTTGCATGAGCAAGTGTAGTTCCATTTTAGACAACCTTTTTCCATTCTGCTTAAAAAAGGAAAAGGGATCGCCCTGTAAAATATGAATAATTTTAAAGCTAGGCTCTTTTTTAGCAATGTATTCACGGAGCAAATAAACAAACTCTTGATGGTCCTCTTCCCGTTTGAACTCATCTATTGCCAATCCTACATAATGAACTAGCTTGTCTTTAAAAGCGTTTAAGCGAAACTTTACAATAGAGTCATAATGTACCGTAGGCGTATTTTTTATATTTGCCATAAATAGCGACATTAAGAGTTGCCTAGGATCTTTGTCTTTTCTGACACGTTGACTGTCCTCATCTTCCCCTGCAAATATCCATTGTGTTAATTCAAGTATTTTTTCCATTTCATCTTGGTTTGTATAATAATAATATTCTTCAATAATGGCGTTTATCATTGCTGTTAAACGGTGGGTAACAAATACTTCAACCATCGCCTTCGAAATGGCATCAAATAGTTCATTTGACTTTATCTCTTTTTCAAATAATATATGATTCCCCCAATCTTTATTGGTTTTCCAGTGTAACTCGATTCCCTTATTGTAGCGAAATAGCAGTTCACAGAATCGGATTACTTCTTTATCTGACTCAAAATATACTTCAAGCAATCATCATCACCCTCACCCAACACCAAACTGTTACATTATATGGACGAGGAGAGCAAAAAATGAATAAACAACTGAAACTAGTCAATATAGTAAATAAAAAGAAAAAACTGGTAACAGAGTTCCTAAACTCTATCACCAGCTTTTTTAAAAAGGAAAATGGAGACCTTCTTGTTAACCTACCTAGTTTCAAGCACAAACAAGCTAGGATTCTCTTCGGTTTCCTCCAGCAATGCGCACTTCTTTGCTTACTTGTTTTATTCGTTCCATAATTCTACCTGCCTTCACTTCCTCTACGCCCCCACGTGTTGTAGCCAAATGACCCTCTAACTGATCCATACTGTAGTTGGATGTGAAAAACACCGGCAGTCCCTCCATCATGCGATATTGCAAAATAGATCCAAGAATTTCATCACGGAACCAAGCTGAATGAAGTTCTGCTCCAATATCGTCAAGCATTAAGACGTCTGCCTTTTTAAAGTAATCGATTTTATCATTAATCGAGTCATCCTTAAAAGAAGCTTTTATTTCCCTTACGAACTCCGGCATATAAATTAAAGTCGAGGAAATGTTTTTCTCCTTCAACAGATTTGCTAAAGCACCAAGAAAATACGTTTTTCCTACGCCAAATGGCCCGTAAAAGTAGATTCCCTTTTTAGGTAACCCTTCTTTAACCTGTCCCACAAAATGTAAAAGCTGCCTAACAGCCTCACTTCGCTCGGGATCACTGTCAATATCAGCGATTGTTGCCCGCATGATTTCCTTAGGCATAAATAGACTTTTAATTAGTTTATGCTGCTTTTGCTGCCTCTCATAATCAACTCTACTATGGCATTTTTCATAGGAAAGATGAATTTCGTTATCTTCCACGTGTAGAATTGGCGAATAGCCCTGGAGCATATTCTGGCAACTACCAAAAGACTTACAACGATCACATTGTTTTGACTGTGTCTTATACTCGTAGAGCTTTATTAAACTCTTATTAATCTCGTTCTTTTTTAATTCGGGATGTGCAGCTAAAAATTCCTTTATTTCCGGATCAGCTAATACTTCCTGTCTAGTACGGTTATAGTTTTCCTGGAAATTTTCATTTTGCTCCATCCAGCGTTTTAATTCAGATTGTACTGGTTTCATCTCAATCATCCTTGCAAATGATTATTTTTATTTATTTTCACCTGAAAATTGGCGTAGCAATGCCTCAATTTCCTGTTGTTCTTTTTCTTTATCTATATTTTGTTCCTTCGCAGTGGAGGGTTGCTTTTTCTTCCGCTCCTTGAACCAATCCGGAATAATTTCTTTCGAGGCCGGTTTTCTATAGCCCGAGGTAGCTTGGTTGCCTTTTTGGAAATTCTTTGTTTCTCTCTTCGCAAAAGCCATCGCTTCCTTCGCAGTCTTTAAATTGGCTCGCGACCAATGGCTGGCTATTTTCCCCAAGTAGGCTTTGGATAGCTTCATATTAGTTTGGAGTAGCACATAATGAATTAATACATTCATGACTGGAGAAGGAAGTCCTTGTGTTGTCATAACCTCTCTGATGACTTTCATATCCTGATCAGAAGCATGGTTACCGCTTGATAGATCCTCTAATAACTGTTTGGGAGAGATCTTTTCAAGTTCCATAACTAATTGATCTTCCTTCGTCACCACTTCTTGAGATGGTATCTGTGTTGGGCTCGATTGTTTTTCGGTTAGCTGTATATCTGTTTCTTTGTACTTTGATTTAAATAAATCATGGCACGCTGTTTTAAATTCTTCAGAGTGAAGCACATTGTCCTCTGTAAGTGCCCACAAAAGGGACTTTTCTATTTCAAATGTTTCCAAATCATATAATTGCATCATTTGAATAATTAATCGTTTATTCTCACCAGTCAAAACACGCTGTGCTGGGATCATGCGTTGCTTAAGCATCTGTTCCATCCAAGTAAAATCAAATACTGCTTCACTTGAAGCCGTTTCCTCGTCCTGCTTCACCTGATTGGCCGGAGCTTGTGGCTGAAAGGTTTGAAACACTTCATTGAAGGAAGCCGTTATATTTGACCCTTTAGTGACGGGTTGTTTCGTATAATGTTCCTGTAATAGTTCAAATTTATCCTTGCCGATGTGATGGTATAGTAATTGTGTAAGCATACCATCTAAGAAAAAGCTTTTTGCAGAGAACGGACTTTGGATTTCATACGTATAATAGTTTTGCATTTCGCCCTTATTCTCGTACGTTTTTAACAGACCAATCCCCTCTAGCTTTAATCGCGCCTGGTAAATTTCATCAAGAGGGAGATTTAAATAATTCATTAATGTATGATGTGTCTGCGGTGAATCTTCCTTTTGTAATTCTACTTCATGCAATAATGTCAAATACAATGTAACAGCCTGAATTCCGATCAGCGGCTGATACAAATGGGTCAATGATTTTGCATAGTCGACAGGTAAAGATGATTTCACCACCACATAATAGCCTTCAATAGGTAAAATTTTACCAATAAAATTCATCGTGATTAACCCTTTCGCTTAACCCAATTTACTACGGTTTAGAACGTGTACTGTCATTTTTATCTGTTTTAATGAGATCTTTTAACTCATCAAAAAACACACTAATATCCTTAAACTGACGATAAACAGATGCAAAGCGAACATATGCCACTTCATCTACTTCAGAAAGCCTGTCCATCACCATTTCTCCAATTTCGTTGCTATCAATTTCAGACATGCCGGTGTTTCGCAGTTCTTTCTCAACATCTATCGCTACCGCTTCAATTTTCTCAAGCGGAACGGGCCGTTTTTCACATGCCTTTATTAAGCCACGAATAAGCTTTTCTCTGCTGTATTCCTGCCTAGTTCCATCCTTTTTCACAATGATTAACGGAACTTCCTCAATTCTTTCAAAGGTAGTAAAACGAAAACCACAGGCTTCACACTCTCTTCGTCTTCGAATGGAACGGCCTTCTTCTATTGGTCGCGAATCCAATACTTTTGTACTTTTATATTGGCAATTGGAGCATCTCATGTCGTGGCGTCCCCCCTTTATGTCTTTTCATGAAGGAAATCTATTTTTTATCCGTAATTAGCTGCAAGTGTTTGTTTAGTTCATTGTATAATGTTTTGATTAACTTTGAACTATAGCCCAAATCGAACGGTAAGGCTGACTCTGTAGTAACCGAGAAATCAATGGCTGTCTGATATGGCCTAACCATAATAACGGTCGCTACAACAAATGCCTTTTTCCCCTTTTTTACATACATGCTGATTTCGCCATGTTCTGCTGAAACAGCGTTTAATTCATAGGATGGTGAATTTTTAATGATCTCTTCAAGGGCACGTAATCCCTTGTCTTTTGATGTTTTATAGTAATGTGTGTTAAGTGACTCGTCCCAGTGATTTTCCTTTGTTTCCGCATGATTACTTAAATATTTTCCAATCGTATTGCGAACACCCATATCGCACACCTCATCATGAATATATTCTCAAACTTAAATATAAGGATTCTGATCGCTATGTAATAGATACATCTTTAGTAGATTACTATTAATCTTAACATGTTTCAGGGAATTCCTCTAGACTGAACATCATAAGAGTGGCTATACTCAGGGGAAAATAAAAGGTTGACTAGTTAGCAGTGTTTGATCACTGAATTAGTCAACCTGTTCTTATATTATAATACGCTTTGGAATTTTCCTGCTTTTACCGGTCCCATACCACGTGGAACTTCAACTTTTTCGAAAGTTTTTGACTCTAGCGCTTCAGCAATATAAGTTGCTGCGACATTTGGATCAATAATGTCTCCGCAAGTATATACATCAATGCTCGCATAGCCATGTTCCGGAAAGCTGTGGATGGTTAAATGTGATTCTGATATGATAACCACACCGCTCACACCGTGTGGTGCAAACTTGTGAAATGCTACCTCTCGAATCTCTGCACCAGCTTTAAGTGCTGCATCCACAAAAATTCGTTCTATCAATCCCATATCATTTAATTTATCAATATTACAATCCCATAATTCGGCAATAACGTGTCTTCCCATTGTATCCATATAAATCCCCCTTATTTATGGTGATCCTCCTGATTTCTAACACCGCCACGGGGGAAAGTTAGTCCGATGAGGTCCTAACCCTTTAAGCGGATAAACCATTTAATCAGGAAGTACAACGAAAAGTATATATGTTTTCTGCGCGATTTGCAACACGTTTTTTTCGAAATAGGGAAGATCGAAAATTGATGTTCTTATGACAATTTTTCACTCTTTTCTAATACTTCTATTGTATCTTTTTATCTATTGCCGTACTGGTTGCCCCCGAAAATTACAGCTTGAAAGCAATTTACGATACTACTGCAGAAGTGCGATACATATATTTCCCCACATATTTTGTAAGGTCACCTACACGTTTTGCATATCCCCACTCATTATCATACCAAGCAAGCACCTTTACTTTGTTCCCTTCCATTACCATGGTAGATAGTCCATCAATGATTGCTGAATAATTTGTAGTGGTGTAATCAATCGAAACGAGTGGTTCTACACTATAATGTAAAATCCTCTTCATACTTCCGGCTGCTTCATCAGCAAAAGCCTTGTTAACCTGCTCTGTTGTAACTTGATGGTTAAGATCTACGACTAAGTCGACTAGCGAGACATTTGGTGTAGGTACTCTTAATGCCATGCCATGCAATTTGCCGTTCAAATGAGGTAAAACCTCACCTAAAGCTTTGGCAGCTCCTGTGGAGGTAGGAATAATCGATTGGGTACACCCTCTTGCGCGTCGAAGATCTTTATGTGGATTATCAATGTTTTTTTGGTCATTTGTAAAAGCATGGACGGTTGTCATCAGGCCATTCTTTATTCCAAAATGGTCATCCAATACTTTTACAACAGGTGCTAAACAATTTGTTGTACAGGAAGCATTGGAAAGAATGTGATCCGTATGGGGGTCATATTCTGTCTCATTCACCCCCATTACAATGGTTCTGTCCAACCCTTTTCCTGGTGCTGTAATAACTACTTTTTTGGCTCCTGCCTCTATATGTTTACCAGCACTTTCTTTTGTTTTGAACTTACCTGTTGCTTCAATAACTATATCAACCCCAAGGCTTTTCCACGGAAGCTTCTCCGGTTCCCTTGAATTTACTATCTTTACTTTCTTTTCATTTACTTGCAATCCTTTTTGAAGCGCTTTCACTTCTTCGGAAAAAATACCGTGTACACTATCATATTTAACTAGGTGCGCCAATGTATCTGCAGAATAGTTAGCATTGACTGCAACCACTTCAATTTCACTATCCAATATCAGTTGGCGAAAAACCATTCTGCCAATTCTTCCAAACCCATTTATCGCGATTTTTGTCTTCCCCATTTAGACAACCTCCCGTTAAGCTATACTTTACTCGAGATATTTCAAAATAAGTATAACACAAAAACGAATTAGTGTGTCTTATTAAAAAGAAAAACCTGACAAAATTGTCAGGTACGGATTTTAGTTTTCAGTAGTTCTGGCTTTCCATTGCTGAAGTAACTGTTCAAGTTGTTCATACGTCTCTTGCTTTGTACCATTATTATCAATCACAGCATCTGCCATTTTTACTTTCTCGGCGATAGGGATCTGTGACTGTATGCGTTGCCTTGCTTCTTGCTCATTATAGCCATTCCGATTCATCAGCCGAGTTAGTTGGACCGATTCTGTCACACTAATAACAAGCGTCTTATCGACAAGATGCGTTAGGTTACTCTCAAACAATAACGGGATATCCAATACAACAGTGGGTACACTTGCTTTTACATAGGAGTCTCTTTTAGCAAGCATCCTTTCACGTACCGCAGGGTGCACGATGTTATTAAGTTTCTCTCGCATCACTTGGTCATTAAATATAATCTCAGCAAGCTTTGCCCGGTCTATGGTTTTATCATCTTGCAAAATACTGTTACCAAACGTCTCCACTATTTTATTGTATGCATCCTCTTGAGGATTTACTACTTCTCTAGAAATTTTGTCTGCATCAATTACCGGTACATTAAGATCATTAAACATGAGAGAAACGGTGCTTTTTCCGCTGGCAATACTTCCAGTAAGTCCAATTATAAGCGTCACTATTCTCTCACCTCAATTATTTTTTTGACAGGTACTGCAAACATGCGTACCACGGCCGCCAACCTTCATCTTCATAATCGGTTTTCCGCATTTTTTACACGGTTTATTTTCTTGTCCATATACAAATAGGGACTGTTGAAACATTCCCATTTGCCCTTGTCCATTTACATAGGAACGAATGGTTGTACCACCTAGTTCAACTGCCTCAGCTAATGTTTCAATAGCTTGTTCCTGAATAGCCTTTACTTCCTTTTTGGTTAGCTTACTAGCTTTTTTTAAAGGATGGACACCAGCTTTATATAATGTTTCATCTACGTAAATATTGCCAAGACCTGTAACGATGGTTTGGTCTAAGAGGGCCGATTTTATTACCCGCTCTGTTTTTTTCAACTTTTGATAGAAGTATTCAAATGTAAACGTAGCATCAAAGGGATCTGGACCTAATTGATTCAACGGTTTATTAAGAAGCTCTTCGCCTCGTTGATATAGATGCATTGTACCAAACTTCCGAACATCGTTATAACGAAGTTCTTCTCCATTCGTAAAACGGAAGATTACGTGAGTATGCTTTTTAACCGCTTCCCCCGGTGGCTCTACACTATATTTCCCTTCCATCCGAAGGTGAGACACCATAACATAATCATCTAGCTGAAAAAGTAAAAACTTTCCCCTTCTTGTTATATCCGAAATCGTCTGTCCAATTAGTAATGTTTGAAATTGCTGCACATCATCTGGTTCTTTTATAATATTTGGCCAGAAGACCTCTACCTGCTCAATTGTTTTATTTAATACAAATTGTTTAAGCGTATTTTTAATCGTTTCTACCTCGGGTAATTCAGGCATGTTTTTCGTCTCTCCTTACTTCGCGTCGAACCAGCTGGAACCGTAAGCATAATCTGCTTTCAACGGAACAATGAGATCCACTGTGTTTTCCATCATTTCCGGCACTATTTCTTTTAACTTGTTTAATTCTTCTTTTGGAGCTTCAATAATTAATTCATCATGGACCTGCAACAGAATACGTGCCTGCAATTTCTCTTCCTGCAGTTTTTCATGCAAGTCAATCATAGCCTTCTTAATAATATCTGCTGCACTACCCTGAATTGGTGTATTCATGGCTGTTCTTTCTGCAAAGCTACGAAGATTAAAATTCCTGCTCGTAATATCCGGTAAATATCTCCTTCGCTTCATTAATGTGGTGACATAACCTTGATGCTTTGCTTCTTGGACAATTTCGTCCATATAAGCCTTAACCCCAGGGTAGCTCTCAAAGTAACGCTCAATAAACTTTTTTGCTTCCTTACGGGTGATACCTAGATTTTGTGATAGTCCGAAGTCACTAATACCATATACAATACCGAAGTTAACCGCTTTGGCCTGTCGCCGCATATTCCCGGTAACCTCGTCTTTTTCTACATGAAATACATCCATTGCCGTTTGTGTATGAATATCGGAATCCTCTTTAAAGGCAGCCACCAATTTCTCATCATTAGCTATATGTGCTAGCACCCTTAATTCAATCTGTGAATAATCGGCTGCAAACATGATCCAATCTTTCTTAGAAGGAATAAAAGCTTGTCTAATTTTCCTGCCTTCTTCCAGCCTAATCGGGATATTTTGCAGGTTAGGATCAATTGAGCTTAAACGGCCTGTTTGTGTTAATGCTTGGTTAAAGCGTGTATGAATTCTATTTGTGTCCTTATTTACTACTTTTAACAATCCTTCGATATAGGTAGACTGAAGCTTACCTAATTGACGGTAAAGAAGTAACTTTGGAATAATTTCATGTTCATGTTCTAGCTTTTCCAATACATCCGCTGCAGTTGAATAGCCTGTCTTCGTTTTCTTCACAACAGGTAACTGTAGCTTTTCAAATAGTATAGGCCCCAACTGCTTAGGTGAGTTAAGATTAAAGGTTTCACCTGCAAGCTCATGTACTTCTTTTTCTAATTCAGCTAGCCTAGATTTCAAATCAATACCCATTTCCTCAAGTCGCTCAACGTCCACCTCAACACCGTAGTGTTCGATCTCACCAAGAATTAAAGCAAGTGGCATCTCTAACTCTGTACATAATTCCTTCTGTTCGTTATCAATCAGCTGCTGATTCATTTTTTCTGTCAAATCAAACAATGCTTTTGTTTTACGAACAACGTGTTCTGCTAATACTGACTGTTCTGGAACCATTTGTTTTGCACCTTTGCCGTAAACTTCCTCATCAAAGAGAACAACTTGTTTTCCCATTCTATTTGCAATAGCAGGGATGTCATGATTATTATCTGATGGATTCAGCAAATAAGAGGCAAGCAGCATATCAAACGTAATTCCTTTTATGTGAATCCCATTTCTAAGGAGTGTTACTAGTGTCTTTTTCGCATCAAATACTGCTTTCTTTTTACTGCTGTCTTCGAGCCATGTTTTAAATGCTTCTGAAGATAAAGCGATTTCTGTTGGGATAAAGTAGGCTTGCTCGCGATTAAATACTCCAAAGCCCTCGATTTCCGTTTGGTGATAATTTTCACCAAGTGTTTCCACAACGATGGATTCATCTCCAAGAAACATGGATTCATCGATTTCTTCTACAATTTGAAAATCAATGCCCTGCAATTCAGTTTCTGTTGGTTCTTCTGCTGATACATCTCCTTCAAGTTTGTCCAACAATGACTGGAAACCTAGCTCTTTAAAAATTCCACTAACATCACTTGGTTGGTAGCCATTAAAGGCAATGTCCTCTACCTTAATGGTGATGGGAGACTCGCGGTCTATGGTCACAAGCTCTTTGCTCATAAACGCATCATCTTTGTATGTAGTCAGCTTTTCCTGTAATTTCTTTCCACTTACCTCGTCCACATGGTTATAGAGTTCTTCTAACGTATTGTACTGCTTCAACAATTTCGTGGCGGTTTTCTGTCCCACACCAGGGATCCCTGGAATATTATCTGAGCTATCTCCCATAAGTGCTTTTAAATCAATAATCTGATCCTGATGCAGCTCCATTTTTTCCTTTAAAAAGGCTGGATTATACTCTTCTACCTCACTAATGCCTTTTTTCGTTAGGCGTACGGTTACCGAATCAGAAACAAGTTGTAATAAGTCCTTGTCCCCTGAAATAACTGTGACATCCCATTTATTTTCCTCAGCCGTTTTAGAAAGCGTACCGATGATATCATCTGCCTCATAGTTTTCCAGTTGATAATGGGGAATATGAAAGGCATCCAATACTTCTTTTAAAAGGGGAAATTGTTCTGATAACTCTGAAGGCGTTTTTTGCCGACCGCCTTTGTATTCTTTATAGGTTTTGTGACGAAACGTCGTTTTTCCTGCATCAAACGCAACCAGCATATGTGTTGGTTTTTCTTCCTCCAGGATTCTAAGTAACATCGTCGTAAATCCATACACAGCATTTGTATAAACACCTTTGTCATTATTAAGCAAGGGAAGTGCAAAAAAAGCGCGATATATAATACTATTACCATCTATTAAAACAAGCTTTTCAGACATCGTATTAATCCTCCATTCCTGAATCTTCATTACCCCTATAGTATCATTCTCTTTCATGAAAGTGAAAAAATATATATAGGAATAGAGCCACCGGATAGATAAATAGAAAGAAGATGACCCTATAGCTAAAAGGGGCACCCTCTTCCATTCTCCATATGCTGTACAAAATATTAATCGATCAGTTCTTTTTTAAAAGTAACAGACACCGTTGTGCCTTTGTTTAGATCACTACTGATTTGAATATCCCCTCTATGGACTTCCACAATATGTTTTACAATAGCTAGACCAAGCCCCGTTCCGCCTGTATCTCTGCTCCTCGCCTTGTCAACGCGGTAAAAACGTTCAAAAATGCGTGGCAATGCTTCTTGGGCTATCCCAATCCCTGTATCCTTCACTTCTATCGTAACCTCATCTTTAGTGTTTTCACCATTAATCCAGATCTGCCCATTGACAGGGGTATAATTGATCGCATTATCTAGAAGATTAATAATGACTTGCTTTAAACGTTCTTTATCTGCTTTTATTATTGCTTCATCACTAATATTAACGGATAGCAAAAGCTTCTTTTTATCCATTTTATGTTTCATCAACATGGCCACTTCCGCTACAATTTGTTTTAAATTAATATCAGATAATACTAGCTGGAAATCTTCTTTTTCAAGTCGAGATAAAATAAGGAGATCTTCAATTAGTAATTGCAAACGTTCACTCTCATTATAAATAATACCGAGGAATTCCTTACTAGCTTCTTTATCATCCATCGTGCCATCCAAAAGTGTTTCCGCAAACCCTTTAATCGATGTAATAGGAGTCTTCAGTTCATGTGAAACATTGGCAACAAAGTCCTTGCGCATTAACTCCAGCTTTTTCATTTCTGTTATATCATATATGACTAATACCGCACCTTTTAGCATGCCTTTCTCATTAAAAATTGGTGCACCGACAATTTCCAAATAAATTTTATCAATGCCTTTATAGTGGGTAAATGCTTCTTTTACGTTTTTTTCATATAAAAATGTCTTTTGTACCGTTTCATGAATAATTTCATTTTCTAATATATCGTAATAAAGGTGCCCCTTATAATCTTTTGGTACACCACCAAAGATGTGGATGAATTTCCGGTTAACAAAATGAATATATCCTTTTGCATCCACTAGAATAAGACCACTTTGCGTATTATCAATCACAGTTGATAATTGCTCCGATTGCATCTTCTCGTGCCTGGCGAACTCCCCAATATTCCGAGCAAGGGAATTTATCTTTGCACTTAATAACCCAATGCTATCATTGCTAGGATGATGGAATCTAGCCCGATAGTTTCCCTTCACTATTTCTTCAATGGTACGTGTTGCTTTCTTTATCGGACGTATGTAACGTTCATAAAGATGCATTAAAAATAAGGTTAAAATTATAAACTGGGTTAGCAGAACAGACCCTAAAATAAGTATGTTATCAACAATCTGGTACAGGACAAGTCCTGTGGCGAAAACCACAATGAAAATGCCAATTAAATAAGTAGCTAGTGGTTTTTTAAAGAGTGCTTTCATGTAGTAGGCTCCTCCAATTTATATCCGAGACCGCGAACTGTTTTAATATATTTAGGTTTTTTGGTGTCTGGTTCAATTTTATCTCGTAAATGGGACACATGGACATCTACTATTCTTGTATCCCCAACAAAATCATAATCCCAAACACCGCTCAACAGTTGATCACGTGAAATTACCTTTCCTTTATTGTTCGCAAGATAATGAAGTAATTCAAATTCTTTTCTTGTAAATGTTATGATCTTATCCCCAATTTCAGCCTCATAGCGCTCAGGGTAGACAATTAGTTCCCCTATTTTTAAAGAGGAATAGTTTGATTTGCTTACTTTGTTAGATCGTCTTAGGATAGCTTTCATTCTAGCTATTACTTCTTTAGGACTAAACGGTTTTGTCAAATAATCATCAGCGCCTAATTCAAGACCAAGTACTTTATCAAACTCTTCATCTTTAGCAGTGAGCATGAGGATAGGTGTATCAATTTTGTTATTACGGAGATATTTGCATACTTCCATCCCGTCCATTTCAGGTAGCATGAGATCAAGAATGATTAAATCATAGTCATTTGCCTCAGCCTTTTTAATTGCTTCAGCTCCGTCATATGCTACATCTGTCTGAAATCCTGCTTTCTCAATATTAAAATTAAGAAGTGTCACAATGGACTTCTCATCATCTACAATAAGTATATTCTGCTTCATTCAAAATCCCCATTTCTCTAGAGAATATCGTATCTATTACCATTTAATTACGTTCGACCTACCCTCATCTTACAATGAATAGGTGACAATGTGAACATATTAAAAACTTTGTTAACTAAAATTTACAAAAAAGCAGTCTTAAAATGGGGATCTAGATACAATACTCTATCTTAAAGTAGAGAAAGAATGAGTAGCAGAACTCAAATACGAATAACACACTTTGAAATCACTTCACGACACAGCCTCTTGAAAGAGAAAATGCCGAACGTCATGTTTCCCGTTCGACCTGGTTTAATAGGTATCCTCCTTGATCAGAAAAAGTTTTCCAATGAAGTTGCTGTCAACGAATTTGGTTTATATGGCGGACAAACTTGCAACTTTCCAATTATAACCTTATCTCCATCCATATCGTACCCTGTAACATTGATTGAAACAGTATGATCTTTGTCATCTATAGCTATTACTTCTAAGTTAAATCTTATTTCTGTCTGGTGTTGGACAGGTTTTGGAAAAGTCATTTCATGCTGTGTAATATGGCTACCTGGACCAGGGAGATGCATTGATACTATGGAGGATACCATCCCAAACAACAAGACTGATGGGACAATTGGAGCTTTATATGGAGTCTGTGAAGCATAATCATGTTGAATATATAATGGATTCGCATCATTTGTTAATCCTAGATAGAGCAATAACTCTTTGTCCTCAATAACTTTGATTGCCGTATACGTTTCCCCTATTTTTATATCCTTCAACGTCTTTCCAAGCTTTCTTTTCTTCCCTAACATTGCAACCACCTCCGTTTTGTAAGCGCTTTCTATTATAACAAACCTTTCCTTACTTTACCAGAACAAATGCGAAGAGCCTATGAGACTAAAAGGGTGGCAGCAAATAGCCAGAAAATACGTTTAGGAATTTATTCACCTAGATAAAAAAGAGCGTTCACAGTAAAATTAATGATAAAAGAACCCTCCACAGTTTAGAAACTGCGGAGGGCTTTCATAACTATCCCAATATGCTTAGAACATTTTTAACTGAATCTGCTGATTTATCAAGAGCAGTTCTTTCTTCTTCAGTTAAATCAAGTTCAATGATTTCTTCAATACCTTTTCCGCCAAGCACTGTTGGCACTCCTAAGTATATATCGCTGTAACCATACTCTCCTTCTAAGTAAGCAATAGATGGTATAACACGACGTTGATCCTTAAGAATTGCTTCCGCCATAACGGTTAGGGAAGCAGCCGGAGCATAATAAGCACTTCCATTACCCAGAAGGCCTACAATTTCTCCCCCACCTTTGCGTGTACGTTCTACAATGGCGTCAAGGCGATCTTTGGAAATAAGCTTTTCTAACGGTATTCCTCCCGCGTATGAATAGCGGATTAGTGGAACCATGTCATCCCCATGGCCACCTAATACAAATCCTGTTACATCTTTAACAGAAAGATTTAATTCTTGGGCTACAAATGTACGGAAACGAGCTGTGTCCAATACACCAGATTGACCAATTACGCGTTCTTTTGGCAATCCAGACTCTTTAAATATAGTATACGTCATGGCGTCAACAGGATTTGTTAACACTACGATAAAGGTATCAGGAGAATATTTAACGACTTCCTTGGCTACAGTCTTCATTATTTTAGCATTTGTATTAACTAAATCGTCACGGCTCATGCCTGGCTTTCTAGCAATCCCAGCTGTAATGATGACAAGATCGGAATCTTTGGTTTCCTCATAATTAGATGTTCCTGTTATCCTTGCATCAAAACCTTGTACTGGACTTGCTTCAAGCATGTCCAATGCCTTTCCTTTTGTCGGATCCTCCATGTTTGGAATATCAACAAGCACGACATCGCCCAATTCTTTTTGCGCTAACATTAAAGCAGTTGTTGCTCCAGTGAAGCCTGATCCGATTACTGATATTTTACTTCTTTTAATAGCCATTTTAACGTCCCCTTTCACAATATTTGCAGTGAGGACGGGACAAACGTATTTACGCAAAAGATAAATCTGAAAGATTGGCCTTTGGAAAACCGCTTCAGAAATATACTCCGCTTTCCATGGGCGGCTGGTGAGCCTCCGGATGCTCCGTATTCCGGGTCTCGCCTAGGCCTTCCTCCCATAGGACAAGGAAGACTTCGACAGCATTGCATCGCACGCAGAAAATCGTTTTTTGATTTTCAAGGAGTCTCCGTACATTTCTTAAGCTTATTCTAGCTATCGTCCTTCTCTTGACTAATACTTTTTGTAATGTCCCGACCTCAGAGATTCTATAGCTTATAATTAGTCCATGTTTTTAATAAGTTCTTGACCAAACTCTGAACATTTAACCTCTTTCGCACCATCCATAAGTCGAGCAAAATCGTACGTAACTACTTTGGATGCGATTGTTTTATCCATAGCCTTCGTAATTAAGTCCGCTGCTTCTCTCCACTCTAAGTGTTCTAGCATTAATACAGCAGATAGGATAACAGAAGATGGATTTACTTTATCCAGTCCTGCATATTTAGGTGCTGTACCGTGAGTAGCTTCAAAAATGGCATGCCCTGTATCGTAATTAATGTTTGCTCCTGGTGCAATACCAATTCCACCAACCTGTGCTGCAAGGGCATCTGAAATATAGTCACCGTTAAGATTCATTGTAGCTACAACATCAAACTCTTTCGGTCTAGTTAAAATCTGTTGTAGGAAAATGTCGGCAATTGAATCCTTAACCAAGATTTTGCCTGATGCTAAAGCTTCGTCCTGTGCTTTATTTGCAGCATCTTTCCCATCTTTTTCTACAATGCGATCATATTCAGCCCAAGTGAATACTTTATCACCGAATTCTTCTTCAGCCACTTCATATCCCCATGCTTTAAAAGCACCTTCTGTAAATTTCATAATGTTACCTTTATGTACTAAAGTAACACTCTTACGTCCTTCATTCAGTGCATATTCAATACTTGAACGTACTAGACGTTTTGTACCCTCTTCAGATACTGGCTTCACACCAATACCAGACGTTTCAGGGAAGCGAATGTTGCTTACATTCATCTCGTTTTTAAGAAATTCAATAACCTTTTTAACATCATCTGAACCTTTTTGCCATTCTATTCCTGCGTAGATATCTTCTGTATTTTCACGGAAAATTACCATATCTACATCTTCTGGTCGCTTAACTGGTGATGGAACACCTTCAAAATAACGTACAGGACGCAGGCATGTGAATAAGTCAAGTTCTTGACGTAAAGCAACGTTTAATGAACGAATACCACCACCAATTGGTGTAGTAAGCGGTCCTTTGATTGCAATTTTGTATTCATTGATTTTATCAAGAGTATCCTTTGGTAGCCATTCTCCTGTCTGATCGAATGCTTTTTGACCAGCAAATACTTCTAACCATTCTATTTTCTTCGTGCCATTGTAAGCCTTCTCAACAGCAGCCTCAATTACACTACTGGCTGCAGCCCAAATATCCGGGCCAGTTCCATCTCCTTCAATAAATGGAATTACTGGAACGTCTGGTACATTCATTTGTCCGTTTTCAACTGTAATTTTTGTTCCTTGTGTCATTGTAAAAAACCTCCTGTTTCTTTTCTCGATTCTAGTATAACGTATTCCCCGTTATCTGTGTCTAGCTATCTCTTTTATCTTTCTTCAATTGGAACGTATTTGGGTGATCTTGGTCCATTGTACTCAGCACGTGGACGAATCAGTCGATTATTTGAGTATTGCTCAAGAATATGGGCAAGCCATCCTGATGTACGACTCACTGCGAAGATTGGTGTAAACAAATCATGGTCGATTCCCAAGCTATGGTAAACACTAGCAGAATAGAAATCTACATTAGCAGGAAGACCTTTTGTCTCTTTAATATAGTCTTCAATCTCGAGTGACATATTGTACCATTTGGATTGTCCTGTAAGCTCTGTAAGCTGTCTAGACATTTCCCTCAAGTATTTAGCACGTGGATCACCATCACGGTATACACGGTGCCCCATGCCCATAATTTTTTCTTTGTTCTCTAACATTTTTTTAATGTAAGGGATCGCATTTTCTTCTTCGCCAATTTCTGTAAGCATTTGCATTACTCGTTCATTTGCTCCACCATGCAACGGTCCTTTTAATGCGCCAATTGCTGCTGTGATTCCTGAATACACGTCAGATAATGTTGCGACACACACTCTGGCTGTAAAAGTGGAAGCATTAAGCTCATGGTCTGCATGAAGAACCAAGGCTTTATTTATCGCTTCAACCTCAATTGCTTCTGGTTCCTTTCCATTCAGCATATATAAAATATTTTCAGCATAATTATAGTCATGCTTAGGCTGTACTGGCTCCTTACCCTGACGAATTCTTGCGAAAGCAGTTACAATTGTTGATATCTTAGCTTGAATTCGTAACGCTTTCCGTTTGTTAGCCTCTTCGTCCATAACGTCTGCTTCTTCATCATACAGCCCAAGTAAAGAAACCGCTGTACGTAGAGCTGCCATTGGATGAACGGTAGACAGGTCATAAGAACGCAAATGAGAAATAACTGCATCTGGCAACGACATATTTTCTGCTATCTCTTTTTTGAAAGCATCTAACTCTGACTTATTTGGTAGTTTTTGATTCCATAATAGATAAATTACTTCTTCAAAGCTGGAATTTTCTGCCAAGTCATCGATTTTGTAACCAACATATGTTAGTTGATCATCAATGATGGAGCTTATGGAAGATTGTGTTGCTACAACGCCTTCAAGCCCTTTCGTTGTTGTCATTGAAAACCTCTCCTTTTTCTATTAATTGTTCCATTCAATTAGGACCATTTAAAAATCGACAATATATTCATAGTTTCATATTGTCATCCCCAAGGCTAATTATAAAGTATTTCGAATGTAATGTGAATTGAAACCGATTAAATTACAGATTAATTTTAAAAAAAGTAAATTTCTTCCTTAATTTACACCTGTCAAAATCGCCCTAAACTGGTAAGTCTAATCCTTCACCTAGAAGCATAAATAAAAAGTATACGTCATTATTTTAATGAATGGGGTCGTTTTATGTACAAGCAGCTTTCTTATCAACTGTTGCGCTTATTTATTGTCATTTTACTATGTACGGTTATTTTCTTAGTGTTTCATTATACTGCCAAATTCATCTATCCACTAATCATTGCCATTATGCTGTCACTGGGTATGCATCCAGCTGTGACTTTTTTACAAAAACGTTTCAAATTCCCTCGGATTGTGGCAACATTGACCGTCATTGTTGCTGCCTTTTTTACGTTTATTAGCTTCATCTTTTTTATTGTGAATGAAATAATTAATGGTGTCATATCTATTGCAGATAAGATTCCCGGTTACTTTGCCAAAGGCACACAGATACTGGACAATCTTACGAACAGCTACTTATTACCCTTTTATCAGAAATTAGCTTCTCTTGTTCACACATTAGACGAGGAGCAGCAAATTACAATTAAAGAAAAAGTTACAGATTTTGCAAATAATATGGCAATAGCTGCTGCAGAATTTCTGCAACAGCTACTGTTATCCATACCTGCCTTTGTCAGTACACTACCAAATTCGGTTACCATTATTATCTTCATCGTTTTGGCTTCTTTTATCATTACAAATGACTGGGATTTATTAAATACGAAAATGAAATCTCTTCTTCCAGCTCGTATTAATAGTTCAGGACAACGAATTATGACTCAACTAAAAAAAGCTACTGCAGGGTATATAAAAGCGCAGGTAACACTTATCTTCATTACATTTATCGTCATACTTGTTGGCCTAATCGTACTCCAAGTTGATCATCCACTAACCATTGCCTTCTTGGCAGCATGTGTGGACCTCTTGCCATATGTTGGGACAGGCATCCTATTTATCCCTTGGATTCTCTATCTTTATATGACAGGTAATTTCCCACTGACGATTGGCCTGATTGTTATTTATATGATTATTGTCATTTTACGACAGATCCTGGAACCGAAAGTGCTTGCATCTAGTATTGGCTTACACCCGCTTGCAGCACTTATTATCTTGTTTGTTGGTGTACAAATGCTTGGCATGCTTGGCTTCCTTATTGCGCCTGTATTATTAATCCTTGTTAACGCGTTTTACAAGGCTGAAATACCTCAGAAGATTTGGCAATTCATTGCGAAAGGATAACCTACCACTACCATTTCCGATAAATAATGGTGTTTTTACTCATCATCTTCGTAATAAGTTTGCCGATGTATGCTTTGAACGGTGCTCTTGTATATGGGATAACGAGAATAAAACCAGCAATGTCTGTAATAAAACCAGGTGTAAAAAGAAAAATTCCACCGATTAAAATACAAATACCATCAATGATATAAGGGGTAGGGGCTGATCCATTACGCATAGAGAGCTGCGCTTTGTTCCATGTTTCAACACCTTGCTGCTTTGCAAGTGAAACACCAATAATTCCTGTAAGGATAATTAAGAGTGCTACCCACCATGGGCCAATCATCCCACCTACCCAAATAAACATTCCTATTTCCAATCCAGATAATAGGAGCATGCTAAGTAACAACCAGCGCATATCCGTACCTCCCTTTAAAATAAAGTGAAACTTCAATCAGTGGGGATTTTCATTCTTCCCCCACTGATTGTTAGTTGAACGAATCGGGGTGTTAGCGTCCGTTTTCTCCCACTTAAACATCACGGTTTCACCTCATGTTTTTGAAGTGGGAGCCTTACGGACGGTTGCACCGGGATAAATTTAAAAAATATAAGAAAAAAAGAAGGTTCTCCCTTCTTTTTTCTTACGGATTAAAGGACTCTTGTATGGCCTTTATAGATATCCCCTTTTGTACCATCAACGGTAATTACCTGTCCTTCTGCGATGACATCAAAGACATCTTTAACACCAACGATAACCGGAATTCCTAGACTCAATCCCACAACTGCTGCGTGTGAGGTTAGTCCACCTTCTTCTGTAATAATAGCTCCGGCCTTTTCAATTGCAGGCATCATTTCTCTCTCTGTGCCATACGTTACTAGAATATCTCCATCATCCATCTTATCAATGGCTTCTTGTGAACTTTTTGCATGGATAGCTTTACCATAAGCACTGCGTTTTCCAATTCCCTGTCCTTTTGCGATAACGTCCCCGATCACATGTACTTTCAACAGGTTAGTAGTGCCACTTTGTCCTACAGGAACACCGGCAGTAATAATTACTCTGCTTCCATGTTCTACAACGCCAGTTTCCAATCCTTTTTCGATAGCAATATCAAGCATTTCATCAGTAGAGTTTGCTTTTTCTCCTGGTACAGCGTGTACTCCCCATACAAGAGAAAGTTGGCGTTTTACACGATCTGCAAAAGTTACTGCCACAATTGGTGCTTGCGGGCGATATTTGGAGATCATTCGTGCAGTATGCCCACTTTCCGTAGGAGTAATAATCGCACTCACTGACAGGTTCATTGCTGTATGTGTAACAGATTGACTAATTGCATCCGTAATCGTCATATCTACATGTTTAGAGCGATCTTTCAGAATTGATTCATGGTTTAGCGCCGTTTCTGCTTTTATTGCGATATTGCTCATCGTTTGAACAGACTCTACTGGATAAATTCCTGCAGCCGTCTCCCCTGAAAGCATGATTGCATCGGTTCCGTCAAAGATTGCGTTCGCTACATCGGAAGCTTCAGCCCTTGTCGGACGAGGGTTGCGTTGCATAGAATCAAGCATTTGCGTTGCGGTGATAACCGGCTTTCCTGCTGTATTACATTTTTTAATTAACTGCTTTTGTACAAGTGGTACATCTTCAGGAGGTATCTCTACTCCTAAATCACCACGAGCAACCATAAGCCCGTCACTTACTTCCAGGATGCTATCGATATTGTCGACACCCTCTTGGTTTTCAATTTTAGGGATAATTTGAATGTGTGAAGCATTGTGGGTATCAAGCAATTCTTTTATTTCAAGAATGTCAGATGCGCGACGAACAAAAGATGCTGCGATGAAGTCAACGCCTTGTTCAATACCAAACGTAATATCGTTGGCATCCTTATCCGTAATACCTGGTAAATTCACAGATACATTTGGAACATTGACACCTTTTTTATTTTTAATTGTTCCTGAATTTAAAGCTTTTGTTCTTAATTCCTTATTATCATGGTCCACACTTAAAACTTCCAGTTCAATAAGTCCATCATCTAATAATATTTTGGAGCCTTCATGAACATCATTAATCAGACCGCTATATGTTACCGAGAACTTTTCAGCAGTACCTTCAAGCTCTTCATTCATGGAAACATATACTTCTTTTCCTTGAATAAGCTCTGCTTCTCCATCACGGAATTTCCCGGTGCGGATCTCTGGTCCCTTTGTATCCAATAAAATAGCTACTGTTTTTCCTGTGTTTTCAGCAGCTTGTCTTATATTTTTAATTCGTGCTCCGTGCTCTTCAAAATCACCATGGGAAAAATTCAATCTAGCCACGTTCATTCCGGATTCAATTAACTGTTCCAGCTGATCAATAGTCTCCGAAGCTGGTCCAATTGTACATACGATTTTTGTATTTCTCATTCTAGTTACCTCCTAATGTTCCTATATAGATAATTCTTTTGAAAGCTGGTACATGTCTTTATCGATAGTATGTGGCTGTGCAAGGATTTCCAAAATATCATGGTTTACCAATTTATTATTCTGGATACCAACCATACGCCCAGCTTCCCCTTCTCGTAATAAATCAACAGCATAGCCACCAAGTCGGCTTGCGAGTACACGGTCAGAAGCAGTAGGTGATCCTCCACGTTGGATATAACCTAATACAGTTACCCTTGTTTCCAAGTCTGTTGTTTCTTCGATTCGTTTTCCATAGTCGAAGCCACTGCCCACACCTTCTGCCAGGACGATGATACTGTGCTTTTTCCCTCGCTCATGGCCTCGTTTTAACCGTTCAATGACTTCATCAAATTCGTCTTTTACTTCTGGGATAAGAATACTTTCCGCACCATCAGCAAGTCCCGCCCATAAAGCAAGATCTCCTGCGTCTCTTCCCATTACCTCAATGATATAGGTCCGTTTATGAGAAGTAGCTGTGTCTCTAACCTTATCAATCGCTTCAATTATGGTATTTAACGCTGTATCAAAGCCAATTGTAAAATCAGTTCCAGCAATATCGTTATCAATTGTTCCTGGAATACCAATACAAGGATAGCCTTTTTCCGTTAGCTTCTGAGCACCTCGGAAACTACCATCTCCACCTATGATGATTAATCCTTCAATTCCAAACTTTTTAAGTTGCTCAATGCCCTTTTCTTGGCCTGCATCTGTTTTGAATTCTTCACTTCTTGCAGAATAAATAATAGTGCCTCCGCGGTGAATAATATCTCCTACAGAGCCAATTTCCATTTTTTCAATATTTCCTTCCATTAATCCTTGATAACCATATTTTATGCCATATACTTCAATATCATGGTAAATGGCTTTTCTAACGACAGCCCGAATAGCTGCGTTCATTCCCGGGGCATCTCCACCACTTGTCAATACACCAATTCTTTTCATATTCGTTCCACCTCTGTCCTCACTGCTAATTATTTCTTCACTATCAAAGATAATGGGAAATAGAAAAAATAGCAATTAATTATACTGTTTCCACAGTGCTAATGAAAGTAATCAGAGGTTGACTTCAAAGTCAACCTCTTCTAAGTATTATTATTATAACCTAAGAACAGTCCAACCTTACAATGTTGTAAAGTCCCCAATTTGCTTATACTTTTCCCAGCGTTTTTCTAACAGTTCCTCTGGAGTATATTCTTTCAACATGCTAAGCGATTGTTCAATGACATGGTCCATATAGTCTGCTTGCTGTTCTAGATCTCTATGGGCCCCACCCTTTGGCTCTGGGATTATATTATCAATAACCTTTAGCTGTTTCAAATCATAGGACGTGATTTTCATTGTTTCAGCAGCTTTTTGCGCTAAGCCGGAATCTTTCCATAAAAGGGCGGCTGCTCCTTCTGGGGAAATCACAGAGTATGTAGAATTCTCCAGCATGTGGATATGATCTCCTACCCCAAGGGCAAGTGCGCCACCGCTTCCTCCTTCACCTATTACAATACATATAATCGGAACCTTAAGCCCCGCCATCTCCATTAGGTTTCTGGCGATAGCTTCACTTTGACCACGTTCTTCTGCAGCCTTTCCTGGATAAGCACCTTTTGTATCAATAAAGCAAATGATCGGTCTGTTAAATTTCTCCGCCTGTTTCATGTGCCTTAGTGCTTTTCTATAGCCTTCAGGATGCGGCATACCAAAATTACGTCTTATATTTTCTTTTGTGTCTTTCCCTCGTTGATGGCCAATGACGGTAACAGGACGGTCCTTGTAATATGCGATACCTGCTACAATTGCTTCGTCATCACCAAATAAACGATCACCGTGAAATTCAATAAAATTACGGAAAAGTTTTTCTATATAATCTAGCGTTGTTGGCCTGTCTTGATGACGTGCCATTTGTACACGCTGCCATGGCTTAAGATTTCCATATATATCATCTTCAAGTACGGACAATCTTTTTTCCAAAGTACTTATTTCTTCTGATAAGTCAATCTCACTATCCTTTGTGAAATTTTTCAGCTCGGCAATTTTTTCCTTTAAGTTAACAATTGGTTTTTCAAATTCCATTACTTGCTTCACGAAATTTCGCCGCCTTCCTTATGCATGTCAAGTAGCGTAGTAAACAGGGTTTTCATCTCTTGTCGATGAACCACCTTATCCAATTGGCCATGCTTTAGTTGGAATTCAGCCGTTTGGAAGTCATCTGGTAATTTCTCCCGTATCGTTTGTTCAATGATTCTTCTCCCGGCAAACCCAATGAGTGCACCTGGTTCGGCAAAGTTATAATCTCCCAGTGAGGCAAAGCTTGCTGAGACACCACCCGTTGTCGGATGAGTCATAACAGAAATCATTAAACCACCTGCATCGCTGAATCGCTTGATTGCAATAGATGTTTTTGTCATTTGCATCAGACTAAGAACACCCTCCTGCATTCTGGCCCCACCAGAAGCAGCAAAGATGATAAACGGAAGAGATTCTTCTCTAGCATTTTCAATCGCCCTTGCAATCTTTTCACCTATTACAGAACCCATGCTTCCCATGCGAAAGCTTGAGTCCATTACAGCTACCGCTGCCGGTTGGCCATCAATAACGCCTTTTCCAGTTATAACGCCTTCGTTCAATCCTGTTTTCAAGCGGTCTTTTTCCATTTTTTCATCGTAACCAGGAAATTGTAAAGGATTGCTTGTGATTAAATCCTTATCCCATTCTTGAAAAGATTCCATATCAAAGAGGCACTCAATTCTGTCCCATGCTAATAGTGGATGATGATGGCCGCAGTTAGGGCATACATTTAAGTTTTTCTTCATCTCTTTACGGTAAAATATCTTGTGACACCCATCGCATTTTTGCATTAAACCTTCCGGCACATCTGTTTTCGCCTGGTGATTTGGAATGGTTGCATATTTCTTTCGCTTGCCAAAAAGATCTTTAAGCAAGGTAATTCCTCCTTTTTCAACACCACTTGGCATTATACCATTTTCTTGTCAAGTGCTTGTGCTGAGCTTGCTCAGCTATATGAACGTCTTTAATAGAATTCAAATCGTTTATAAAAAATATAATAAAATTATTCAAATTGATCGTCATCTTGTACTGCGAGTGACTCGAATAAAGGCTCAATTAACTCATAATTCTTCGTTGAATACAGCTGTACTAGCTCTATGTAAAATACTTTGCTGTAATATAGCTTGTTAATTGTATGGGAGAATTCTTCCATTAGCTGCCAAACCCTGGCTAGCAATAGATTCTCCGACTTTGTAAATAAATATTTAAAGAAAGCAACATGCCGATCGTTTGGTCCCATTA
This sequence comes from Oceanobacillus sp. GQ8, assembly GCF_059758495.1. Classification (NCBI taxonomy): domain Bacteria; kingdom Bacillati; phylum Bacillota; class Bacilli; order Caryophanales; family Bacillaceae; genus Oceanobacillus; species Oceanobacillus sp. GQ8. Next base: position 77,124 of record NZ_JCAXEV010000001.1, on the reverse strand, counting down.
CTGGATCATGAAGTAACTGTTCGAGTTTGTCCAAATCCTGCACATTCATTCGGCTAAACGCCAGTTTCGCCGCTTCCTTTTCAAGAATTTTCTTGGCTAAATACAAGTCCTTCCTTGTTCTTGCCTCTTTTAAAATGAATGATGATAATAGCTCTACAGTTTGATAAGGGCGATACGTACTAAGAAACGTACCTTCCCCCCTTTTTGTCTCGATAAGACCAAGCAGTTCCATTGCTCGTAATGCTTCCCTTACGGAGGATCTGCCTGCCTGCAGTGTATCAGCTAGCTCTCTTTCTGAAGGAAGTTTATCACCAGGCATTAAGTGTTGTTGATCAATGTATTGACGTATTTCCTGCAACACGCCCTGGTATACCTTTTGCTTCGATGACATAGCCACAGACCTGACCCACTCCTTCTACCGCCTATTTATTATCTATTTGCGTTAACCTTCTTGTTTTTTCTGCTATTTCTTCTGGGTCAACTTCAATCCTGGAAACACCAGACTCCATCGCCGCCTGAGCGACTGATTTAGCAACAATTGGTGCCACTCGGGAATCAAATGGTCCAGGGATCACATAATCTTCATTCAGCTCTTCTTCGGTAATTAAGGAAGCAATCGCATTAGCAGCAGCTACTTTCATACGCTCATTAATTCGAGTCGCACGAACATCTAACGCCCCACGGAAGATCCCCGGGAAAGCCAATACATTGTTTACCTGGTTAGGAAAATCTGAACGGCCTGTACCAATCACTCTAGCACCTGCTGCTTTCGCATCCTCTGGCATAATTTCTGGCTCTGGATTTGCCATGGCAAAGATAATGGCATCATCGCTCATTTTACTTACCATTTCTTTTGATAAAGCTCCTGCAACAGAGACTCCAATAAAGACATCGGCATCTTCTAGTATTTCTTCTAGACTGCCTTCTTTCTTCTCTTGATTTGTAAAAGTAGCGACGCGTTCTTTAATATCATTCATGCCATAGGAACGCCCTTCAAATATTGCCCCACGCGAATCACACATAATCATATTACGTACACCAAAATTATATAAAAGTTTAATAATTGCAATGCCAGCAGCACCTGCTCCGTTGGCAACGACTTTGATATCGGAGAAACTTTTTCCAACTAGTTTAAGTGCATTAATTAATCCAGCAACTGTTACAATTGCTGTTCCGTGTTGATCATCATGAAAAATAGGAATGTTCGTTTCCTTCTTTAGCCGGTCTTCAATAATAAAGCAATTCGGCGCGGCGATATCTTCTAAATTAATCCCGCCAAAGGTTGGTTCCATTAATTTTACTGTTTGCACAATTTCTTCTACATCCTGTGTCGCCAGGCATATAGGAAATGAATCCACCCCTGCAAAGCTTTTAAAAAGGACTGATTTCCCTTCCATAACCGGCAATGCAGCTTCTGGTCCAATATTTCCTAATCCTAATACAGCAGATCCGTCACTGACTACTGCAACCATGTTCCCTTTCATTGTGTAATCATAGACTGTTTCCTTGCGATCATAGATTTCCTTACAAGGTTCAGCTACACCTGGAGAATAGGCCAAACTAAGTTCATCTGCATTTGTAACAGGTACCTTAGATTGGGTAGTAAGCTTCCCTTTGTTCACTTTGTGCATATGCAATGCTTCGTCTCTTAAGCTTGCCATATTAGATTATCGCTCCTTTGTTAGCAGTAGAAATTGCCGTAAAGTGGTCAGACCACCCTTAACCATTACATTATAACAGATGGTAAAACTCTGTAAAGTATAGTTTATTTTGCTGATTTGTCGAGTACAATATTTTCATTGCCAAAATATTGTTTTAAAGCTTTTACGCATTTGTACGTTGGATCTACAAAGTATTCACTATCAAGCTTATAAGATTTTCGTTGCTTTTGCCGAAAGACAATGATGGGTACAGCGCCTGGGTGCTCCTTGACAATTTGCCGGATCGTTTTTAAGTCTTCCTCATTTTCCTCGCCGGTTGTACGGATAAACAGTCGTTCTTCTTTCTCCGTTTTCTCTAATGCTGCTTCCTCGAAGGACGTTAAGTTACTTAGCAGTAATTGCTTCGTTCCATTTCGCTCCTCCACTCTTCCTTTAACCATAACCACATTCTCTTCTTCCATTAACTTCCTAGTGTTTCGGTATAGCTCTGGAAACGCAACTGCATCCATGTCACCTGTTTCATCATTAAGTGTAAGAAATGCCATATTTTCTCCACGCTTCGTTCGGATTGTTTTGATTCGTTGAATCATCACGGTGCATTGTATTTCTTTTTTAGCTTCTAAAGCTGATGCTGCAGAAATAGACAAATAACCATTTCTCCTTAGTGAATCCCTGTAAGTATGCAGAGGATGGCTGGATATATAAATTCCGAGAAGGTCTTTTTCATCTGACAGCTTTTTCAGCGGACTAAAATCCTCTATTTCGACATAATCTGCCTCGAGTTCAATCTTATCTTGAAACAGACTCGGCTGGTCTTGAAATTCTTTGAACAGCTCTCCTTGCTCTAACGCACGGTCGATTGATGCTAGAAGACTCGCTCTATTCGCTTTTGTTTCATCAAAAGCTCCAGCCATTATAAGAAGCTCTAATGTCTTCCTGTTCACCACTTTATGGGACACACGTAGACAAAAATCAAACAGGTCTTTAAACGGGGCATCCTTCCTTACACGAATGATCTCCTGTACAACTTGATTGCCAACCCCTTTAATAGAAGAAAGTCCCATACGGATACCAGAACCTTCTACAGAAAAGCGACCAAAGCTAAAGTTAATAGATGGAGCTGCGAGCTGTATTCCCAGTTCTTTAATTTCTTGAATATATTGATGCATTTTTTCCTGCTGATTGGCTACAGAACTTAGCAACTCGGTAAAGAAGGCAGCGGGATAGTGTGCTTTTAAAAAGGCAAGCTGATAGGATATTATACTGTAGGCCACAGCGTGGCTACGATTAAATCCATAATTTGCAAAGCGAACAATCCAAGCAAAAATCTCCTCACCAACTGCTTTTTCGTAGCCGTTTTGCAAACAGCCTTGTACAAAAATTTCCTTTTGCTCTTGTAATACATGCTCCTGCTTTTTACTAATAGCACGCCGTAAAACATCCGCCTCGCCTAATGACATACCGGCAATTTTATTGGCAATTTGCATAATCTGTTCCTGATAAACTAAGACACCATACGTATTTGCTAAAATCGGCGCTAAATCCGGATGCGGATAACTAATCTGTTCTTTGTTATTCTTACGTTTTATATAGGTTGGAATGTACTCCATCGGGCCTGGACGATAAAGGGCGTTCACGGCAACAATATCTTCAAAAGATGTAGGCTGTAAATTACGTAGAACCTGTTGCATTCCCTGTGACTCAAGCTGAAAGACGCCATTTGTTTTTCCATGTCTAAGCAAGGAAAAAGTCTTGGCATCTCCTTGTTCAAGGTTATGTACGTCAACCTGCTTTTTGTAGGAAAAATGAATGCTTCGGACTACCCGCTCGATAAGAGATAGGTTTCGTAAACCTAGTAAATCAATTTTAAGCAGTCCTAACTCTTCAAGTTCATTCATTGGAAACTGTGTAAGCATTGTGGTGCCTGTCCCAGGTCTTAACGGAATATGTTCCACAAGAGCTTCTTCACTAATGACAACCCCAGCAGCATGTGTAGACACGTGCCGTGGTAATCCCTCTAATCTAGCCGCTATGGCAAACAATGTTTTTAATTGAGGAGACTGTTTTATATAGGAAACAAGCTCCGCTGACTGCTTTACAAGCTCTGGGATCGGTAACTTAGCTTGTAATGGGATATGTTTTAATATATATGCTGTATCCTGTTGATCTATTTCCATCGTCTTCATTACTTCCCGAAGAATTGACCTTGCTGCAAAGGTACCGAATGTAATAATTTGTGCTACATGGTCATCTCCATATTTATCTCGCACATATTCAATTACTTCATCTCTTCTCGTATCTGAAAAGTCAATATCGATATCTGGCATTGTCCGTCTTTCAGGGTTTAGAAATCTTTCAAATAGCAAGTTATATTTTATCGGATCAACATCGATAATTTCCAGTAAATAGGCCACTAAAGAACCTGCTGCTGATCCCCTACCCGGACCAACCATAATCCGATTAGCTTTGGCGTATTGGATAAAATCAGCTACGATCAGAAAATAATCACTAAACCCCATCTCTGCAATAATGCGTAATTCCACTTCAAGTCGATTTTTAACTTCTTCTGTAACTGGGTTATATTTCTTATTTAGATTTTCAAAGCATTTAGCCTCTAGATACGTTTGCGCATCCGTATGATCTGGCACAGGAAAGGATGGAAGCAGTGGCTTTCCAAATTGTATCGAGACATTACATTTTTGTTTTATCACTTCTGTCTCAAGTAAAACCTCTGGCCAAAAGGTATGGAAAGAATTCTCCATCTCCTCAGTTGATGTAAGGTATCGCTCTGAGTTGCCTGATCCGTTCTGGCTCACTTCCCAACTCTCACCATTTTTCATTGACTGCAAGCAATCAAATACAATATCATCTTGTGCATTCAAGTAGCGTACGTCATGTATTGCTGTGACTGCTACACCAGCTCGTTCATTTAAGTCCTTAAGGACAGAATGCATTTTTTCTTCATCTGAAATTCGAATATCCTGTATACCTAAATAAAAGTCTTCTTTTTTGAAGAGATTCTCCCATTTTTTTATGTAGGACTGTAATTGTTCAAACGTTTCGGTTTCCAAACGGGTTCTAAATGTGGAGTTACTTAGCGTGAATATCGCAACCACATCTTGTGCTAGAATGCGCAGCGTTTCCGCATCGATCGTTTCCTGGTCTTGTTGTTGAATCCGTGTGCTTATTTTAATAAGGGATTGATAGCCCGTATTATTTTTTGCCAGCAACACACATTGCTCCTGGTTGTTTTCTTCATCTTCTATTTGAATGATCATCCCGATAATTGGCTTGATTCCATTCTCCTTACATGCCTTATAAAAAGGAATAGTGCCATAAAGGGCATTCTCATCTGTTAACGCGATCGCATCAAAATTTAGTTCACTTGCTCTTTGTACTAGCTTTTCTATCGTGATGGTGCTATTAAAAAAACTATAGCCACTTCTAACTTGCAAATGCGTATATGACATAGTATCCCGCCTTCTATTCTTTCACTCCTATTATAACAATCTCTATAGAACATGCATACGTATATGCTGATTATTTATCATAACGCCTCTAATCTCCTCATAAAATGGTAAGGACATGCCTTCGGAAGGAGTCGTTTTCATGGAAGAACGTTTTTTCGCTACAGCCATACATTGCTTCTTTATCGCCTTTGGTGTAATGGTGGGCGGATCTATTATCGGAAGTATTGGGGAATTCGCTACAGGGGATGCTCCATTATCGGCGATCGGCACTATTGCAAAAAAACTGCGTATTTGGGCAATCGCTGCAGCAATTGGGGGAACATTTGATGCACTTAGCAATTTTGAAAGAGGAATTTTTGATGGTTCAACCATGGATATCTTTCGACAAATTGTATTGATACTATGTGCCATGGGTGGCGTTAAGACTGCCGTCATGCTCATTGAATGGCTCATCCAAGAGGAAGTATCCTAATGCATATTCCACCTTACCATAAGAAGAAGACATGGCAACGTTTCTTTGCAGGTTCACTAGTCGGTGGAATTATTGCATACATTATTTTTATTTTTATGTATGGCACCATGTATGAAAATCAGCTAAAAGAAAATCTTGAACTTACTTCCCAAGTTAATGACTTAAAAAATCAAAATGAGGCACTCTTAAAGGATACGGAAAACTTAAAAACCCCCGTTACTGTTTCAGTAATAGATATAACAATTGAGAATGCGGAGGAAATCTCATTGGACAGTCTTGTTGTTCCAAAACTTGAAGAATTGGTAAAGGATGAAATAAGTCATATTACGGGGCAAAGTGTCTCCATTGTCGACGAAATCGACCAACTCCTCATTTCAGCTATTGAAAATAAGGAATATACTATAGATGATCTTCGTTACCAATTTACCGTTCGAAAACTAACCATATCCGAAACAGTCAAAGTCTTTCTAGAAGCAGAAACCGTGAATTAGTAGTCGAAGTGAAGAACGCCTGGACCTTAACCTCTAGCTCAACGTGACGAAACACCTTCATGTTATTGGAGATAAAGGAATTATACCGGATACAATTTGATTTTATTATCAATAGAGAGACACCTTTTACCTATCCTTTTTCATATAATATCCTTAAAAGGGGGATGGTTATAAGATGCTCATCATGCCTTATTATAAAATGCGCGATGAAAAGCTAGCCCAGTTACGAAACGGCCACACTGCTTACGCTGAATCACGCGAACTGATTAGAATTCTAAAGCGCGGAATTGAAAAGGAGCAACTACAAGTTCACTATGACGAAACCCAAAAAGGCTGCTGGTTTAGTCCACTCATGCCGGAAAAATGTAACTATACTTAAATATCAAAGAAAAGCCAAACGTCTTCGAATGATAGATACAGTCGAATTCGTCTGGCTTATTTATCCCGGAGCAACCGTCCGTAAGTCTCCCACTTCAAAACATGAAGTGAAACCAAGTTTTTAGCGGGAGTAAACGGACGCTAACACCCCGATTTGTTCAACTAACAATCAGTGGGGGAAGAACGAAAACCCCCACTGATTGAAGTTTCACTTTATCGGCTTAGCAGTATAGGCTTCCCCTAATCGCTCTGTCTATCATTTAAATGCCTTGCAAACTTCCTCTAAATCTTGTATAACCTGTTCTGCTTCTTCCCAGCTGTATACGGTTGCCCCTGAAGCCATTGGATGACCGCCACCATTATATTTTGCGGCAATCTCGTTTACGATCGGCCCTTTAGATCTTAGTCTCACACGGATTAAGTCCTCTTCCTCAATAAAAAACACCCATGCTTTTATTCCTTCCACTTCGCCTAGGATACCTACAAGTTGCCCTGTTTCAACTGGTTCCACTTGAAAAGAGTCTAGAATGTCCTTGGTTAGTTTAATTGTACTTAAGCCATTTGGTGATAGTTCATAGCGTTGTAGAACATAACCGCGGAGTCTTGCAATATGCTGCTTAACGTTATATATTCCGTCATAAAGTGCCGTTCTGTCAAAATCATACGTTACAAGGTCAGAAGCATATTGAAAGGTTTTCTTTGTTGTACTGGGAAATAGGAACCTTCCCGTATCCCCTACAATGCCAGCATAAAGAGAAGCTGCTGATTTATCATTCAGTTGTAAGCCTTTCTCTTTTCCCTGAAGGTACAGCTCATAAATCATTTCACTTGTAGAACTTGCTTCCGTATTTATCCAGCGTAGATCACCGTATGAATCTGTATTAGGATGATGGTCAATTTTAATTAATTTGTCGCCAAGATTATAGCGAGAATCACTTATTCTATCAGTATTTGCTGTATCACAGGTTATGACAAGTGCATGCTTATACGTATCATCTGGTATGACATCCATTGTTAATAAAAACTCCAGGGAGGCATCTACTTCTCCTACTGCATATACCTTTTTTTCTGGAAATGATGCTTGAATGATTTCTTTTAGCCCGCCTTGAGAGCCAAGCGCATCGGGGTCTGGACGGACGTGTCTATGAATTATGATAGTGTCATAGGCCTTAATTGTGTCTATAATTTGCTGAATCGACATTTTGTTACCTCCACTGTTTTCATTTCTTTCTGGCTAAACCGATACAAAAAAGTTACAATAAATAAAGATGCATCTGTCAGTCCACCGGGCTGGATCTGGTTTAGTCGCATTATATCAAGTAAAACGGTTTATCCGTATACATACTTTCTAGGAGTGATTTCATGTTTATTTTCCCGGTTCTTATCATCCTATCCGTTGTGTTCTATGTGTACTACAAGGTTGCGATCTTAAAAACAAAGGACCGTCTCACACAGGTTTATTTTAACGCACGATCCCGTATGTGCCTAGGTAGCTTCGTGTTATTCTTTGGCGTTAATCAATATGTGTATTATCAAACTCAATTATCTCTTTTTATCGGTATCTTATTTTTCGTCCTAGGCGGGTTTCAACTTTACACTGGATTTAAGGAAGCAAGACATTATAAAAATGAATACAGGCGGTTACATCCTGCAGGTTATAAAGCTGACGAATAAAGTCAGCTTTTTAATTTGGACTTTACTAACGATCAATCAATTGGGCCATAATTAAGCCTTTTCCTGTAATTTTTCGTTCGTTGTATACTTCCACTTCTATTTTCGCATACATTCTGCCTGCTTCTAACAACTTTGGTTTAATCACAAGCTTACTATCAATTTGCATCGGTTTTAAAAAATATACGGTGAGATTTTCAACCACTAAATCACCTTTTTTATAATGCATTAACAGTCGACTGCTCGCTTCTGTGATTAAAGAAGTAAACACTCCATTGGAGAGCGTTCCAAGTTGATTCGTCATTTGCGGAGTTACATCTGCATGGTACACCGGTTTATCGTCCTCAGAATCAATTAACGATCGTGACACAATATCGTCAATGGTCTCTCCAACCTGTGGTTGCCGCTGAATTTGCTGTAGGGCTTTTAGGACGTCCTGCCTGGAGATAACCCCTTGTAAACGAGAGGCTTGGTCAACTACCGGAACGACTTCGATGCCTTCCCATACCATCATATGCGCAACAGAAGCTAGTGACGTTTTCGCCTGGACGACCTGGGGGTTCTTGCTCATAACCTTATCGATTAACAGACTAGCTTCTTTGGCTACCACATCTTTTGAAGTAACCATTCCTAATACCCTATTGCTATCATCGATAACCGGAAATCTCGTATGGCCCGATTGTTCATTTAACTCATACCATTCGCCAACTGTGTCCCCGGCATGCAAAAACCAAGAGGCTTCATAAGGAGTGAAAATATCCCCAACAAAAACAATTTCCTTTTTGATTAGTTGGTCATATATGGCCCGATTAATCATGGCAGCTACAGTGAATGTGTCGTAACTTGTGGAAATGATCGGCAATTCTTTTTCATCTGCTAGTCGCTTTATATGTTCCTCTGTATCAAATCCACCGGTAATCAATACTGCAGCACCTTCATTTAATGCCAATTCATGCGCTTCGACACGATTCCCGATAATTAATAGGGAGTTGGCCTCTGTATAGCGCATCATGGCGTCAAGCTGCATAGCGCCGATCACAAATTTATTTAATGTTTTGTGGAGTCCTGTCTTTCCACCAAGAACTTGTCCATCAATAATATTAATTACCTCTGCAAAGGAAAGCCTCTCGAAGTTCTCTCTGTTTTTTCTTTCGATTCGAATGGTCCCCACACGTTCTATGGTACTAACGATCCCCTGATTCTCTGCTTCTTTAATTGCACGATATGCTGTCCCATCACTTACACCTAGTTCTTTTGCAATTTGCCTTACTGAAATTTTATGGCCAACAGATAGGGACAGGATATGCTGAATAATTTGCTCATGTTTCGTTGCCAATGGTGTCCCACCAACTTTCAACTGTACTAGTACGATATTTAACTTTTATTATACAGTTGTTCATAGTGAAACTCAATAATTATGGGACTTGCGCCGATCTAATTCTTGCTGTTCCATAATTGGTGGTTTGGTCATTTGTAAAAACGTTGCAAAGTTAGCTCCAACAACTAAGAACAGAAAGCCGAGCCATCCTCCCCAAAACACCATTTCTACTGTCGTGTTTGCATAAGGAATTACTGGCCAAGCAAAATATAGCAAAAATCCCGCTAACAATAATCTTAAAATAGCATAGTTTCGCATAATATCTCCTCCTATTGACCAATGTATGAAAAAATACCACAAAACAGAACTTGATCAAACAGAGATGTAGAGGTGAAAAAAAGCTAAAAAAAATAGCCCTCTGTAAGGCTATTCCGCATAGTAAGTAGAAAAGGAAATGGATGCAAATAACGAATCCCCGTCCTGGTTCAAATTTAATGTTTCAATTGTAATTAATCTTTCCCCTTCAAGTAAGGCATCTAAGAACTGATTTACTTTCTCCACACTTCCACCAGTAACTTCCATCGTATAGGTTGCTTCTTCAACTCCTGTTGTTTCTTCTTCAGTAACGTCGGTATCTTCCGTATTTCCGTTCATTGCACCTATATAATCAATACGTATGTCATTTGAATTTGCTAACTTCTGTATCTCGCGTAATAAGGAATCCATTGCTAAATGATCAGGAACCAACTGAGTAATAGTCGTGTAATCCTCGGTTACATCTTCTTCCATTTCACCGTTGCTGGCAGTAACTTGTTTTTCAAACATGGATACCTGGCTATGTAGACTATCCGCTTCACTTTTCTGTGGTTTCACCATAAGTTGATATCCTAATAAATATACGAGACCGAGTACAATTAGCGAGCCGACCAACACAAATATATGCTTTTTATTCAAGGACTTCATCATGTGTGCCCAACTCCTCCATTAGAGTTTCTTCTTGCAATTGAACAGTTAACACAGCTTCATAGTTTTCTTCCATTGTGATAACACTCGTTAACTGTACCTCTGACACATACGCTAAATCTGACACCTCAGCGATAAACTTTGCCACATCGTCCATACTTGGATAACTTGCTGTCACAACAAATGAATTTGCAGAAACATTTTCATAGCTTACTAGTTGTTCGGCATCACCAAATAATCCGTACACAACATGAAAGAGAGGTATTACAGGCGTGGCTTCTCCTTTAATTCCTTGTATCTCATCAAGCAGTTGTTCCATTTCTCTTGTACCCGCAGTGTCTTGTTTCTGCTCCGCAATTTTAATCTCCAACTCTGTTAGATAGGTTTCAGAAGCAGAAATTTCTTTCTCCACGCTATTTTTCTGGAATAATAAAACGGTCAATACACAACAGGCAACAAAAAAGAACACACCTGCAGAAAGCATTAGGAAAAGCTTCTTATTTGGTTGCTTTTTAATAAAATTAATTTCCGTAGTCATGTTGCTTAAACCTCATTTTTCATTGCCAGACCAAGAACGTCTGTGTATTTTGAAGGTAGCTCGCCATTTGTAAAATCCTCTACCACTATGATTGACTCTGTAAATCGTTGTTTCAATATTGGTAAACCAGGATAATCACCAGATAATAAAAGAAGTTCTATTTGGCCATTCCCTTTTGTGATGGAATATTGATAGAAATCAATGATGCGATTTATTTCAATTAAATACTCATCAATAGTTCGCTCAATATCTACTTCCTCTGTTACTTGTTCCACTTTCATGTTTCTTGTAAATACAGGCTTGTTTTCTTTGAAGGCCGTTAATACAAGCGCATCTTCATTCCAGTGAACGAGAAGGATATGGTGTTGTGTTGTTTCCTGCCTTGTGGCCATGTAATACCGATATACAGACAAGGAGGTCAAATCTGCCACCACGGGACGCAGTCCTTGCTGTTCAAAGACATCAACATAATCCGTTATCTTTTCTTTTGGATAAGCAAACAGTAAAACATGTTGCTTGTCATCCAGTTTTTCAAGAAAATCTATCGCGATAGCAGGATTGGAAAATGGTAAATAAATACTATTCCCCAGCTGTGTCTCGATATAGCCTTTCGCTTCTTCTCTTGATAAAGCTGCTGGCACTTCTAATTGCCTGATTACTACCGTGTCATCAGGGACCGCAAATAAAAGCTTTTTTCTTTTCCATTTATGCTCATGCACAAGCTGTCTGATGAGCTCAGAAAATAAAGCTTTATCAATTATCTTGCCTTCTTCTAAGACAGATGGAGGAAGCTCTAGCTCTCCGTGTTCTTGCAACCCTTCCATCTTATTGCTTTTATGATAGGTATACCGTAATTTTCGGTTCGTAATCACGATATTAACCCTGCCATTAGACATCAATCCCATGCTGTCACGCCCTTATTAGAGTATTGTAATATACCAGTCTATTAATCTCTCACCATAGAAGTATGTTATCAGGGAAGCGAGCACGATATACGGCCCAAAGGGAACCGGCTGCTTTCGGTCGATTACTTTTAGCACGATTAACAGCAGTCCCACTATTGCTCCAATGATACAGGAAAGAAAGAAAGCTAGAAGAGTGCCTTGTAACCCAAGCACAATCCCTAGTACACCAAAAAGCTTCATATCCCCTGCGCCCATACCACCCCTGCTAATCATAATAACAAGAGCAATAATTACCACACCCGCAATGGCTCCTACTAGACTGCTCCACCACGGTTCCAGAGGTTCAAGAAAACGCATAATAGCGAGGAACGGCAAGAAAAATAATAAAACCTTATTGGGTATAAGCATGTAAGCAAGATCTGACACAAGGATGATCATAAGCAAAGAAACGAGCAACAATGCTGTAACGATTTCCTTGTGCAGTCCAAGTTGTATGTAACTAAGTGCAAAAAGCACGCCTGTCAGTGCCTCAACAACTGGATAAATGGAAGAAATTGGTTTACCGCAGTATCGGCATTTACCCCGCTGTATGGCGAATGATAAAAGCGGTATATTATCATACCACGCCAATTGATGGTCACAGTTGGGGCACCTGGAGCGGTCATTCGCAAAAGGAATTTTCTTTGGAACCCGCAGTCCGACCACATTAAAAAAAGACCCAAAGAGCAAGCCTAAAGCGAAAAACAATAAAATCATGACACTTTCCATTTATGTACTCCTTCATGTTAAAGATGTTTATAATTGAAGAAAACGCCCTGCTTTGGGGCAAGGGCGTTGCATTAGTGTATATTAGTTATATTAATTACTCGTATTTAAAAGTTTTTCCACCATCATCGCTTGTTGTAACTTTCACATTACCTTTAAGTTCAAAATCTCCAAGATCAACGTCTAAGAATCCTGCATCTACTAGCTCTTTCATTGTATAACCAGCTTCAGCATCAGCTGGTCCAACGCCCGAAACATCAGCAAGCCTTGCAGCATTTTCAACCAACTCTTGATTCGCTATTGTAGCTTCGGCTTTTGAATTATCAATAACATTCCCAATCGTAGGAACCGCAATAGCAACAATAATAGCTAAAATTGCAATAACTGCTAAAAGCTCTACCAACGTAAATCCTTTTTCTTTTTTCAACATTTTTTTCATGCGTGTAAGCATAAAAATCCCCGCCTCTCTAAATATGTATATTTAGTAACACAGTCAGGTCGGTTGCACTACTTGCTCCGGATTATCAAAGTGCCCAAATAGAGATAACCCTTCATAGCATCCGTCTATTTACCTAGTACTATTATATTATATAAAATTACAATTTACCACACTTTTATTGTAAATTTTCGAACATAGAAAACATTGGTATAACAACAGCGGTTATGATACCACCTACAATGAACGTAAGAACAATAATCATAAGCGGCTCTATTAACGTTTTAATCCTATTTGATAATTGTTCTACTTCTTCTTCATAGAAAGAAGCCGCTTTTGCTAGCATTTGATCCAACGTTCCTGTTTTTTCACCAATTTGCATCATTTGAATAATTAGTGGGGGAATCACCCAGTGGTTTTTCATTGGTTTTGTGATCGACTCACCTTCACTTAGGCTTTCCCTAGAATCATGCAGTACCTCTTGTATCACTTTGTTCCCAACGACTTTTTCTGTTATCCCCACTGCTTCTAATATGGGAACTGCGCTGTTAACCAATGTACTTAATGTTTGCGTCATCCGGACCAGCGCTCCCTTATGCGCAAGAACGCCAAGAAAAGGAAAACGTAGCTTGTATGTATCTAAACGAAAGCGAAAACTATCATATCGTAACATATATTTGCCGAGAAAAACTAGTAATACTATAAGGAGAGCAATGCTCCACCAATAAACGCCAAGCCAGTCACTAAGACTTAAAATAAATTGCGTGTACGGCGGTATTTCTTCTCCAAACGAATGAAACATTGTAACAAATTGCGGCACAATAAATACTAGTAAAAACACACTTAAAAATAATGTAATGACACCTACCACACTTGGATAAAGCAATGCGGAGACGACTTTCTGCTTGTTGCGATATTCTTTCTCGTAATAATCAGCCATTTGGCTTAGAATTTCATCTAGTTTCCCACTTACTTCTCCAGCATGAATCATATTTACAAGTAGTTCAGGAAAAACATTGGATTGTTTTTCCGCTGCAGTAGATAGCGAGACACCCTGCTCTAACTGTTTTAGCATATCATCTAGGGCTGAACGAAGTGCATAATTATCGGTTTGTTTTGACATCGTATCTGTCGCATCCGTTATGGTAATCCCAGCATGAATCAGTGTAGAATATTGTCTCAGGAACAGAACAAAGTCTTTGTTTTTAACACGCTTATTCAAAATAATATCTTTATTCCATGGTTTCGTTTCTTCAATTCGTGTAATTAATAGTCCTTGTTTTTCTAATTCGCTAAGAGCTCGATGTTTTGAATCGGCATCAATTTTTCCTTTAATTCGCTCACCCGACATCCGTTTGCCGACATATTGAAAGTCCATACTAGGAGCTCCTTCCTTGCATAAACGGTGCTGCTGCTTCCATGGAAATCTGGTCTTCTTGCAGAAGTCGCTTCAATTCCATATCCAATGTATGCATTCCATGATCCCTTGAAGTTTGTAATACATTTTGGATTTGATGTAATTTTTCATTTCGAATAAGGTTCTTTACAGCGGAAGTATTTCGAAGTACCTCTGTTGCTGCCCTTCTTCCTGTATAATCCTTTGTGACCAATAGACGCTGAGAAATTACCGCTTTTAAAATCGTTGATAGTTGAATACGTATTTGCGTTTGCTGAGCTGGTGGAAACACATCAATAATCCGCTCAATTGTAGAAACGGCATCTGTTGTGTGTAGCGTTCCAAGAACGAGATGACCCGTCTCCGCCGCTGTTATAGCTGTAGAGATCGTTTCGAGGTCACGCATCTCTCCAAGTAAAATGATATCGGGATCCTGCCTTAAGCTAGCTCTTAAGCCATTTACAAAACTCTTTGTATCAAATCCAACCTCACGTTGATCAATGATTGATTGATTATGAGTATGCATATATTCAATCGGATCTTCTAATGTGATAATATGTTTTTGCATCGTCTGATTAATGTAATCAATCATGGAAGCAAGTGTCGTGCTTTTTCCACTTCCTGTCGGCCCCGTAACCAGAACAAGTCCTTGTGGTTCCTGTACAATTTCCTTTGTTACCAAAGGAAGGTTCAGTTCCTCAATTGATGGTATACGGTTCGGAATAATACGAATTGCTAACGATAATTCACCGCGCTGATAAAACGCATTTATCCGAAATCTGGAAACTCCTTGAATACCATAAGAAAAATCTAACTCTCTCGTCGTCTCTAACGTTTCCCATAAAGTTTCCGGTAAAATAGATTGTACAATTTGCTTCGTTTCTGTTGGTTTTAACCGGGGCTTGTCCTGCTCGACGAGCTTGCCATTTATTCGGAATACGGGGGCTTTACCAATTGTTAAATGCATATCTGATGCATTGTTGTTATATGCTTCTGTAAGCAATTGTTCAATTATGTCACGCATTCTATCCCCCCCTACAATCGAATGGAAACTTGCATAATCTCTTCCATTGACGTCTTTCCAGCTTTAATTTTTTCAAGTCCATCCTGCATCAGGAATGCTGTTCCCTGAGTTTTCATATAGGCTCTTATGTCAGCCATAGAGCCATTATTCAATAGCATTCCGCGAATCGCATCATCGATTACTAGTACCTCTTGAACTGCAATTCTTCCACGATAACCACGTTGGTGACAAACGGAACAACCTTCACTATCATAGACGTGTTCTACGCTCATTCCATTGTTTTCAAAGATCTCTTTTTCCATATCTGTTGCAGGCCGCTCTATTAAACAATCTCTACAAAGCTTGCGAACAAGCCTTTGGGCTACGACACCAGATAAGGAGGACACAACTAAATATGGTTCAATTCCCATGTCTATTAAACGCGGAATCGCATCCACTGCACTATTGGTGTGAAGGGTACTAAAAACAAGGTGACCTGTTAGGGAAGCGCGGATTGCGATTTCTGCTGTTTCCTGGTCGCGAATTTCCCCTACCATGATTACATTGGGGTCCTGTCGTAAAATGGAACGCAAGCCATTTGAGAAAGATAATCCAACAGAACTGTTCACCTGTACCTGATTAATTCCTTCTAATTGATACTCCACAGGGTCTTCTACTGTCACGATATTAACCGCTTCTGAATTCAGTTGATGAAGTGCTGCATACAATGTGGAAGTTTTCCCAGAACCTGTAGGACCTGTTAAGAGCACAAGACCTGAAGGACGGCTTATTAAATCTTCATATTTTTTGAGATTGCTTTGCGAGAAGTCTAACTCATTAACTTTCTTTAATGCTTGATTTAAATCCAGTATTCGAATAACAACCTTTTCTCCGTACACTGTTGGTAAACAAGAGATTCGTAGGTCAACTGGTGTTAAACCAACCGTCGTTCTAATTCTTCCGTCCTGCGGCAGCCTTGTCTGCGTAATATTTAAGTCTGCCAAAATTTTAATTCGTGCAATCAAGGCATTCTGCATCTGCTTGGCAACAACCTTTTCTGTTTGTAGCTTTCCATCAATTCGATAACGGACTTGAACGGCTGCTTCCTGTGGATCGATATGTATATCACTCGCCTTTAACTGAACAGCAGTTGTAAGCAACTGATCAAACAACTGAATAATCGGAGCTTCTGCTTCCCCATTTTTATTGTTATCTATCATTTCTGGTTCGTTTTTGTAGTAGTATTTATTGATCGCAAACAGGATATCATCCTTCGCAGCAATAACCGGAGAAATGCTAAAACCTGTTTCCATTTCCAAATCATCAATAACAAAATAATCCATTGGATCCTTCATCGCCACCATTAGTTCCGTATCACTAATCTGCAATGGCATAATCAAGTTTTGCTGAGCAGATTCCCTTGTGACGAATTGGAGGACATTTTCATCGATTGGATATCGATATAGCGACACATGTGGAATGCCTAGCTGGAATTCCAGGACTTCAATCAATTGCTTTTCTGTTATAAAGCCATGCTCGAGGAGGGCATCGCCAAGTTTTTGATTGCTTTTTTTATTTTCAAGCGCTTCGTTTATTTGTTGTTCTGTAACCAGTCCCGCGTCACGTAGCAGGTCTCCAAGACGTTTACGTGTGATCAAATTATTCATCCCTTTCAAATGTTATCGTAATAGTATCGTTAGTTTCTATAGTCTGACCCATTGATCTACCAATACTTATATAGGTAACTTCTAAATCTTCTCCTTCAATAACCTCAGGAAGAGGGTCTGGTAGTTCAATTTCGAACTGCCTGGCTTCATCCAGTATAAGGATCGGATTTCCCGTTTTTGAAATTTGCAAGTACTCATCCAATTTTGTTGACAAATAATCCATTACATCTTGGAGCTCATTATATTCATACGTTTCTAAAACAGATTGCACATAATCTATCCCCATTTGCGAAACTAACTCTGCATCAATACGTTTTTCTGTTGTCGTAACTTGTTTTGTTGTTTGAATAACTTGTCCAGACAACATCGTTACGAATAAGAGCAGTAATGTAATCATTAAAAGAGTTAGGACTAGCGCCGCGCCACTTTCACCTTTCAAGTTCATGGTTTTTCCTCACTTTTTATATATGTATAAGACTCACTAATAAGGTTATTGTTTTCCCCATAAACCTTTATTTCTGCGCGATACAGATTAACAGATGCCTCTTTACAAAGACCTATAGTACTCTGGTAATTTATATCATTTAATGTGTAGGTCTTATATGAAATTCCCTTTTCCTCCCCTTTACACTCTTTGACAGGGGTAGGATACCAACCTTCTACTCTATCATTTTTAACATCATAGGCTACTTGGCCTACTAAATTACTTGCAGTAAGTTCATTTTCCGTTTTTCCAGTCCACTTAAAAACTTGTGGAAATATTGGCAGAAGTACCATAATAACTAGTGCGAGAAGCGCTATTGATGCTATAATCTCTATAAGGGTAAAACCACGATCATTATTAAAAAAATTTTTGACCATTCTGATAACCACGCCTCACATGTGACTTTTATCCTATTATAGCATTTTAATGGATGTGAAAATATGAATTTTCGACAACTTCATAATGAAAAAGGGTTTACACTTGTTGAACTCCTTGCTGCACTTGGTTTATTAGCAATCGTCATAACATTATCTTCTAGTGTCTTAATGCAATTATTAGGCAGTGAAAAAGAGGCAAGTGCTAATATATCGTTGAAACAAAATACCAACGTTTTACTTAGTGAGATGAGAAATCAGTTTACGGAAGGTCGTAGTATTTGTTATGACGGAAGACACGGTGACCTAGAAGTAGTTTCTATGAACTTAACAAATGGTGATCAAGAATTAACAGAGGAAAATGGTTGTTTTACAAACGCTAATAATTCAAAAGCAATGCAGGTTAAACTAACTGTCAAAAGTAAGACCGATAAAACATATACAACTGAAACGACTTGGAACAAATCGGAGCCTTATAATCTAGCTATTCAACTAAAAGACAGCGATGATATTGATGATGTAGAAAATGACGAAGAAGGGAAACCTCCTGAAAAAGATGAGTACTGTGATTATTATGGTGATAAGAAATTTAGTCAATCAACATTTGGGGAGTGGAATTCCTGTTTAACTCCTACAGTTCACCAAGGAAATGCATGGTTTCCAAATGGGATAACAATTTTTGAAGGAATACGCTTTACAATCGACTATAATCTCTTTTCTGACCAAGCATTTATCTTTAATCACAACTCAAAAGCATTTATTAATAAAAGTGCGAAAGTGAAAGGGGACCTCGAGGTAAGATCTTCTGGGGAACTTAATATAAAAGAACATTTAATTACTGAAGGGAATGCCACACTACAAGAAAACTCCCGAACAAAAATTTTAAGAGATGCTCGCTTTGAAAAGGATTTAAAAATGACATCAAAAGGCGAACTAGAGGTAGGCGAGAATTTTTCAACCCAAGGCAACCTAACAATGCACAATAATAGTCATATTACAGTAAATAATAATGGAAAGCTTCTAAGCAATGTTTTTCTTACAACCAGTAGCTCTCTCAATATCAAAGGTAACTTGACTTCTAACAGTATATTATTAGAAAATGAGTCCACCATCTTTGTCAACAAGAAGGCAGAACTTTTAAATAGTGTAAGACTTAAAGGCACCTCCATGATACATATAAAAGGCGATGCTCACTTTTATAAAGATATTCATGTGCAGGATAGTTCAAAAATAATAGTCGAAGGCAACGCCACATTCGATGGACCGATAACTCCTAAAAATGGAGCAGGTTCGATTTGTGTAAAAGGTGATGCTGATATTAAACAAATGCCGGACTCCGATATAAAAATCACCCAAAACGACTCAAGTTGTGGAAGATAAAATTCCTATCAACTAAAATAGCCAGAGAGCACCCGCTCCCTGGCTTTTCTTATAGCTCCTAGTTAAATCTCCAAAACATCCCCAATTTTCATTGCTTTCCCTTTTCCTACACTCACTTTCTCAGCAAATGTGTCTGGATTTTGCTCGATCACTGGGAAGGTATTGTAATGCACTGGCACTGTTGTCTTAGCGTTTATCCATTTTGCTGCAACCAATGCGTCTTCTGGTCCCATGGTAAAGTTATCACCAATTGGTACAAATGCGACATCTATGTCGTTCATTTCACCAATTAATTTTAAGTCTGAGAATAATCCTGTATCACCAACATGATAAATGGTCTTACCATCAATTGTTAATAAAATACCAGCTGGCATACCAGTGTAGACGGTTGATCCATCCTCTTGCGTGTAGGCAGAACCGTGGAATGCCTGTGTGAATTTTACTTGGCCAAACTCAAAAGTGTGCTTCCCGCCTATATGCATGGGGTGTGTCCTCAATCCTTTATTGCCTAAGTACTCTGCAAGCTCATTAGGTGCCACGACTAAAGCATTGCTTCGCTTGGCAATTTCAAATGTGTCTCCCACATGATCATTGTGGCCATGTGTGAGCAGAATGACATCTGCTTTAATTGTGTCGGCATTTAAATCACATGCCTCATTACCTGAGATAAATGGATCAAAAAGGATCGTCTGTGAGGCGGTCTCTACTTTTACTACGGAATGTCCATGATAAGATACTTTCATGATATCTCGCTCCTTTTCAAAATATGTCTCCCTACTATTGTTCTATAAGAAGTTCTCTATTCCTTTACCCGTTTAGTAATTTTCCCAAGCACGTTCATAAATTTGAATTAGATGCGGATCGATTAGAGTATTTGGTTTTAACACCGTTTCCTCCCCATCCTTCCCAATAATCTCTTGGTCTTCATCTTTACCGAATTCGGTTAAGCTACCTAACATATCTTCCTCTAGGAACCTGGTTTCGGGCTCAATTGTCAGGTTTTGAATATTAATTTCCTCTCTGCTCGCCATTACAAATCCCCAATTTCCGAAGCTGGGCACATCCACATGAAGATTCTCTGTATTTAGGCCTGTAGAAGCGATCGTTTCAGAAATCGTCCAATAAACCTCTCTAGCAAAAACAGGGCTTGTAGCCTGTACCATCATAGCTCCTTCTGCTGTTAGGTGGTTTCTTGCCAAGGAATAGAACTCCTTTGTATAAAGTTTGTTTAAACTTTCGTTATTTGGATCTGGAAGGTCAACGAGAATAACATCAAACCATTCATCACTATTTTCAAGATATTTAAAAGCATCCATGTTTTTTACTGTCACTTTTTGGTCTTTTAAAGATCCTTCATTCAATTTCAATAGCTGTTTATTAGTATTCGCTAATTCGACAACAGCAGGGTCAAGATCCACTAAAGTGAGCGACTCTAAGGCATCATATTTCAATACCTCTTTTGCAGCAACCCCGTCCCCACCGCCTAAAATTAACACGTTTTTAGGCTCATCTATAAAGGACATTGCTGGATGCACAAGTGTTTCATGATAACGGTATTCATCTGTAGAACTAAGCTGCAACGAACCGTCCAAATAAAGACGCACGTCTTTCTGATCTTGAGTAAGGATAATTTTTTGATAGCTGCTTTCTTCCATATGTAATATTGGATCCTTATACAATTTCTGTTCAAAACTAAAGGCGAGTTCTTCTCCAAAAAACAGTCCGAGAATAAGTGACAATGCGATAACGACACCACAGACAGCGTGCACCATAAAATGGCGAATTTCTTTACGAAAAAGCCATAACACAATCAAAGCAACGGTTACGTTAATACAACCAACTAAAAAGGCTGATTTTACCATACCGAATTGAGGGCGTAGTAGGAACACAAATAGCAAACCGCCAACTAGACCACCGGCATAATCAGAAAATAAGACTCTAGCTGTACTTCGATTAAGTGATACTCCTATCTCATTTGCTTTTCTTATTAGTATAGGCAATTCAAAACCTGTCAATGCACCGACTAATGCGGTGATAAAGTAGAGATAGAAGGCATCTGTTCCCTCAGGTGCAATTGCGGTGATTCCAAACATGGTAAAGCTTGAGAAGCCACCAATTATAGCAACCCCAAACTCAACCCAAATAAAGGAAATAATCAGGTTTTTCATCACTTTTTCACTTAGACTTGCCCCAATTCCCATACCAGTAAGAAAAAGAGAAATGGTTAAGGTGTATTGTTTTACACCATCTCCTAATATATAAGACCCCAGTGCGCCGAATAGGACTTCAAATATAATACCGCAAATGGATACAATCCCTGAAGCCCAGTAGATAATGGTACTTTTCTTCATAGCTGCATCTTTCAATTTTAATCACTCCATCTTCTTACTTCCATGAAAATAAATGTGGCTTCCGCGTCAGAGAACGTCGGAAGCCATGTTAACCCTTTTTAAACAATCGCCATATTTTTTAGGTTATAGAAGCACCGATGACTAATGCTAAACCAATAGATACAGCCATGGAAATAATGCCGACTGCCAGGTTGTTCTTAAGTAACTGCTCTTCCACAGAAAATTTTCTAGTAAGCAGATCAAACACACCGTACGCGATCATTTGCAGAACAACGCCAAACAGTCCCCAAATAATGGTTTCTTGAATCTGAATGCTGTGATAAATTGCAAAAGCTAATACAATACAAATCCCGATAATTTTTCCGGCAATGGATAACGCAACGGCCTGGTTGCCGTTCTTTACTTCTTCCATGTCTTTATATTTTCTTGTCATGTTTTCAAATATAATAAGTCCAATTAATACGATTACGACCGATATTGCAAAATAAATTAGTGTATCAATAAATGGTTGCATCTAAAAACCCTCCTTTTATTTTCCGGAACCTGGACCGCCTCCACGGAATGTTCCACTTCCACGACTTGGCGCTCCGTAACTTCCACTTTTATAACCACCATAGCAATCCCCTGATTGGCAAGAACGTGCTCTACGATTGCTCCAGCCATTCCCTAAGAAACTGTCGAGCAGTCGATAGGTAAAATACGTCTGCAGAAAACTAGGTGAGTAATTATTTCGAACAAACTCTTCACTGGCCACTTCAATTAAAATTACGTTATCATCGCTTTCACTATGCTTCAGTGTAACAAAGTCATTTGGATAAACCATGATTTGCTGATTATCTTTTTCTTCACTTACATTCTCCGGCTCTATAGCGGAAGAAAACAATGATACGAGCTCTTCTTTAGTAAAACGCTGTGTGGCAAAAATTTCCGCTTCATATGTATCACCATTCACTACATCAAGCAGAGGGAAATGTTCCTCTACTAAATCATCAATTTCATTACTGTTGTCTGATTCTATAGCGGCAGCTAGTTCAGATTTGCTCGGTTCATCCGGCATATCACCCGCACTAACATTGGCATCTTGTTCCATACCGCCAGGACCACATGCTGAAAGTACGCCTAGCATAATGATTACCATTCCAAGTAACAGCCATTTTTTGTACAATAAAATCCCCCTCTCTCTACTAAAGTTTTATATTATTAATAGGAGCAGCAGTACTGCTCCTATTAACAACTAATTTATTTTCCCATTTTCTTCTTTAACTCTGCTAGTTCATCATCCACTTCGTTTTTGCCCAAATCTTCAAACTCATCATCAAGTGTACGACTAGCTTGTGACATGTCTTCACTTGTTTCAGCTTCTGCTTCAAATTGCATCACTTTCTCTTCCATACGCTCAAATCCACGCTTGGAATCATCATTACCGATAGAAGACATCGTACGATTCATTTTGGTTCTCGTTTTTGCAGATTCAGCACGTGCTTTTAATGAATCCTTTTTCAGTTTCATTTCTTGATATTCTTTTTTCATTTCATCAAGCTTTGAGCGAAGTGAAGTAGCATCTTGTTCAGCACGCTTCCAAGATTCGTTCAAAGTGGTTGCTGTAGCTTCATGATCTTTTTTATCTTCCAGTGCGCGTCTAGCTAGGTCATCATTACCTGCCTCTATCGCTTGTTCTGCTTGTTTTTGCCTTTTTTCAACCATTGCCTGAGCATCATTGGCTTTTCTTTTCAACATTTTTTCATTGGCAATCTGCTTGGCAACAGCTGCTTCTACTTCTCGAATATCTTCAGCCATATCTCTCATAAACTGATCAAGCATTTTCACCGGGTCTTCTGCCTTATCAAGCATGGCATTTAACTCTGAACTTACAACTGTTTTCATTCGACCAAAAAATTTAAACATATATATTCTCCTCCTATTTAGATCCTGCTAATATTTTAATTTCATAATCTTCAATGGAATAACCGTAGCTGGCTTCTATTTCCGTACCCCATGATTCAAAACTGAGATATCTTTGCTCTGATTCATCCATGTATTCAGCATAGTGGGTTTCTGAACCATTTAAAGAGGTGCTTCTTCCTTCACCCGTCACCCTAGCTGAACCTGTCTCTTCCAGGTAGTATTTGCTGTCTTCATACGTTATTTCTTTTGGATACGGCTTTTGAATCGGAAGTTGTACCTTTCGATAAATCCCTAACTCCAGTTCATCATCCATTTCAGCCGCTAACCAAATGGTATCATTTCCTTCCAGCAATTGATAACTATACCACTCATAGCTCCCACCTCTATATGTTATCTTTCCAACAACCTCATAGTCCCTAAGGTCATAGGTGATAATATCGCCAACTTTGATGGAAAGCACTGTTCTTTCTTGAGGAGCTGCTGTATCATTCTTTTTTTTGGAAAAGATCCTGGAAAATAGCCCCATTAACTCACCTCACATCATTATAACTTTTGTTGCTATTAGGTATTACGTTCTAAAAAGAATTTGGTTTCAAAAAGTAATATTTTTTTACATTTTGGATTCTCTGTTATACTTTAGTATAACACTACATATGAAGGAGTGCCTATATGACAAGTAGAATAGATTCATTATTAAAAAGCATGAAGGAACAAGATCTCGATAGTATGTTTATTACATCAAAAGCCAACTTTTATTATCTAAGTAATTACTATACGGAGCCACATGAGCGCTTAATTGCAGTGTATGTATCTCACAGCATGGACCCTATCCTTATTGTACCATCAATGGAAGTAGAGGATGCAAAACAAGCAGGCTGGCAATTTGAAATTATTAGCTACCGTGATCACGAAAACCCTTGGGAACTTTTCTCCAAAAGGCTTAAAGACTCGAACCAAGTCCCTGCCTCCATTGGATTGGAACATGATCACATTACATTAGAACGTTACGAAGCAATAAAACAGTATCTATCGGATACAACTATTCGCGATGGTAAGGAAATATTGGCCAACTTACGAGTGGTAAAAGATAAAAAAGAATACACTTTATTAAAGCAGGCAGCAGCACTAGCTGATTTCGGTGTCAAAACAGGTGTAGAAGCAATCCAAGAGGGCGTAAGTGAGTTGGAGCTAATTGCAAAAATCGAATATGAGTTGAAGAAACAAGGGATTCAGGAAATGTCCTTCAATACGATGGCTCTATCTGGAACAAAAACTGCTTCTCCACACGGAACGCCAAGTATGAAAAAGATTGAAAAAGGCGATATCGTATTATTTGATCTTGGTGTTATTTTTGAAGGATATTGTTCTGACATTACCAGAACAGTTGCCTACAAATCAATTACCGAAGAGCAAGAAAACATCTACAATACGGTATTACAAGCTGAACAAAAAGCGATTGAGGGTTCTCAAATCGGAACCTCTGTTGGAAAGCTCGACCAAATTGCGAGAGGGCATATTGAAACCGCGGGCTATGGTGACTACTTTACCCACCGTCTAGGGCATGGCTTAGGTATTGAAACACATGAATACCCGTCCATGCACAGCAATAACACACTACCACTGAAAACAGGAATGTGCTATACCATTGAACCAGGTATCTATGTGCCAGGACAAGGTGGCGTCCGAATTGAAGACATGGTATACATGACAGATAAAGGAGCGGAGATCTTAACCGCATATCCAAAGGATTTACAAATTATTGAATAGACAAGAGATAAGCAAAAGCCTGCAGGATACACTGCAGGCTTTACTTTTATCTTTCTAACAATACATGTGCATCATCAAACTCTAGACCGTGTGATGCCGCGACAGCTTCATACGTCACGTAGCCATCTAACGTATTTACCCCTTTACACAAAGCTTCGTTGTCTAAACAGGCTTTTATATACCCCTTATTAGCAAGTTGAAGCGCATACGGAACCGTTACATTCGTTAAACCGATAGTAGACGTTCTCGGTACGGCTCCAGGCATATTTGCCACCGAATAGTGGAGAACCCCATGTCTTGAATAAGTAGGATTATCATGTGTTGTTATTCTGTCACTCGTTTCAAAAATTCCGCCCTGATCAATGGCAACATCTACAATCACGGAACCTTCGGGCATTTGTTGCACCATTTCATCTGTCACAAGCTTCGGAGCTTTGGCACCTGGGATAAGTACTGCACCAATAACTAGATCCGATTCTGAAATAGCTAGTCCAATATTAAGCGGGTTGGATATCATCGTATTAATTTTAGAGCCAAAGATATCGTCAAGTTGACGTAAACGTTCCGGGCTTAAATCAATGATCGTGACATCAGCACCTAAACCAACAGCTATTTTTGCTGCATTTGTCCCTACGACTCCGCCTCCAATAATCGTTACCTTCCCTCTTTTAACACCTGGAATACCAGCTAATAAAATTCCTTTTCCACCCTTAGGCTTTTCCAAAAATTGAGCGCCAATTTGGGAGGCCATTCTTCCTGCTACCTCACTCATCGGTGTAAGCAATGGTAATGAACGGTTGTCCAGTTGTACAGTTTCGTACGCTATTCCAACCACTTTTTTCTCAATTAATGCCTTCGTTAACTCAGGCTCTGCTGCAAGATGTAAATAAGTGAAAAGGATAAGACCTTCATAGAAATATTCATACTCCTCAGGCTGTGGTTCCTTAACTTTCATGACCATTTCCTGCGCCCAAACCTCCCGTGCTGATTCCAGAATAATAGCACCGGCTTCTATATATTGTTCATCCGTAAAGCCAGAACCCAATCCCGCTTCTGTTTCCACATATACCTCGTGTCCTGCATCAGATAACGTATGTACCCCGGAAGGTGCCATAGCAACTCTGTTTTCATTGTTTTTAATCTCTCTTGGAATCCCTATTTTCATCGCTCTCGCCCTCCAATTTCTGTATAATCATAATCATTTTTATGAAAGCACTTACACTACACTAACATTATACTACATTATGTACCTAAAGCTACATTACCAAATTCTTACGCAAAGGGGAAGAAGAAATAAATCCTTCTTTAAAAAGAAGGATTTATTTCTGCATATTATCTTCTGCGGTTATTAAAAGTATGGATGTTTTTATTGTTGTGCAACTGTTCAACAACACCACTTTGATAGCTCTCATTTAATTGGTTTTGTACAGCTGCAACGCCTTTCTCATCTTCAAAAATATTTTCTGGAGAATTATCTTTCTTTTGTTTGCTCAAGATTATCACCTCCAATTATAGGTTGTCCATAATCGTGACATGTTATCTTACATACTTCTTTCCAGTAAAACCAATTGAGTGCTTCTCGCCATTTACAAAGTACTGAAAATTTATATAAGAAAAAAGATTTCAATTGTGATTCAAATTATATGGGTATATACTTAAACTAAAGGGGGAGATGTAGCATGGAATATAAAAATATAGTGGTAGCTGTTGATGGATCTCAAGCGTCTGAAAAAGCTTTTAAAAAGTCACTAGACATTGCCAAACGCAATCATGCTCGTTTAATTCTTGCACATGTCGTGGATTCCCGTACGTTTGCTTCCGCAGAGGCATATGATCGTACCCTCTCCGAAAGAGCTGACAGCTACGCTAAAGAATTACTCGATACGTATGTTGAAAATGCAAAAACTGCTGGAGTTGTGGACCTAGTTCGCTCTGTAGCATATGGTTCCCCAAAGGTTAAAATAGCAAAAGATATTGCACAGGATTTCGAAGCAGATCTCATTATATGTGGTGCTACCGGAATGAGTGCTGTTGAAAGATTTTTAATTGGAAGTGTTTCCGAAAGTATTACGCGATATGCCTCATGTGACGTGTTAGTGGTACGATAAACAACGTGTCTTTTTAGAATTAGTCAAATGAACAAATCAACCACCAATAAAAAAGGTTTTGCCACTTAATACGGGCAAAACCTTTTTAAAAAATTAAGCTAGTCGCAACGTGTCACGAGCGATCATAACTTCTTCATTAGTCGAAATAACAATAACCTTAACTGGAGAATGCGGATAGTTAATGAACTGATCCTTTCCACGAATCTGGTTTAGTGCAGGGTCCCAATATACACCCATGAATTCCAGACCATGTAACACTTTTTCGCGGATTGTTGCACTATTCTCCCCGACACCTGCTGTAAAGATAATTGCGTCTACACCAGACATTTTTGCAGCATAGGAACCAAGGTATTTGTGAATACGGCCAGCGAAAACTTCAAGTGCTAATTCTGCCCGCTTGTTTTCTCCTGATTGTTGCTCAATATCACGCAAGTCACTAGAGAATCCAGAAAGTGCAAGCATTCCACTTTCTTTGTTTAATACGTCCATTACTTCTTCCGCTGTCTTACCTGTTTTCTCCATAATATATGGGATAAGAGCCGGGTCAATGTTACCAGAACGTGTCCCCATCGTCACACCAGCTAATGGAGTGAAGCCCATAGACGTATCAATGGATTCTCCACCTTGTATAGCAGCAATACTAGCACCATTACCCAAGTGACATGAGATTAGTCTTAATTGCTCAAGAGGAACGCCCATTAGCTCAGAAGCGCGCTGTGAAACGTACTTGTGGGAGGTACCATGGAAACCATATTTTCGGATCCCATAATCTTCATAATAATCATATGGAAGACTGTATAGGTAAGATGATTCAGGCATCGTTTGGTGGAATGCTGTATCAAATACTGCTACCATTGGCACATTCGGCAAGATTTCTTTAAATGCATTAATTCCAGTTAAATTGGCAGGGTTATGAAGTGGCGCAAGCTCTGAAACCTCTTCGATACTTTGAATTACTTCATCTGTCAACTTGACAGAATCACTGAATTTTTCTCCGCCATGTACCACTCTGTGGCCAATTGCATCTAATTCATCAAGGGACGTAATAACGCCTGTATCCGTTAGAGAAGCCAATAATTTCTTTACAGCCTCTTCATGATTCGGGATGTCTCCAACAAATTTATCCTCTTTATCATTAACTTCAATGGTGAAAACTGCTTCTGGAAGACCAATACGTTCTACTAATCCCTTTGCCATTACTTCCTCATCTGGCATTTTTATTAATTGGAATTTCAAAGATGAACTACCAGCATTAATTGCCAATACATTACTCATTGTTGCTCACTCCTTATTATACGTTTGGAACCAATTATTCATTTGTCCTAAGATATCTGCCATTGCGTTGGTGTTTTTCAATGATGGCATTTGCACAAGCAAAGGCTGTTTTGGCGCACGAGAATCCTGGGATTTTTTCTGCAGAAGGAGAATGCTTTTTACATTCTTTTCTGATTTAAAAACACTTTCAGGTAAACGAACGACCCCAACAATATGCGCATACTCCTGAATGTAACGGTGGAGTTTGTCCGATTGATCACTATCAAACAGAAAATCAGGTACGACATAAATCATATAGCCGCCTGGTTTAGTATAATTCATCCCTTGTTCAATAAATAAATGATGGGCATATGAATGTCCTTCATCAGCTTTCAGCTCATATTGTGCTGCTTGCACATCATCAGGATAATAGCCTACTGGTAAATCTGCCACTACCAAATCAACTGGATCTAGTAAAAACGGTCGAATGCTGTCCTGATGGAAAAATTCGATTTGCTTCTCTTGTAAATTAGCATTCATAACAGCAAGCTGTATCAACGTAGGATCCACTTCTGAAGCAAATGCTTCAACTGGCTGTTTTAATCGATCAAGCACTGTGGATAGCAAGTTAGCAGTACCACCTGCTGGATCAAATATCCGGACCTTTTCATTTGCAAGCATTACCTTTTCTGCGAAATACGCAACTAGCAAAGCTACGGTTTCAGGTGTCATCAAATGTTGCTGCTGAGTTGAATCCTTCATCCCTTTTAGCATTGCCAACTGTGTCGCTTTTCGAACTTCTTCTTTTGAAAAATCCGCTAGTTCAAGTTCAGCTATAAACTGCTGCAATTTATGTGAAGTTATGTCATCTTGATTCTCTGGTATCTCCTGCATAAACAAAATTTCCATTGTCGTTGCAAGGCTATCCAAATACGGTTCATGACGTTGTTGTTGAATAAGGTTCGTTGTTTGATCTAGCCATTCATATAATAGCTCTACATTTGATTTCCCCATTACAATCCTCCATTCGTTCCTAAAGCGTTTCTATTGTACCAAAACAAATGGCTATGTACAAAGCAATGGCAGCTAAGCATGTTACGAAATTCACTGAAAGTGTTTTCACAGTAAAAATCTCTCTCAACTAAAGAGCGAGAGAGATTGGAGTCGATTATTCTGCTTTCTTGGCAGCATCCAATGCAGCATCATAGTCAGGGTGGTTACTGACTTCACTGACATATTCAACATATGTGATGTTGTTGTTCGAATCAACAACAAAAATCGATCTCGCCAGCAATCGTAATTCCTCTATCAAAACACCGTAGTTTTGACCAAAATTTGCATCCCGGTGATCCGATAGAGTATCAAGACTGTTAATTTCGTGCTTGTTGACCCATCTTTTCTGTGCAAAAGGGAGATCCATACTTACTGTTAACACCTTAACATTACCTATCTTATCCGCTTCATCATTAAACCGTTTTGTCTGTTCAGCACATACCCCTGTATCAATCGAGGGAACGACACTGATTAGTTTTACTTTCCCGTCATAATCACCAAGGGATACAGAATTGAGATCATTGCTCAAAACATTAAAATCCGGAGCCTTGTCCCCAACCTTTACTTCTTTCCCAACTAATGTGACAGGGTCTTGATGGAATGTAACATTTGCCATATGAAGCATTCCTCCTAAATAATTGTATTCCCTTGTATTATGAATATAAATTTGGGCCTTGTCCAACAATTTCTGCCTTATTTGAGCAATAAATTATTGAAAACCATTACATTCATCATACTCTGTCAATTGAAAGCCTAATCATTTAAATATCGTACTGAGACGGGGAATCTTTGGATTTTCTAGATTGCTGTTCTTTAGGTTTTTTTCCTTGTGTGGAGTCTTTAATAATTTGTTGCACTTTCTCAACCACTTGTGGAGCAAAATCAAGCATTTTTTCATAAATATGGGTATGTTGATCAAGGTGAACCATCTTGATTCCTCTTTCACTGACAATAAGGAATGCCACAGGTGTAATGGAAACACCACCCCCACTTCCTCCACCAAAAGGCAATTCTACTTCACTATCACCTTGGGATTTTCCGGCATTAAATTCGCTACCTCCAGCCGCAAAACCAAATCCTAGTTTTGAAACTGGGATAATAACACTTCCATCAGGTGATTCAACTGGATCTCCGATAATGGTGTTTACTTCGATCATGTCCTTTAAATTTTCCATTGCTGTCGTCATTAATCCTTGAATTGGATGTTCTTCCATAATTAATTTACCTCCTATAACTCAGTTTTAGGTTGAAACGATTCTCCCTTAATTACAGTATTTTTTAACATATGGACGAGAGCGTATATAGCTTGCCCAATTCTTAAGGATGCAATGCATTCTAATCTTGTATAAAAACATGGTTGCTGAAAATGAGGTACCACTTGAATTACAGGCTTACACTTCATTTGACTATGCTGTACCAAGTAACAGATTATGACACCTTTGATTGACCATACTCCACCCGCCACAAGTCCTGTGGTTCCAGCATCACCAGTACCCCCTTCTGTATGCCAGACAAGTTTTTGAAAACGAACACGCTTTAGCACGTTAGTCACTGACTTTCCAAGTCCCTTCACAATATGGAATTCCTGCTTCAATACATTTCTCACGTTGGAAAAGGATATATTGTGAGAGCCCTTTTGGGAAGTATCGGCTTCTAAAGGTACTTTTCTGCGAAAGACACAAATACGAAGCACATGTATACGAATCTCTAACCAATGATTGTCAGTTGTATAAACAAGGTTAGCAGTAAAGTAGACACGAGTGATGAGTAGTAAACAAATTAATAACAGAATAAGGAGAATCGTGATCCAGATCATAAGAAACCCCATTTCGCTCATTTGGTTAGCTATTACTATTTTGCTACACGTTTCCATTTTCTACTCTTATAATATTCCTCTTTTTGGTTAAATCGCTTTCAAAATGGTATGATATATTTGTATCTAATTAGCATTGGAGGTATGGAAATAAATGGAGCAACGTAGAAATATCTTTTTTTATTATAAAAAGGATGAGGAATTACAGAATAAATTAGAAACTTTATTTGATCTTGCAAAAGAAAACGGTTTTAACATTGTAGAGGACCCACAGAATGCAAATATAATCGTCAGTATTGGCGGTGATGGCATGTTCTTGCAAGCTGTCAGAAAAACAGGATTTCGCGAGGATTGCCTTTATACGGGAATTACACGCTCTAAAGAGTCTGGCTTGTATTGCGACTTTAATATGGACAACTTTGATGACATGCTAGATACAATGAGGCATGCAGAGATGGAGGTTCGCCGCTTCCCTGTAATCAACGTGGAGGTTAATGGTGAAACATCCTTTGAATGTCTAAATGAATTAAGCGTTCGTTCTACTTTAATTAAATCGATTGTGATTGACGTTAAAATTGACGATATGTATTTTGAAACGTTCCGAGGCGACGGTCTAATTGTAGCAACCCCAACTGGAAGTACAGGGTATAACAAGTCAACGAACGGCGCGGTTATTGATCCAAAAATTCCTTGCTTCCAAGTGTCCGAGCTCGCTTCCATTAATAATAATCGATATAGAACACTCGGTTCCTCTTTTGTACTTAACAGTGATAGAAAATTATCATTAGAGATCATCCAAGACGGAAATGATTATCCGATTATCGGCTTGGATAATGAAGCCTATTCTATTCGAAATATTCATGAGCTAAATGTAACACTTAGTGACAAAGCAATTAAAACAGTGAAGCTTAAAGACAATTCATACTGGGATCGTGTAAAACGAACATTTTTATAAGGTTTCCAATCGAAGCTTGCAGTTAAGTCATACTAAACACAACCCCCACCTCCTATAATGGAGTGGGGGCATTTTTATATACGATATTTCCATCTATAACTGTCATTGCTACATTGATTGCATGAATGGTTTCCGGTGGAACTTGGAAAATATCTTCTTCTAGTATTGTGAAATCTGCACTAAACCCTGGTGCGATTTTGCCTCTGGTTTCTTCTTGGTTAATCACATAGGCACTGCCTGAAGTGTATAATGTTACTGCTTCAAACACGCTCAAACATTCTTCTGGACAGTAAACCTGATTATCAATTTGTGACTTTCTCGTTACGGCTGCCTCTATTCCTAATAATGGAGAGACTTCCTCAATGGGTGCATCTGAACCACCAGCACATTTTACACCTTCATCAAGTAATGTTTTCCATGCATAGGACAAGGCCAACCGTTTGTCCCCTATTCTATCGAGCACCCACGGAAAATCTGAGGAAACAAAGGATGGTTGAATGTCGACTACTACGGGAAGTTCTTTCAACATCTGTAAAGAATGTTCATTTAGTATTTGTCCGTGAATAATTCTGTCTCTAGCCCCATTAGATAATGGATACTTTTTTATGACTCCAGTTATTGCATCAACAGCTTGATCTCCTATTGCATGAACTGCAATTGGTAAACCATGAAGCCGTGCTTCTTTCACTATCTGTTCAAGCGTTGCTTCGTTGTGAATGGCTACACCATAATTCCCTTTTTCATCAGCGTATTCCTCTGTCAGCCATGCTGTTCTGCCACCAAGGGCCCCATCAGAAAAGATCTTAACTGCACCTAATTCTACATATTCGGTACCTTCAAGATAGCCTAGTCCTTCATCAACCATGTCTGACATCACTTCATGATGGACAAGTAAATGTGCTTTAAACTTTCTCGTCTTTCCATCAATGGCATTCTTGAATGCACCAAATGTTTTATGAAAACCGCCATAATAGTTTAAATCCTCACTATGCCCACCAACTAAACCTTTTGACATAAGATCATCCGTAGCAATATTAATAACTTGCTCAAGATAGTCTTGTGACACACTTGGCATGGCATTTTTAATGAGTTCCTGTGCTGTATCTAAAAAATACCCTGTCGTCTCTCCTGCATCGTCTCGTACGATAATGCCACCTTGAGGATCAGGACTTTCCTCCGTTACGCCTGCTAGCTCCATTGCCTTGGTGTTTGCTAATATGGCGTGTCGACAGACACGTGAAAGCATCATTGGATTATGGGGACTAATTTTATCAAGCACTTCTTTATGTATGATGGAAGCGTCTTGCCATTGATTTTCATTCCATCCTTCCCCAATCAGCCACTCACCTTCACTTAGATTGGCAGTCCGATTGTTTAGCGCCTCCACTACTTCTGTTGCTGATTTCATTTGAGATAAATCTAATCGGAGCAGCTTTTCTCCATGGCCTATTATGTGTAAATGACTATCTACAAGTCCAGGAAGCATTGTCTTACCTTGAAGGTTTTCCACTTGTTCAATTGAAGTTGCATAAGTATGGTATAGTTTTTCATAAGTGCCAACAGCCTTTATTATACCTTCTTCTGTGTAGACAGCTTCAATTGCAGTTCCTTCCTTCTCCATCGTGTAAATATTCCCACCAAACCAAATTACCCCCATAGATGCTCTTCCTCTCTAGATATGTTTATTAAGTTCTACTTTAAAAAGAATATTTCAGTTTAGCAAGTAATATAGCTTTTTATATCTAATTTTCAAAATTATTCTTTTTCATTTTGCCCAAAATTAAGGACTGCCCGATTTCGGACAGTCCTAACCATAAATTATAAAATTGTAATTGTTATTTCTGTCCGCCAAATTGCTGTTCAGCCATTTGTACAAGACGTTTCGTAATTTCTCCTCCAACAGAACCGTTGGCACGAGAAGTAGTATCAGCACCAAGTTGTACTCCAAACTCGCTAGCAATTTCTGTCTTCATTTGGTCCAATGCTTGTTGAACACCAGGAACTAATAATTGATTTGAAGAATTGTTACTTGCCATGTTAGTTCACCTCCCTTGGTAACTATAGAATGTGTTATCTCAGGGGAAAACATGCACGGATTAGGCTGGTATATCTTAGAAAAAATCGGTTGTATTTAAAACAGATCTTCAAACGTTGGTTCCATTGTTGTTTCTGCAGTAACCTTCACTTTTTCAATGCCAGACACTGCTTCCTCAATCAGCGCAGTATAATCTTTTGTGGATTCATAATAATTGGCTTTCTCTCTTTTTGGCTTCGTTTTTGGTGCTTTAGGTACAAAAATTGTACAACAATCCTCATATGGCAATATGGAAGTTTCATACGTCCCAATTTGCTGGGAGATCTGAATAATATCAGATTTATCCATCGTAACAAGAGGACGAATCACGGGATAATTCGTCACTTCATTGATTGTATTCATACTCTCCATGGTTTGACTTGCAACCTGCCCAAGATTCTCTCCTGTTGTCATGGATAAGATGGATTCCTGCTCACAAACCCTCTCACTGATTCGCATCATCATACGACGCATAATCGTCATTGCATAGCCATCAGGTATTGCCCTGAAAACTTCCTGTTGTAGCTTCGTGAAAGGAACGATATGCACCTTAATGGAGCCACCAAACCTGGTAAGTTGTTTTGCTAAATCCAGTACCTTCTGTTTTGCTCGATCACTTGTAAACGGAGGAGAATGAAAATGAATTGCTTCTAATTGAACGCCTCGTTTCATTGCCAAATACCCTGCAACAGGACTGTCAATTCCTCCTGACAATAGAAGAAGGGATTTTCCGGAAGTCCCTACAGGCAAGCCTCCTAGACCTTTTACAACACTTGATGTAATATACGTTGCTTCATTTCTGATTTCTACTTTTATTTCTAAATCTGGTTGATGGACATCAACCGTGTATCCTTCTGTATTGGTTAAAAGGTGTCCCCCAAGGATTTGGTTAAATTCTTGGGAACGAATAGGGAAATCTTTATCAATTCGTTTCACCGTCACTTTAAACTTTTTAACCTCTTCACTGTTTTTCAAAGCATAAAGAGCTGCTTCTTTCACTGCTTCTGGTTCATTTTCTACCTTTATAGCAAGGCTTAAACTTTGAATACCAAAGATGTCTTTACACTTTTCGATAATCGGAGCAGGATCTGAGCCATTTAAAATGATAAACATTCTTCCCTGGGTCCGTTTTACCTTTACATTAGGAAAAGCTTTTAGCTTTTGCTGAACGTTTTCCTGCAGTCTTATAATAAATTTTTTAATGTTCTTCCCTTTTAACGCCATTTCACCGTAGCGAATTAGTATGTGATCGTATTCCATTATTATCTACTCCATAACTTTTTTAAATTGATGTACTGCCTGTTTCAGTGCTTCTATAAATTGTTGAATTTCTTCTTTCGTAGTTTCATACGATAAACTCACTCTTAATGCAGATATGGCTCGATCTCGAGGAAAACCACATGCCACCAAAATTTTACTCTCATCTGATTGTTTAGAAGAGCAAGCAGATTTGGTTGAAATATAGATGTCCTTGTCTGCCAATATATGAATCATTACTTCTGGTTTTGTACCCGGTACAGAGAAATTAACAATATGTGGGGCTGCATTGTCTGGAGTGTTTATAACTACCTCAGGTATTTCCTTCAAAGAATTAAGAAGAAAGTCTCGGACACTGTATAGATGGGCAAGTTTTGTAGCCTCTTTTTCTTTAATGAGACGAAGAGCTTTTACCATCGATACAGTACCAGCCACATTTTCAGTACCAGAACGTAGGTTTCGTTCTTGTTCACCACCGTGAAATAAAGGGAAGAGTGTTGTTCGATTATCTACATATAAGATCCCTGTACCTTTAAGGCCATTAATCTTATGACCTGACATCGTACATAAGTTAATCCCCGGATGAGACAGAGGAAGTGGCACTTTACCTAATCCCTGTACATCATCTACATGAAAAAATATTTTCGGGTATGTTGCAACAAGGTCAGCGATTTCTTTTATCGGTTGTATACTCCCTAACTCATTATTCACATGCATTACGCTAATTAGAATGGTATCTTTCCTAATTGCTGCTTTCACATCAAGTACAGAAACAACACCAGATTGATCAACTGGTAAATAAGTAATATCAAAACCAAGCGATTCTAAGCTTTTACATGCTTCAAATACGGAAGGATGTTCTATTTCCGTTGTAATAATATGCTTACCGCGTTGCTGGTGCTGTAAAGCAATACCTTTAATTGCCATATTATTACCTTCTGTCCCCCCTGAGGTGAAAACAACCTCTTCTTGTTTCACTCTCAACAGCTCAGCTGCTTGTTTCTTCGCCATATTCAATAGCTTCTCCGCTTCCCCACCAAAAGGATGAATGGAGGACGGATTTGCAAAATAATGTCTTGAGATTTGTTCAAAACTAGTTATTACACCTGGATCAGGCTTTGTTGTTGCACTATTATCTAAATAAATCATATTACGGACTCCTTGCAATAAACCTTTTATTATATTAGAACACAGAAGAAAAAGGATATTTCTATAATATCCTTTTCTTTTTAATGAATATTTATTTAAGCTACCTATTTATCGTTTAATTTGCAGTCAATTGATATTCCTCTATACGTTTTAAAGCACCTGGCTCAATTTCTTCAATTGCTTTGGCTGCTTGCTCTAATGAAAGCTCATATTCGTAGGCACGGAATAAGCGCTCTGATTCAGCTAGCTTTGCAGCAAGTAATGGATATTGACTGCGGTACCGATTAGCATATTGAATAACCTGTTCTGTCAGATACGCTTGTTCAAGCATCATATCTGTTTGCTCTGCTACTTGTTCAACGGCAGTTGCAGCATCGCTTAACGCCTTTTGTACTTCGGCCATATCCAATGGCTGCTTTTCGAGTGTTTTAATAACGCGATTATTTTTCTCAGACGCTGTCTCCATGGAATTCCATATAAAGGTCGGAATGCCAGGTACATTGCTCTTCTTTAATTTACGTTGTATATCATACAATTGATTACGCATTTCCGTCAACTTCTCTTTTGCTTCCAACTCATCTTTACGAAGATTTCGGATCCTTACCTTGAAGGCTTCATGATTTTCTTTCATTTCCTCCAATTGGATATATCCATCTTCTACCAGATTTCTAAGTTCCGAATGCGAAGCTTTATCATTTGTAAGTTTCTCTGATAGTTCTTCCAGCTCAACCGTTAATTTCCCAATCGACTTTTCTAGAGCCATATAGCGTTCCATATCACCATCTTCAAAGTAATAGGCTTTCTTTAATTGCTCTACTTCAGATTTCGTGTCTAGGAAAGCTTGGTTCATATCTGCTACAGCCTGCTGATAGCTTGGCACCTGTGTGTCGAGATAGCTCTTAGCAAGTGCTTCTTTTTCCAATAGCTCGTACATTTCCTTTATACGTTCTTCCATTTCTTCCATAATCGCTTCTACTTCTTTTGTCTCGCCTTTTTCCATGGCTTCAACAGTACTTGCTAGACGTTCCTGATATGTACGTATCTCTTTTTCAAATGCCAAATGCTCGACATGATACCCTTCATCCTTCATCTCTTTAAGACCGGAAAACAATTGATCTAACTGTGCTGGTAGCTCATGTTTGCATTTCTTGTAATAGTAAGGAAATGCGTCAAATTGCTCCTCAAGTTCGTGAATTTCGATAGTAAGTTCATCGACAACCTGTTTAGCCTCCATATAATCGCCGGCCTCTGTCGATTGCTCATAGACCAAAGTCTTTTCCTGTAGTGTATCTAGTTGGTTATCGAAATATCGTTCGGCTTTTCCATATTGATATCGGTTTTGGGAAAGTGCTTTTTTCATTGCTTTTATTTTAGGATTTAAAGTGTCCATTTCTTTTCGGCTTTGCTCTTCCGACTCTAACAGAGTGTCTACTTCCGCAAGCAGCTTCTCTATGTTAGCTTCGATTGTCTGCAATATCTCTTCAACATTATTTAATGTCTTTTTGGCTTTAGAAAAACGGTATTTGTCCGCTGCCTCTTCTGCATCAAATAAATGCTCTTCAATATCAGGAAGTTCTTTGGTTAAAATATGCTCCCAGCGTTCCTTCCAGGATTCAAACTTATCCTGTGTTTCTCCGGATAAATTTAATGTCTTAATCCTTCCCAACTGTGAGGCAATGTTCCGACCCATAATGTCCATTTTCCAAGCCTCGTAACGATCCACGACATCGTATACACGTTTTCTGAGAATAAGACCGATAATAATTAATGTAATGATAACTAGTACAATTCCTATGAAGTATGCCATAAATTGCCTCCTAACTATATTCCTATTTAAGAGGATGAAACGTTGAAGAGCCTCTTGAAGAACATAAAAACCGTTATTTAATATGATAGTACTTATAATACCATGTTCGTAGTGTTTTTGGCTAAAAAAATACAAATAATTTGCAGCTTCGACATATAATGCTTTATTTTTCATGAACATATTGTATGAAAAGTTGCGTTTTAAGAGGATGCAGTCTTGTCAGCAGGATCTTTTGCAGCGAAATCAATCCAATGATGAATACTCTTCACGTATTTTTCAGCAAATTGTCTGTGGGAGTACTGTCCAACCACCTGATTTTTCCATTCATTATGCAATATATATGGTGTTGTGAGCATTCCTTTAAACTGCATGAGTAAAAAGCTTCGTTCTTCAGGGTCTGTCTTTTTATTAATGCGAATAACCGCTTCAAATGCCTTACTTACATAGAAGTTTTCTTTGGCCAAGTATGTTACCGCCATTTCCCTAACAAACACGGAATCCAACGATAGTTCTCGATGAATAAAACAGGAGAATTGATGATGCATTTGTTTATAATGTATAATAGTTGAAATTAACTCTTTCAATTGATCAAGTGCAGAAAGCTCTTCTGTTTCGAGCAAAGTTTCTTCTATCGCTTTCAAGTATGCTTCATAATAATACGAAACAGCATATTCTAAAAGACCTTGCTTTCCTTTAAAATAATAGCTGATGAGCGACACGTTAACAGAAGCACGCTCTGCAATATCACGTACCGAGGTACCGTGAAAACCCTTTTGAAAGAACAGGGACGAGGCTGCGTCAATCACTTTTTGTTTTGATGTGTTTGGTTTCATCCTATTCAACTCCTTACTTGTCCTTTACGACAAAGAGACGGGTAATCCTGCATTTTTTGCTCGACAAAAAAATTAACGATGTCGAATTTGCAAACTTACCATACATTACAATGAAAGGAGTGTGCATATATGTTTCAATCAACAGCATACTCAGGCCAAAAAGAAAAGGACTATCAATTATTAGTGAAGCAAGTAGATGCACTCAGTGAAGGTGAGCGTGACCATACTGCTTTACTTGCAAACGCGTCTGCTTTATTAAATCAGTTTCTCACTGACGTAAATTGGGTAGGGTTTTACGTTTGGAAGGAAGATGAACTTGTATTAGGTCCTTTCCAAGGATTACCAGCATGTATTCGGATTGGCTACGGCAAAGGAGTATGTGGCACGGCTATTAAAGAAAAAGTAACTCAACGCATTGCGGATGTTCATGCATTCCCTGGACACATTGCTTGCGACGGGGCTACAAACTCGGAAATCGTTGTACCGATTATCCTAAACGAGACAATTTATGGAGTACTTGATATAGACAGCCCGAATTTAGACCGTTTTGACGAAGTGGATCAAACTTACTTAGAACAGTTTGTCCATGTACTTGAAAAGCATTTAGCCGGATAAAATTAAATAGATATTCTTTAAAATATAAAAAGCCCGATGTAACTCGTATTCTAGTGAAGAATTTCCGAGTAACCGTCGGGCTTTTAGTAAGCTAAGACTTATTTCACGTATCTAACAACACTATTTTTGCCATTATTTTTGGCTTCATACAGAGCTTTGTCTGCTCTGATAAAGAGTTCACTAACTGTATCCGTAACCGTATGTTCCCATGAGGACACACCACAAGAAAGGGTTACAGACGGATTTGTATGCTTTTCGACTTGACTTCGAATTAGTCCAGCCATTTGCACACCTTCGTTAATAGTAATAGTAGGTGCATAGACAGCGAGTTCTTCTCCTCCCCATCTAGCTGCAAGATCATGGTTATTTACAATTGACTTAACAAGGTCCGCTACCTGTATCAATACCTCATCACCAATAGGATGCCCATACGTGTCATTAATTGATTTGAAGTCATCAATATCGAACAGGATTAATGTTCCCATTTCACCTGTCGTCATATGAGCGATTATCTCTTCTTCTAAATAGTTTCGTGAATAGAGTTTTGTTAAAAAATCTGTTTTAACAGCCTTTTTTAACTTATCTTTAAGTATTGTATTTGTCAGTGCTAAGGTTGAATGCTGTATGAGTGACTGTATTAGTTTAAATGTAT
Organism: Oceanobacillus sp. GQ8; assembly: GCF_059758495.1. Lineage (NCBI taxonomy): Bacteria > Bacillati > Bacillota > Bacilli > Caryophanales > Bacillaceae > Oceanobacillus > Oceanobacillus sp. GQ8. The sequence goes on along the minus strand of NZ_JCAXEV010000001.1, from coordinate 36,159 downwards.
TAAATGAAAAGAAATAAGGTTGTTCGTGCAAGATCGCAATAATACCATGAACTGTGTTAGAATGGCTCATCGGAATAGCTATAATAGACCGGTATGGAAATCGCTCCATTCTATCAAAATCCCCTTTAAGCAATGGCTCCCCATTACAATCTGTATGGTCTTTCAAATACTCAGCAAATCTCATTCCTGGATTCGTATTAAAAAACGCTGTACTGCCAGTTAGGACATCGAACCTTTCTTCATTATCTTCGTTGTAATAAATAAAACCAACCTCTGAGGCATGACAAACATCCATTACTTGGTCTCTGACAAGATTGATGATCTCTTTCATTTCAAGATTCGAGTTCAATTTGTGTGTAGCTTCATTAATTAACTTTAAGTCTGAGACAAGGTGATTTGATTTTTCATAAAGGGTGACATTTTCGATGGCCATACCGGCAATACTAGCAATCTGGGATATAAAATTCACTTCCTTTTCGGGAATATACATTCCTTTACCACTAATCACCTGTAGAACTCCGTATACACCTTGTTTTCCTACCAACGGTGCATATAAGAAACAGCCTGTTTTATCTAATTGTTCTTCTATCTGTATCTCCCCTGAAATAAATGCCAAAGTACTTACACGTTTTATCACATCATCGCTATATTCTATCGTTTTGACAGGAAGTTCTGCTTCTAACTCGGTATCCTGTGAAAGTAAAAGATTATAAGTAAGTTCCGGGTATAGTTTACGAAGGCCTTGAACAATTTCACTTAATATCTTTTTTTGAGAGGTGAGAGACAGCAGCTGGGAAGTCAATTCAAATAAATACGCACGATTCCTTCTCTTCCTTCTTCCATCTAATTGTAAGAGGGAAATTAACTTCTCTGTTTCCGTCTTCAAAATTGCCAACTCTTCTACTAGAATTGGGAGTTCCTGTTCAATACATAGTATGGCTTTAGGTCCTTCTTCCGGTAAAATATGTAGTAAGGAGACCTGCTTTTCTTGAATTGTTCGATGGTAAACTTCCTCCCCCATCATGACGTTCTCTGACAATCTATGCTCTTGTAAAGGAACTTCCCTGATAAGACTTTCTGATTTACAAAGTTCATACTCTCTCCGCCATTCATTAAACAAATAAAATCCTGAATAGGAAACAGGGAGAACTTTACATATACATTCTGCAACACGACATAGCGTATTCGCGTCACTATGCTCAAGATTTGTTGATGCCAATTCAAAGTAAACACTTCGTAGCTTGTCCATAAGCAATTTTGTGCTTTTCATAAATATCACCTATTATCTTAAAATCAAAACGAATTGTGATCTAATTAACTAGTTATCATTATAAACGAACTAGTCCTAATTTCCTATTATATTACCCGTTAAATTCGTCTTCTTAATAAAGGTTGACTTATAAGCTAAGAAATTATATACTATTCCTTGTGTAAAATAATAAAGTAGCCTATGTGAACCGGACGCTTGAACCCATTTTGTTCCTCATCACTTGAATGAGGTGTATCGCGTAACTCTTAGCTGCTGGAGCGATGGTACATGAAAACATAATGGACAACGTATAGGAACACGCTCGCTTATTTTATGCAAATAAAATAAAAAGGAGGAAATGTCTTATGGCTCGTTTTACTGGATCAGTATGGAAAAAATCACGTCGTCTTGGCATTTCATTAACTGGAACTGGTAAGGAACTAGATAAACGTCCTTACGCTCCTGGTCAACATGGACCAAACCAACGCAGAAAAGTCTCTGAATATGGCTTACAATTACAAGAGAAGCAAAAACTTCGCTTCATGTATGGATTGAACGAACGTCAATTCCGTACCTTGTTTGATAAAGCTGGGAAAATGAAAGGTATTCATGGTGAAAACTTCATGATCCTTCTTGATTCTCGTCTAGATAACATCGTTTATCGCATGGGTCTTGCCCGTACTCGCAGACAAGCTCGTCAGCTTGTAAACCATGGTCACGTTACTGTAGATGGCGGACGCGTTGATATTCCATCATACCGTCTAAAACCAGGTCAAGTAGTTGGTTTACGTGAAAAATCCAAAAACCTCGATATTGTTAAAGAGGCTGTGGAAGTAAACAACTTCGTACCTGAATATGTAACAGTTGACACTGACAAAATGGAAGGTACGTACACTCGCTACCCTGAGCGTTCTGAACTTCCAGCTGAAATCAACGAAGCACTTATCGTTGAATTCTACTCTCGTTAATTGTTTCTTAATGAAAAGCCTGAAATGCTTGTTTACAAGTATTTCAGGCTTTTTTCTATTTTTTCTTTAGTAAAAGACGGGAGTTGCATCCAACAGCAACTCCCGTCTTTTAAGTTCTACTCATTAAGAGCCGTAACGAATCATCGTGTATTTCTTCTTCCCTCTTCGAATAATGGTAAATTCATCTTCAATTCGGTCATCCTGGCCAATTGTTTGTTGCAAGTCTTGCACTCTTTCCCCATTCACATAAATGGCACCATTTTGGATATCTTCTCTCGCTTGTCTTTTAGAAGAAGAGATTTTTGCCTCAACCAATAAGTCTATTAGCCCAACTTCTTCTTTTGCATGCTCATGTGTTGGAACATCCTTGAATCCCTGCTTAATATCAGCACCAGAGAGGTCTTTCAGATCACCACTGAATAAAGATGCAGAAATTTTCTTCGCCTGTTCCAATGCTTCTTCACTATGAACGATAACTGTCATTTCTTCAGCTAAACGTTTCTGAGCTTCCCTTTTTTCTGGTTGATCACTAACCTCTTTTTCCAACTGCTCCATCTCTTGTTCCGAAATGAAAGTAAAGTAACGAAGGAATTTGATAACATCCCTGTCATCTGTATTTAACCAGAACTGGTAAAACTCATAAGGAGAAGTTTTCTCTGGATCAAGCCAAATCGCTCCACCTGCAGTTTTCCCGAACTTGGTACCATCGGCTTTTGTGATGAGTGGTACAGTTAAGCCGAATACTTTTATTTCTTCTTCCTGGTTTTCTCTTGACCTACGAATTAGCTCCATACCAGCGGTTATATTCCCCCACTGATCACTACCTCCAATTTGTAGTGTGCAATTTTCCTGTTCGTAAAGCTTTAGAAAGTCAAGGGATTGCAAGATCATATAACTAAACTCTGTAAAGGTGATCCCTTGCTCGATCCGTGCAGAAACGGATTCCTTTGCAAGCATATAGTTAATGCCAAAATGCTTCCCAGCATCACGGAGGAAATCAATCACTGTCATGCTTGAAAGCCAATCATGATTGTTTCTAGCGACTACAGGGTTTTCGCCCTTATCGAAATCAAGTAATCCGGCAATTTGTTGCTTAATTTTTTCACTATACCCTTTAACGACCTCACTCTCGTTAAGAGAGCGTTCACTTGTTCTTCCGCTTGGGTCCCCAATCATTCCTGTCCCCCCACCAACAAGGGCGATAGGGCGATGTCCTGCCTTCTGGAAACGTTTCAGCATTGTAATTGGTAGCAAATGTCCTATATGCAGACTGTCTGCTGTCGGATCAAACCCACAGTACAATGTTACCTGTTTTTCTTGCAATTGCTTTTCAAGTGCCTCACGATCCGTTGTCTGATGTATTAGTCCCCTTGTTTCAAGGTCCTGTAATATATCCATTCTCTTCACACTCCATTTTTTTATCTAGATTAGAAAGTCGCCTTCGCTCGTCCATAAGCGAATGTGTACGTTTTTCTAATACTTGGGGCTTCAAAATTTTAATTTCCTTGTCATTACTTCCTGACGCGGAAAATAAAAAAAACCCCTCCCTATAAAAAGGGACGAGATTAACACGCGGTACCACCCTTGTTGCAAATTAAAAATCTGCCACTTCGGATTGTTAACGATGTTGCCACCGTTCCGAACGCATAAAACGATCGAAATTGCTCCGGAATGTAATTCGTCAGTAAATATATCCCGGCTTTCACCACCCGCCGGTTCTCTAGAATAGGGATTTACTCGACTACTTCGTTCCTTCAACACAAATTATCTTATAGTATTTATCTATACCATATTTGATTTAAAAAAGCAATTACAGAACCGAAAATCATTCCTCCCCATTCTATTATTATGCTATAATAAGAAAGGTATTTTAGGAGGTTTTGCGATGAATTGGAAACAACGGTTTCATCAATATATGGAAAAGTTAAAATCAATCTGGAAATCTGGAAAGGTTCAACGTTCCTCCCGGATTTCCTATGACGTAGGATGGAATGTATTACTGTTTTTCTTAATAATTGGCTTTATTGGCATGTTTTTTGCTGGCGGCGTAGGGGCTGGATATTTTGCCTCATTGGTAAAAGATGAGCCAGTTCTCTCCTATGAAACGATGCAACAGGACATTTACAACTATGAGGAAACGTCTAAGCTGTACTTTGCTGGTGACAAATATTTTGGCGACGTCCAGTCTGACTTACACCGGGAAGAAGTCACCCTAAAAAACATCTCACCAGTCTTACTGGATGCAGTAATTGCAACAGAAGATGAGAACTTTGAAGAACATCATGGAGTTGTGCCAAAGGCTATTCTGCGCGCAGTTTTACAGGAAGTAACAAATTCCGAAGTAAAAACAGGTGGTAGTACTCTTACACAACAATTGATTAAAAACCAAATCCTAACCAACGAAGTGTCGTTTGAAAGAAAAGCAAAAGAAATATTACTTGCTTTACGGCTGGAACGCTTTTTTGAAAAGGATGAAATTCTTGAAGCATACTTAAATATTGTCCCTTATGGTAGAGACGCTTCCGGAAACAACATTGCCGGTGTACAAACAGCGGCACAGGGAATATTTGGTGTGGATGCAAAAGACGTCAATATTGCACAAGCTGCATATCTTGCGGGGCTCCCACAAAGTCCATCCGCTTATACTCCTTTTCTTAACGGAGGAGATCTAAAAGACGAGGACGGTTTACAGCGGGGAATTAATCGAATGAAAACAGTGCTTAACCGGATGCTCGAATCCAGCTACATAACACAAGCAGAATATGATGAAAGCATCAATTATGATATTGTGGCTGATTTTAAAGAAGCTTCCCCTTCCCCTGTGGAGAAATATCCGTACTTAACTTTTGAAGTAGAAAAAAAGGCCACAGAAGTTATTATGTATCAACTAGCCGAGAAAGATGGTTACACGAAAGATGATCTCGAGAAGGATAGTGCTTTGAAGGAAGACTATGAAGTGAAGGCTGAAAGAGACTTACGGAAAAACGGCTACAATATTCATACAACCATTGATAAGGACATCTATGAGGCTTTTCAAGAAGTTGCCACAAACTATGAAAACTATGGTCCAACTGTGACCGTTACAAAGACAAATAGTGAAACCGGCGAAACAGAAGAAGTAGAGCAAAGAATCCAAACCGGTGGAATGCTCATTGAAAACAGTACCGGCAGAATTATCAGCTTTGTCGGTGGTCGTGGATATGACGAAGATAACAACATTAATTATATTTCTGACAATGTAGTACGTTCCAACGGTAGTACAATTAAGCCATTACTGGATTATGCACCAGCAATGGAAGAAGGAGTAATCCAACCAGGTAGCCCAGTCGCTGATGTGAGAAAACAAATTCCCGGCTGGCCATCTGGGAAGCCAGGAAACTACGGTGGTGGTTATCATGGGATTGTCTCCGCTAGAACGGCTTTGCAGCATTCGTATAACGTGCCTGCAGCAGATATTTACTCTCGGATTATCGACCTAGATCCCGCATCAAAGTATCTCGAGATGATGGGAATCACTACACTAACTGAAGAACATCATGTACTCCCTACCCTATCTATTGGTGTAGCAGATGTAACCATAGAGGAAAATGTTAATGCATATAGTACCTTTGGCAATAACGGAAAATTTGCTGACGCGTATATGATTGAAAAGATAACAAATCAAGACGGCGATGTTGTCTATGAACATAAAGCAGAACAAGTTGAAGTGTTCAGTCCGCAAACAACGTATTTAACGATTGATATGATGCGGGATGTTATTAATTCTGGAACAGCTGGTTACCTGAAACCACAGCTATCAAATGGCAGTGTAGACTGGGCAGGTAAAACGGGAACCTCAAATGACTATCATGATGCCTGGTTTGTTGCAACAAATCCAAACGTCACTTTTGGTACATGGATTGGCTATGATAAGCCGCGGTCCATTAATAATGCGAATACGAATTATAGTCACCGTAACCTTAAATTATGGGCTGAGCTGATCAATAGTGCAGCCGCAATTAATCCAGAGCTAGTGACACCAAGTGAAACGTTCAAACGTCCGGACGGTATTGTCCAACGAAGCTATTGTGCGATTTCAGGAATGCTTCCTTCTGAATTATGCGAGAAAGCTGGACTAGTAAAATCAGATTTATTTAATGCGAAATATGTACCAACTGAAACTGATGACAGCTTAGTGAGCGGAAGCTCTGTTATTGTGAATGGTAAGGCAGTAGTTGCAGGTGCAAATACTCCTGATGAGTTTGTAACAGGAGATGGTCTTATGTTTAGCCCTGAGTTTCTTAAACGAAACGGGTATGATAAGCTACCGGACCTTACCCAACTGTATCCTAGAACAGAAACTGAAAAATGGCAGAGGATTGGTTTACCTGGAGCTGGAGCAGAAGTAGGAGATGCCATTGAGGATGACGGGAAAGACCCTTCTGCACCAACATCCTTAAGCAAATCTGGAAGTAAATTAACTTGGAAGAAATCAGGAAGCAATGACGTGGTAGGCTACAGGGTATATCGCGCTACCAAAGCTGGTGGTAAATTTAGCCTTGTAGGAAGTACTACTGAAACTAGTTATTCGATTGGAAATAACAATGCTATCTATCACGTAAAGGCTGTTGACTATTTCGGTAAAGAATCCTCTGCCTCAAAAGAAATAATGGTTGGTAATACGTCTGAGCCAGAACCGGAAAAACCTGACTCAAACAAGGAAACCGATAATGAGAATAAAAAAGCAGATAAAAATAACGAAAGCGAAAAAGAAGATAAACAACAAGAAGAAAGCAATAACGATCAAGAAGAAGAGGAAGAAGAAGAAAGTAATCAAGATGAAGAAAGCAGTCAGGATGAGGAAAACAACCAAGATGAAAGCGAGGACGAACAATAACGCGTCTTATTCATAATATCTAGGCTATAGTTTCCTACCAAACGAACAAGTCGAGCGATATTTTGAAACTCCATGGTGAGTTTTGAGTTCGCTCGACTTTTTTATGTAGAGAAATACATGTGACTGTGAAGGAATTTCATAAGCGAGGATCACCCACATTTTCATTAACCAGCATTATAATTTTTTTAAAAGAGATAAGTTCTGCCCTTTTCACATTTATTACTAAATAAAAGCTAGATAATCTAGTATAATGAATGTAAGCGTATTAGTTTAACAGATTAGGTGGTGAAAAAGTTGGAACATACAAAAACTTATCATGCATTTTGCCGTGAAAGTAATAATGGAGACAGTATAACAATTGAAGGTCCCCTGTCCAGTGAAGAACTTGGAAACTTCCATTTTCATGAACACCTGACTGCATTCAGACCCGCACCAAAGCAATTTGAAGCACTACGCAGTATAGCCGATTTCCCTGAAGGAAGAATTATAGTTGCCCGAACCGAAGACACAATAATTGGTTATGTGACCTATTTGCACCCTGATCCGCTGGAACGCTGGTCCGAGTTCAAGATGGAAGAACTTATGGAACTTGGCGCAATTGAAGTAGTTCCCTCCTATCGGGGAGCCAAATTAGCCTCAGGTTTATTGCAAGTCTCCATGATGGATGACTATATGGAGAATTATATTATTATTTCGACTGAGTATTATTGGCACTGGGATTTGGATGGAACGAAACTAAGCATTTGGGACTACCGGAAAGTGATGGAAAAGATGATGGCTACTGGTGGCCTCCTCCCCGCTCCAACCGATGATCCAGAAATCATTTCACACCCAGCAAATTGCTTAATGGTCAGAATCGGCAAAGAAGTCACTGATGATTCCGTCGCGACTTTTGATAAGCTGCGCTTCTTACAGCGACATCAATACCGCAATATGAGGGAGGGGCTTTAAATGCTAGTAGAAGAAATTATGAATCGAGACGTGATTACATTATCACCAACAGATACGATTGAAAAAGCATTGCACATCTTACAACTAAATCGTATTCGACATATCCCAATTGTAGAGAAGAATAAGGATGTAATAGGAATTATTTCTGACAGGGATATCCGCGATGCTTCTCCGTCAATATTTAAAAATAACACAGTGGCAGAAGAATTAAAAAATGAGCTTCACACCATTATGAGTAGTCCCGTCGTTACCGTTCATCCGCTTGATTTTGTGGAAGAAATAGCTCGAATCTTTTATGATGAAGAATTTGCTTGCCTCCCTGTTGTGAGAAAGGATAACAGGCTTGTTGGCATCGTCACAGAAAAGGACATGCTTCAGACATTGATTCAGCTTACCGGTACGAATGTGCCTTCCTCTCATATTGAAGTAAGAGTGCCGCATAGGCCAGGAATCCTTCCTGAAGTTACTTCTATATTTGGTAAACGGAAAGTAAATATTGTTTCTGTATTAGTGTATCCGTACAAAAATGATCCCGCCTACAAAATACTTGTTTTCAGAATCCAGACGATGAATCCTCTCCCTATTATTCAGGATTTAAGAGATGCGGGGTATGATTTGATGTGGCCAAATAATATTCCGGGGCCAAAACGATGAAATGTTCCGCAGCGTTTGTCTTTTCAGAAAATACGTTAAACTATCACTTTAATAAAGATCACCCGTTTAACCAAAAACGTGTATTGCTTACAAAGGAGCTATTAGAGGCAACAGGACAATTATCTGCAGAGGCAGTGCTAGCTCCCCGGATAGCAACAGATGACGAACTCGCACTTTTCCATGATGTAGCTTACATTCAAGCTATTAAAAAGGCGAGTAAGTCCCAGTTATCAGAAAGTGAGGCTACACAATTTGGACTGGGTACGGAAGATACACCTATATTTCCAAATATGCATGAGGCTGCAAGTTATGTGGTAGGCGGTACACTGACAGCGGTCGATGCTGTTATGGAAGAGCAGACTATGCATGCACTCCACTTGGGAGGTGGACTTCATCATGGATTTAAACGAAAAGCAGCTGGGTTCTGTATTTATAACGATGGAGCAGTGGCAATAAAGTACCTTCGGGAAAAGTATGATTTAAAGGTGTTATATGTGGATACAGATGCACACCACGGGGACGGTGTTCAATGGGCCTTCTACGATGACCCGAATGTCTGCACCTTATCTATCCATGAAACAGGAAGATACCTTTTCCCTGGCACCGGAAATGTAAATGAGCGTGGACTCAAACAAGGTCATGGGTATACTTTTAATTTACCATTGGATGCATTTACAGAGGACGACTCGTTTATTTCCGTTTATGATAGCGCTATCAAAGAAGTTGCCGATTTTTTCAAGCCTGATATTATTATCACACAGAACGGGGCAGATGCTCATTGCTATGATCCATTAACTCATTTATGTAGTACGATGAGAAGTTTTGAGTATATCCCCAAGATAGCCCATGAAATAGCGCACGAATACTGTGGTGGCAAATGGATAGCACTAGGTGGCGGTGGGTATGATATTTGGCGAGTTGTCCCAAGGGCATGGGGCCAACTCTGGAACATTATGCATGAAGGCCGCCCCCTTACAGGAAAGATCCCTACTACCTGGTTGAAGCAGTGGGAAAAAGAGGCTCCTACTCCCCTTCCAGCTTATTGGCAAGATGAAAAGGAGATTGTCTCCATTCCTCGAAGAGCAGAAATAACAGAAAAAAATGAGAAACTATTACAAAGCATGTTAAAATACACAAAAAAAATTATGTGACCTGCTTTTTCCTTCCTAACAAAAAAGCCAGGGAGATGACGCTTACTCAACATCTCCCTGACTTTCTTCTAATATAACAATCTCAACACGTCGGTTTTTTGCCCAGTTTTCTTCCGAAGTATTTTCAACTAGTGGTCTAGTATCTCCATACCCTACTGAAGAAAAACGTGATTCATCAAATTTATTTTCTTCTATCATATAACGAATGACACTGCTTGCTCTAGCTCCTGACAGTTCCCAATTGGAAGGATACCTAAAGCTGTCTATTGGTCTATCATCCGTATGCCCTTCCACTTTAACATTATTTGGCAAACTGTCTAACATGGAAGCAATCTTTGATAGAAAAGGTTGTCCACTTGCCAGTATTTCCGCTTCACCGGAATCAAACAATATACTTTCTTGCAACACCAGTACGACCCCTTGATCCGTACGGGTAGCTGAAATAACACTATTTAACTCGTTTTCATCTAAGTATTGATCAACATTTTCCATAAGGTTGTCCAAGGAGTCCTGTCGTGTTGTATCGTCATCATCTGTTTTGTTCTCCAGCTGTGTTGGATTTTCAAATTCATTCGAATTCTTACCACTTTCCTCATCCCTTGTATGCTCAGTAGGATTTTCCATCGGGACTGGGGATGGGTAGAAATCAAAAATCATCCGATTGCGAAAGGATTCTGAAATTGCTTCAAATTTGACTGAATCAATTTGTGACATGGAAAATAACAGGATAAAAAATACGAGGATTAAGGTCACCATATCCGAATATGTAACCATCCATTTCGGTGCACCCTTGTTTTTGTTCCGTCTTATATTCCTACGCTTCATTAACTCTCTCTCCTACAAAACCTTCATCTTCAACCGATGTCTGTTGGTTTTTAATCTCACTGGAAAGAAAAGCAGATAGTTTCTCTTCAAGAATGCGTGGGTTTTGTCCAGACTGAACGCCCATAACTCCTTCGATGATAACCTGTTTAATAAATACTTCTTCTTCTGTTTTGCTCTCTAATTTATTTGCCATGGGGACGAATACGAGATTCGCCAGGACCGTACCATATAACGTTGTTAGAAGAGCTACTGCCATACTAGGCCCGAGACTGGCCGGGTCCTGCAAATTATTAAGCATCAGTACAAGCCCTACTAATGTACCAATCATTCCCCAAGCCGGAGCATACTCCCCAGCCTTTTCTATTAGATTTCTTCCTTTATAGTGCCTGTCCTCTGTTGCCGTGATTTCCGCGTTCATAATATCGCTAATCACTTCTGGCTCCATCCCATCAACTGCAAGTAAGACCCCTTTTTTAATAAAAGGCTCATCTACATCTTCCAATTCATTTTCCAATGCAAGTATGCCTTCACGACGGGCTCTCTCAGATAATCGGATAAACAACGCTATTAGCTCAGGAAGACGCTGATCATTCTTATGAAAAGCCTCACTAATAATCTTTCTAGTGAGTTTAATTTCCTCCATTTTAAAATTTATCAGCATGGAAGCAACTAAACCTCCGATTACAATAAAGATGGATGAAACATCTAAGAATAATGCAGCGCCGCTTGTACCACCTTTTGACATTATGGCAAGCATGATCATTATAAAACCTAACGTGATGCCGATAGGAGTTAATATATCGCGTTTTCTCATATTCTCTCTCCTCAAAGTCACTATGGAATAAGGGAATGAAGATTCTCTCTATTCTTTATATCGGCACCTTTTTTACTTTGTTGAGTTTCTTTTTTCAACTCGGTGTGGCAACACAACTTTTTTATCATCTACTTCTTCTTTGTTCATAAATTTCGTTAAAAGACGCATTGCAACAGCCCCGATATCATACATCGGCTGGACGATTGTAGATAATGTTGGTCTTACCATTGTAGATAGTCTTGTATTATCAAACCCAAAGACTTCTAAATCTTCTGGTACATTGTACCCTTTATCTTGTGCACCATGGATGACACCAAGCGCCATTTCATCAGAGGCTACAAAAATAGAGGTTGGCTTCTTGTCCAACTCAAGCAGTTGGTTAACTGCATCAATACCTGAGTCATAGGAATAGTCCCCTTTTACAACAAGCGATTCATCTAACTCTACAGATGCTTCTTTCAATGCCTTTTTGTAGCCATTGTATTTAAGAAGATTAATATGTGAATCTTCTTGGCCAGAAACAAAAGCAGGCAGGCTGTCCCGTTCAAGCAAATATTTGGTTGCTTCATAAGCCGCTTCTTCATAATTAATGTTAACGGAAGGTATTTCGCCGTTTTCATCATAGGTAGCAGCCAATACTACTGGTACAGAAGATGTTTTAAATTGTTGCACATGCTCTTCCGAAATATCTCCACCCATGAAAATAATTCCGTCTACCTGCTTCTCTAGCATGGTATTAATTAAGCCTAATTCCTTGTCTTTATTTTGGTCGGAATTACTTAAGATAATATTGTATTTATACATGGTGGCAATATCTTCTATTCCTCTAGCCAACTCCGCAAAGAAAATACTTGAAATATCGGGGATAATAGCACCGACAGTAGTTGTTTTTTTACTTGCTAGTCCTCTTGCTACAGCGTTTGGTCGGTAGCCAAGACGTTCTATTGTCGCAAGTACTTTCTTCCTTGTGGTAGGTTTCACATTTGGATTCCCGTTTACTACACGAGATACTGTTGCCATGGAAACATTAGCTTCTCTCGCTACATCATATATTGTAATATTCAATTTCCTTTACCTCCTATTTAACTAAACAACCTATATTTTTTTATCATACTCCACAATGAATAAAATTACAAAAAATTTAAAGGCTGAATCATCAAATTGATGGCTCAGCCTTTAAATCGACATCCAAAAGGATTTGTTCTATTATCGATTAAATTTATTTGCTACATCTATAATATCATCCATAAAGGAATTAAACATCGGTATATCCATCTGTTGAGCAGAATCAGATAAAGCCACAGCAGGATCTGGATGAACTTCTGCCATCACACCATCAGCCCCAATTGCGATTGCAGCTTTTGCTGTAGGTAACAAGATGTCTCTTCTCCCTGTGGAATGGGTCACATCCACCATTACTGGTAAGTGTGTTTCCTGCTTCAGTATAGGAACTGCTGAGATATCAAGCGTATTTCGTGTCGCTTTTTCATATGTTCGAATTCCACGCTCACATAGAATTATATTTCCATTTCCTCGGGAAATAATATATTCTGCTGCATTAATGAATTCCGAAATCGTAGCTGATAAGCCTCGTTTTAATAAAACTGGTTTATTTAAATCACCAGCTGCTTTTAATAGCTCAAAGTTTTGCATGTTTCTAGCCCCAATTTGAACCACATCTAAGTATTCAATTGCTTCTTCAAGGTGTGCAGGATTTACAATTTCACTTACAACAGCTAAGCCGTGTTTATCTGCAGCTTTTCTCAAGATTTGTAATCCTTCTATACCAAGGCCCTGAAAATCATACGGAGATGTACGTGGTTTAAATGCGCCGCCTCTCAAGAGCTTTATGCCCTTGTTTTTTACAGCCTCTGCAACCTGATCTACCTGATCATAGCTTTCTACAGCACATGGCCCCATCACATAGTGAGTGTTTCCGTCCCCAATAGCTGCTCCATTAATTGTAATAACAGTATCCTCAGGCTTTTTCTTTCTTGAGACTAGTAACGCTTTACTATGGTCATCTTCCTGCAATTCAAGGCTCGCCTTAAATATTTCCTTAAAGATATGTTCAATTGTACTTTTTTGAAATGGTCCATCATTCTTGCTTGTAATTAGATTCAGCATCTCTCTCTCTCGTACTGGATCAAATCGGTTCATACTTTGTTTTGCCTTAATTTGACCGATTTGCTGTACAATCTCTGCTCGTTGATTAATAAGCTTTAAGATTTCTAGATTCACACTGTCCATTTGCTCTCTTAATTGATCCATTTCATTCATATTACTACTCCCCTTGTGATTGCAGTTTTTTAATAATTAGAGACAATTATAGCTAATATCTTTTTCTTTGTCGATAAAAAGTTTCTAAAAGTTTATAATAGAGTCAGATTATGAAGGAAAGGGTTATTTTATGATGGACGATCGTATTTTTGCTTTAGACATCGGAACACGCTCCGTAACAGGGATTATCTTAGAAAAAGAAGAAACGAGATTTAAGGTGATAGATTATTATACAAAGGAACATACCGAAAGATCGATGCGAGATGGTCAAATACATAATGTAGTAGCCGTATCGGATATCATTCGTGAGGTTAAAGAAAAGCTTGAAGACACACACGGAAGCTTGCATAAGGTATGTGTGGCTGCAGCCGGGAGGGCATTGAAAACGACTCAGGCAACCTCTACGATCGAGCTGAATCAACAGCCAATTGTAGAAGAGGAAACAATCAAGCACTTAGAGTTAAGTGCCGTACAGGCTGCCCAAATCAAGCTTGCTCAAGAGGAACAAGCAGAAGATTATCATAATTATTACTGTGTTGGCTACTCGATTCTACATTATCAAATTGATGAGGAAAGAATTGGATCTCTTATTGATCAAAGTGGGGAGAAAGCTTCTGTAGAAATTATTGCCACCTTTCTCCCTAAGATCGTAGTGGAATCTCTGTTGGCTGCCTTAGGACGTGCAGCACTTGAAATGGACGCTCTTACCTTAGAGCCAATAGCGGCTATCCACGTCCTTGTTCCTGAGTCAATGAGAAGGCTTAATGTAGCTTTAGTTGATATTGGGGCTGGAACTAGTGATATCGCCATCACAAATGCGGGCACAGTTGCTGCCTACGGGATGGTTCCAGTGGCAGGAGATGAAATTACAGAAGCCATTAGTGATGCATATCTCCTTGACTTTCCTTTGGCTGAACAGACAAAACGAGATATTGTCAATGAGGGAGAAGCCATGGTTGCTGATATTCTCGGATTCGAAACAACCATTACCTATGATGCATTAATAGGAGAAATACGCGATAAAGTAGAGTACCTTGCCTCTAAGGTAGCTGAAGAAATACTGCTTTTAAATGCAACTCCTCCGAAAGCCGTCATGTTGGTAGGTGGTGGTAGTTTAACACCTGAGATTACAAAAATACTAGCGGATAAACTAAGATTACCAGAGAACCGTGTAGCAGTTAGAGGAATTGACGCGATTCAAAACTTAGTGTCATCGGAGGCTTTACCAAAAGGCCCCGATTTTGTGACACCTATTGGTATCGCAATTGCCGCAAAACAGAATCCAGTTCATTATGTAACAGTTAATGTAAATAAGCAAAAGGTTCGTATGTTTGAAATGAAACAACTTACCGTTGGAGATGCCCTCATTCAGGCTGGTATAGATATTCAAAAAATGTATGGTCGCCCGGGATCAGCTGTAATGGTGACCGTGAATGGAAAGGAAATCACAATACCAGGGCAATTTGGACAGGCACCACAACTGTCTGTGAACGGCATTAAGGCTTCTGTGGAACAATCCATACAGAATAACGATCATGTACAGGTAGAGAGAGGCGAGGATGGCTCCCCTGCTCTAATTACTTTAGAAGAACTTATTGGAGATCTTCCATCCAAAGTAATCTATTTTAATAATCAACCTATTAAACGTTATGCCAATTATTTCGTAAACGGAAAGAAACAAGTTAAAGCCTATGTTGTTAAAGATCGAGACAACATTACCTTTGAAAATGAAACAACTGTAAAAGATTTCTTGCCACATATTGGCAAAGAGGAATCACTTCAGATCAATTCTTTTTCGGTTTATGTAAATGGCGAGGAAGTAAAGCTCCCAATTGGAGAAACTAGAATTTTTGTTAACAATAATCAAGCAAATGATGACAAGGTGCTTCATAACAACGATCAACTGACGATAGAACCTGCTAGCACCCCGCTTGTATCCGATTTATTTACTGTGCTAGGTAAAAAGGCTGTTACCACCATCGCTGTTTACTTTAATGGGAAGTACATTGAATTAGAACAGCCTTGTTATTCCATAAAACGAGATGGAGAGACAGTCCTGCCAGAAACTGAATTGAATAATCTGGACCACTTAAGCATAAAAGCTAAAGAAGTTGAGCCCTTTATTTTTCAAGATATCTTTCGGTACATTGATATAGATATTAGTAAAGTAAGTGGGGACTTCAAACTATATATAAATGATATGCCAGCTTCCTTCGACGGGGAGATTCAACATGATGACCAGCTTCGGATTACCTGGTAATGGTTTACCTTATATCTTAAATGTAATTAAAAATGCCGAGCGATCATTCAAACGAAAAGGTTTGAATAAATGCTCGGCATACTTATTATTATTTTACTTTTACATACTTCTCCATTTAAATAATATGATGACTAACCTTGGTTCTTAGCAGCTTCTAACTCTTCTGTAGCCTCTTCAATTGCTTCAGCGACATCGTTAGCTGCCTGTTGTGCTTGATCTTCTTTAGATTTCTTTCGGTTTAGTTTTGACTTTACTGAGCTGGTCATTTCTTTCGTTTTTGTTGACGCGCTTTTGGAGAACTGAGAAGTTGTGTCCATTGCTTTTTGTCTAAGCTCAGCACCAGTCGTATATGCTTTGTCCTTCCAGTCAACACTTTTCTCTTGGGCAGTGCCTTTCCATTCATTGGCACGGTCTTTTACTTGCCCTGCTCCCTGGTTAATATCACTTCTTAATTCTTTACCAGATTTAGGAGCAAGCAATAATGCTGCTGCTGCACCCACCATACTTCCAATCAGTGTACCAATAATAAAATCTTTTGTATTGATATTGTTATTGTTTTCAACCATGCGATATCCTCCTTATATGTTTACTATTATTATTTACTTTTCTTTTTCCATACTTCCATTAGTGTTGAAGCCCACTTAACTGCCTGTGTGGCTTTTTCAGGATTTTGATTTGCTGTACGAGATATACTGCCAGACAGCTGTTTTAAAGAGTTATTAAAATCTCTCACTGTCTCTCCTAATCCCTTCGCTCCATCAAATACACCATTAAGTTTCGAAGACTTCTGTTGTACATCATCAGCAAGTCTGTTTGTCTTTGTTAAAAGTTGGGTGGTCTCATCCGTAATTCCCTTCATTTGGGTGTTCAAACCATCCAGTGAGTCTTTAACATTGTCCATTGTTTGTTTTGTTGCTTTCAAAGTCATAATTGCGTAGACAACAAGCACTGCAAACGCTACCGCAACAATCAATGCAGCAATATAAAGCATTATTTCCATTTTGTAGTATCACTCCTTCTGTTGTCAATAGTATGGCTACTACACATTGTTTGCATGAAAAAGGACAAACCGTTAAGCCATTTAAGTATAATTTATACGTATTAATTATACCAACAATAATCCTTTTTTATAAATACCCTAACATAAAAGAACTAAACATGCTCGCGAAACTACCTCTATTATTATTAATTCGACATATATGTAAAAATCCCTTTAAATATTATTTATAAAAGTTTACATACGCGGCTACACCTCACACTCAACGGTAGGCGACAGAACTATCATTCTTACCCATAAATAAATAATTACGATAAGGGTGCAATTTTTCTCGAAAGAAAAAAAGAACCTGAGAACAGATTCTTTTCTACTTGTTTAGTTTCGTACATTTTTCTTTTCTTCATAAGCCTCTTGAAATTTTTGAATGTCTCCTGCACCCATGAAAACAAGCACAGCATCATCATACTCCATTAAAACATCCGTATGGTCAAGCTGTAACACTTCACTTCCATCGATCCGCTTTTGCAAGTCATTCACTGTCAACTTGCCCGCCTCTTCTCTTGCTGATCCAAATATATCACATAAATAGACATGGTCTGCTAATGAAAGACTTTCTGCAAATTCATCAAGAAATGTTTTGGTCCTTGTAAATGTATGAGGTTGAAAAATAGCGACAACCTCTTTACTTGGATATTTCTTTCTTGCTGAGTCAATCGTAGCTGTAATTTCTTTTGGATGGTGTGCATAATCATCAATTAACACCTGATTGGCTACCGTTTTCTCCGTAAACCTGCGTTTCACACCTTCGAAAGTTGCCATCTTTTTAATATCTTGTGCCTTAATCTCTTCATAATGACAGATTGCGATAACCGATAGAGCATTTAAGATATTATGATTACCATACATTGGAATAGTAAATGTATCATAGTATGTGTTTCGCACAAAAACATCAAAAGTTGTTCCTGCTTCATTTTCCACTACATTCTGAGCTTGGAAATCATTAGTAGCAGCGAAACCATAATAAACAACCGGTACTTTCGCTTGGATTTTCTGAAGCTCTTCGTCATCTCCACAGGCTATAATTCCTTTTTTTACCTGATCTGCCATAGATTGAAATGCTTCAAACACATCATCAATGCTTGTGAAATAATCTGGATGGTCAAAGTCAATGTTTGTCATAATTGCATAATCCGGTTCATAACTAAGAAAATGCCTGCGATATTCACATGCTTCAAAAACAAAATAACGGCTGTCAACATGTCCCTTGCCTGTTCCATCGCCTATTAGATAGGATATAGGGAAGGTTTCATTTAAGACATGTGCCAGTAGTCCTGTAGTTGATGTTTTGCCATGTGCACCTGTGACAGCGATACTCGTATACTGTTTTAGCCATTCTCCAAGAAATTCATGGTACCTGTAAAATGTAAGACCTTGTCTTTTTGCTTCTTTTATTTCTGAATGGTCATCAGAAAAAGCATTACCTGCAATTATTGTGAAATTTTCTTTAATATTCGTTTCTGAAAAAGGGAGAATCGGAATGTTCTTTTCCTCCAATGCTTCCTGTGTAAAAAAGTGTTTTTCCACATCGGAGCCCTGTACTCTTTCACCAGAATCGTGAAGAATTTGAGCTAGAGCACTCATTCCCGTCCCCTTTATACCAATAAAATGGTAAGTTGTCATAAAAAGAACCTCCATATTGTGCGTAAAAAGGATTATTTAACTATTAGCTGATAAATTTTTACACCTATTTTTTTATTATAGCAAAATGAGAGAAGGATTTAAATAATAAGTTGCCGCCTTTGGCTTGTGCTTATATTTTTTGAAAATCTACCTTCTCAAGTCGGGGATTCGGTCGGTAGCGCCTGCCTTCTTTTGCTTCAGGTGTACCGTTTAGTAATACGTTGTCACCGGTAAACCCTATGTTAATCTTAAGTAAGCTACCACCAACACCATACATATCAACAGGCACTCCGATTTTTTCAAAAGAGGTGATTCGTTCTTCGGTGAATCCACCGCTAACCATTATTTTTACATAATCAAACCCTTCATCATCCAATGCCTTTCTAAGTGCAAAAATAAGTTCAGGGTTTACGCCACGAGGATCAAAGGTTCCCATCACATGGTGATTTCTTAAGAAGTACTTATCAACGAGCGTCCGGGAAGTATCCAGGCGTACACCTTTTAAATCCCTGCCGAATTCATGCGCCACTTTTAAGGAATCTGTTATGACATCATTGTTGTAATCAACAAGTGCTACAAGGTCATCATCAGGGTACATTTCATGATAGGCTCTTGAAGCTGCAACAAGATCACCGCGGAACATCTGGATCATCGCATGGGGCATTGTCCCCATTCCTTCTTTCCCCCACCATTCATTCATAGCGTGTGTAGCCTGTGCAGTTGATCCGCCAATGAATGCAGCATAGCCATCTCCAGCCTGCTGTGTATAGTGATCATCCCTATCCCCCATAAAGATGACCGGCTTTTGCTTTCCGGAGGTTCTGCCTGCTTTTACGACATTGTATACATTTGTAGCGACAGATGTTCTTCTTGCCAATATTCCATCAATAATCCCCTCTAAGAAACCAAACTGTTGATAAGCTCCAGTAACAGTTAACACGGTTTCGAAAGGGTTAATTTTGTCGCCATCTTTAAGCGAATGGATTTCTAGTGTTTCGGGATTTTTGGCAAAAGTGTGTAGCAAGGCGATTGCTTCATCTGTCCCACATAAAACTGCATTCTCTTTCTGAAAAAATTGCATGGTAACACTATTATCAGGTAATTTGTTTTCTGCTATTTCTTTTGTTTTTAAAAAATATACCGCGGAAAACCAACCTTCTCTAATACGTTCATCGAATTTAAATGTCTTATTCGTTAGCCGATTGATTTTCCCTTCTAATTTTTGCGAGATTTCCTTCATTATTTGTTTCTCCTTACATCTAATAATCTGTTTCTCTTATCATATAGAAAAAAGATATGGGAAACAAGGCTAATCGTTCAGCTGCCATTCCATTCCTCTATTTGTGCCTTCGTTGCTAAAACATCTCGTGGCTTGCTCCCATTTTGCCCTGAAATAATCCCCTTCATTTCAAGTGCATCTATTAAGCGGGCTGCACGATTATAACCAATTTTAAAATGTCGTTGCAGAAGGGAGGTGCTTGCACTGTTCTGATGCAACACAAATTCAATGGCGTCGTCCATTAATTCGTCCTCTTCGTCATCTGTTGCTATCTGTTCGAGCAACTGTTCTTGCTCAAACAAATAATTCGGCTCAGCAATCCCTCTGGCATAGCTTGTAACCCGCTCTATCTCTTCGTCAGAAACAAAAGGCCCCTGTAGTCGGATACTCTTACCTGCTCCATTTTCGATAAACAACATATCTCCCTTACCGAGTAGTTTATCAGCACCTCCAGTGTCCAAAATGGTCCTTGAATCTACTTGTGAGGATACACTGAACGCAATCCGGGTGGGAATATTTGCTTTAATTAAACCTGTTATAACATCTACTGAAGGTCGTTGTGTCGCTAGAAGAAGATGGATTCCACAAGCCCTTGCCTTTTGTGCAATACGGCTGATTGCTTCTTCCACATCCTGTGGTGACATCATCATTAGATCTGCCAGTTCATCAATAACGATCACGATATATGGCATTTTTTCGGATGGTCTACCCTGTTTTAGTATCTTTTGGTTAAACCGTTCAAGGTCTCGAACACCCTCTTGAACAAATCGCTCGTAGCGGGATTCCATTTCACTAACCGCCCATTTCAGAGCAGCAGTAGCTGCTTTTACATCTGTAATAACAGGAGAGACAAGATGAGGAATACCATTATATGGTGCGAGTTCTACCATTTTCGGGTCAATGAGTAGAAACTTAACATCCTCATGACTAGCTTTATACAAAAGACTGATTAAGATCGTATTAATACAAACACTTTTACCAGACCCCGTCGCACCTGCAATCAGCCCGTGTGGCATTTTTTGAATATTAGTAATTAACGGTTGTCCTTCAATACTTAATCCCAGTGCAATCGTTAAAGGGGAGAGACTGCCTTTAAAAGCTTCTGACTCAAATATCCCTTGTAAACCAACCATTTGCGGGTTAGGGTTGGGGATCTCAATTCCAATGGTATTTTTACCAGGAATTGGAGCTTCGATTCGAATATCTTTTGCAGCCATATTTAATTTTAAGTCATCACTTAGATTCTTCACCTTACTAACCTTTACGCCTAGCTCAGGCTGTACTTCAAATCGTGTTACAGAAGGACCTTGTGTTGCGTTAACCACTTTCGCCCGGACATTAAAGTGCTTTAACGTCTGTTCCAGTAATTCTTGCTGTTCCTCTATCCACACATGATCGGCATTATCCTTTTGAACAGGATCGTTTAAGAGATGGTTCGGAATTGATTTTGCTTTTCCTACAACCTCCTCTTTAACTGGTGTCATCACACTAGAAGGATTATTATTTGAATTGCTTGTTTGCACTTGCTTTTCCTGCTGCTTTTGTTTCTCAAATAATTGTTTCTTGTCTCTTGGTGTCATAATGACATTAAATGGGCCTTGGCCGGATGTCCTATTTCCAGAACCAGTACTATGGCTTCTGCTGCTTTTTTCTCTTTCATTTGACGATAATTCTTCTGTGCCTTCCTGAGGCTCTTCATTGGTCTCTGTGTGCATTTTTGCAAAGGATTGCTCTACCGGTTCCTTTACTGATTCCTCGCTTTGTTCGTTAACCACAGGCTGTGCCTCTTCGATCGTAGTAGCCATTTTCTCTACACCGGTCTCTTTATGTACTGGGTTTGGTATATTGGTTACATCCTCCATTTCCTCTCGTTCTTCCAACATCGGTAGTTCTTTTGAAAGTCTTTCTTCTTTCCGCTTGAACGCTGGAACATCCTCGATATGACTATTCTTTTTCCGTTGCTGGAACCCATATATTGGGGATGGCACCTCTGTACGTTTAAATGGTGTGTCTATTTCTTTCTTGTAAATTTTATTTCCGTAATTTGGATAGGTTTTTTCTTCTTTGTTACCTGTTCGTTTTGGTTTTACATGAACTTCTCTTGTTTGTTCTAGAGAAGTGGAGTTATCAACATTATCTGCATGCTGATCTGGAATAACAGGAAACCGAAAAGCGGGTTTTTTCGGATATTGGTACATCATCTTTGCCTGCAAATCCTGTGTTTGTTTGTGTTGTTGTTTTAACTCTGGTTGTTCTTGCTCTTCCTCTTCAACAAAGAGTGTTTTTATCTTTTTCTTCCATTGATCCCACATGTTTAATCACTCATTTCATCCATAAGTCGTGTATTACCATTCTAACAGGTTTTATATGGATTGTAGATCTCAAAATAAAAACAACCCATGTATTAACAAAGGTTGTTCTCTCCTGGCATACCAAAGTAATTACACTTTGGCTCCCATTAAAATGTGAACGTATCCCCAGGTGTATAAGATTCCTCTAAGACATATATCCCTTTTTCCTTCGGTGCATTTGGTAGACCCAACTCTTTTTGCGAACATATCATACCATTCGAAGGAACACCTCGTAATTCTGTCGGTTTGATCTGTAGACCACTTGGCATCGTTGCGCCAACCTTTGCAACAACGACATACTGATCTTTATCAATATTAGGTGCACCACAGACAATCTGTAATGTCTCACTTCCCACATCTACTTGGCAGACACTTAATTTATCTGCATTTTCATGGGGTTCTTTATTTAAAACATGGCCTACAACAAATTTCGGTGATAGGTCAAAGTCTAATGAATCCGTTATGCCTTCTGCAGTAAATAACTTCTTCATTTCTTTAAGCAATGCTTCTGTCATGGTATTTTTTCCATTTGTTAGCTTTGTGAAATGCTTTGAAGCTTGAAATATGTTGTAGCCTAGTATCGCTCCATCTGAATCCGTAATTCTTGTAATATCTCCTGCTTTATCATGTTTTAGCTCATAACGATCTCCGGTTTTAAGTGGAATGATGAGTACATCACCAATACCATCCGGGTTATAAAATACATCCATTCAACTCTTCCTTCCCTATTTGTTTTCTGGTTTATTTTTGGCAAGAATAAATACCGGTTCTAGCTGCTTGTCTTCGTAAATAAAGGGTAGAGATGTGATCGGTATTCTTCCCTCTGCAAAGAATTTCATATTCATCTGTGCCAAAATATCATAGCCGGTCTTATTTTGAATATCAGCAATAATAAAAACATCTTGGTGAGGAACAGCTACGGCCATTTCGCCCTTCATATTTGCTTTCATTTCTTCTAGAAATGCTTCATTTAGTATCCTGCTTGCATCATAACCATCTTGTTTAGCAATAAAATAAAAATCATTGCCCGCTACCGTATCTTGATTATAATCACATTCGAGTGAACGTAAATTGAACGTAGCAATTTCATTAATCCTGTCTTTGGTCCATCCTTCGCTTTCAAGCAACTCCTTGTCGATTAAGCGGTAAGATTTGCCTAGATCCAAAGCATAGTAGATCCTGGTTTCTGCAGTATGTTCCCTGTGAATCAATTCTTTATTGGCCTTCGTTTTACTAGGAAAAGAGGTTGCCCTTATTACAGGGAAGATGTGTTTTTCCATTCCAGCCAATTGGTGTTCTTCATTCATAATTCGCAGTGCCTCTGTTATGTGTTCAACGAGCTCTTCTATTGCTTCTTCGCCTCGCTGATTATATTTCGCCACAACGTTAGGCAATGTTATGGTAATACCTTGTCTTGATTCTTTCCACTCCACACGAAATGTGTCCTTATCCCGATTGTAGGATGTGTGATATTGTGTATCTGACAAGCGCTCCTGCAAAATTTGCTTTAATTTTAATGATGTCATTTTCATCTTACATCCTCCTTAGTCCATACTCATCCATCAAGGACAGGGAATGATTTTATATTGACGAAAGTCCCTGTATAAATTCCACTATCTCTTCTTTCGTTTTTCGATCCTTGCTGACGAATCTCCCTGTTTCCTTGCCATTCGAAAATGCAAGAAAGCTTGGTATTCCATATACATCATGCTCTTGGCAGATTTCAATAAAATTGTCTCGGTTAATTTTTATAAACGTAAAGGATGGAAATTCTTCCTCTATTTCTGGCAGTACAGGCTCGATTACAACACAATCGGGACACCAACCTGCTGTGAAATACATAATAACATTTTCATTATTTTTCCATTCATTAAATTGTTCAACTGTTTCAAGATTTTTCATTTGTATCAACTCCCTTTCATATCATATCTTTCTTTTGAGTTAGATTCAATTATCAAGGCTATGCTAGCTAAAACAAATTCAAACTTCCCCTACTACGTCATATACAATCGGAAAATATTGTACTATGAAAACGAATGAAACAAAAGTTTATTGTCTTTTAACACGGAAGTCTAATTTCTTTGCAAGTGCTATCATTTTCGATACGATATAAAGTGAAACTTCAATCAGTGGGGATTTTCGTTCTTCCCCCACTGATTGTTCGTTGAACGAATCGGGGTGTTAGCGCCCGTTTACTCCCACTTAAACATCACGGTTTCACTTCATGTTTTGAAGTGGGAGTCTTACAGACGGTTGCACCGGGATAAAAAAGGATAGAGGAGGAATATGATGGAACTAACCGTTTATTTAGCAGGACAAATTCATGATGACTGGCGAAACGAACTAAAACAAAAAGCGGAGGTAAAGAAGCTCCCCCTCCATTTTGTCTCCCCGCAAACAAATCATGAGCATTCAGACAACATAGGGGAACAAATTCTTGGGAAACAACCTAGTAATCTATACAAGGACGATGCTGCTTCAAGTGTAAATAATCTGCGTACAGAAGTGTTAATGAATAAAGCAGATGTTGTCATTGCTTTATTTGGAGAGCAGTACAAGCAATGGAATACTGCAATGGATGCAAGCACTGCTATAGCATTAAACAAACCCACCATTATTGTGAGACCAGAATCTTTGATACACCCATTAAAAGAGTTGAGTAATAAAGCAAATGTAACAGTTGAGACAATTGATCAAGCACTAGAAGTACTTGCCTATATCTATGCATAGAAAAAAGCAGCGACTCCGCTGCTTTTTATTTGTTCCAAAATTCCCACTGGCCTCTTAATAATGTTAATACATGTTCAAACATCACCTGTCGACTTACAAGATCATTTGTAAAAATACCGACCGCTCCTTCTTTTTTACTAACCCCTTCTCTTTTGGCATATTCATCCATTAAACTTCCTAGTTCTTTGCCAGAATGAAGTTCTTTAGAGAACTCTCTTGGTAAAGCGATACGGGCTCCGCTAGCTGTATAGATTTTTTCATCTTTTGTGACAAGCGCACCCCAATTACATAAAAAGAGCTCCCCATCCACTTCCATCACACCACCTTCAAGACCAATGCCGAGGTCTGGATCATTGTTTCTAGCACATTGTTTTGCCCTGTTTATTGCCCCTTCTCTCGTTTCTTCGTCTGTTATTGGTTGTGGGGATACATTAGAAGGAGCATCAAATGAGACAATGCTATGGGAAGCAAACACTGCTTTAGCCGCTTCCACTTTTGTTGGGTTCTTTGACCCTACTACTATTTTCATCTTTTCACCTCTTCTAAAAAAACTCCAGACTTTCATGCAACATATAATAGCATGTCTGCAAAAAAGTCTGGAACAAAGAATTTTATTAGCCTAGATATACTTTATCAGATCAAAAACCTTGAAAATTAAGCCTTTCTGATCTGTTCTACCATATTAGCATCTGTTTGTTTTACTAATTTCACAATCAATTCCTTTGCTGCTGCGTAATCATCTACATGGATAATAGAAGCAGATGTATGGATATAACGAGAGCATATCCCTACGACTGCTGAAGGAACTCCATTATTGGATAGATGAACCCGTCCAGCATCTGTTCCCCCTTGGGAAATGAAATACTGATAAGGTATATTATTGGACTCTGCTGTATCAAGAACAAAGTCTTTCATTCCTTGGTGGGTAATCATAGAACGGTCAAAAATACGTAATAGCGCACCTTGACCAAGCTGACCAAATTCCTCTTTATCACCAGAAGCATCGTTTGCAGGTGAAGCGTCTAATGCATAAAAAATGTCTGGCTTAATCATATTAGCAGCTACTTGCGCACCACGCAGTCCAACTTCTTCTTGAACGGTAGCACCTGAGAAAAGTTGGTTTGGTAGCTTTTCACCTTGAAGTTCTTTTAATAATTCAATAGATAGTCCGCAACCATAACGATTATCCCAAGCTTTAGCCAGTATCTTCTTTTCATTTGCCATAGGAGTAAACGGAGTTAATGGGACAATTTGCTGTCCTGGCTTTATCCCTATTTTCTCCGCATCTTCCCTATCATCAGCACCAATATCAATAAGCATGTTTTTAATTTCCATCGGCTTTTGACGTTGCGCTTCGGTTAAATTATGTGGCGGAATTGATCCAATCACACCCACAACTGGGCCATTTTCTGTCATCACTTGTACTCGTTGTGCGAGAAGAACCTGGCTCCACCAGCCTCCAAGTGTTTGAAACCGGATCATACCGTTTTTAGTAATCTGTGTAACCATGAAACCAACTTCGTCCATGTGACCTGCTACCATTACTCTAGGTCCGTTTTCGTCTCCCTTTTTCACACCAAAGACACCACCAAGGTTATCTTGTATAATTTCATCAGCATATTTTGTTAGCTCTTGTTTCATAAAAGACCTTACGGCATGCTCATTTCCTGGGGCCCCTTGTAATTCAGTCAAGTTTCTAAAAAGCTCCAATGTATCCTGCTTCATCTTATCCCACCTTCAAGTATGTAATATAATCAGTATACCGGAAAGTGTCGTTCTCTTTCCACTATTCACTTTTATCCACCATAAACTGCTAATAGCTCTTTCTGAACAAGAAGCTGGATCTAAAAACAAAAAAGGTAAGCAGGGAAGAAAACAACCAAGATGCATGAGTTTTGTGATTGTCCATTAGTTATCCTTAAAATAGGGTTAAAATATCGCTATTTATTGAAGTTTCACTTTATCGATTTTATTATTTTCTATTTTTAATTGGATAAGTTATACTATTAAGTGAAAATAATATACGAGATTAACAAACAAAATTTAGCATGAGGTGATGAAGAATGAGTGTAAAACGAGTAGTCTTTGCCGCCGGAATCGGTGCAGTAATCGGCTATATGGCAAAACAACAATTCGATAACTATCAAAGTGTTACACCTGAAAAAGCACTGAAGCATGCAAAAGAAACATTTAAAAAGCAAGGACCTATAAGCGGATCCTGGATTTACATGAAACCAGAGGAAATAGAAAAAGATGGCTTGCTTTATAATGCTTACCGTGGTGGGGTAACACGTACCATCGACGGAGAAAATAAACAATATGAATTCCATGTTGACGTGGATACTGGCGCTGTTCTAGGCGCTACGCAAACTGCCTAAGAACAATAAAAAACCAGACACTTTTCTAAGTCGTCTGGTTTTCTTATCTTTAACTCTCTGTATATTTTTGTTTCTCTACACTCTCAATCTTTTCGCCGTCTTTGTTATACTTTATTGCTCTATAAAATGCATCATGATAGAAGGTATACCACGTTCTATTGGCATACCCCGTAGCCATCCATTTCTCTTTTTCATGTACACTTGTAACAGGATAGTCATCATAGGCAAGTGCCCAGAGCTTGTTTTGATGCGCATGAGTCGGCATAATATCTGCCATGTGTAAAAAGCTGTCATCCCCGTCTTGGAAATACACAATTGCATGCCCGTCACTATGTCCACCTGTATGTATCATACGTAACCCATCCACAATTTCCATTTGTTTAGAGAAAGGCTGAACCTGTTCTTTGATGGCCTCCCAGTTTTGTTTCCAATACGTGTTAACAGACCTAATATTAGGATTACGCATTTCCGCCCACTCTGTTTCAGTCGTATAAATAACTGCATTTTTAAAAACAGATTGATAGGTGTCTCCTTCTTTTACTGTTAATCCACAAGCATGATCAAAGTGCATATGCGTCATGAGAACCCCGTCGATGTCCGCAACGGTTAAGCCGTGCTCTGCTAGAGACTGTTCTATGAAAGATTCTTCCAGTACCCCATAGTTTCTTTTCTGCTTATCTGTAAATTTCCCAATTCCGATTCCACTATCAATTAGAAGGTTTTTACCGTCAATTTGCAGTAAAATCGGATCTGTACGCAGCTCTATCTGATTTTTGCCATTGACTGGATACTTTTTACTCCATAAGGCCTTAGGTACAACTCCGAACATTGCGCCACCGTCCATATGCGTCACACCGCCCCGTAACCAGGTCAATGTCGCGCTGCCTACTTGCAATTTCTCCATAACCCTTTCCCCTTTCCATACTGTATTTAGTGTAGCAAATGCTTCGAAATTACTGCAAGCGTTACCATTTTTGTTCATTTAAAAAGAACCTACTAGGAGGTTCTTAATTGCCTGGGAAATACGCCCGGCATCGATATATTGGTTGCCCTTTTGCTGAAAATTTTTCTTCGTACTCTGTCATCACATTCAAAGGGTCCTCTATGGCATGTAAATCAAGATTTACTTCATTTAATAGCATACCAAATTGAGAAAAGCTAACAAGCGAATATTCAAAGAGACCACGATTATCCGTTTTGAAAATGACTTCCCCAGTATTCGCAAGAACTTCTTGATATTGCTCTAAAAAACTTTGATATGTCAATCTTCTTTTAGCATGGCGGTTTTTTGGCCAAGGATCAGAAAAATTGAGATAAATACAGGCAATTTCTCCATCAGCAAAAATTTCCCGGAAATCAGCGGCATTTTCATTTAGCAATAAAATATTCTTATGTTGGGCATCCAACACCTTTTGAGCGGCTGTTACTACTATACTTTTAGCTAATTCTATGCCGATAAAATTGATATCAGGATGCTGCTGAGCCATCCCAACTAGAAACTGTCCTTTTCCCGTGCCAATTTCAACATGCACAGGGTTATCATTCCCAAACAATTCTTTCCATTTGCTTTTATATTGCTGAGCTTGTGGTATGACTAGATGTTTATTCTCTTGTAAAAAAGTATCTGCCCACGGTTTGTGTCGTTGACGCATATATAGCACCTTTCTCTGTTTATAATGTGTATATTATTATTAAAAATGCTGAAAATAAGACAAGAGGTGATCGAACATGTCTTTAACAACCAATCATCAATTAGTACTTCTTTTGGATATACTGGATGAGCAATCAGGAGAATGTTGTGGAAATGTATCAGAATATCAACAAATAAAGAGACTTGTCCAGTCAATGTTAACAGAAAATCGTATTACTGATACGCAATTAGCCCAAATCTTACCAGATATATATAGTTATGGCACCCAGGGTGAAAATACAGCTAACGTTCCTGAGCATATTACTGCGAATCAAGCCAATATTGACCAATGGATTGGTACAATTAATCAATTTACAGCAAAATAGATGTTTTAATATAGCTATTTAATTCATCAAGATTGCGCAGTCTTTCCGTAACTTTGTCAAACTCATTTCGCTCACTATGCCAACATACGTAATGCAAGGCATCAACAAGCAAATACCAAAACATTCTCTCAACAAGCTCTCTGTCCATTGATATACCATACTGGTGTAGCCAATCATCCCACTCTGACTGAGGAATATACCATTTTAGTACCATCCCATAATCAATTACAGGGTCGGCGATCATCGCATTATCCCAATCAATTAAATAAAGATGGCCTTCGTTGGTCAGAAGAATATTGTTGTGATTTAAGTCTCCATGACAAACAACCTGCTGTTGATGTCTCGTAACAGGGAGCATTTGTTCCAAATATGACATTGCTGTTGCAACAGAAGCATGCTTTTCAGCAATTCCTAACTGCTGCAGTCTACCAGTTATATAAAGAAACCCTTCATCAGAAGTGACGGGTTTTTTACCAATCCGCATTAACATATGGAGTAATTCAGAGGAATCATGTATCTTACGTAGTAACTCAGCTACCTGGTAACGCTGCATCTCAGCAGGTTTTAATTCTCTCCCATCCAGCCATTCTTGGGCTGTGATGACATCCCCGTTCTCCATACGCTTGGTCCAAATCAATTTTGGGACGATCCCTTCTGCTGATAGTACAGCTAAAAAAGGTGAAGAGTTTCGCTTAAGAAACAACCGCCTGTTTTCTTTTGTTGCTAAATATGCATCGCCAGTAAGCCCACCAGCTGGAGTTACTTCCCAGCCTTTTCCTAGAACTTGCTTCAGCCAGTTCACCATATATTCCTCACATCTTTCAAAAAATAGCATTCAACTACTTATTTTATAGGGATTGAATTAAAAATACAACTTTAAAATTTTATTTCTTTTCATCATCAGCAAATGTAAAGGTTATCGCTTCTTCATCCCATTCAGGACGTTTTACAGAAGTGGTCTGACAATGTATTAATAATGTGCCCGCAGCCTTAAGTTGACTACTCTTAAGTGGGGAAGAAGAGCTACGTTTCTCTTGGAACCATTCTTCAAAGGAACGCTTATCAATCATCCTTGTTTGGTAGGGCTCATAATGGTTAATGATTAGGTTCGTTCTGGAAAGAACTGTTTTGTGTACTGGGAAATCTATGTCTTTAGAGCGTAAAATACTCCGGACGATTTGTTCCGTTCGTTTTAATGCAATCAACGGATTTAGCATCTTTCTACTTTCTTTTTCTCCCTGGATCGTCCAAGTCCTTTCCTCACCAGCAATAAAGGATGCTCCTTCTTCCGTTTCTGCGATATATATTATCTCAATCCCTAATGGTCCAATGAGAAGAATCTCGCCATCCACAGGGGCTTTTTTTATGGAAAATATTGGAAAGTAAAGGAGCAAATAAGAGTCTGGAAAACGTTGCAGAAAGAATTTTAATAACGAATCGTCTTGATATTTCTTGTGCATGACAGAGCGCTCCGTCACTGTAGATGTCGCCCATTTCAGCTGAAAATCAAATAGTTGATCTAAAAAGTATTGCTTGAGCTCAGCTTCGGTATTAGGAAGTACCTCTTCTGGTTCTGGTTCTACTTCCTCTGATGTGATAGCATCCTTTTTTAAAAATGATTTTAATTTGGAAATTCTAGAACTTTCCGTGTCATCATGTACCGAGTTTTCGGGCTCTTCAGTTGGGTTTAACCAACGATCATATAATTTTTTCCAATTATCCTGCTTTAATCTTATATACTGACTGGGATATCGATATGTATCCCACTCATAACGCGTGATGTAATCTTGTAACTTAATCAGCTGAGCCAGTATCACCATCTCCCTTTAATTCAAAAGTGGCAACCGGATGGTATTTCGGTCGCTGTTGTGGAAAAATTTGATAGAGCACTATTCGATCCACCTTCATTATTTGTTGTTCATTGTGCATGTGATCCAGCTGTTCTATTTGTTCTCTCTTTGCTTCACCTACCCAGTTTTTAGCTATGGTGATATGAGGACGATATGGTCTATTCTCTTTCACAATGCCACAACCTGAAGCAATCTCTTCGACAGCTGAATAAAGACTCTGAAGAGGTTCTGTTTTTTCTACTCCTGACCAAAGTACTCGTGGTCTTTTCGAATCACCAAAGAAACCTATTTTCCCAACATTTATTGAAAAAACTACTTGTTTTTGAACCTCAGCCAAACGGTCCTTTAGTAGATGTACTTTATTATCGGGTAAATCACCAAAGAACTTTAATGTTATATGAAAATCTTCCGGGATAGGCCATTGCTTATACGTAAGATTTTCCTTTAGCTTTTTCTGAAGTTGCGATAAATCCTGTTTGATACGATCAGGTAATGGAATAGCGATAAAATAATGATTGCCCATGTTAACACCTCTATTTACGTTTAATGGAGAAGCAATACGCTTTTTCCTGTTCTGTAAGCGGTCGATACGCACCAAGTGAAAGGGATTTGTCCAATTGTAACTCACCCATTTCTAAACGTTTCAAGTAGAGAACCTTTCGATCTACTGCTTCAAACATACGCTTCACTTGATGATATTTTCCTTCTGTTATGGTAATTATTATTTCTGATGTAATCCCAGACTTTATTATTTCCAACCAGGCAGGCTTTGCATGGTACCCATCCTTTAACACGAGCCCCTCTTGGAACAGTTTTACATGGCTATCAAGGACTTCTCCATTAATTTTGGCATAGTAGCGCTTTTTAACATCCTTTTTTGGAGAAGTCAGCTCATGTGCTAGCTGTCCATCATTCGTAAGAAGCAGCAACCCTTCTGTGTCTTTATCGAGACGCCCTACTGGGAAAGGCTGGTAGGTCTTTTCTTCATCACCCAATAGGTCTATGACTGTTTTATCCCGAGCATCCTTTGTAGCAGAAAGGCATCCCTGTGGCTTGTTCATCATGAGGTAGATATATTTTTCGTAATTTACTTTCTTGTTATTCACTTCAATACTGTCAGTATCTGGATTTACATGGGTACTCCCATCTTTAATGACTTTGCCGTTTCGCGTTACTTGTTTTCCTTTTAATAGACTTTTCACTTCTTTACGACTGCCATAGCCACTATTCGCCAGTAACTTATCAACTCGCATCCTTGTCTCTCCTATCTACTAAAAATTCGATCTAGGAAACGAATCCGGTTTCCCAGCACGCGTTCAAGTAATGTAGAGTGGTAAGCAAACCACATATAAACAGTCCCACCAGTTAGAACAGCTAAGGCTAGCATAATCGTAGCACCAGTCCGCGTTTCCTCATAAGGTATAAACAAGCCCCCTACAAACTTGGTTATCCATATCGTGATTGCCATAAAGATGACGAATATTAAAATAAGTAACGTCCGCTTGAATGTTTGTTTAAAGGAAAAATCGATGGATGTTTTGATTCGATATAAATTAAGTGCAACTGCGATTATTGCAGCAAGTGCTGTACCGATAATTGCTCCTTTAGCACCAAACATATGAATAAGCTGAATATTAAACAGGATTTTCACTAGTAGTCCTATAAGCAAACTGATAACAGCATAGTTCTGTTGATTTACACTTTGTAATATAGCAGAAGATACACTGTACAATGCAAAAAACAAAGCAACAGGCGCATAAAGCCCTAACAAAGGACCAGATACATCAATCATTCCCATTGCACCAAATAAAGAACCATAAGCTTCGCCGGATAGCAAGGATAGCCCAATAATAGCTGGAACAACAAGCACCAATACAATTTGTAGGGTTTGATTAACCTGCTTTGTAAGCACCTCTGTATTTCTTTGAGTGAATGACTTGGTCATTGCAGGAATAATCGCAAGCGATAACCCTGTTGCCAATGTTATCGGGATAATAACAAGTTTATGGCCATAATTGCTAATAACAGCAAAGGAGAATTCCCATATATCTTGCCTACCCGATGCTACCATAGCCCGCTCAAAGGTAAAAGAGTCAACTAGTTGATATAACGGAATAGCTAAACCAACCAGAACAAACGGACCTGCATAACGAAACAACTCAGCTATTAAATTCTTTGTTGGTATATCGTACGTATATTGTTGCTGTTGCATTTGCTTTGTAAGATATGGCTTTCGCTTACGCCAGTAAATGTACAACACGACACATGAAGCCAGTGCCCCAATAAAGGCAGCAAATGTGGCAAATCCGACCGCTGTTGTAATGGAACCATTTAAAAACTTCAAAATTACAAACGCTCCACCTAGCAAAACGACAATACGAACGATTTGTTCAACTACCTGAGAGACTGCAGTTGGGCCCATAGAATTATTCCCCTGAAAGAACCCTCTCACTATACTCATTGCAGGTATTACGATCAACGCAACACTCACCATACGAATTACAAAAGTTACATCTGCTACGGAAATACTACCAGGATCCTTACTGGTAATCATTTGTTCGGCAAGTAATTCCGCACTAAAAAACAGTGCCAAGAACGAGAGCAGTCCTGTCACCGCCATCATAGTCATACCTGTTTTAAACATCCTCATACCTGTTTCATAGTCACCAACCGAATTATACTTCGACACAAACTTTGAAACAGCTAAAGGGACACCAATTGTTGAAATACTAATAAATATGCTATAGGGAATGTACGCAAATTGAAAAAGCGCGCCTCCCGTCTCTCCGACCAAGGCATTAAATGGAATTACATAAAGCATGCCAAGGAGTTTTGATAAAAAGGAAGCACCTGTTAATAACATGGTGCCTCTGATTATATTCGACATTTTTTCACCTGCATCTAATTTCTATTCTATTTGCTATTTTATCATAAATAGACAGGTTTCTAATAACGATAATTTTTATTCATCTAAGAATTTCAAGAAGGCATCAATTGAAATACCTTTTAGACGCTCCTTTGAACGTTGAGATCACATTATTCCAGTGGTATGATACATAGGAAAGGAATGAAGAAATTGAAATATGATGTAATTGTAATTGGTGGAGGTCCATCAGGTTTAATGGCTGCGATAGCGGCTGCTGAAAAGGGTGCCAAGACCATGCTTATTGAAAAAGGAAATAAATTAGGTAAAAAATTAGCAATTTCTGGTGGAGGACGTTGTAATGTGACAAATCGTCTACCAGAAGATGAAGTCATTAAGCACATCCCCGGTAACGGTAGGTTTTTATATAGTGCATTTTCTGTCTTTAATAATTATGATATTATCTCTTTTTTTGAAGAACTAGGAGTAGAACTCAAGGAAGAAGACCATGGTCGAATGTTTCCTGTTTCCAATTCTGCAAAAACGGTTGTAAATGCTCTAATAAATAAGCTAGATGAATTAAAGGTAAACATTAAATTAGAAACTGAAGTGGATGCAGTGCATTTCTCTTATGAAGAACCACATCAAGTTATCTTAAAAGACAAACAAACTTTTCCAACAAGTTCTGTTGTAATTGCAGTTGGAGGAAAAGCAGTGCCTCATACAGGCTCGACGGGCGATGGTTATGCCTGGGCTAAAAAAGCCGGACATACCATTACAGAGCTTTATCCAACAGAAGTTGCTCTAACTTCAAATGAAAGATTCATCCAAGAGAAAGCTTTGCAAGGCTTGTCACTGCGGGATATATCGCTCTCTGTACTAAACAAAAAAGGCAAGCCAATTATAACACACAAAATGGACATGCTTTTTACCCATTTTGGTGTTTCGGGACCTGCTGTTCTTCGCTGTTCTCAATTTGTTGTAAAAGAACTCATGAAGGGTCGGGATCAGGTGGCAATGCACTTGGACGCCATCCCTGCCATTAAAGAGCATGTTTTATTAGATGAAACGTTAAAGGCAATGAAAGAGCATCCAAAACGTTCTATAAAGACCATTTTAAAGGGATTAGTGCCAGAACGCTTTTTGGATTATCTTTTACAAGCTAACGGAATTTCGCCTGAACAAAATGGAGCAAATATTTCTCATGAGGCAATACGCGGTATTATAGCCGATATGAAAAACTTTACATTTAATGTACAGGGATCCTTGCCCCTTGAAAAAGCATTTGTTACAGGAGGTGGTGTCTCCATTAAAGAGATTATCCCTAATACCATGCAATCTAAGTTAATGAATGGATTATTCTTTTGTGGAGAAATATTAGATATTCATGGTTATACTGGTGGGTATAATATTACCTCAGCATTAGTAACAGGAAGACTTGCGGGAAGTAATGCTGCAGATTAATATTATTGGTATTAGCTACCTTGTATGACTTACTGTATTACGTTCAACCTAAGCATGTCTGACAAAATCAGTTTCTAGGAAAGGATGGTTAGACATGCAGAAAAATGGAATGTGGTTACCCATATTAGCTTCCGTCGGAGTAGGAGCTGCAACGTATTATACGATGACGAAGAATAACCAAAACTTCAATCAAACCATAGAAAAAATGGTACCATTGGTTACTCAGATGAGTGGGAGTAGCAAAATACAGGATGGAGAGAATACGGAGCAACTCGGACCGTATGGAATGAGTTGAAAATAAACGTGCCATAATGGCACGTTTATTTTTTCTATACAAAAAAAGGTTATGCATACAAAATGCATAACCTTTTTCCATTAGCCTGGCGGCGTCCTACTCTTGCAGGGGCAAAGCCCCAACTACCATCGGCGCTGGAGAACTTAACTTCTGTGTTCGGCATGAGAACAGGTGTGACCTCTCCGCTATTACTACCAGACCTCGGTTTGAAACCGGATATTTAGGTGT